>CAZIFB010000013.1:0-97711 GCA_964538915.1 uncultured candidatus Brocadiaceae bacterium | reverse complement strand
ACGAGGTGATGGACAAGCAGCGCAAGTTCGTCTACGGCCAGCGCCAGGAAGCGCTGGAGTGGAAGGGCCTGCGCGACAAGGTGCTCGGCATGTTCGAGGAGGTCCTCGAGCCGGTCGTCGAGCGCTGCTCCGGCGACAAGGACAAGCCGGTCGACTTCCCCGAGCTTCGCAAGTGGCTGCTGCACCGCTGCGACGAGGACCTCGATCTCAACGGCCTCGAATCCGTCGAACGCGAACGCCTCTTCGACTGGATCATGGAGCGCATCGAGAAGCTGCACGACGAGCGGGCGAAGCTCTACGGCGAGCACTGGGACGCGATGCAGCGCCTCTGGGTCATCGAGACCATCGACGCCAAGTGGAAGGACCACCTCTACGCGATGGAGGTGCTGAAGACCGGCGTCGGGCTCCGCGGCTACGCGCAGATCGATCCGAAGAACGAGTACAAGAAGGAAGGCTTCGAGAAGTTCCAGCAGCTGAAGACGGAGATCGCGGAGCACGTCACCGCGGTCTCGTACAAGAAGGAGGCGACCGACACGTTCCGCGACATGCTGACGGGCAAGCTGCGTCCGGCCCAGCAGCAGCAGGCGGCGCCGCCGCCGATGCCGCGCACGCCGCAGGAACTGCAGGCGCTGTTCGAGCAGCTGGTCGCCGCCGGCAAGGTCCCGCAGGAAGTCCTCGACCGTATGGCGCGCGGCGAACGCTTCCTCCTTCGCGCGACGCCGCAGGGCCTCGTTCTCGCGCCGGCTCCCGCCGACGGGCAGGCACCGGCCGCACCGTCGGACGCGCCGCAGGGCGGGGACGGCACGACGCCGCCCGCGCCGCCGGCCGAGCAACCGCCGCCGCCTCCGGCTGCGCCGCCGACACCGCCGCCCGCGCCGCGTCGCCTCGCTCCCGCGTTCCCGCCGCTGCCGTCCCAGGCGCGGCCCGCGGCAACGAAGCCGCCGGTGCAGCCTGCCGGTGCGCCGAAGCCGGGGCGCAACGACCTGTGCCCGTGCGGTTCGGGCATCAAGTACAAGAAGTGCTGCGCGCCGGCGTTCGACTGATGCCGATCGCCTCCGCGCCAGGTCCGATCGATCCGCGCGCGGGGGCGTCCTCCGCGACGGCGCTGCCCCGGGCGCGGAGTCGCGTGCGCGGCTGGCTCACGATGGGTCTGTACCAGCCGATCTTCCTGCTGGCGTTCCTCGTCTACAGCCCGCTGCTCCTGTGGCGTTCGCTGGTCGATCGCCGCCAGCGTTCGAGCCTGAAGGAGCGGATGGGCTTCCTGCCGAAGAGCCTCGGCGGCGAGGACGCGGTGTGGATCCACGGTGTGTCCGTCGGTGAAGTGAAGGCCGCGAGCAACTTCATCGCGCAACTGCGAAAGCAGCGACCCGACATCCGCATCGTCGTCTCGACGACGACCCCGAACGGCCACCTCGTCGCGCGGCAGGAGTACAAGGACCTGCCGGTCGTCTTCTACCCGCTCGACTTCGCCAACTTCCCCGCGCGCGCGATCGCGCGCATCCGGCCGCGCTGCGTGCTCCTCATGGAGCTCGAGATCTGGCCGAACTTCCTCCAGGCGGCGCACCATCGCGGCATCCCCGTCGCCGTGATCAACGGGCGCATCAGCGAACGCACGTTCCGCGGCTATCGGCTCGCGCGCGGCCTCCTGCCGCAGTTGGACCTCATCAGCACCTACTGCGTGCAGGACCGGGCCTACCAGAAGCGGCTCCTCGATCTCGGCGTCGACTCCGCGCGAGTGCACGTCACCGGGAACATGAAGTACGACAGTGTCGTGATGGGGGACCACGCGAGCGCGCGCGCCACGTTGCGCCCGTGGCTGTCGCCGCGCGGCGAACTCGTGCTCGTCGCGGGTTCGACGCACGACGACGAAGAAACCGTGGTCGTGCGGGCGATCGACGAAGTGGTCGCGAGCCGCGGCCTCGCGGTGCGCACCGTGCTCGTGCCGCGCCACCCCGAACGGGCCGCGTCCGTGTGTGCCGCGGTCGAGGCCCTCGGTCGGCCGACGGTGCGATGGAGCATCGCCGGTGCGAGCCTGCCCGCGCTCGATCCGCGCACCGTGGTCGTCGTCGACACGATCGGTCAGCTGCAGCGCTTCTATTCCGCGTGCGATGTCGCTTTCGTCGGCGGCAGCCTGATCCCGCACGGCGGCCAGAACATGCTCGAACCCGCGGCACAGGGCCGCGCCGTGATCTTCGGTCCGCACACGACGAACTTCCGTCGCGACGTCGAGCTGCTGCGCGAGGCGGATGCCGTGCTGCAGGTCCCGTCGCGCGAGGCGTTCCCCGACGAACTCGGCCGCCTGCTCGCCGACGCCGGTCTCCGCGCCGCACTCGGCGAACGGGCTCGCGAGGTCATCACGAAGAACCAGGGCGCCACGGCGCGCACGTTCGATCTCGTCGCCGGCCTGCTGCCGTCGCGGGCTGCGCGTCCGCAAGGTTGACCGCCGCCGCACGGTTCCCTACGGTCGCGCCGATGAAGTGCCCGTGCACGAGCGGCAAGGACTTCGCGTCCTGCTGCGAACCGATCCTCACGAAGAAGCAGTCCGCGACCACCGCCGAGCAGCTCATGCGGTCGCGCTACACCGCCTACGCGACCGGCAACGTCGACTGGATCGTCGAGAGCCAGTCGCCGGACGGCCGCCAGTTCGTCGATCGCAACGCGACCGAGCAGTGGAGCAAGCGTGCCGTGTGGCACCGCATGGAAGTGCTCGAAGTCACGAACGGCGGCGCGAAGGACACCGAAGGCTTCGTCGACTTCAAGGCCTACTACACGATCGCCGGCGAGGACATCACGCACCACGAGATCGCGAGCTTCCGCAAGGAGGACGGCGTCTGGTACTTCGTCGACGGGATCGAGGTGAAGCCGCGGCCGTTCAAGCGCCTCGAGAAGAAGGTCGGGCCCAACGAGCCGTGCCCGTGCGGCAGCGGCAAGAAGCACAAGAAGTGCTGCGGCAAGCTCGGCGGCGTCACCGGGTGAGCGGCGCCGCCGCGCCGGCGGCGTGACTCGGCAGTGAGCGACGCGGGGCGACGGCGGGGAAGGTCACGATCGAAGCTCGCCACGACGCTGGTCGTGTTACGGGCCGGAGGACGCGGGCCATCCGGGGCGCCTCTCGGAGACCAGCATGAACCAGACCAGTCGACTTCTCTTCCTTGCGGGTGAGGTTTCGGGGCTCGGCGCGAGTGTTGTCGCTCAGCAGGTCTCGATGGGTGCCGTGCTCGCTTCCCCGCACTCGACCTCGGCCACCGTCGGTGCGATCACCAACACCGCGTCGTCGGTGGTCGCCGTCGACGCGATCGGCGCCGGTGCCAGTTCGGGCGGCGGGAACGCCGCCAGCCTGCTGACCGCGTCGTCTTGGGCGACACAGGCCGAGCAGCAGTTCCGCATCGAGCACCTGATGGGTGTGTCGAGCGGCGGGCTCGCGGCGCACGTCGATTGCGACTCGGACGTCGTGGTCACCCTCGTCGCGACCTCCTTCACCACGGTGTGGGTGCGGATCGACCAGGAGTACGGCGGCACCGCGGGTGCGGCACTGCCGCTGCTCGAGGTCGACGTGTCGAACGACGGGGTCCTCGAGTACTCGAACGCACCCGGCCAGCCCGTGCCTCCTCCCGCGACGATCGCGCCGTTCCCGATGGTCGTCGGGCCCACGCCGACTCCGGTGCGACTGCACCTGGCGTCTTCGCTCGCCATCGACGGCAATGCGTCGTTCGCGGTTACGTTCAACATCACGCCCGCCCCCTTCACGTCGGCCACGAAGATCGGATTCGGCTGCGATGGCCTCGCGAACAGCATGCTCGCATCGCCCCTGTTCGACGGCTCGGTGACGTTCTCCGCGTTCCCGTCGCAGGCGGCGCCCGTGGTGCTGGTCCTCGGACTCGGGGTGCAGCCCATCCTGCTGCCTCCGGCCGGCGCCGCGCTGCCGTGCGTGCTGTTCCCGTCGCCGGACCTGATCCTGTTCATGGCGCCCGGGGCCGGCGGCTTCCTCCAGTCGACGCTGCCGTTGCCGCCGGCGGTGCGTCCCGTGACCTTCTGGGCGCAGGGAGTTCGCATCGCGCCGCAGGGTCTGCTCACCACGGACACGCTGCAGGTCGACGCGCACTGAGCGAAGCGCCCGCGGGGCGCTCGCTCGGGCTCGGGCCCGCGTTCGCGGCAACGCAGGGCGTTCGAAGCGGGTCGTTTCTGCCGCTTCGCCCCCGGAGATCGCAGCGCGCGGCATACTCGCCGCATGTTCCGCGCCCTTTCGATCGCCCTCGTCGCCGGCGCTCCGGCGGGTCTGTTCGCGCAGCAGGTCACGGTCGGGGCGCAGACGATCGGACCGATCGTCGCATCGACGACCGTCGCCGGCACCGTCGACACACAGAGCAGCGTCGTGGTGCCGGGCCTCGTGACGTCCGCGCAGACCACGGGCGTCGAGAGCGCGTCGGCGCGCGTCACCACGAACCTGACGCAGCTTGCAATCGGCTGCACCGCGACGATCGAGCACCGTCTCGACGTCGCGACCGCGGCGGTCCCCGCGAGTTCGGCGTCGGCGACCGCGGAGGTGCTCCTCCAGTTCGCGGCGGCCACGAACGAGTCCGTCGTGCTGCAGGTCTCGTCCACGCTCGCCGCCACGGGCGGCGCGCCGGCGCCGGCGCTGCAGGTGGACATCGACGACGACGGCTCGATCGACTGGCAGTCTGGACCGGCGACGCCGTCGTTCGCGATCGCGAGGGTGCTCGGCCCGGCGCCGACGTTCGTTCGTGTGCGTACCGAATCGTCGCTCGCGATCACGGGTTCGGTCGTGAGCAGCGTCACCGTCGGCGTCGCGCCCGAGCATCCGACGCAGATCGACGTCGTGCTGTTCGGCTGCAGCGTGCCGTACCACCTCTACGCGTTCCGCACGTTCGGCGGCGGCGTCGAGTTCGGCACGTTCGGCCTGCCGCCGACGGGCCCGGTGCTGCTCGTCTTCGGGCTCGGTGTGTTCCCGTTCGTGCTGCCGTCCGCGGCTCCGACACCGTGCGTCGTGCTGCCGACGCTCGACATCGTGGCGGTGATCCCGAGTCCTCTCGGCTATTCGCTGCCGCTGCCGCCGGCCGTGCGTCCGGTGACGTTCTGGGCGCAGGGAGTGCCGCTCACGCCGGCCGGGTTCGAAGCGACGGGCGCCTACCGCATCCAGGCGAATTGACCCGTGTGACCTTTCCCGGGGGCGCGGCTATCCGGCGCATTCCCCGGAGGAAGTCGTGTCCCATCGCTTGTCCGTCGTTCTCTGGTCGTTGGCCACCGCCGCGACCGCCCAGCAGGTCTCGATGCAACCCGTCGCGGTCTCGCCGTTGTCGGTCACCGCGGTCGCCGGCAGCGTCGCCGAAACGCAGACCACGAACCTGATCCCCTCGATCCTCGCCACGGGCGCTCAGGACGCCGCAGGCAACAACAGCCTGGCGGTGTCCAACCACCTGGTGCAGGAGTACCTCGGTGTGCGGCGGCTGAGGGTCGAACAGCACGTCGGTGTCACCAACACGAGCACGCAGCCGGTCGCGGCGACAGCCAGTGCGGACATCCGGCTCGACCTCTCCGCCACGGTGCCGACGACCGTCCAGCTCGAACTGGCCGTGCAATTCCAAGGCACGCCCGGTGCACCGCTGCCGACCGTGCTGATCGACGTCGGCGACGACGGCAGCGTCGACTACCAGGGCCTCGGTTGGGGACTAGGGTTTCCGGTCGTGCCGGTCGGGTCGACGGCGTTCCCGATCCGGGTGACCGCCGTCACGCAGATCGCGGCACCTGGGCTCGGCTCGCTGCGCCTGGACCTGACCGTTCGTCCGGCGAACGCACCCGTGCTCACGCAGGAGGTGGCCGGTTGCGCCGCCCTGGCGGGAACCGAACTCTTCGCTGCCGCGGACTTCGACCGCAGCCTGACGTTCAGCGCCGGCGTCGCGTCATCGCCGTTGGTCCTCGTGCTCGGGCTCGCGGCGCAGCCCGTCGTGCTGGCTCCGCTCTCCGTCCCGTGCATCCTGTGGCCGTCGCCGGACATCCTCGTGCCGATGGCGCCCGCACCCTCCGGGTACCCGACGTTCGTGCTGCCGCTGCCGCCCGCGGTCCTGCCGGTGACGTTCTGGGCGCAGGCGGTGCTGCTCGAGCCGATCGGCTTCCTGCCGACGGCTGCGTTCCGCGTCGAAGCGAACTGAACTTCGCTCCCGGCCCTGCCACCGGCCGGAAGGCGGGGCCGCCGCGTCGAGTCGCGCCCGAACTCCGCGAGAAGCCGATCCTACGCGACGCCGGGCCGCCTTGCTGCAACGGGCATGCGGCCGCCGCCGTTCTCTCCGGCCACCGGCCCGGCGGTGCCTTCCTTGACGGCTTGCAGCCGTCGCGCGATGGTCCCGCCGTCTTCGCTTCCCGCACCCCTCGACGAACCGAGAACACCATGGCGCTCATTCCGACGCGCGAGCAGTGGATGAAGGACACCTACTCGCTGACCAATCCGCGCAGCGAGTTCCTGCAGGCGGTCGACGCGGCGATCCTGAAGTACGACACGGACAAGTCGGACACGGCGAAAGCGGCGATCAAGACCGCGTTCGATCGCTGGCGCTTCGAGCAGAGCCGGCAGGGCAAGGACTGGAAGAAGAGCGTGCGCAACGACAAGGGCGCGTGCACGAACCTCTACCGCGCCCTCAACGACCTCGACAAGCGCAAGCTGACGAAGGAGGAGATCGAGGCGATGGAGTTCGTCGCCCGCGCGCAGGCGATGGCGCTGCAGAAGCAGTTCGAAGGGAAGAAGCTGCAGTTCAAGGCGACGACGCTCGTCGGCATGGCGCAGGGTGTCGGCAGCAAGTGGGAGCGGTTCAAGACCGGCGCGAAGTCGCTGAAGGAAGCCCACGACACCGGCAAGGACCTCGTGTCCGGCGTGAAGGACATCAAGTCCGGCGTCGACGCGTTCAAGACGACCGGCAAGGCCGGCGCGATCGCTGCGGCGAAGAGCGGCATGGGCGACCAGTTCGCCGGCATCCGCGCGCAGATCGTCGACTTCTGCAAGAAGCTCTGCCCGGACATCGACCCGACGAAGATCTTCTCGGCGCTCGGCCTCGGCACCGTCGAGAAGTTCGCGACCGATCTTGCGCCGTTCGTCGGTGCGATCTCGTCCGGCGGCAAAGCGATCGTCGGCTGGGCCGGCGTCGCGAAGACCGCGTGGGACAAGCACTCGATCGAGGGCAGGCGCCACGCGATCGCGGCGGGCGACCCGATGGCGGCGTTCGACGCGCTGCTCGTCCTGTTGCAGCGCGAGATCGCGAGCAAGAGCGCGAAGGCCGGTGTGCAGACCGCCGCGTTCACCGGCAAGGCTCTCGGCGTGTTCGCCGACGGCGGCGCGGTGTCCGGCCCGGTGGTGGGGCTGCTCGAGACGCTCGCCGACATCTTCCAGACGATCGTCGAGTACGTGCGCGACTACCGCGAGTGCGACGCCGCGAACAAGGCGCTGCTGGTCGGCGCGTTGAACCTCGACCTGTTCGAGACGAGCCCGGTGCTCGGCTGCTACTTCCTCTGTGTTCAGGACCACAGCACGATCATCAACTTCGCCGTCGCCGACTACGGCACGACGGACTTCGTGTTCGACGTCGAAGCGCTCGTGAAGAAGCTCGAGCCGGTGCTCGAACGCGCGCGTGCCTACATCGGCGATTCTCGCCTCGAGATCGCCGGCATGGAGAACGCGAAGGGCATCGCCGAGAAGAAGGGCACGCTCGACAAGATCAAGGACGCCATCGTCGAGAAGCTCGAGAGCGCCTTCCTGAACAAGGACAAGGGACCCGTCGTCGACAAGGCGCGCATCAAGGGCTACGGCCACCAGCCCGGTGGCGGCTTCGGCACGAGCCCGTGAGGCGGACGCGCCTACTCGTAGCGACCCCGCCCCGCGATCCGCGTCTCGCCGTTCCGCAGCTCGAGTTCGCGCGGCTTCTCGCCGGTGCGGCCCGCGATGCGCTCGGCGAACGCATGGTCGTGCGTCGTGAGCACGATCTGGCTGTGCTGTGACGCGGCGACGACCAGGTCGGCGAGCACGGGCAGCACGTCGGGGTGCAGGCTCGTCTCCGGCTCGTTGAACACCAGGAGCTCCGGCGCCCTCGGGCTCGACAGCGCTGCAAGGAGACAGAGAAGGCGGAGCTGGCCGTCGGACATCTCGGCGGCGCGCAGGGGCCGCTGGATGTTCGGCAGTGCGAGCAGCACTTCGAACGCGGCGCGGGCGTCGTTGGTGACGAGCAGCTCTGCACCGGGCAGCGCGCGGTCCAGCCAGTCGCCCAGCGACGACCCGCCGACGCCGAGACCGTGCTCCCGGATCGACTGCAGCGCCGCGGCGAGATCGACGCCGTCGTGGGCGAGCACCGGCGTGAACACGCCGATCTGGGGTCGGCGCAGCGGCGAGTCCTCGTCGGTGCGGAATTGATGGTAGAAGCGCCAGCCGAGCAGCCGCTGGCGCAGCGCGGCGAGTTCGGGGAAACGCTGCGGATCGTGGATCTGGCCGAGCGCCGCTTCGCCCGAGAGCAGGTCGTGCGGGAAGTCGACGAACCGCCCCTCCTGGTCACGCACTCTCGTCCGGACGCTGTGTCGTTCGACGAACACCACGTTCCGTCCTTCGACGCGCGCCGTCAGTCGCTCGGACAGCACGTAGGGATCGAGGCCGAACGCCGTGGACGGACCGACCGGCGGCAGGCCGATCGCCAGTTCGTAGCTCCATTCGTCGACCGTGCACGAGAGCCGGAGTTCGGTGCAGGGTGTCGGGCTCTCGTTCGCGGAGAACGCCGATCGCAATCCGCCTTCGTCGGCGAGCGCGCGCGACAGGCGGCCGGCGGCGGCCTCGGTGAACAGCTTCAGCCCGCGGTACAGGTTGCTCTTGCCGGAGCCGTTGGCACCGACGAACACCGTGACCTGCCCGAGCTCGAGCGGCAGGTTTCGCGCCGAGCGGTAGCCGGCGACACACAGGCGGGTCAGCATGCGCGGGAGTATGCAGCGCGGCTCCGGAGTGGCGAAGCGAGGGTCGCCCGCGCCGTCAGGCCATGCCGCGCACGACCGCCGCGCCGGCGGCGATCACTTCCTCGGCGCCGCGGTCGAGCGGGCGCCAGATGCGCAGCGCCGAGCCGAAGGCCGGATCGTGGCGCGAGAACGCCTCGACGACCAGCCAGCCTGCGTAGCCGATCGTGTCGAGGGTGGCGAGCACGCGCGGGAAGTCGACCTGGCCCGTTCCCGGTGTGCCGCGGTGGTTCTCCGACAGCTGCACGTGGCCCAGTGTCTCGCTGCTCGCCGTGATCGCGTCGGCGACGTCGTTCTCCTCGATGTGCGCGTGGTGCGTGTCCAGCGCGGCGCGGACGTTCGGATGGGCGACGGCCCGCACGAGGTCGTTGCACTGCGCCGCGGTGTTGCAGAAGGAGCACTCGAAGCGGTTCAGCGGCTCGATCGCGAGTGTGACGCCGAGACGCGCCGCGCGTTCGCCGGCCGCGCGCAGCACGTCCGTGCACCGGACGAACTCGTCCCGCGTCGGCGGTGCGTCGCTGAACCGGCCGTACGCGGAGTGGATCGGGCCGGCGAGCACGTTCGCCCCGAGCGCCACCGCGTGTTCCGCGAGTCGGGCGAGCCAGTCGATGGCGGCGCGCCGCACGCTCGTATCCGGCGAGATCGGGTCGGCGTCCGCGGTGGCGAACCCCACGGCCGTCGCGCGCAGCCCCGCCGCGTCCAGCGCGCGACGCGTCGTTGCCAGATCGTCGGGTGTCGCGCCGACGACGGGCAGCTCGGCGCCGGCGTAGCCGTGGTGGCGCAGTCGCTCGAACCAGCGATGCAGCGATGGGTCGAGGCGCGGCCCGAAGTACAGGAACGAGAACCCGAGTCGCTGCTGGCGCGCGGTCATGGCTCTTCCCTCAGCCGCTGAACGACCAGCCCGGCAGGTCCTTCTTCGCTCCGCCCTGCATCGCGGACTCGTGCGCGAGGATCCCTACGCACGTCCAGTTGGCACTCTGCCTCGCGTTCGGCCACGGATCGCGATCCTCGACGAGCGCACGCAGGAACTCGTGCGCGAGGTGTGGGTGGCTGCCGCCGTGGCCGCCGCCCTGTGTGAACGACAGGTGCTCGTTGCCCGCGAGGTCGTAGACGCCCTTCGTCGTGAAGCGGCGGATGCTCTCGGGCAGGAGGTGGGCGAAGTCCGGGACCTCGATGCGCTCGGCGATCTCGTGCTCGGGGCGCTTCGCCGTGTGGAGCACGGCCCTCTCGCCTTCGATGAGCGGCCACTCGAACGCCTTCTTCGTGCCGTAGACGTCGATGCTCTCGCGGTACTGGCGCGCGGTGTCGAACAGCGAGCGCACGATACGCGCGCTCAGGTCGCTGTGCCGCAGCTTCACGTGCGCGGTCTCGACGGCGAACGGCGACCCGTAGATGCCGACCATCTCGCTGCGGATCGTGCCGCTGCCGAAGCACGACACGTATTCGGCGTCCTTGCGCGGCAGGCCGAGCATCGGGCCCGTGCAGTGCGTCGCGTAGTACATCGGCGGCAGTCCGGGCCAGTAGCCGGGCCAGCCGTCCATGTCCTGCTGGTGGCTCGCTTGCAGGAACTGCAGCTTGCCGAGTTCGCCGCGGCGCAGCAGCTCCTGCACGAACAGGAACTCGCGCGAGTAGACGACGGTCTCCATCATCATGTACTTCTTCTTCGTCCGGTCGCACGCCTCGACGATGCGGCGGCAGTCGTCGACGCTCGTCGCCATCGGCACGGTGCACGCGACGTGTTTGCCGGCTTCGAGCGCCTGCAGCGTCATCGCCGCGTGGTCGGGGATCGGCGTGTTGATGTGGACGAAGTCGACGTCCTTGTCGCGGAGCAGGTCGGCGTAGCTCGTGTAGCGCTTGCCGATGCCGAACGTCCTGCCGATCGCGTCGAGCCGCTTCGGATCGCGCTGGCAGACCGCGTACATCTCGGCGTCGGGATGGTTCTGGTAGATCGGGATGAACTCGGCGCCGAAGCCGAGTCCGACGATCGCGGCGCGTTGCTTCTTCATGGGGTCACTTCAGCTCTGCTTCGGTCCACGGCAGGGTGCGGTCCTTCTGCAGCGCGCGGCGCGCCGCGATCTGCTCGGCGGTCACCGGGGCCGCGTCGTTCGACCAGCGCTGGCGCACGAAGGTCAGCGCGTCGGCGATCTCCGCATCGGACAGGGTCGCGCCGAGCGGCGCCATCAGGCTGTCGAAGCGTGTGCCCTTCACGGTGATCGGGCCGAAGAGGCCCGACAGCACGATGTCGATCGCTCTCTCCGGCGCGCCCGTCAGCCACTCCGAGCCGTCGAGCGGGGGGAACACGGGCGGCAGGCCGCGCCCGTCGAGGCCGTGGCACGCGATACAGGTCCGCGAGAACACCGCGGCGCCGCGGTCGTGCACCGCAGGATCGATCGGGAACGAACGTTCGCGCGGGGCCTCTGCCGCGGCGTCCGCGGCGGCCGGCAGCGCCGCGAGCTTCTCGAGTGCACCGACGAGCGAGTTGCCGCTGCCCACGGCGACGAGCGACACGTCGTCGAACCACGCGGTGCCGCGGGCACCGCCCCAGCCGCCGAACAGGCAGTGCACGACGATCTCCGCGTCTTCCTCCGCGTCGAACTCGACGCTCACCTCCGTCCAGTCCGTCGTGCCCGCGACGCCGGCCGTCCGCACCATGCCGTGCACGTTCAGCATCACGCCGTCGCTGCCGCGCACCGGGACGATGTCTTCGGTGCGGATCCAGCCCGACAGTCGGTAGCGTGTGCCGGCCTTCACGGCGACGGTCGCCGCGACGCCGCAGTCCGAGGCCTTGGCCGTCGACACGCGCAGGCACGGTGTGCCGCCGCGCCCTTCGCTCTCCGCACGCGCGACGGTGACGTTCTCGGCGGGGGCGCCCTGGTAGACGCGCAGGTCGGTCCAGCCGGCGGGCCGCGCGGCATCGGAGGCGACGTCGGCGAACGTCGGGTTGGGCAGCAGGTCGACCGGATCGCGCTTCGTGCCGAGCACGATGCCCGCGTCCTTCGCCGCCGCGAGCACGCCGGGTGCGTGCCGTCGCGCCGCGATCTGCCACGCGTCGCGCAGCGTGACGTCGGCGAAGACTCCGCCTTCCATCTCGATGCCGGTGCGCACGATCGCGGCGGCGATCGCGGGGTCGGCTGCGGCTTCGGACAGCCGGACCAGCAGGTCGGCGAGATCGCGGCCGTTCGCGCGCAGCGGGCCGTCGCCGACGAACGCATCCTTCAGTACCGCGACGCTCGCGAGGGCGATCGCGGCCCGCCGCGTGGGTTCGTGCGGCGAACGCAGCGCCGTTGCGGCGACGTCGTCGGCCAGGCCTCGCAGCTGGGCGAGCGCATGCAGGGCGTGTGGGGCGGCCGTGCCGCCGTCGCGTGCGAGGCGCACGAGCTGCGGCGCGACGTCGCGCTCGCCCCGTTCGACGAGCAGGCGTTGGGCGTGCAGGCGCCACGCGAGGTTGTCGTGCGAGAGTCCCGCGAGCAGGCTCGCCGGTGCCTGGGGATCGAGGCGCGGCGGCACGTCGTCCTTCGTGCCCTCGGGGAACACGCGCCAGATGCGACCGAGCTGGTTGTCGCGCAGCGGCGTTTCGTACGCGTTGCCCTTGCCCGTCTTCGCATCGATGCCCGCGGTGCGCTTCGTCGGTGCCGGGTTGTGCTGGATGACGAGGTTGTACCAGTCGCAGATCCACACTGCCCCGTCGGGTCCGACCTCCGCGCATACGGGGCTCGTCCACGCGTCGGCCGAGGCGAAGAGATTGTTCGGCGACTGGCGCGCGCGGAACCCGCCGCCCGTGCGCGCGAGGTCGAAGATCGCGACGAGCTTGCCGGTCGGTTCGCAGACGAACGCGCGGCGGTCGTGGTAATCGGCGGGGAACCTGGCCGCCGTGTAGACCGCGTGGCCCGCTGCGGCGGTGAAGTGCTCGAACCAGTCGGCCTGGCGCAGGTCGTTCGCGATCGGGAACCAGTGCGGGTCGTCGTCGGCGCGCGGCGTGGCGTGCGGTTCGAGGCCGACGGCGCGATAGCGCGCGTCGGCGAAGGTGAAGTACCAGCTCGGGTTGCCGTTCGCGGTCGAACCTGTGACGTCGAACGAACTCGTGAAGCCGAGGCCCCACGTGTTGTTCGTCGTGTGCTGCAGGAACTCGAGCGACGAGCCGTCCGGTGCGAACCGCAGCAGGCCCTGTGCGAATTCGTGGTGCACCCCGCCGACCTCGCCCGCGAAGCCCGAGTAGCCGATCGTCGCCCACACCCGCCCGTCGAAGCCGTACTTCAGGTTCGAGATGCCGGCGTGTGTGTCGCCCATCGAGAACCCGGTGAACAGCACCGTCTTCACGTCGGCGCGGTCGTCGCCGTCGGTGTCCGCGAGGAAGAGCACGTCGGGGCCGTTCGTGCAGACCACGCCCCCGTTGCAGAACACGATCGACGTCGGGATCGACAGTCCTTCGGCGAAGCGCGTGAAGCGGTCGGCCTTGCCGTCGCCGTCGGTGTCCTCGCAGATCGTGATGCGGTCGTGGCCGAGGTCGCGCTTCTGGAGGTTGTTCGGGTAGTCGATCGTCTCGACGACGAACGCGCGGCCGCGGTGGTCCCACGCGACGTGGATCGGGTTCACGATGTCGGGCTCGCTCGCGAAGAGTTCGCACCGCATGCCGATCGGGACCTGGACCAGCTTCTGCGATTCGGCTGGCGGCAGCGGCTTCTGCGCGAGCGTGATCTCGCGCCGATGCAGGTAGCCGGGGAGCGAGACCGGCTCCTGTTCGAGCTTCGGCAGCGCGAGGGCCGTGAGCCGCGCACGCGCCGCATCGCCTGCCGCCCAGAGGATGCCGTTCCGCAGCAGTTGCTGGAACTCGGGCACGTCCCAAACCCGATGGTCGTGACCGGATGCGGTGTAGAAGACGCGGCCCTTGCCCTGGGTGCGGACCCACGTCCACGGCTCGTCCGCCCTCCGCTGCAGGATCACGCGGTCGGTGCCCTGCTCGTCGTGCTCGTACGTCTCGTCCCACGCGCGAAAGCCGGGCAGGCCTGCGAGCACCGGATGGTCGGGGGCGACGTTCTCGACCGTGAACTCCTCGCCGCCATGGCGCACGAAGCGTCCGCCGACGAGCTTCACGAATGCGGGGGAACGACCCCAGCACGCCGACGCGCAGTGCACCGGTACGAAGCCGCCGCCGCCTTCGACGAACGCGATCAGCGCGCCGAGCTGCGCTCTCGGCATCACCCCGTGCTGGTCCCAGTTGCCGTAGAGCAGCACGACGTCGAACGGGGCGAGGCCATCGGTCGAGAACGCGCTCGCCGGATCCTCCGAGTACGTGAGGTGGATGCCGTCGACGCCGACGCCGCGCTTCAACGCGCGGTAGCGCGTGATCGGATCGTGGTGGGGGCCATTGTCCGTCGGTGCCCCGACGAACAGTACGCGCACCGCACGCCCCGCCGCCACGGCGCTGACGGAGGGGGTCGCGGATGCAGGCGGCTCAGCCGCGCGTTGGGCGCCGGCTGCTGCCGCTACCAGCGTGCAAGCCACGAAGGCGCCGAGAACTCGCATGGCCGCCAGTGTCGCGTCCAGCGATCCTGCCCGCTTGTATTCCTTGGACGCCGCCCCGGTAGACTTCGGCCATGGCAGTCGCCGCCGACGTTCGGGAGTGGTTCGACAACCTGTCGCCGGGGCCGTTTCGACACCTGTTCGACCATCTGCCAGGGACGCTGTTCTTCGCCAAGGATCGGCAGAGCCGCCTCATGATGGGCAATCCTGCGTTCGTGCGCAGCTGCGGCTTCGAAACCGAAGAACAGATCGTCGGGCTCACCGACGATGGTATCTTTCCGCCACGCCTCGCCGAGAAGTACCGACGCGACGACCGCCGCGTGATGCAGTCGAAGAAACCGCTGCTCTCGCTGATCGAGCTGTTCCCCAACGCCGAAGGCAACCCCGAGTGGTTCGTCACCGACAAGCTGCCGCTGTTCGACCGCCGCGGCGAGTGCTGCGGCGTGTGCGGCACGGTGCGCAGCTACGAGGAGCAGCACGCGGCGATCGCGCCGTACCTCGAACTCGCGCCCGTCGCCGAGCACATCAAAGCGAACTTCCGCAGCGCGCTCGACGCGACGGGGCTCGCGAAGATGGCGGGGTTGTCGGTGCGGCAGTTCACGCGGAAATTCCGCAGCACGTTCCAGGCGACGCCGCGCGACTACCTGATGCGGATGCGCATCCTGCACGCGTGTTCCCTGCTCCGTTCGACCACGATTCCCGTGACGGAAGTCGCGCTGCAGTCCGGGTTCTACGACCACAGCGACTTCGCTCGGCAGTTCCGTCGGCAGATGGGCCTGTCGGCGACCGAGTACCGCTCGAGCAACACGAGTGAGGGCAGACGATGACGAAGACGACGAAGGACAGGTTCACGTTCGGTCTCTGGACCGTCGGCTGGCAGGCGCGGGACCCGTTCGGTGACGCGACCCGCGCGCCCATCGATCCAGTGGAGACGGTCACACGGCTCGCCGAGCTCGGCGCGTACGGGGTCACGTTCCACGACGACGACCTGATCCCGTTCGGCAGCGACGACAAGGCGCGTGCGCAGCACGTCGCCCGTTTCCGGCAGGCGCTCGAGCGCACGGGCATGAAGGTGCCGATGGCGACGACGAACCTGTTCACGCATCCCGTGTTCAAGGACGGTGCGTTCACGAGCAACCGCCGCGACGTGCGTCGCTTCGCGCTGCGCAAGGTCATGCGAAACCTCGACCTCGCCGCCGAGCTCGGGGCGCAGACGTACGTGTTCTGGGGCGGGCGCGAGGGCGCGGAGTACGACGGAGCCAAGGACGTGCGCACGGCCCTGGACCGCTTCCGCGAGGGGATGAACCTGCTCACGACGTACTGCAAGGAGCGCCGCTACGGCATCCGCTTCGCCATCGAGCCGAAGCCGAACGAACCGCGCGGCGACATCCTGCTGCCGACGATCGGCCACGCGCTCGCGTTCATCGCGACGCTCGAGCACGAGGAGATGGTGGGGCTCAACCCGGAGGTCGGGCACGAGCAGATGGCCGGGCTCAACTTCGTGCACGGCATCGCGCAGGCGCTGTGGCACGGCAAGCTCTTCCACATCGACCTGAACGGCCAGCGCGGCATCAAGTACGACCAGGACCTGGTGTTCGGCCACGGCGACGTGCTGTCCGCGTTCTTCCTCGTCGACCTGCTCGAGACCGGCGGCTACGACGGCCCGCGCCACTTCGACTACAAGCCGTCGCGCACCGAGGACCTCGCCGGCGTTTGGGCGTCGGCGGCCGCGAACATGAAGACGTACCGGCTCCTTCGCGAACGCGCCGCGAAGTACCGCGCCGATCCCGAGGTGAAGGCCGCGATGCGCGAGTCGGGCGTCGACGAACTCGGCGCGCCCACACTCGCGCAGGGCGAGACGCTCGCCGACCTGTTGCGCGACCGCGCGTCGTTCGAGACGTTCGACGCCAACGCTGCCGGTGCACGCGGCTGCGGCTACGTGCGCCTGAACCAACTGGCACTCGAGCACGCGCTCGGCGCGCGCTGATCGCTCGCTCCGCCCCGCTCCGTTTCCCCTCTCGCTCCCTCGCTCCGCCCTCTCGCCATGAACATGCAACGCGACGGCATCGCGCCGAACGCTTCCCGGCTGCTGTGGGCCGGCTTCTTCGCCATCCTCGCCGCCGGCGTCGGCTTCAGCATCCGCGCCGGCATCGTCGACAAGTGGCGGCTCGAGTTCGGGTTCACCGACCAGCAGATCGGCGAGATCAACACGGCGCTCTTCCCGGGCTTCTGCTTCGGCATCATCGCCGGTGGGCTCGTCTGCGACCGGCTCGGCTATCGCCTGCTGATCGTCGCGGCGTTCCTCTTCCACCTGTTGTCGTCGGTGACCCCGTACCTCGCGTCCGCCGACCAGCCGACGGCCGCGTACCAGATCCTGTACTGGGGCACGTTCGTGTTCGGCCTCGCGAACGGCACGCTCGAAGCGGTGGCGAACCCGCTCGTCGCGACGCTCTTCCCGAACCACCGCACGCACTACCTCAACATCCTGCACGCGAGCTGGCCGGCGGGCCTGGTACTCGGCGGCCTCACGGTCTACTTCTTCGGCGGCAGCATCGGCTGGCAGACATTGCTCGTCGTGTTCCTGGTGCCGACGGTTTTCTACGGGCTCCTGTTCTTCGGGCAGGCGATGCCGAAGTCCGAGGCGCAGCGCAGCGGCCTGTCGTTCGGCGCGATGTTCTCCGACGTCGGTGTGCTCGGCGCGATCGTCATCTGTCTCCTGCTGAGCCAGTTCTTCGGCAGCGTCCTCGGTCTCCCGTCCGTCGTCGGCTACGGGATCGCCGGCGCGCTGGTCGTCGCCGCGGGCGTGACGACCGGCTTCTCGTTCGGCTCGTGGCTCCTGTTCACGCTGTTCGTCACGCACCTGCTGATCGGCGCCGTCGAACTCGGAACCGACTCGTGGATCGGGAACATCACCGGCAACATCCTGACTCCGGCGCAGGGGCAGATCCTGTTCGTGTTCACGTCGGCGGTGATGTTCGGCCTGCGCTTCTGCGCCGGGGCGATCGAACGCATGGGGCTGTCGCCGGTCGTGATCCTCCTCGTCAGTGCGGTGCTCGCGTGCGTCGGCCTCAACCTGACGGCGGGCATCGAGACGTTCGCCGGTGCCCTGTTGGCGCTGACCGTCTACGCGGTCGGGAAGACGTTCTTCTGGCCGACGATGCTCGCGGTCGCCAGCGACCGCTTCCCGCGCACGGGCGCCATCGCGATCAGCCTGATGGGCGGCATCGGCATGTTGTCCGCCGGCATCGTCGGCGGCCCCGGGCTCGGCTACGCGAAGGACCGCTTCGCGGGCGCCGAGCTGCGAACGCAGGCGCCGGCGCTGGTCGCTCAGTACGAGGCCAAGGAGCCGAGCCAGTTCCTGGTCTTCTCCGAGGTGCACGGCATCGACGGCAAGCAACTAGGCGCCGTCAACCAGAAGCTCGGTGCGGCGCGCGACGCGCTCGCGAAGGAAGGTGCCGACGATCCGGCCCGTGTACTCGAACGACTCACGGCGGACGAGCGTGCCGTGATCGCCGCGTCGATCGCGGGTGACCGGCAGACGCTGCGGGTCGACTCGTTCCTTCCCGCGACGATGGCGGCGATCTTCCTGCTGATGGCGGTCTGGTTCCGGATGAACGGCGGCTACCGGGTGCTGCGGATCGGCGCGGACGGCAACGTCGAGCCGGTGCGCGAATGACCGCGCCGCTGTTCCTCGGTTTCGACGTCGGGACGCAGAGCACGAAGGCGCTCGTCGTCGACGGCGAGCGCCACGAGGTGGTCGCGCGCAGTTCGCACCCCCACACGATGGTTGCCGGCCTGCCGCCGGGCCACATGGAGCAGAGACCGCAGGTGTGGATCGACGCCGTGCGGGCGACGGCCCGCGACGTGCTCGCGCAGATCGGCGACGGCAGGATCGCGGGCATCGGTGTGTCGGGGCAGCAGCACGGCGCGGTCGTGATCGACGGCAAGGGTGCGGTCGTTCGCCCCGCGAAGCTGTGGTGCGACACCGCGACCGCGAACGAGGCCGCGGAGCTGGGCCGGCGCCTCGGCCGCCCGGTGCCGACCGGCTTCACCGCGAGCAAGCTCGTCTGGATCGCGCGCAACGAACCCGCGAACTGGGCTCGCGCTCGCACCGTGCTCCTGCCGCACGACTACGTCAACCTGTGGCTGACCGGCGAGGCGTCGATGGAGTTCGGCGACGCGTCGGGCACCGGCTTCTTCGATCCCGTCGTGCGCACGTTCGACGAGAAGGCGATGGCCGCGATCGATCCGCGGCTGCCGAGTCTCCTGCCGCGTCTGCGCGCGCCGGGGGCGTTCGCGGGCCGACTCACGTCGGCGGCCGCGCTGTCGCTCGGCCTCGAGGCCGGTGTGCCCGTGAGCGCCGGCGGCGGCGACAACATGATGTCCGCGATCGGCGCCGGCGCGACGTCGAGCAGCGTGGTGGTGGCGAGCCTCGGCACGTCGGGCACGATCTTCACCCGCACGGAGCAGCCGCTCGTCGACCCGCGCGGCGCGATCGCGCCGTTCTGCAGCAGCGACGGCGCGTGGTTGCCGCTGCTCTGCGTCATGAACGCGACCGGCGTCGCCGAGGAAGTGAAGCACCTGACCGGTCTCGATCACGACGCACTGACGGCCGCCGCGCAGCACGTGCCCGTCGGGTCCGACGGTCTCCTGTGGCTGCCGTTCCTGGTCGGCGAACGGGTTCCCGACCTGCCGCTCGCGACCGGCACGTTGTCGGGGTTGCGGCCCGGGTTGCTGGCGCCGGGCCATCTGTACCGCGCGGCGCTCGAAGGGACCGCGCTGAACCTCGCGGAGGGGCTCGACCGGGTGCGTGCGCTCGGCGTCGGCGTCGACCAGGTGCGGGTCACCGGCGGCGGTGCGAAGAACGCGTTGTGGCGGCAGATCCTTGCCGACTGCTTCGACGCGCCCGTTCGTGTTCTCGAAGAGACGGAGACCGGTGCCCTCGGGGCCGCGATCCAGGTCGCATGGTCGGTGCGCCTCGCGGCGGGGGAGCGCGACCTGCCGATCGCCGAGGTCGCCGAACCGTTCGTGCGGCTCGGGGCCTCGGTCGCGCCGAGGCCGGAGCACGGCAAGGCGCACACGGAGCTGCGGGAGCGCTACCGCGGACTGCTCGCGCGCATGCACCCCGGGTCGGCGTGAGGCCGTTCGGCCGCACGCAGGACGGTCGCGCGGCATCGCTGTGGACGCTGCGCGTGCCGGGCCTGGAGATCGACGTCACGGACTTCGGCGCGACGCTCGTCGCGGTGCGGGTTCCCGATCGGCACGGCGTCGTCGCGGACGTCGCGCTCGGCTTCGACGGGGTGGAAGGGTACGAGTCGCCCGACAACCAGTACTTCGGCGGCATCGTCGGCCGCGTCTGCAACCGCATCGGCGGCGCGTCGTTCGAACTCGACGGCGCGCGGCATCGGCTCACCGCGAACGAAGGGCCGAACCATCTGCACGGCGGGGTTCGCGGTTTCGACAAGGTGCTCTGGCGCCGCGACACCACCGCCGCCGGGGCGAGTGTCCGCTTCGTGCACCGCAGCGACGATGGCGACGAGGGCTATCCCGGCACCGTCGACACCATGGTCGAGTACCGGCTGCTGCCGGGCGCGCGCTTGTCGATCACGATCGACGCGACGGCCGACCGGCGCACTCCGTTCTGCGCGACGAACCACGCGTACTGGAACCTCGCGGGCGCGGGGGCGCCGACGATCCTCGACCACACGCTGCGCGTGGACGCGGACACCTTCACGCCGACGGAGGCCGCGCTGATCCCGACCGGCGCGATCGACCCGGTCGCCGGCACCGCGCTCGACTTCACGAACGCGCAGCCGCTCGCGGCGCGCATCGCCGACCTGCTCGCCACACCGGCGGCGGGGTACGACCACAACTTCGTGCTCCGCCCCCGTGCGTCGATCGACCAGGCGGTCGCCGAACTGCGCGATCCCGCGTCCGGACGATGGATGCGGATCGCGACGACCGAGCCGGGGCTGCAGCTCTACACCGGCAACCGCCTGCGCGGGCAGCGCGGCAAGTCGGGGGCGCCGTACGGAGCGCGCAGCGGCCTCTGCCTCGAGACGCAGCACTTCCCCGACAGCGTGCACCATCCACGGTTCCCGTCCACGATCCTCGAACCGGGCCACCGGCACCGCAGCGAAACGACGTGGACCTTCGGCGCGGACTGATCGTACGACGGTCGACGCCGACTCACGGGGCGCGCGCCGAACGGCGGACGAGCAGGGCGCTCGCGAGCACGGACGCGCCGGCGAACACGAACGCGAGTTCGTAGCCGTGCATCGCGCCGCCGCCGAGTTCGACGAGGGCGCCGCAGCACAAGGGGCCGAGCAGGAAGCCGAGCGATCCCGCGGCGTGGAACGACGCGACCGCGGTGCTCCGCCCGATGCCTTCGGCGCGCTCGAGCAGCCACAGCATCGACGGCACGAACATCACGGCCGAGCACACACCGAGCCACGGCATCAGCGCCCACGTCCAAGGCAGCGGCGCGAACGGCACGAGCGCGACGCCGATGCCGTACGCGACGCCGCCGGCGAGCACCATCCGCCGTGCGGTCCACTTCGGTGCCAGCAGGCCGGCCGGCCAGGACAGGATGGCGAACGGGAACAGGAACGCGCCGAGCAGCATGCCGATGCGCGGGCGGTCGACACCGAAGATGCCGGCGAGCATCAGCGGGAAGCCGGTCGTGAAGAACCCGACGGTGAAGCGCTCGACCGCCGCGACGAGCAGCGGCGTGCGCAGCCCGGGGCGCTGGCGGACCGCGGCGAGCAGTTCGCGTGCGCTGGCGCGGCGCACGGGCGGCGTGTCCGGCGGCAGCGCGAACAACGCGAGGGCCAGCGCCGCGACGAGCAGCAGCGAGGCGACGTGCAGCGTCAGCAACGGATCGTCCCGGCCGATGCGGCCGCCGATCGCAGCGCCGGCGGCGACGCCGAGCGTGAGCCCGGCGCCGAGCGGACCGAGGGCGCGGCCGCGCGCGGCCCCCGCGGCGTCGGCGACGAGACTGGTGACCATGGTCAGCGCGACGATGTGGGCGGCGCCCTCGAACACGCGCAGCAGGAGGAACGTCGCGTAGTCGTGCGGATGCGCGAGAGCCTGCATCAGCAGCGCGTCGGCGCCGAGCGCGACGAGCGCGAGGCGCCGGCGGCCGCCGCGTGCGTCGACCCAGGAGCCGGCGAGCGGCGCCGCGAGCAGCGCGCCGATCATGTTCGCGGTCATGAACAGCGACGCGAGGCCGTCGCCGACGCCGAACCGTTCGCGCACGAGCGCGCGCAGCACGGGGACCGGCAGCGTCTCCGGCATCATCAGTACGAACGTGACGAACGCGACCGCGGCGATGCGGCCCTTCGTCAGCGCACTCGTCATGAGCGCGCGGCGGGCACGAGGGACCAGACGCCGTTCGTCTCGGCAGCGCGCTGTTCGTCGCGCAGCTTGTGCAGGCCGGCGAGCAGCGAACGTGCGGCGAACGGCCAGAGCCGCTTGTCGGCGTCCCAGTAGACCTTCGGCAGCAGGTCCTCCGCGGTCCCGGGGCCCTTCTCGAGCGCCTGCACGAGCGTCGTCTCGCGCTGGCGGCGGTGGCGGAGGTACTGCTTCACTAGGCGATGGCCGTCGCGCATCGCCGGTCCGTGCGCCGGATACAGCGTGGTCATCGGACCAGTGAGCAGGCGTTCGAGACTCTGCAGGTACGTCGCGAGATGGCCTTCGGGCGGATCGACGATGATCGTGCTGACCGTCGACAGCATGTCGCCGGCGAGCACGGTGCCGTAGCGGGACTCGCGGAAGCACAGGTGCCCGCGGTCGTGGCCGGGTGTGTGCAGTGCCAGCATCTCCCAGGCGTCGCGGCCGTCCGGCGAACGGCCGAGCGGCACGCGCATGCCCTCGTCGAGCGCGGCGCCGGGACGGAAGCCTGGCACGAGGCGGCTCAACGTGAGCGGGTGCCCGCGCACGGGCAGATCGAGTTCCTGGCTCAGTGCGTTGACGCCCGCGGTGTGGTCGTGGTGGTGGTGGGTGACGAGGATGCCCTCGACTTTGGCGCCGTTCGCCGTGAGTTCGCGCAGGAGTTCGACGAGGCGGCGCTGTTCGTCCGGGAAGGGCGAGCCGGGATCGACCACCCACAACCGGCCGGTGCCGACGACGTAGCAGTTGGTCGTCGTCGCGGGCGGCAGCGTCTCGGTACGCAGCGGCGCCATCACGACGCCCGGCGAGAACCGTACCTGGTGCAGGCGGCCAGCGTGGTAGCCCTCGGCCGTCGCCGCCATGGCGCGAGCGAACGCCTCGAAGTCGTTCGTGCGTGCGAGATGTTCGAGCAGGATAACGACGGGGGGCACGAGCAGCAGGTCGCCGTTGCGCCACGACGCGAGTGCCTGCGCCGGCAGCCAGAAACGGCCCTGCACGAGTTCGCCGCTCCACACGTCGGGGCGCTGGCCCGCGGTGCCGGCCGTGCAGTCCTCGACCGGTACGTGGAAGAACACGGTGTCGTAGCGAACGGGCGCGAACGGCGGCGTCTCGATGCGGCACAGGGTGCGCATCGGGGGCGGTGTCGCTACTCCCGCGGTCAGCGAGGTCCACGGCGACGGCGGCTTCGGATCCGCATCGGCGCGTTCGCTCGCGAGCAGCGCTTCCCGCGCCTCGCGCAGCGCGTCGCTCCCCGTGCGGGTCGCGGGCAGGCGATGGCGCAGGAGCCCGGTCTCCTCGAAGAGTTCGCGATGCGCGCAGTGCTGCATCACCGCGGCCTCGTCGCCGGTCCCGTCCTCGGGGCCGACGGTGCCGCCCGGCAGCGCCCAGTAGCCGCCGAAGAATCGCAGTTCGGGAGCGCGCTCGCACAGGAACACCGTGCGGTCCGCACCCTCGCCTTTGGTGATCAGGAGGGCTGCGGCGGTGCGTCGGCTCATCGGGGAGCCGAGGAGCCTATCGAACGGGGCGGCGCCGGTCGATCATCCGCGCGTGGCATTGCGCAGCGTGAGCAGCGCCATCGCGGTGCCGTAGCTGCGGCCGAGTTCGTGGCTGTCGAGGAAGCTGCCGTCGATCTCCGGGATGCGCTGCAGGATCGCGACGAGCCGTTGCCAATGCACCTTCTGCTCCTCGGCGGGCAGGAGGAGCGCCGCTTCGCTGGCGTGGAACAGCGAGTGGAAGAAGAAGAAGCCCGCGAGCTCGCCGTCGCTGTGGAAGTCGTTGCGACGCACGGTCTCGAGGCGGTCCATGTTGTCCCACAGGTTCTGCAGCGCGAACCGGACCTTGTCCATGTCGCTGCGGCCGAGCTGCAGCAGCGTGCCCTCGCACACGGGCATGCGCCCCGCGGCGTCCTTCAGGCTCGTCGGGTCGCCGTCGCGCGTCGAGCCCCCGTAGACGTAGGCGCCGTTCTTCCACCGCGCGCCGAGCAGTGCCTGCGCCGCCTTGTCGGTCATCTCGGTCGGCACCGACGCGCCCGCCGCCTTCGCGGCCAGCACCTGCTGCAGGACAGCGCCCGTGGCGAACGCGTTGTCGTACTCGTGGGCCCAGAAGCCGTTCGACTTCTGCGCCTTGCCGGCGGACAGCACGAGGTCGTCGAGCCGACGCACGAGGCGCGCGCGCTCCTCGCCCTGCGCCGCCAGCGCCCGGCGCGAGAAGTACATGAGCCGGTAGGCGTCCGCGTAGCACGTCTCGTTGACCTCGCGGCTCATGCGCTTCTCGTCGAGCACGTAGTTCTCGCCGCGGCCGAGTGCGCGGTCGATGCGGTCGCGGAGGTCGGGGAAGCGGTCGCGTTCCTCCCACAGCGCCGTCATCGCGATCGCGGTGATCGCGACCCAGACGTTCGGCGTGATCTCGCTGTCGGGCCAGTACGCGTAGCGCGAGTCCGAGAAGCCGCCGTCGTCGCGCTGCTGCGCCAGCAGGAACTCCGTGCCCGATCGCTCGATCGCTTCCGGCGACAGGCGCTCGCCCTGCCACGTCGTGTCCTTCGCGAGCCCGTGGTACGCGGACTCCGGCAGGTAGGCGATCGACTCGAACCCGGCGAACGCCGCACCGAGCGGCCGGTCGTCCGCGCCGAGCGTCGTGTTCGCGCGCGCGCGGCGGCCGAACATCGTGTCGCCGTGGCGCTGGGCCACGAGCGCGAAGCGCTGCATCGCCTGGGCTTCGTCGCCGAGATGCAGCGAGTCGAGCGCGCACCAGTAGCCGGCCTCCGCGGCGCGCTGGCCCGTGCCGCGCATCGCCTTCTCGAGCAGCGGCTGCGCCTCGAGCGTGCGGCCCTGCATGGCCAGGATCAGACCGTGTTCGCACAGCGCGTCGGCGCGCAGCGCGGCGCGTTGCTTCTTCGGCACCGAGCCCGTCTCCAGGTCGGCGAGAGCCTTCTTGACGCTGTCGAGCGCCTGCTCGGGCTGGCGCAGGAGACGCTGCAGTCGCGCCGCCTGGAGGAGCGACACGGCGCCCGGCTCCTTCGCGGCGGAAGCGAGCGCTTCGCGCCACAGCCCCTGCTGCCGGAGTTCGTCGACCGTCGTGCCGCTCCGCTTCACACCGGCGTGGTCGAGCACGCGCACACAGAGGTCCGCGAACCACTGCGCGTGGAACGTGCGGAAGCGTTCGACCCAGTGCACGACCTTGCCGTCGCCGTCGAGGAACACCACCGCTGGTTCGCAGAACGCGAGCGGCTTCAGGCCGAAGCGGTCGCTCAGCGGCTGGTCGATCGCGCAACGCAGCGGCACGAACGCGTTCGTGACCAGCTCGCTGACGTCGGGATCGGCGAAGAGCACCTGCCGCGCGTACGTGTCGAGCACGGGTGAGCGGTACGACTGGTGGCCCTGCAGCGTCTTCTCGCGGATGCGCTGCACGTACCACAGCACGAGCGTGCCGCGCTCCTTCGCCTTGCCGCACGCCTGGTCGACGAGTGCCATGCGGTCGACCTTGTCGAGCCGCGCGCCGGGCGAGTTGTCGGGGAACGACTGACCGTCGGTGATCCACGGGATGTGGTCGTCGAGGCCGAGAGCCGGGGCCGTCGCCGGCTGCTGGGCGGGGAGTGCGAACGCGAGCACGAGGGACGGCAGGAACGAACGCATGGGGCGACTCCGTGACGGCGCGCCGAGGCGGCGCGCGGAGCCCGCACGTTACTCCTCGCTGCCGTTGTCGTCGCGATGCAACCGTTCGACCGCCTCGGTCGTGCCCAGCACGACGATGCGCCAGCCGGCCTGCAGCACGAGGTCGGGCGTCGCGGCGACCGGCTCTGCATCGGTACCGGGGCCGCAGATCGCCATCACCACGACGAGGCCGTGCAGGCTCTCCGCCGGCAGTGCGTCGATCGCGAGTCCGATCCACGCATCGGGCACGGGGATCGTGAAGAGGCGGTGTCCGGCCGGCACCGGCAGGTCGTCGTCGCCGCCCATCGAGAGGCGCGTGCTGCGCCGCTGCTGGCCGAGCACTTCGCTGCCGATCGTCGTGATGACGTCCTGGTGCCGCACGCGGCCGAGAAGGCGCTTCTCCGCGTCGACCACCGCGATCTCGCGCAGTTCGGGGTCGTCGAAGTGCGGCATCACGGCGGCGATCGAGTCGTCGGGGCGCGCGGTGACGACTGGGCGCGTCAGGTCACCGGCGATCACGGCGGTCGTGAGGCTCGGGTCGTTGAGGAAGTACTTGACGTCCTGCAGTTCGACCCGGCCGACGAGGGCACCCGCCGCGTCCTGCACGTAGATCGTGTCGCCGCGGTGGCTGCCGAGCAGTTGCATCACTTCGCGGAAGCCGGCCGTGTCGCGCACGGTGACGCAGTCCTTGCGGAGCACGTCGCGCACGAACGTCGACCGGATCGCCATGTCCTCGATGCCGGCCGGCAGCCGCTCGCCGCGCTGCTTGATCGCCGCGGTGTAGTAGCTGTCCTCGTCGACGAGGCTCGCGGTCATGCTCGCGACGATGCTGCAGAGCATCACGGGCAGCGTCAGTTCGTAATGGCCCGTGAGTTCGAACACGAGCACGACCGCGGTCACCGGCGCGTGCATCGTCGCTGCGGTGAGTCCCGCCATCCCGACGAACGCGAACGTCGACCGTTCGAGCGGGGAGATGTCGTGCACGAGTCCGAGGCCGAACGCGAACAGGCTGCCGAATGCGGCGCCGATCACGAGGTTCGGCGTGAAGATGCCGCCGAGCGCGCCGGAGCCGACGGTCGCGCACGTCGCGATCTGCTTCCACAGGAACAGCGTGAGCACGACCAGCAGCGGCGGCGTCTGGGTGACGTCGGTGACGTGGTCGATCACTTCGAAGCCGTTGCCCCAGGCTTCGGGCATGAAGGTCCCGATCGCGCCGACGACGAGGCCGCCGATCGCCAGGGCGAGCGGCGGCGAGAGACGGAGGCGCTGGAAACCCTTCCTCGAGTGGTGCACCGCGGCGCGGAACAGGAGGCCGCCGATGCCGCACAACACGCCGAGCAGCAGCGCCGCGAGGATCAGTTCCCACGGCAGCTTCGGCAGCTCGGCCTTCGGGAAGCTGTTCGCGTAGATCGCGCCTTCCCCGAGCACGTGCCACCGGATCATCGTCGCAAGCACCGACGCGAGCACGATCGGCGCGAACACGTCCATCGCGAAGTTGCCGAGCACGATCTCCATCACGAAGATCGCGCCCGCGATCGGGGCGTTGTACGAGGTCGCCATGCCGGCCGCGACGCCGCAGCCGATCAGCACGGCGCGCGGTCGCGACCCGAGCCGGCCGATGCGCGCGACCCATGCGGCGATCGTCGCCGCGATCTGCGAGTTCGCGCCTTCCTTGCCGATGCTGCCTCCCGTGCCGATCGTGCACGCAGACGAGACGATCTGCACGAGGCTCTCGCGGACCTTGATCGTGCCCTTGCGCAATTGCACGAGCATCACGAGGTCCGAGATCCCGAACGGCGGCTTCTTGCCGCGCAGCAGCAGCAGGCACAGTCCGCCGACGAAGCCGCCGACCGTCGGCACCAGCAGCGTCTGCCACCACGAGAGGTTGTCGCGCACCGACGCGGACAGCGTCTTGCCCGGACCCGCGAAGAGATGCTGGATCCAGTTCAGGCCCTGCTGGAAGGCGCAGCCGAGCAGACCGCCCGCGATGCCGGTGAACCCTGCGAGCAGGTAGATCGCGAACGCGCGGAGCGGAATGCCCTTGTGTCTGCCCATCCGTGGGAAGGCGGAAAGGGTGCGGGCGTGCGCGGGGCAGGTCAAGCGCGGTGGTTGCGTTGTGCTCCGAGTCGGCGGGGATGCGCACGGTTCGGCGACGCGCACCCGCTGCGCGCGGTCGTTCGCCCGTGTAGGCTCCGCGCCCGATGGACTCGTCGCGGTCGCGCTCGCAGGTCGCTTCGTGGGCGCAGGCCGTGTGCGTCGGCGCCGCGACGATGCTGCTCGCGTGCCTCCTGACCGCGCCGGTGCACGTACCGTTCCCCGGCCACGGCGACTACTTCGCCGCGCAGGCGGCCGACCCGTTCTCTCTGGTGGGGCGCTTCCCGCAGCGCATCCTGTGGCCCGTGCTCGCGTGGTGCGCGGGCAAGGTCGGCATCGGTCCTGCGGCGTTCTCGCCGGTCTGCAGCGGTGCGCTGCTTGCGGTCGTCTTCTGGTTCTGCCGCGAACACGGCGCACGCCTCGCCGACGCGCTGCTCGTCACGGTCGCCGTGGCGGCCACCGGTGCGGTGCAGCTCTACCAGGTGATGACGTGCCACTCGGACACACTGAACTGGATCCTGCTGCTGCTGCTCGTGCACCACGCACGCCGGCCGGCGGTGTTCTGGCCGCTCGTGCTGCTCTCGGCGCTGAGCCACGAGATGGTCTTCTCGCTGGCGCCGTGGCTCGTGTGGCTGCGCTGCCGCTCGGGCGGGCGCCCGGGGCGCGAACTGCTGCTGCTCCTCGCTGTGGGCGCGGTCTACGCCGCGTGGTCGAAGTTCGTGCGTACGTACGGCAGCGGGCAGAGCTTCGACGCCCTGTACTACATCCGGGAGAACTGGCTCGTGCTCGGCACGCTCGGCCTCTGGGTCCTGTGGGGGCTCTTGCTGCTCGTCGAGTTCGGGCCGCTGCTCACGATCGTCGCGTGGGGCTGGCGGCGGGACCTCGGCCTCGGCGGACCGGCGGGGACCTGGATCTACACGGTCTGCGTGCTCGGCATGATGGCGTTCGCGTACGACGTGCAGCGTTTCTCGTGCTACGCGTTCCTGCCGCTCGTGCTCGCGTCGCTGCGCTGGTTCGCGGCGGGCGGTTCGCGCGCGCTCTACTCGGCCCTCCTCGCGACCGGCGTCGGCACCTACGTCGCGTTCCACTGGATCCCGGGCCAGGCCGGCGGGTGGCCGTACGAACGGGCGTGGCACCACGTCGCGGCGTTCGAGACGCACGCGCCGGGCACGCGAGACAGGTTCTTCACCGTCGTGCTCCCGCACCTGTGGCTCGAGACGATCGCGTTCGGCGCCTTCGCGGTCGCGATCGTCACCGTGGGCCGGCTCCTGGCGCGGCGGGTCCCGTCCGCCGATCAGGTCGCGGCGCCGGGCGGCGCGAGCAGGATGCGGAACGCTTCGCCGTAGCCGCGGCCCTTCAGGTGCACCATCGAGCGGTACGCCGACAGGCCGAGCATGCAGTGGTCGTAGCGCGTGTATTCGATCTGGCTCTCGTGGGCGAGCATGCCGCGGCGCTTCTGCTCGACGAACGCCGTCACGTCGACGATCACGTCGGGCACCATCGCGTTCCAGACCTCGTAGCCGAGCGCCCATCCGTGCCACCCGATGCGCGCGATCGCCGTCGTGACGATGACGAAGAGCGAGTGGTGGTCCGGGTGTCCTTCGCGCTCCCACGGCAGGTAGACGACCGCGGGGCGCACGCGCTCGAGTTCGCGCACCGCGCTCTGCACGCCGAGTTCGACGTCGGCGGCGCTCAGCACGCAGTTGTCCGGGAAACCCCAGAACACCACCTGGTCGACGCCGACCTCGGCGAGCCCACGGCGCGACTCGGCGCGGCGGCGTTCGGCGTAGTCCTTCTGCGCGAACTTGCGATCCGGGTCGCCGGCGATGCCGTCGGTCGCGACGACGACGTGCACGGCGTCGCCCTGCGCGCGGTGCATCGCGAGCACGCCGCCGGTGCCGGCCACTTCGTCGTCGGGGTGGGGCGCGAAGTGCAGCACGGGGCCGCGTGGCACCGCGCGCCAGAGGCGCGGTTCGGGCGGCGGGGGGCCGGGGTCGTTCGGCATGGCGCGCACATCTAACGCACCGGCCGTCGCGCAAGCTACTTCGTGGTCGAAGGCGCGCGGTGCGCCTGCTCGAAGCGGTCCTTCGGGTCGAGCACGGCGCCCGGACCGTCGCCCTGCAGCCAGGCGCGCGCCTCGGCCGATCCGCGCAGGTGCGCGTCCCAGAACGCGGTCGAAAGCGCGAGGATCGAGCGATGGTGGTTGTCGCGGTGCGGATTGCGCTCGCCGGGCAGGCGGCCTTCGGTGAACGCGGAGTGCTCCGCGCCGTCGAGCACGAGCTGGTAGCGGTCGATCGTCGACGGCAGCGACGGGTACACGCGCAGGCGGTCCTCGACGGTCGTGTCGTTGATGGGCGACACGTCGTCGGTGCCGGTCATCGCGAACCACGGTACCGCGACCTCCGCGAACGACTTCTGCTGTCGCTCCTTCGCCGCCGGGCTCATCGCGATCGCCGCGTCGATTCGCGCGTCGGTCAGCCGGCGGCCGACGAGCGGCAGCGACTGGCCGGTCGTCACCTGCGTCGTCATCGCACCGAACGAGTGCCCGCTCATGCCGACGTGCTCGAGGTCGAGGCGCCCGTGCAGCGCGTGGCCTTCCGCCGCGTTCCACTCCGTCAGGCGGTCGAGCACGATGCGCACGTCGCCGGCGCGCAGCATCAGGTTCTTTCCCGACGCGGCCTCGCGCATCGCGGCCATCCGTTCGCCGAGCTTGGCGCCTCGCCACACCGAGTCGTCGCTGCCGGGGTGCTGCAGGAACACCACTGCGTAGCCGCGAGCGGCCCAGTGCTCCGCGAGGTACTTGCACGTGGTGCGCGTTCCGCCGAGGCCGTGGCTGAAGAGCACGACCGGCGCCGCCCCTGCGTTCGCCGGCAGCTGCACGCGCACGGGCACCGTGCGGTCGCGTTCCGCATCGACGACGTCGAGGTCGAGGGAAGCGGGCAGCTGCATCTCGCCTTTGCGCAGCGGGTCGTAGGCGACGGCGGGTGCCTGTGCGGCCAGCGAGGTGACCAGTGAGGTGACCAGCGCGGCGGCGAACACGGGAAGGAACGGCGAACGCATGCCGCCGATTGCCGCGGCGCGCGCGGCGGGGACAGGTCACTTCGCCGGCGGGACGACGTTCGCGGCGAGTGCGGTCGACAGGCAGGCGCCGTGCACGTTCTGTGTCAGCACCTGCGGCTCCGCGGGATCGAACTCGGGCACCGCGATGCAGCGATCGTGCGTGTTGACGCCGACGATGCGGTGGACGTGTCCTTCGCACGGCGCCCCGATGGTCAACAGTTCGGGCTGGTCGGGCGCGAGGTCGCCGCCGCCGGGGCCGGTGATCCGCCGCACTTCCGGGTGTTCGGGACAATCGGTCTGGCCGACGACCAGCGCTTCGCTGCCGTCGTCGAGATGCACGCGCGTGCCCGCCGGGAAGAGGCCGAGCGTCCGGACGAAGCGGTGCAGCCAGGCCGGGTCGAAGTCCGGCAGGTTGCGGAACATCACCGCGTACGCCTCGACCGGGGTGAGCGCGCGCTTGTAGGGGCGTACCGACGTCAGTGCTTCGAACACGTCGCAGACGCGCACGAGCCGGCTGATGCCGCTCGGCGCGATCGGGATCGACGGATCCGGATAGCCGCGCCCGTTCGGACTCATGTGGTGGCAGAAGGCGGCGCCGATCGCCCGCGGGTCCACTTCCTGGTGCTGTTCCAGCAGGATGTGCGCGCCGAGCCGCGGGTGCTGCGCCATCCAGCCCCACTCCTCCGGCGAGAGCGCGCCCTGCTTGAAGAGGATCTCCTGCGGCACCTTCGACTTGCCGATGTCGTGCATCAGCGCGGCGCTGCCGACGTGTACCAGCTGGTCGCGATCGGCACCGAGCGAGCGCGCGACCTGGAGCGCGAGCAGCGCGACGCGGACCGAGTGACCGACGGTGAAGCGGTCGACGTCGTCGTGCGCGGCGAGCGACAGCAGGAGGCTCGGCTCGTCGAGGAGGCCGACGGTCTTCTCGACGATGCTCGCGGTGTCGTCGACGTCCAGTTCCATGTCGCGATGGGCGAGCAGATGGTTCTTCTGCATCACCTCCGCGAGGTCCTGGTACTGGTGCAGGGCACGCAGCGAGGGGTCGATCGACTTCTGCCGGTCGGACGGATCGGCGACGGAGCGCAGCGTCACGCGCACGTGGCGGATGCCGAACGCGTGCAGGACGACGTCGCGCGTGTCGCGCGCGAGGGCGTCGCGGTTGTGCCCCAGCAGCAGCAGATCGAAGAAGCGGTTCGCTTCCTCGATCTCGAGACCCGGCGCGAACCCGATCGTCGCGATGTTGCGTTCGGCGCAGCAGCGCAACAATGAACGGGCCTGCAGGCTCGGCCCCTCGAGCGGCTTGCCGTCGAAGTGGATGCGGTCGTCGCCGACCTGCAGCTGCAGCGGCATCTCGACGCCGAGGTCCGCGGCGGCGTCGATCGCCTTCACGAGCGCCCGCAGCGAGTCCGTGACGAAGCGGCTGTCCGGTGCGTGCATCTGGCGATTCAACGCCGCGATCACGAGGTCGTGCGCGAACGCGGCGACCGCGTCGCGTTGCAGATCGGCCACCGACGGTGCCTTCACGCGGAGCCTCCGGCGGCGTCGGGGCCGAGGTGGCGACCGAGCGCCTCGGCGACCCGCGTGCACGCGAGGTGCACCGCTTCTTCGGTGCAGGCCTTCGCCTTCGCGAAGCGCTCCGGGGCCTTGCGAACTTCGCGCGCGAGCAGTTCGGTCAGCACCGCGATGTCGGTGTCGGGGCCGAGTGCGAAGTCGCGCGCGAGCAGGTGGGCGGCCCCGAGGTGCGCGGTGCCCGACGCGTGCGCGCACGCGTCGGCGAGGATGCCGAGGTACTCCGCGGCGAGCCCCTCCTCGAGATCGAGTTGTTCGTCCGCCATCGCGGCGATCTGCCGCGGCAGCTTCGCCATGTCGGTTCCGGTGACGCGCTCCAGTCGCTTCTCGACCATCGCGGCGTCGGTCGCCGTCGCGGGCGGTGCCGTTCCCTGGAGCCGCGCGAGCATCGCCTGCGCGGTCTCGGCGAGCCGCGTTTCGAGCATCGGGTCGCATGCGTCGAACATCGCGGTCGGCAGCGACGACGTGCGCTTCACCTCGGTGCGCAGGTCGAGCCGCCAGCGGGCGATCGCCTCGCGGAAGTTCGCGGCGCCCCCTCCCTTGGTTTTCCCGGACGACATGCTTCCCGCCTATCGGCAGGGGAAGGCGCCGCGCTTGCGTCCGGCGCGGCCGTTGCCCCATGCTGCAAGGCCCGCCGCGTCCGCGGCTCCGCACCGCACCATGGAACGAATCGCGATCGTCGCTGCAGCCCGCACTCCCATCGGCAAGTTCATGGGCGCCCTGTCGCCGCTCTCGGCCGTCGACCTCGGTGTCGCGGCGACGACGGCGGCGCTCGGCCGCGCCAAGGTCGCGCCGGCGGATGTCGAAGAGCTGTACATGGGGCAGGCGCGGCAGCTCGGTTCGGGACCGAACCCGGCGCGGCAGGTCGCCATCAAGGCCGGGTGCGGCGACGGTGCCGTGGCGACCACCGTGAACAAGGCGTGCGGCAGCAGCCTGAAGGCGATCGACCTCGCGCGCGCCGCGATCCTGCTCGACGGGAGGAAGGTCGTCGTCGCGGGCGGCATGGAGAGCATGACGAACATCCCGTTCCTCCTGCCGAACTTCCGCCAGGGCTACCGCCTCGGCCACGTCGAGGTGAAGGACGGCAACTACCAGGACGGCTTCACCTGCGGCATCCTCGGTGAGCCGATGGGCATGACCGCGGAGTACCTCGCGGACGACTTCCGCATCGGGCGGCCGGAGCAGGACGAGTTCGCGCTGCGTTCGCATCAGAAGGGCGAGGCCGCCCAGAAGGAAGGGCGCTTCACCGCGGAAATCGCGCCCGTGCGCATCCAGGGCCGGAAGGGCGAGGTCGAGGTCGCGACGGACGAGCACGTCCGTCCCGGCGTCACGATCGCCGACCTGCAGAAGCTGCCTCCGGTCTTCCGTCCGAAGAGCGGCACCGTGCACGCCGGCAACAGTTCGGGGATCACGGACGGTGGTGCTGCGGTCGTGCTGATGCCGGAGAGCGAAGTGAAGCGGCGCGGGCTCACGCCGCTCGCGTGGCTCGGGGGGTCGGCGACGGCGGGTGTGCCGCCCCGCATCATGGGGATCGGACCCGTGCCCGCGGTGAAGACGCTGCTGCAGAAGAACGGCCGGCAACTCGCGGACTACGACCTCGTCGAGCTCAACGAAGCGTTCGCGGCCCAGATGCTCGCGTGCCTGAAGGAACTGCCGATCGCGGCCGACCGCCTGAACGTGAACGGCGGCGCCATCGCGCTCGGCCACCCGATCGGCGCGACGGGGGCCCGCATCGTCGTCACGCTGCTGCACGAGATGGCGCGCCGCGGCAGTCGCCGAGGCCTCGCGTCGCTCTGCATGAGCGGCGGCATGGGCATGGCGATCGAGTTCGAGCGTTGAGGCGCCGCTCGCGGTGCAACGACGTGCGCCGCGCTGCGCTTCGGGCCGCCTTTTTTCCGGCCCCCGACCGCGACTCCGACACACAACCCCGATCGATGCTCCGCAACTCCCTCCGCGCCCTCGTCCTCTTCCCTCTCCTGTTCGTCGCCGCGTGCGCGTTCGCGCGCCAGGACACGAACGAACCGTTCGATGCGTCGGCGATCGCGGCGCTGCAGCCCGGGACCACGACTGCGCGCGAAGTGACGGAGCGCCTCGGTGCGCCGACCGAAGTCGTGCAGCTCGGCAAGCGCACTGCGTATCGCTACGACGCGACCAGTGCGAAGTCGACGGTGCTCTTCCTGCTGCTGGTCAACTTCGGCAACCAGGACACGCGCAGCGATCGCCTTTGGGTCTTCTTCGACGAGAAGGACGTGTTGTCGCACTACGGCGTGTCGTTCGGCACGCACCGCACCCAGTACGCGATGCCGTGGGAGGACGTGCACGAAGCGAGCGACAATGCGAGCCGCGACGCCGATCGCCCCGGTGTCCAGCGATGACGGCGGTGCGATGGCTCGCCGCACTCGCGCCCCTGTTCGCCGCGGGCTGCGTGTCGGGCGACTGGAATCGCGCCGGGCTCGGTGAGCCGATCGCGCGCGAACGCCTCGATGCGCTGCGTCGCGGCACGGACACACTGGGCGCGTGTCTCGCCAGCCTGGGCGCGCCGGAGCGGGTCTTCGAACACGACGTCGCACCGGACGGATCGTCGGGCGTGGCGCTGCTGTGGTACTGGCGCGACGAAGCGGGGTTCGGCGTCGAAGTGTCGTCGGGCCGGGACGAAGTCCCGGGCAGCCTGTCGTTCGATTTCGTCGGCGTCGATCTGCCCGGTTGCGTGCTGTGGTTCGACCGCGACCTCGTACTGCAGGAATGGCGCAGCGGTCTGGTCGGCGACCTCCTGCCGCGCCGCGTGCGCCCGTCAGGAGTCGACGGCGCGTGACGCGGTGGTCGCGGCTGGCTATCGGCGGGGCGCGGCGGGTATGACGACGCGCTCCTCTCCGAACCGATCATGATCCGCGCCCTAACCGGTCTTCTTTCGTTCTTGCTCCCGTGCGCCGCGGTCGCGGCGCAGGAGATCCCCGGCGTCCGGGCGACGCTGTCCGCGCGCTACGGCCTGTTCCGAGCCGGGGCTCCGGTCGAACTGCGTCTCCTGCTGACCGTCGATGCCGACACGCAGATTCCCGTCGATCTGCTGACGGGCGTCGACCTCACCGTCACCGTCGGCGACAAGCCGGGGCCGAGGATCCAGGAGGCGGGGAGGGGCGTCGGCCCGGTCTCGGTCGCGAAGGGAACCCGGATCGAACGCACGCTGTCGTTCCCGGCCGATCGCTTCGTCCCCAACGCCGGCGTGAACGAACTGGCCTACGTCAGTGTCGCGTGGGCCGGGCTCGCCGGCGCGTCGTGTGTGTTCAAGATCGCGCCCGACACGAAGGACCTCGACATCGCCACGCTCGACCTCGAGAAGACGAAGGTCGTGCTCGTCACGAACCACGGCGAGATGACCGTCGCGTTCCTGCCGCAGAAGGCGCCGAAGACGGTCGAGAACTTCCTCAAGCTGTGCGCGAGCGGCTTCTACGACGGCACGAAGTTCCACCGCGTGCTCCGCAACTTCATGATCCAGGGCGGTGACCCCAACTCGAAGGACGACACGACGCCCGAGCTGTGGGGACGCGGCGATCCGGGCTACAAGATCGACGCGGAGTTCAACGACACCAAGCACCTGCGCGGCACGTTGTCGATGGCGCGCGGACAGGACCCGAACTCGGCGGGCTGCCAGTTCTTCATCGTGCACAAGGACTCGAACCATCTCGACGGCCAGTACACGGTGTTCGGCAACCTCGAGAGCGGCATGGACACCCTCGACAGCATCGCCGCCGTCGAGACCGCCGGCACCGACCGCCCGCCGAGCCGCCCCGTGCAGCCGGTGATCCTGTTCGCGACGATCGTCCTGCCCGTGAAGAAGTGACGGCGCCGCGCTCGCGCCCGGCCGCCGTTTGCGGCAGCATGCGCGGCGCATGAACCTCGACCAGACCGACCCCGCGACCATCGAAGCGGCCCTCGTCACCGACAAGGGCACCATGGTCGTGACGTTCTTTCCGGAGCAGGCCCCGCAGCACGTGAAGAGCTTCCTCACGCTCGCGCAGAAGGGCTTCTACGACGGCGTCTCGTTCCACCGGATCGTGCGCAACTTCATGGTGCAGACCGGCTGCCCCAACTCGAAGAGCGGCGCAACCGGCGCGCCGGGCACAGGCGGTCCGGGCTACCGCCTGCCGGCGGAGTTCAACGACATCCCGCACACCCGCGGCATCCTGTCGGCGGCGCGCGCGCGCGACCCGAACTCGGCGGGCTCGCAGTTCTTCATCGTGCACGGCGACCACGCGGACTTCCTCGACGGCCAGTACACCGTGTTCGGAAAGGTCGAAGAGGGTCTCGACGTGCTCGACGAGATCGCGAGCATCGACTGCGACTTCGGTCCCGCGGGGGAGCGTTCGCTGCCGAAGCAGCGCGTCGAGATCCGCCGCGTCGAACTGCGCCCGCGCCAGCAGCGCGCGCCGGTCGAAGGGAACGGCGAACTGGGCCGGCCGCAGGCCGAGCCAGGCCAGCCGCAGGCGGAGGCCGGCGAATGAACTTCACCAACGTGCAGGTGATGCGCGAGGGACACCTCGCCATCGTCAGCGTGAATCGGCCGCAGAAGCTGAACGCGCTCGACGACCTGACGATCGCGGAGCTCGACCAGGCGTTCGCCGCGCTCGACCGCGACGACGGTGTCGGAGCGGTGATCCTGACGGGCGCCGGTGAGAAGGCGTTCGTCGCGGGCGCCGACATCGGTGTGCTGCAGAAACAGGGTGTGCTCGACGGCAAGGAGAACGCGCTGCGCGGCCAGGCGCTCACGCTGCGCATCGAGAACAGCCGGAAGCCCGTCATCGCGGCGATCAACGGCTTCGCGTTCGGCGGTGGCCTCGAGATGGCGCTCGCGTGCGATCTGCGTTTCGCGAGCAAGACCGCGAAGATGGGGCTGCCCGAGGTCTCTCTCGGCATCATCCCCGGCTACGGCGGTACGCAGCGTCTGCCGCGGCTCGTCGGCACGGGCACAGCCCTGCAGATGATCCTGACCGGCGATCCCGTGACGGCGGACGAAGCGCTGCGCATCGGCCTCGTGAACGGCGTCGCCGAGCCCGCGGACCTGATGAAGCTGTGCAAGGACACGGCGGCGAAGATCGTGTCGCGCGGGCAGCAGGCGCTGGCGCTCGCCAAGCAGGCAGTGCGCCGCGGCATCCACATGTCGATGGCCGACGGCCTCCAGCTCGAAGCGGACCTGTTCGGCATCGCGAGCAGCACCGCCGAGATGAAGGAGGGCATGGCGGCCTTCCTCGAGAAGCGCAAGGCGTCGTGGGTGCGCGGGTAGCGTGATCGACGAGGCGTTCGCGTCGTTGTGCGCGGCGCCGCGCGTCGGGCCGGTCGCGCTGCTCACCGGCTGCGGCGAAGGCGGAGCCTGTCTCTGCACCGACCCGGTCGAGACGCTCGTGCGCGGCCCCGGCGAGACCGGCGGCGCGTTCGCCGCGCTCGACGAGTTCCTGCGCCGCCATCACGAACGGCGCGTCGTCGCGTGGCTCGGCTACGACCTCGGCCGCGACGTCGAGGCGTGGCCGCTGCGCATCGCCGAGGACTTCCCGGTGCCGGTGCTGCACGCGACCGCGTTCGCCACCACGCGCGACTTCGCGCCCACTCCGGTGCCGCCGGCACCGGCGGTCGCCGCGGCCGGCGAACTGCGGGCGCACCTCGGTCGCGCCGACTACGAACGGCGCGTCGCGGCGGTGGTGGAGCACATCCGCGCCGGCGACGTCTTCCAGGCGAACCTGACGCAGCCATTCACCGCGTCGTGGCACGGCGACCCGCGCGCGTTGTTCTGGCGCCTGTGCGAACAGAGCCCGGCGCCGTTCGCTGCGTACGTCGAGGACGGCGCCGGCACGGCAGTTCTGTCGAGTTCGCCCGAGGAGTTCCTCGTGCGAGACGGTTCGTTCGTCGGCACACGGCCGATCAAGGGCACGCGCCCGCGCGGTGCGTCGCCGGACGAGGACCGGCGTCTGCTCGCCGAGCTGCTCGCCAGCGAGAAGGACCAGGCCGAACTCGCGATGATCGTCGACCTCCTGCGCAACGACCTCGGCAAGGTTGCGGCGGTCGGGAGCGTGCAGGTCGGCGAGTTCCCCGAGCACCGCTCGTTCGCGCAGGTGCACCATCTCTTCGCGACGGTGACGGCGATGCTGCGCGATGGCGTGTCCGCCGTGGACCTGCTGCGGGCGACGTTCCCCGGCGGTTCGATCACGGGCGCGCCGAAACAGCGCTGCCTCGAGATCCTCGAAGAACTCGAGGTCGCGCGCCGCGGCGTCTACACCGGCGCGATCGGGTGGTTCGGCCCCGGCGATCGCATGCGCCTTAACGTCGCGATCCGCACGCTCGTCCACCGCGACGGCCGTGTGCGCGGCAACGCCGGCGGCGGCGTCACGGCGCTCAGCGATCCGCACCTCGAGTGGCGCGAGTCGCTGCACAAGATGGCCGGGCTCGAGAAGGCGCTGCAGGTGCGCGCCACGATTCCGGGCGAGGATCGGCCATGACGATCGTCGTCGACGGGGCCCTGCTGCCGGCGGACCGCGCACCGGTGCGCGACGCGCGTGCCTTCGCGCCGTTCGAGACGATGGGAGCGGTCGCCGGTCACGTGCCGCTGTGGCGCCACCACGTGGAACGCATCGCCGCGGCAGCTGCGCGCCTGCACCTGTCGTTCGCGCCATCGGCGCGGCTCGTCGCGGCGGCGGAAGAACTGCTGCGCACCAATGGCCACGGCGACGGCATCCTGCGGCTGTCGCTCGTGCCGAGCGGCGGGCGTGTGCACGAAGTGCTCACGTCGCGCGATCGTGGACCGTCGATCTCGGTGGTGACGCTGCTGCCCACGGTGGTGGCGCGCACCGACACGGCGCCGCGCGATCTCAAGGTCGAGCCGCGCCCGTTCTACGACGCGGTCCGCGCGCAGGCGCAGGACGGCGGCGCCGACGACGGCATCGTGGTGGACCGCGATGGCGCCGTGCTCGAAACGGCGGTCGGCAATCTGTGGCTGCGGTTGTCCGGACGCTGGACGACTCCGCCGCTCGATGGCCGCGTACTGCCGGGCATCGCGCGCGCGCGGCTCGTCGCGGCGGCGCGTTCGGCCGGTGGTGCGATCGACGAACGGCCGTGCGGGCTCGGCGACCTGCACCGCGCGGAAGCCCTTGCCTGCACGAACGCTGTGTACGGCCCCCGAGCCGCGGTGTTGCGCGGTACGACACCGCCGGCCGACCGATTCGTCGACACGGAGTTGCTGCCGCTGTGGCGCGCCGTGGCTCCGGAGTGAAGGCCCGGGCGGGGAACCGTCGATAGCGACGGCATGACGAAGTCGGCTGTCTCGGATGCGTACGATGCGCCAGCGGCGGTGCGGGAACCGCGGCCCTTCCTGTTCCTCGAACCCGCCCGCCTGCCGTTGCGCGACGATCCGTCGGTCGCGGCGAACTGCCACTACCTCGAAGCCGCGGCAGGGCACTCGGTGCCGGCGCTCGTGCGGTCGCTCGTCGACTTCACGATCGCGCTGCAGAACAAGCGTGCGCTCGAAGTCGGCAACCCGCAGCCGATCTCGGTGTCGGTGCTGAACCGCCGCCGCCGGGCCGCACGCTCGTGGCTGCTGGCCGTACTGGCCGGTCGAACCGACGCGCCGACGCGCCATGCGGTCGCCACGCAGTGGCTGCCGACGCTGACCGGCACGGGCCCCGACTTCGGCAAGGCGGTGCGCCCGGCGCGCACCCTGATCGAGTTCGTTCGCGGCGCCGTCACGGCGTGCATCTTCGACGAGCCCGCCGCCGACCTCCTGCCGCACGCAAAGGCGCTGCACGTGCTGGAAAGCGTACTGTCCATCCACCTCGCCGCGGTGCTCGAGGCTTCGCGGGCCGCGGTCGTGTCGCGCAAGTGACCGGTTGCGCCGCGCTCCGCTGGCGTCGAACATCGGCGGCATGCTCCGCCTCGCCGTCTTGTCGTTGGCCGTCGCGCTGCAGTGTTCGCAGGAGCCCGCGGCGAACGACGGCATGGTGTGGATCGCCGGTGGCGAGGCCGTGCTCGGCAGCCAGAACGGCGACCGCGATGCGCCGCTGCACCGCGTCCGGGTGAGCGGCTTCTGGATGGACGCGACCGAAGTGACGAACGCCGAGTTCGCGCGCTTCGTCGCGGCGACCGGTCACGTGACGGACGCGGAGAAGAAGCCGACGCTCGCCGACGTGCCGGGAGCGGACGAGGCCGCGCTCGTACCGGGCTCGCTCGTCTTCACGCCGCCGCCCGAAGCAGTCGATCTGCGCCAGTTCTGGCGGTGGTGGTCGTACGTGCCGGGAGCGGACTGGCGGCACCCCGCGGGGCCCGGGTCGTCGATCGAGGGCAAGGACGACCATCCTGTCGTGCACGTGAGCTGGCGCGATGCCGTCGCGTACGCGACGTGGGCTGGCAAGCGCCTGCCGACCGAAGCCGAGTGGGAGTTCGCGGCGCGCGGCGGTCTCGATCAGAAGAGGTTCGTCTGGGGTGACGAGCAGAAGCCGGACGGCAAGTGGCTCGCGAACATCTGGCAGGGCACGTTCCCGAAGTCCAACGCGCTCGAAGACGGCTTCGCGACGACGGCGCCGGTGCGCGCGTTCCCTGCGAACGGCTTCGGGCTCCACGGCATGTCCGGCAACGTGTGGGAGTGGTGCTCGGACTTCTATCGCCCCGACGGGTACGGCGACGGCAAGACGGTGATGGTCGACCCGACCGGTCCGAAGGACAGCTTCGATCCCGCTGAGCCCGGTGTCGCCAAGCGTGTGCAGCGCGGCGGCTCGTTCCTCTGCAGCGACGTCTACTGCAAGGGCTACATGCCCGGCACGCGGATGAAGTGCTCGGAGGACACCTCGCTGTGCCACTCGGGATTCCGGTGTGTGCGGTCGGCCGCGCCGCCCGCGAAGGAGACGCGATGACGACGTTCGGAACGGTTCGGGCCAGCGAGGCGGACTCGACGGAGTCGTTCGGTGCCCGGTGCGCGGCTGCGCTCGCGGTCCTGCTGGCGGTGCTCTCCAGCTTCGGCGCCGCCGCAGCGACGCGGTACACGGTGATCGTGCCCCTGGTGACGGCACCCGTGTGGCTCGTGCTCGCGCGGCTCCGGCACGTGCGGGAGGCGCGTTCGGCAGCGCCGGCCCTGCGGCCCACTGTCGTGCTGGCGTGCGCACATGCCGCGGCCATGCTCGGCGTGTTCGCGGTGCGCATCGCGGTCGCGCCGACCGGCGCCGTGTACGCGCATCCGGCTCCGGGGCAGCACCCCGTGCGGGAGCAGGCCGGCTTCCCGTGGCCCGGAATCGAGGGCAACGGCGACGGCCTCGCGCACGAGTTCATACCGTTCGCGATGGGGGTCGACGCGCTGCTGTGCAACCTCGCGATCTGGACCATCGTGTTCGGGCTGGTCCTCCGGCGGCGATCGACGGCGTCGCTGCGCGGTCTGCTCGGGCCCGCGACGGCGCTCGCGGCACTGTTCGCCGTCCTCGGTGGCTGGCACCTCGTGTACCTGTTCGACTGACGGGCAGATCGCGGCGTTAGACTGCCGCGATGAAGATCCTCCCGTTCGTCGTGTCGTCGTTCCTGCTCGTGACCGCTTGCGGCGAAGGCGCCAAGGCCGCTGCCGGTGATGCAGCCAACATTGCCAACAAGGCGGCCGAGGCCGCGAAGAACATGCCCGCCGCCGCGGCCCTCGCGTCGACGTGGAGCGACCTGTCGAAGACGTTGTCCGGGATCACGGATGGCGCCACCGCCGAGAAGGCCAAGACCGGTCTCACCACGATCGTCGAAACGCTGAAGGGCCAGATCGGCTCGCTCGGCGGGATCGCCAAGGCTACCGAAGGCGCCGGCGGTGACGTCGTGAAGGGCATCACCGACCAGGTGAAGAAGCTGCTCGCCAATGCGGACGTCGCGAAGGCGATCGGGCCGGTGCTCGAGCAGCTGCAGGGCCTCGTCGGCGGCAAGTGAGCCGGGCGACCGCCGAGCCCTTTGCCCTGCGGCCTCGGCCGCCGGCAGGTCAGCAGGGCGGCGCCGGAGTCTCGCGCCGCGAGCGCGTGAGCGCGAAGCCGCGCCGGCCCTCGGCGAAGAACTCGAGGAACGCGCGGCCCGGGGCCTCGGTGCCGATCGCGCCGTCGCGCAGCGCCGCCGCGGCGTGCTCGCGCACGCAGCCGCCGCCGCGGAAGACCGCGTGGTAGCAGCGCTTCAGGTCCGCGAGCACCGATCCGGTGATCCCTGCCCGGCGGAGGCCGACGATGTTGAGGCCGCAGACGCGGTTGCGTTCCGCGGCGATCACGAACGGAGCCACGTCGTACGAGATCGATGCGTTGCCACCGACGATGGCGCCGCGGCCGATGCGGACGAACTGGTGCACGCCGGCGCCGCCGCCGAGGAACACGGAGTCGCCGATGTGCACGTGGCCGGCGAGCATCACGTTGTTCGCGAGCGTCACCGAGTCGCCGACGAGCGTGTCGTGACCGACGTGCGAGTTGGCCATCAGGAGACAGCCCTTGCCCACGACGGTCTCGGTGTCCGCCTTCGTCGGCAGACTGATGGTCACGCCTTCGCGAAGGACCGAATCGTCTCCGATCCGAACGATGCCGCCGGGTGCGATCTGGCCGCGGGTCTGGGGGCGGCCGCCGACGACGGCGAAGCTGTCGACGAGCACCCTTTCCCCGAGGACGCAGCGATCGCGCACGACGGCGTGCGCACCGATCTCAGTGCCGGCGCCGATGACGACTCCGTCACCGACGACGGCGAAGGCGCCGATGCGGACGTCCGGTCCGATCGATGCCGTGGCCTGCACGACGGCGCTCGGGTGCACCGAGGCAGAAGGCCACTTCGGGCTCGGGAGCGTCGCGCGCGGAGTTACCAACGCTCGCGGCGTCCGCCGCCACCACCGCCGCCGCCCGTGCGCGGCTTGCGTTCCTCGGCTTCGTTGACGCGCAGCGCGCGCCCGTCGACCTGCTTGCCGTCGACTGCCTTGATCGCAGCCTGCGCGTCCTGGTCGGTGTTCATCTCGACGAACGCGAAGCCGCGCGAACGGCCGGTGTCGCGGTCCATCATGATGCTCACGCTGGCGACCTGGCGGCCGTCCTGCGCGAAGAGGGTCTGGAGAGTGCCTTCCGTCGTCTGGAAGGAGAGATTGCCCACGTAGAGGCGCTTGCCCATTCGATCGTAACCAATGGACCCGGTGTCGCTCGGCGCCAGACCTGCGCGCACCCGACCCGGGAAGGGCAGAGTATCGCGTCGACTCCACCGCTCCCTCGTGCCTCGACGAGGCAACGTTCCGAAGGATGCGGCGGACTGCTCTGACAACCAAACGGCGCGGGCCCGCCCAGTCGGAGTGACGTAGTCGTCGGCGCAGCGACTGCCTGCATCTGACGAAGGCGAGGAGGCTACCGTGCGGAACAGTCCGGATCCAAGCAATCGCCGACATTGCTCCGCCGGGCCCGGGCGGGATTGCGGTCCGTACCGCGGTGGCGCGACGCCCCGTGCCGGGCGACCATGCCTGCATGACGGCGCAGCGAGTCGGCGGTGCGTTCCTGGCGACGGTCGGCGGCCTGCTCCTGGTCCGCGCCGTGCCGGCGCAGAAGGTCGATTGGCAGGCGGACGTCGAGTTCGCGATCGGCGCGATCGAGACGCAGTGCAAGGCGCTCCTCGTGACCAAGAAGATCGAGTGGCGCAAGGCGACCGCTCCGCTGCTCGCGGAGAGCAGGAAGACCAGGACCGCCGCGGCGCACCTTCTGCTGCTCTGGCGACTCCTCGCCCGTCTGCAGGACGGGCACGCCGAGGTGCGCCCGCTCGAGCGCGGCAAGGACATCGCGTTGGATCTGCCCGATCGCTCCGGCAGCCCGGGGCTGTTCCTCTGCCGCGTCGGCGACGCGGTCTACGTCAAGAACTCCTGGGGCGCCGCCGAAGCCGCCGGGATCGCCGCCGGGACGGAGGTGGTGAAGGTCGGGGGTGTGGCCGCCTTCGACTGGCTCTTGCAGCGCCAGGCACGGATCGCGGACCTCGTGTCGTTCTCGACGAGCCAGCACGGGTTCTTCTACACGTGCCATCAGGGCCTCGCGGACGCGCCGGGCACCCGCCTCGAACTGGAGGTGCGGCAGGGCTCCGCCAAGAAGACGAGGGTCGTCGAGTATCGGAAGGGCAGCCAGGTGCCCAACGGTCCGGCGTTCCCGCCTGCTCCACTGAAGGGCGACAAGGACGTGTTCTTCGCGACGACAGCGAAGGGCAACGGCTACGTGCACGTCCGTCGTTGCAAGGAGGACCTGCCTGCGCAGATGGATGCCGCGCTCGAAGGGCTCGGCGACGTGTCTGGGCTCGTGCTGGACTTCCGCGGCAACTCCGGCGGCGGCTTCGACCACGAGGCGCTCTTCGGGCGCTTCCTGCCGAAGGGCACGAAGTGGCAGGTGGGTTCCGGGTACGAGAGCGCGGGCCGACGACCGTTCGGCGGTCCGATGGTCGTGATCGTCGACGGCACCGTGCGCAGCGCCGGGGAGACCGCTGCCGGCATGTTCGGCGAGGACGGGCGCGCCTACCTGATCGGCGAGAGTGCGACCGCCGGCATGGCGTCGCAGAAGACGACGATCGAGCTTCCGTCGCGTCTGTTCGCCCTCTACGTGTCGACGTCGTCCAACAAGGCGCGCTTCCAGGGCGGCAAGGGCATCGAGGGCGTCGGCGTGAGCCCGCACGAGATCGTGCCGTTCGTCCCGGCGGACCTCGCGGCCGGGCGAGACACGGCCATCGAACGCGCCGAGGCGCTTCTCGCGGCGTTTCCGAAGGAACGGGTCCGCTACCGGCCCGAAGAGCACGGGTGGGCGCCGCCGGAGGGCAAGTGAGCGGTCAGGGCGCGAGCCGTTCCGGGCCGCTGTAGGTCACGAAGCGTCCGTCGCGCGCGAATCCGACCAACGTCGCGCCGGCCGCGGCGCACAGGTCGAACGCGAGCGAGCTCGGCGCCGAGACGCTGACCACGATCGGCAGTCGGACGCGCAGGCACTTCACGACGAGGTCGTAGCCGGCGCGCCCCGACAGCACGGCAATGCAGCGCGACAGGTCCGCGCCCGCACGCGCGGCCTGCCCGATCGCCTTGTCGAGGGCGTTGTGTCGGCCGACGTCCTCGCCGAACCCGACGACGGCGCCGCTCGCGTTCGCGACGAGCGCGCCGTGGCAGCCGCCGGTCGCCGCGAACAGCACCTGGCGCCGCTGCAGCTCCGCGACGAGTTCGGGGATCCGGCTCCCCGCGAGCCTCGGCACGCCGGGCAGCAGCGGCGGTGTGCCTTCGAGGATGCCCGCCGGGTCGGTGACCCCGCACACGCCGCACGAACTGCGCAGTTCGTGGGTGCGGGCGAGCCGCGCCTTCGCGGCACCGGCGGGTGCCGCGGCGAGGTCGACGCGCAGTTCGTCGACGTCGCGCGAGGGATCGCGAGCCGGTGTCGCCGCCGTCCCGAGGATCTCGGTGAGCGAAGCGACGATCCCTTCCCCGAGCACGAAGCCGAGCGCCAGGTCTTCGTCGCGGCCCGGCGTGCGCATCGTCAGCAGCTGTTGCCCGGCGATCACGAGCAGCAGCGGCTCTTCGCGCACGAGCGCATCGTCGCGTCCGTTCGCGAGGCGGCGCTGCACTGCGCCGGCTCCGGTCTTGTCGGCGTCGGGTGTCACCTTCCCAAGGAGACGTCGGCGCGCGGCGGGATGCAATCCCGTCCCGAGCCGACCCAGCGGGGCCGCGTGGCATCGCCCGAGACGCAGCCCCGCGTTGCTGCGGCCAGGGACGCCGACGACGCCGCCCGCAGGGCGGGGTGGCTCAGATCCCGATGACGAGCTTCGCGGCGTCGGAGAGCACGGCGCCGAACGGGTTGATCGCGTCGAACGACAGCGCCTGCTGGTAGAGCTCGAGGCTGAGCAGGGTCGGGTCGACGGGCAGGGTCAGCGTGTGCACCGCCTGGCCGCCGCCGCCGACGAGGGAGTAGGTGAACTCGAACGACGTGTGCAGCGGGCACGCGTTCATGCCGAGGAAGGTCATGTCGATCGGCGGCGCGAAGTTCGTGAAGCCCATCAGCATGATGCCGAGGCTGACCGCCATGTTGTCGACGATGACGAGCATGTTCGTGCCGATGCGGGGCAGCGTCGCCGGAATGAGGTGCGACACGCCCAACGTGCCGGGACAGCCGCCAGCGATCGTCGTGTAGCTCGCGGGATACGCGTCTTCGCTGCACGCGCGGATGCACCACGTGCCGTTGTAGGCGAAGGGGCAGATCGGGAACCCGCCGACGTTGGCGAGCTTCATGTCGGTCCAGCCGACGCCCTGCTGGTCCAGGAGGCTCGTGCGAATCGGCGTTGTGCAGGTGCTCAGCGACGCCTGCGCGTCGGTGAAGAAGTTCGCGAAGTATCCGGTGGCGCACGAACCGCCCGGGAAGGCGTTGATCTCGACGCGGAACGCGACGGCGAAGCGGCGCACGGGCGGACTCCCGGTTGCCGGAGCCAGGCCGACGATGACGTCGTACGGCGTGATGTCGAACGTGTTCAGCGCGTGCGACTGCACCTGCAGCGACTGGCCGGTGCCGGACAGCGTGAACACCGGCGATCCCATGATGGGCGTGCCGCTCACGAAGGACACGCCGTCGTAGATCTCGACGTCGAGTGCGGCCTGGAAACCGCTCGTGCCGGCGGGCGCGTGGCCCCACGGTGCGACGACCTGCGTGAGGCGCTGCGGCGCCATGTTCGCGGGCATCTCGAAGACCACCGCCGCGGCTTCGCCTTCGCACAACCCGGGCACGACGCCGACGGCGGTGAGGCCGGACGGGTTCTGGGCCAGCGAGTCGCGCTTCCAGAACGTGTTGCCCGCTCCGGGGCACGTCTGGGCGAACGCGGGGACGGAGAGGGCGAGGGACAGCGCCAGCAGGGTGGCGGCACGCGGCGTCGAGTTCATGGGAGGGCTCCTGAGAACGAGGGAAGGAAGCGCCTGGCCCGCGCATGGTCGATCGCCCGCTCCCACCCGTCAAGCCGCGCGCACGATCTCGACGGTCGTCGCCGTTGGGCCGGGCCGCGGACGCCGCTAGCATCCCGCGCGCATGTTGCGCCTCGTCTCGCTGTGCGGAATCGCCGTCATGCTGGCGCTCTGCTTCGTCTTCTCGAAGAACCGCCGCGCCATCTCGTGGCGCATCGTCGGCGTGGGGCTCGTGTTCCAGGCGATCCTCGGCTTCACGTTCCTCTACTGGGACGCCGGCAACGCGGCGCTGCGCTCGTTCGGCGACGGCGTCTCCGCGTTCCTGAAGCTCGGGCAGGACGGCACGGAGTTCGTGTTCGGACCGCTCGCGAAGGGCGAATCGCTCGGCAAGGTCTTCGGGCCGGGCAACGGCTTCGTGTTCGCGTGCATGGTGCTGCCGACGCTCATCTTCTTCAGCAGCTTCATGGCGGTGCTGTACCACCTCGGCGTGATGCAGATCATCGTGCGCGGCATGGCGTGGGTGATGGTGCGCGTCATGGGCACGTCGGGCAGCGAGTCGTTGTCGGCGTGCGCGAACGTGTTCGTCGGGCAGACCGAAGCACCGCTGCTCATCAAGCCGTTCCTCAAGGGAATGACGATGAGCGAACTGCACGCGATCATGGTCGGCGGGTTCGCGACGATCGCGGGCGGTGTGTTCGCCCTCTACGTCGGGTTCGGCATCAGCCCGGGACATCTGATGGTCGGATCCGTGATGGCGGTGCCGGCGGGGCTCATCTGCACGAAGATGCTGTGGCCGGAGACGGAGCCGAGCCAGACGATGGGTTCCGTCGCGAAGGTGGAGACCGAGGCGTACGGCAACGTGGTCGAAGCCGCCGCCGCCGGTGCCAGCGACGGCCTGAAGCTCGCGCTGAACGTCGCCGCGATGCTGATCGCGTTCCTCGGCCTGGTGGCGGTGCTCGACTGGATGCTCGGCGGCATCAGTGGCCTGCTGGCGTCCCTCGGCATCGGCGAGGGCGGATGGTCGGTACGCGGCGCACTGGGGATCGTCTTCTGGCCGATCGCCGCGGTGATGGGCGTCGACTCGGGCGAAGTGCATCTGCTCTCGCAGCTGCTCGGCACCAAGATCGCGCTGACCGAACTCGTCGCGTACAGCGAACTCGGTCCGATGATCGCGGAGCACAAGGTGTCGCCGCGCACCGCGATGATCGCGAGCTTCGCGCTGTGCGGATTCGCGAACGTCGGCAGTGTCGCGATCCAGGTCGGCGGCCTCGGCGCGCTGGCGCCCGAGCGCCGCGGTGACCTCGCGAAGCTCGGCCTCCGTGCGATGTTCGGCGGGGCGATCGCGACGTGCATGACCGCGTGCGTCGCGGGTGTGCTCGCGAGCGAGGGTCCGGCATGACCACGACCGAACGCGACCACGTGCTCGGCGCCGCCTTCGTGCTGCGCCAGCGTCTGTCTGCAGAGCGTCTCGCCCGCACGCGCCTGTGCATCGTGCTCGGCAGCGGGCTCAAGGACTTCGCGCGCCACGTGACCGACGCGACGACGATTCCGTTCGCGGAGATCCCCGGGTTTCCCGTGCCGAAGGTCGAGGGTCACGGCGGTGCGCTCGTCGTGGGTGCGGTCGGCGGCGTGCCCGTCGCGTGCCTCACGGGACGGGTGCACCTCTACGAGGGCTGGCGCCCTGTCGAAGTGGTTCGCGCGGTTCGCGCGCTGCGGCACCTCGGCGTGCCGAACTTCCTGCTGACGAACGCGGCGGGCGGCATCGCCGACGACCTCTCCGCGGGCGACCTGATGCTGATCGCGGACCACCTCAACCTGACCGGTGCTTCGCCGCTCACGGGCGCACACGAGCCGGAGTTCGGCCCGCGCTTCCCCGACCAGACCTCGGTGTGGTCGCCGAAGCTGCGGGCGCTGCTGCAGCAGTGCGGCGCGCGACTGCGGCCCGGCGTCTACGCCGGTCTGCTCGGGCCGTCGTACGAGACGCCGGCGGAAGTCCGCATGTTGAAGACGCTCGGCGCCGATGCGGTGGGCATGAGCACGGTGCACGAGGCGATTGCGTTGAACGCCATGGGCGCGCAGGTCGCGGGGTTGTCGCTGGTGACGAACCTCGCCGCCGGGTTGTCCGAGCAGCCGCTGTCGCACGACGAGGTCGTCGCGGCCGGCAAACAGGCGGCTTCCGTGCTCGAAGCACTCGTCGCGGCGTTCTGCAAGAAGCTGGCATGAGCGCCGACGCGCCGACGATCCGCTTCTACCGACCGGGCGACGAACACGCGATCCTCGCGACGTTCAACCTGGTGTTCCGCGAGGTGTGCGGCCCGACCTACGTCGACCGCACCGTGGACCAGTGGCGCTGGGCCTGGCTCGACAATCCGGCCGGCTACCGCATCTCGCTCGCGATTGCACCCGACGGCACCGTCGCGTCGCAGTACGCGGGCATGCCGATGGTCTACGACACGCCGCGCGGCACCGACGTCTTCGTGCACTGCGTCGATTCGATGACGCATCCGAACTGGCGGCAGGGCCTGAAGGCGAAGAGCCTCTTCGTCGAGACGTGCCTGCCGTTCTGGGACCACTGCAAGGCGATCGGCGACGCGCTGTTCTACGGGTTCCCCGTCGACGCCGCGTTCCGCATCGGTCAGCGTTACCTGAAGTACGAGATGATGACGGTCGTCGACTACCTGATCCGGCCGCTCGCCGCGCCGCCGCTGCCGATGCCGGCGGGCATCGAGGTCGCGAAGGTCGACGCCGTGCCGCCCGACACGGGCGCCCTCTTCGCCGCGGTGCGCGCCGAAAAGGTCTGCATCCTGCGCCGCGACTACCGCTGGCTCGACTGGCGCTACTTCCAGAACCCGCAGCGCGCGGACTACGAGGTGTGGACGGCGCGCCGGGGCGGGCGGCTCGTCGGGCTCGCCGTGCTGAAGCCCGACCAGGGGCTCGCGCCCGACAGTGCGACGATCGCGGACTGGCTCGCGCCGGAAGCCGACGTTGCGGCGGCCGAGGCGCTGCTCGCGGTCGCCACGCGCCGTCAGCACGAACGGAAGAAGGAGCGCCTGATCGCCGTGTTCCCGCCGTGGTCGGCCGAGTGGCGTGCACTGGAGGCGCGCGGGTTCGTGTTCACACCGTCCGCGAACTGGCTGCAGCGACGCCTCATCCACAACGTCAACGACCCGGCGATCACCGCGGAGTGGCTCGCTTCGTCGTGGTGGTACACACTCGGCGACAGCGACCTGGCGTAGTCGGGACCCGGCGCGCGCGGGTGCGGTCAGGTCGCGCAGACGAGACCGGGCCGTGCCCACAGCGCACACGTGCGGAGGAGCTTTCGGCGGTCGATGGGTTTCGTGAGGTAGTCGTCGCAGCCCGCCTGCAGGCAGCGTTCGCGGTCGGTCGACATCGCGTTCGCGGTCAGCGCGACGATCGGCGCGCTCCAGCCGCGTTCGCGCAGCAGGTGCGTGGCGCGATACCCGTCGAGCTCCGGCATCTGCATGTCCATCAGCACGAGGTCGAACCGCGGCGCCGTGTCCGCGAGAAGGCGTGCGACCGCGTCGCGGCCGTTCTCCGCGGTGATCACCTCGGCTCCGCACTGCGCGAGGTGGTGGGCCACGAGGCGGCGGTTGTCGACGCCGTCGTCCGCGAGGAGGATCCGCACGCCGGTGAGGTTCGGCTGCTCGTCGTCGTGTGCCGCGGCCTGGGCGCGCTCTTCGTGCATCGCGGCGATCCCGTCGGCGTCGGGGTGCCACGTGATCGTCGACGAGTCGGCTGGCACGGGGACCTCGAGCGTGAACGTGCTGCCCACGCCTGGGCACGACCGCACGAGGACCTGGCCACCGAGCAGTTCGGCGAACGTCTTGCTGAGGGCGAGGCCGAGGCCGGTCCCGCCGAAGCGCCGCGCCGTGGAGTCCTCTGCCTGCGCGAAGCGGCGGAACAGGCGGCCGACCTGTTCTTCGGTCATGCCGATGCCGCTGTCCTCGACGGCGAAGCGGAGCGTGCCGCCGCCGCCGGTCTTCGGCCGGAACTCGATGCGGAGCGCGACGCGGCCGCTCGGCGTGAACTTGATGGCGTTGCCGACGAGGTTGAGGAGGATCTGTCGCAGGCGCACCGGATCGCACGGGAACGAACGCGGCAGCGGCGTCTCGAACGTGCGATCGAGCGCGATGCCCTTGCCGGCGGCGCGCACCCGCATCAGGGAGACGACGTCCTCGACGATGAGCGCGGGGTCGGTGGGGACCGCCTCCACCGTGAGACCGCCCGCCTCGATCTTCGACATGTCGAGCAGGTCGTTCACGACCTGCAGCAGGTGCTCGCCGTTGCGCGTGATCGTCGCGCAGGCGTCGGCGGCGTTCTCGGCGGCGTACTTCGGGTCCGCCAGCAGCTCGGCGTAGCCGAGGATCGCGGTAAGCGGCGTGCGCAGCTCGTGGCTGGTGTTCGCGACGAAGAGGCTCTTCTGCCGGTTCGCCTCGTCGGCGGCGCGCGACGTCGCGCGCGCCAGTTCGAGCGCCACCCGCGACCTCTGTTCGCGGGAGCGCCGCGACACGACGACCCACGCGCCGGTCGCCAGGATCGCGAGCAGGAGCGTCGCGACGCTCGCCAGGATCTGGTGCGCACGGGTCGCCTCGCGTTCGGACGCGACGAGTCGGGCCAGCGCCAACTGCGCGCGCTGGTTGCCCGCGGCGTAGAGGGCCTTGTCGGCGGCGTAGGCCGGTCCGTCGAGGATCGCCGCCGCGTCGCTCGCGCGGCCCTGTTCGACGAGTTCGAACGACTTCGTCTCCATCGCGACGAGACGCTGGTTGGCGGCGTCGGTGTCCCCGCCGAGCTCCTGGTCGAACAGGCCCGGCGAGACCGCGCGCAGGCCCGCGATCGCTTCGTCGAGCGGCGCCAGGTGGCGGTCGTAGCGCTCCTTCCACTTCGGGTCGCCCGTGTGCGCGCACATGTTCGCCGACATCGTCAGGACTTCGTCGAGGTGGGTGACGACGCCGGTCAGCTGCTGCACGAGCAGCTGCTTCTGCACGAGCTCCGCCGCCGCTTCGCCCGCGAAGCGCACCGTGCCGAGTGCACTCAGCGCGAGCAGCAGCGTCGCGACGACCGCGATCGCGAGCGGCAGGCGCGGAGATCGCGCCGAGGCGTCGGGTCCTTCGCGGTCCGGGACGGGCATGGCCCCGACTCATCGATGGGATCGGTGGCGCCGATGGAGTGTGCGTGCGGCCGGCCGCTGCCACCGCGGGTTCCGCGCCCGCTGCAAGTCCTTCCCGATCGGTGCGCGCTCGGGTATGGAAGCCGCCCCCCATGCTGTCGTCCGTGATCCTGCTCGGCCCGCAACGGCACGTGCCGATCGTGAAGCCGGCGTTGGAAACGCTCGTTCCGCCGAAGGACACGCGCCCCGTCGCCGCCGTGACCGCCGGTTGGGAGGAACGCGAGCTCGAGGACCAGGAGCTGCGCGACCACGTGCGACGCCCGGTCACGAACCTCGAGGTGTGGGGGCGGGTCGAGCGGATCTTCGACCACGATCCGCAGCTGCTCTCGGCGATGCGGCAGCGCCACGACACGCTGCGTTCGGTGCAGGAGCTCTACCGCTTGCGCCTCGACGGCCTGATGGAGGCCGCGAACGAGCTCTTCCGTCGCTCCGGCGACGAGCGCCTGCTCGCGCCCGAACGCGAGGACGCGATGGCGATGCTCCAGCAGCTCGACCATCAGCACGCGCAGCGGATCGCCTCGATCCACGCCGAGTTCGATGCGCGGTGGCGGCCGCAGGACCGCACGGCGGTCGTCCGCGAGCGCAAGGCGATCCAGACGCTGCTGGCGGATGCATCGTGCCTCCTCGTCGCCGGTGGGCACATCGCCGTGCTCCTGCACCGCATGCGGTTGTTCGACGTTCTCGGCCTGCACGGCGACCGGCCCGTGATCGCGTGGTCGGCCGGCGCGATGGCGCTCTGCGAACGGATCGTGCTGTTCCACGACGCGCCGCCGCAGGGCAGTTCGTACGCGGAAGTGATGGAGGCGGGCCTCGGCCTCGCTCGCGGGGTCGTGGCGCTGCCGCACGCGCGCCGCCGCCTGTCGAGTCACGAGCCGCGGGCGATGCAGGTGTTCGCGGCGCGTTTTGCGCCGGCGCTGTGCGTGCTGCTCGACGACGGGTCGCGCATCGACTGGCGCGGGCGGCGGTGGGTGGGCACGGCGGGAACACGCTGCCTGTCGGTCGCCGGCAACGTCGAGGAGGTGGCGCGGTGACGCTGCTCGCGGAGATCGAGGACGCAGCCGCCCACGGCCCCGCCGCGCTCGACGAGCTGATCGAGCGGACGACGTTCCCCAACGTGAGCGGGCGCTCGGTGACGTTCCTTTTCCGCGGTCCGGCGCAGGAGGTGACGCTGCACCACTGGATCCACGGCCTGCCGGGATCGCTGCCGTTCCGCCGCCTGCACAAGAGCGACGCGTGGGTGCTGCAGATCGACCTGCCGCCCGGTTCGCGCATGGAATACAAGCTCGGCGTCGCGATGTACGGCCGCGGCTCGCTGATCCGCGATCCGCTCAACACGCACGCCGCGCGCGACCCCTTCGGCGCCAACTCGGTCGTCTACGGCGAGGGCTACTGCCCGCCGGACTGGACCGTCGAGGACCCCGAAGCGCGCCGCGGAACGATCGAGGACCGGCACGTCGACAGCCCGGTGTTCGGCGACTGGCGGCCGATCAAGGTCTACCGGCCGGCGCGTTTCCGCGAGACACGGCGCTACCCGCTGCTCGTCGTGCACGACGGCTTCGACTACCTCGGGTTCGCCAGCATGCAGACCGTGCTGGACAACCTGATCCACCGCCTCGAGATCCCGCCGCTGATCGCGCTCTTCACGCAATCGCCCGATCGCATGCACGAGTACGCGGCGGACGAACGGCACAGCGACTTCATCGTGCAGGACCTCGTGCCGCAGATGGAGAAGATCCTGCCGCTCGTGCGGCAACCGTCGGCGCGCGCGATCATGGGTGCGTCCTTCGGCGCCGTCGCGTCGCTCGCGACCGCGTGGCGGCATCCCGGCTTCTTCGGCCGACTGCTGCTGCAATCGGGCTCGTTCGTGTTCACCGAGATCGGCGACCACGACCGCGGACCGGTGTTCGATCCGGTGGTGAAGTTCACGAACGAGTTCCGCAAGGCGCCCGGCCGGTTCGCCGAGTCGGTGTTCGTCACCTGCGGCGTCTACGAGTCGCTCATCTACTACAACCGTTCGCTCGTGCCGCTGCTCCAGGACACCGGCATGCAGGTGAAGTTCCGCGAGGCGAACGACGGGCACAACTGGGAGAACTGGCGCGACCGCCTGCGCGAGGGCCTCAGCTGGCTGTTCCCGGGCCCGCTGTGGCTCGTGTACGAGTAGCGTCGCGCAGACCCGGCCTTCCCGCGCAGCGCCGTTCGCGACGCGACCCGGCTGGAAAGGGTCTCCTTCCGGCGGGCTGCCCTCCGGGGCTCAGCAGTTCTCGTACTTCCAGTGACGCTTCTTGCCGTCGGCGATCCATTCGATCGCCTGCTCGATGCGGCGCGCGCGTGTGTCGTCCTTCTTCGCCTCCGCGATCCACTCGAGGTACTCGCGCTTGCAGCTCGGCGCGAACCCGTCGAAGACCGCCTTGGCCTTCTTGCTCGCCCCGAGCGCCCTTGCGAAGTCGGGGTGAATCGCGAGCTGCGCGCGCTTCGTCGCCTTCTTCCGCGGGAGAGCGATGCCCGCTTCGTTGATCTCCATCGCGCGCTTCAGCGCCTTCACGAACGGCGCCTTCGGCGGCAGGTCGGCGATGCCCTTCATGCAGCCGACTCGTTCGAGGGTGTCGGAGTGGTCCTTCTCCTTGCGCAGCACCGCGTCCTTCCAGAAGCCGAACGTCATGTGCGCCTTGAACGCGGCCATGCCGGCGAGCAGCCCGTGGTGCTCGAACGACGGCATGCGCCACTTGATCGTCTCCTGCACGTCGGGGCAGGCGGCGTGCACGCGCTTGCGCAGCTCGATGAGGATCGGCTTCGCGAACTCGGGGGCGTTGTCGATGTACGCGTCGACGCGCGGATCGAGGTTCGGCATGGCGGTGGTCGTCGGAGGATAACCCGCGGCGCTCACTTCTTCGGGGCGCGGGTGTAGACGGCGGTGAACGTCGCCGCGCGGCCGTCGCCGGGCGCGCCGGTGATCAGCTTCGTCGAGAAGTGGTCCGTGTCGACGAGGACCAGCTCCCATGTGAACTTCTGTGGCTCGCCGTCGGCGCCCGCGTACGACGCGTCGCCGCCGATCGTGTTGCCGTCCGCCGACGCGGTGCCGTCGAGGTGCATGACCGCGGTCGAGCCGGTGTACATCCACACCGACTCCCACTTCTTCGCCGCGGTGTTGAAGCCGAACGTCTTCTGCTTCTCGGACGGCTGACCGAAGTCCGTGCCCGACTCGTCGAGCTGGAGGAAGCGGCCGCCGAGGATCGTGCGGGCGTGTGCGGTGCCCTGGAACTCGCGCGGCGCGCCGCCCGGCAGCACGAAGGTCGTCACGACGGTCCAGTCGCCGGCGAGCTTCTGGAGGCGTTCGTGTGCGGTGTCCGGCTTTGCGTGCGGATCCTGTGGCAGCGGGGCGGAGAAGGAGGTGGCGGAGAGGAGGGACAGGAGGGCGAGGAAACGGATCATGACGGGTCGGTGCTGGTCGGGGTCGTGGGTCAGTGCTTCTGGAAGAACTTGGCGGCGCGCTCGCGCATCTGCGCGGGCGTGAGGTCTTCGATCTTGGTGCCGATGGACCAGCGGTGACCGAAGGGGTCCTTGATCTGGCCGTAGCGATCGCCCCAGAACATGTCGGTGACCGGCATCTCGACCTTGGCGCCCGCCGCGACGGCGCGTGCGAACACCGCGTCGACGTCGGGCACGTACAGGTGCAGCGTCACGGCGGATCCTTCGAGCGAGTCCGGCGACTCGCCGCCCGACTCCGCGAACTCGTCGTGCAGCAGCAGCATCGAGTCGCCGATCTGCAGTTGCGCGTGCATGATGAGCCGGCCGTCGGGGCCGAGGTTGCGGAAGATCTCGCGCGCCGAACGCGGCTTTGTAGAAGTCGATGGCGCGTGCGGCGCCGCGGAGTTCGAGGTGCGGCGTGAGGGAGTGGAAGCCCTCGGGGATCGGGCGGGCGGGCATGGTGGTGGTCCTCTGGGTCGGGGTTCAGGAAGGGGAGCGGGGCGTCGCGGCGTCGCGCGGAGCGGGGCGGCGCCGCCAGTACCAGGAGAGGCCGGTGGGCCGCGGCGCGATCGGCACGAGCACGTCGCGCAGCGCGCGGTCTGCCCTGTCGTCGTCGGCCGCGACGTCGTGGTCGAGCAGCACTTCGATCACTGGGCCGCGGCGACGCCGGGCGCCGTTCGTCGGCAGCGCGTCGTCTTCGAGCCAGCGCCGCACCGCGGGCACCGCGGCGTCGCCGGCACAGGTCGCGACGAGGACCTCGTGGTCGCCGATCGCCTGCACGCCGATGTCGCCTTCGCCGCGGCGCCGGGGTCCGATCGTGATGCCGAGGTCCGTGCGGCAGAGGCGCTTCGGCGTCACCGCGGGATCGTCGTGGTGGAGCCGCACGAGGAACGGCTCGGGCACCGTGCCGCGTCGTTCGGCGAATGCGACGAGCCTCGCGAAAGCGTTCGCCGCTGCGCGCGGGCTCACCGGACCGGTGCGGCGCACGAACGCGATGCGCAGCTTCGCGAGGGTCACGATGCGGGCGTCGGGGCCGCAGTCGGCGGGGGCTCCCTTCACCGGATGGGCGACCGACCGCAGCTGGCCGGAGGCGTCGGTGAGCACCTGCCAGCACTGCACGCTGTCGGGACGGGGCGCCGCCGTGCGCCGCGCGCGGCTGGCGTCCCGGTACTTCGCGGGAGCGAGGTCGAACCGCGAGCGGAACGCGCGGTGGAACGTCGGCACGTCGACGTACGCAGCGTCGGCGGCGATGTCGGCGACGGTGCGATCGGTGCGCCGAAGTTCCTGCGCGGCGCGTTCGAGCCGGAGCCGCTGCACGTGCTGCTTGCACGACTCGCCGGCGACCGTCGTGAACACCCGCTGGAAGTGGTGCGGCGACAGGTGGGCGAGCTTCGCGAGACGCGCGAGCGAGAGATCGGCGTCGAGGCGGGCGGCGATGTGCACGAGCACTCGCAGCACCCGCTGCCAGTGGTCGGCGCGGGTTCGTTCGCGCGCCGCCAGCGGGCGTTCCTTCGGGGTTCTGCGGGCTTTCGTCACGCGCGGCACCGTAGCTCTCTGGCCGAGACCCGCCATTGGCGGAACTTGCGAAGTTCGGGGCCGGCGCAAGCGCGCGGAACCGCCGGCGGGGACGGGCTTGTCCGCGGTGGGCTCGCACCTACTCTGTCCTTGCCACGCATGAAGACCACGCTCGGGATCCTGGCCGCCTTCCTGTCTTCCGTCGCCGCCCTCGCCCAGACGACGCTGCTCGTCGGCCCCGGCGGCTTCCCGCAGATCCGCGATGCCCTCGCCGTCGCGGCGCCCGGAGACGTGATCGAAGTGCAGCCCGGCACCTACGCGCAGTTCACGGCGAGTGTCGGCGTGACGATCCGAGCGATCACACCCGGCACGGTGCTGGTCGAAATGGACCTGGCGTTCCTGCCGCCCGCGACCGAGATCGCACCTCCGGCCGGCCAGGTCGTGAACTGCATCGGCCTCGACTTCCGGCCCACGGCGATGTCGTTCCTCTTCTTCCACCACGTCGTCGTGAGCAGCGGCACCGCCACGTTCGATCGTTGCGTGGTGCAGGCGCAGACGGCGAATGCGTTGTCCGTCGACAGCGCGCGTGTGCACTTGCAGCAGTGCACGCTCGCCGGGGTCGGAACCGGCGCCGCAGCGATCGCGCTCGCCGCGAACAACGCGGTCGTGACCGCGGTCCGGTGCTCGTTCACGGGCTCCAGTTCGGCGTCGTTGCCCGGGGCCGCCGTGCGCCTGCGTTCGTCCGAGCTGCAGGGCAGCCAGCTGCAGCTGACCGGCGGCGCGAACCTGTTCGGCGCGCCCGGCGCCGCGGCGCTCGACATGGACGCCACGTCGTCGGCATGGATCGGCGACTCGACTCTGACGGGCGGCGGCACGACGTGCCCCGTGTCCGTCGGCGGCGGCACGGGGCGTCTCGACCGCTGCACGCTCGCACCGGCCGGCGCCTGCACCAGCCTGCCCACCGGCCTGGTCGTTGGCGCCGACTCGACGACGCCGCTGCAGAACGGGTCGCCCTTCACCGTCGACTACCGCACCGATCCGAACCAGCTCGTGCTGATCTTCGCGAGCACGGGCCTCTCCTACGTGCCGCTGCCCGGGATCACCGACCAGGCGCTGACGCTCGATCCGGGCAACCTGTGGCTCGCGACCGCTCTGCTGTCGGACGCCACCGGGTTCGCGACGGTGACCTGGAACATGCCGGCGGGACAGTTCATGGACACGTCGCTTTTCGTCGTCGGTGTCGGCCTCACACCGGCCCTGCTGGCGCTCAGTCCTCCCGTCGGCGGCGTGATCCGCTGACCGCGTTGGCGCCGTTCCCGGCCGCGGGCGAAGGCCGGGACGCTCGCTGGCTCTGGCGGCCCGACCCCGGCATAGTGCGCGACCCTCACATCGCGCCATGCCCGCCGTCACACGCCACATCGGACTCTCGTTGGGCGCCGACATCTGTTGGCCGCTCGCCTTCGAACAGATCCTCGCCGACGCCAAGCTGTCCCTGAAGGTCGGCAAGGACGTCGTCGACTTCACGTGCGAACGCACGTCGATCGAGCCGTTCGCCCTGAAGGCCGGCTGCAAGTACGACCTGGTCGTCGATCGCCTGACGCACTGGTTCACGATCCAGCGCGAGTGGATCAAGAAGTGCGTCCTGATGGACGGGCTCTACGTCTACAACAACCCGTGGTCGGTCCAGAGCTACGAGAAGCACTCGACCTACTGCGCGATGACGGCGCTCGGGATGCCGATCCCGGACACGCTGATGATCCCGCAGAAGAACTACGAGCCGAAGCCGGACCTCGACTTCACGCTGAAGTCGTACGCGAAGCTGTTCGACCTCGGCGCGCTCGGGAAGCAGATCGGCTACCCGTCGTTCATGAAGCCGTTCGACGGCGGCGGCTGGCAGGGTGTGTCGAAAATCGACGACGACGCGCAGCTCCGTTCGACGTACGACAAGAGCGAGAAGTGGCTGATGCACCTGCAGAAGGCGGTCGCCGGCTTCGACCTCTTCGTGCGCGCCGTCGGCATCGGGCCGCAGGTGCGGGTCATCAAGTACGACGCGAGCCAGCCGCTGCACGGTCGCTACACCACGGAGCGCAACTTCTGCAGCAAGGAGGACGAGCAGGTCATGATCGACACCTGCCTCCTCATCAACACGTTCTTCGGCTGGGACTTCAACAGCGTCGAGGCACTGCGCAAGGACGGCGTCTTCCACCCGATCGACTTCGCGAACCCGTGCCCCGACAACCAGGTCAACTCGATCCACTACCACTGGCCGTGGTACGTGACCAGCAACCTGAAGTGGGCCGTGTTCTGTGCCGCGACGAAGCGCTCGATGAAGAAGACGCTCGACTTCGAGCCCTACTACGCGATCGCCGCGAAGAAGGACCTGCCGTACCGCGAGAAGCTGAAGGGCTACGCGAAGATCGCGCGGGAGCGGCTGCAGGCCGACGAGTTCGCCGACTTCTGCAAGAAGCACCTCGCTCCGCTCGAGGAGGCCGCGCGCGCGTGGTTCCGCAGCGAGCGGTGCCGCGAGGCGATCCGCAAGAAGGTGGCGCACATGTACCCGGCCCACGAGGTCGACGAGTTCTCGGCGCGCTTCTTCGCGCTGGTGCAGCAGTCGGTGAACGAAGGCGAGAAGGAGCAGAAGAAGTGAGCAAGCACAAGATCACCTGGAAGTCGCCGTCGCTCGGCGGTCGCGAGATCACGTTCGTCCGCTACGGCGTGTCGGGCACGCCGCTCCTCCTGTTCCCGACGGCGGGCGGTGACGCCGAAGAGCCCGAGCGCTTCCACCTCATCACGGCGATCGGCGACTTCCTGAAGGATCTGCGCCTCAAGGTCTACTGCGTCGACTCGATCGCCGGTCAGGCCTGGCTCAAGGAGTGCAAGACGCTCGATCAGGCCGCGAAGGTGCAGAACCAGTTCGACCAGTGCATCTACCGCGAGGTCGTGCCGGCGATCCGCCGCGACTGCGGCGGCGACATGACGCCGATCTGGGCCGCGGGCGCATCGATCGGAGCGTTCAACGCGCTCGCCGCGGTGTGCCGCCACCCGGACACGTTCGGCCGCGCGATCTGCTTGAGCGGCACGTACAACATGAACCGCTTCCTCGAGGGGAAGATCACGAAGGACTACTACGAGAGCTCGCCGCTCGACTTCGTGCCGGACCTGCGCGGTCCGCAGCTCGACCTGCTGAAGCAGCGGCACATCCTGCTCGCACACGGCCAGGGCCCGTACGAGGACCCGGACCAGAGCTGGAAGGTCGAGCGCGTGCTCGGCCCGAAGGGCATCCCGAACCGCGTCGACGCGTGGGACAACACGTGGCGGCACGACTGGGTGACGTGGCGCAAGATGCTGCCGCAGTTCCTCGGCGAGTTCCTGCCCGCGAAGACGACCGCCTGAGGTCCGGTGGCCCCGGCGTCCGATCCTTCTCCCGCCGGCCGCGCACCGCGGCGGCGACGGCGCTGGTCGTTCGTCCTCACCGCGCTGCTGCTCGGTCTCGTCGCGGCGCTCGTGTTGGTCGAGATCGGCTTCCGCCTGTTCTGGACGCTGCCACCCGAGTTCGCCGAGTTCCACCAGGCCGGCCTCTACGCATCGACGCCGGACGGCGGCGTCACGCTGGCGCCCGGCTATCGCGGCACGCTGCAGATGGGGCCCGGCGCACCGGTGACGCGCGTCGCCGTGAACGCGCTCGGCATGCGCGGCGCGGAGATCGGGCCGAAGGCCGCCGGCGAGCGTCGCGTGCTCGTGGTCGGCGACTCCCTCGTGTTCGGCTACGGCGTCGACGACGGGGAGGCGCTGCCGCCGCGCCTCCAGCAGGAACTGCGCGCCAAGGGCACGAACTGCACCGTCGGCAACGCGGGCATCCCGAGTTTCGGGCCGTCGCACGCGGTCGCGCGGATGGCGCGGCTCGACGCGCCGTTCGGTGCCGACGCGTTCGTCGTCTGCACGTACCTCGGCAACGACCCGCTCGACGAGATGATGCCGCTGCGCGCGGTCTACGCCGGTCAGCTCGTGCACGGCGACATCGCGCGCATGCTGCAGGGTTCGTGGCGTGCGCGCCTCGCGTACCGTTCGCGCGCGGCGTTGTGGTTCGAGCGCTGGATCCTGCTGAACCACCCGACCTGGTCGCCGCGGGCGAACGTGCCGCCCGATCCGGAGGAGACGGCGCGCATGCAGGGCATGCCGAAGGGTCCGGCGACGGATGCCGGGCTCTACCTCGCCGTGATCGACGACAGCACTGCGTGGTCCGACGGCGGCCCGCCGGCGATCCCGCGCATCCTCGAGGCGTACCGGGTCGCGCTGCAGCGAGCGAAGGAGATCGCGAACGGGCGCCCCGTGTGGTTCGTGATCCTGCCGACGTCGTGGCACGTGGTCGAGAGCCGGCGCCAGGAGAAGCTGAAGGAGATCGGCTTCGATCCGGCGAAGTACCAGCGAGGCAACGGCCAGCGCCGACTGATGCAGGTCGCGAAGGACCTCGGCATCACGGCGCTCGACGCGACTCCGATCCTCGCCGCGGACGCGGACCCGCTCGCGTGCTATCTCGCCGACGGCGGCCACCTGTCCGTGCGCGGCAACGAGTTGCTCGCCCGTTGGCTCGTCGACGAGATCGAGCCTGGACTGCGGTAGCGGCGCGGGGGCGGGCTATTCCCATTTGTGGCCGTGTTCGACGACGACGATGCCCGTCGGGGACACGGTGAAGCGCTTCTTGTCGGCTTCGAGGTCGTAGCCGATCACGGTGCCGTCGGGGACCTTGTTCCACTTGTCGACGATCACGCGCTTCAGGCGGCAGTGTTTTCCGAGCGTCGCACCGCGGAGCACGATGCACTCGTCGAGCTGGCTGTGTTCCTCGACACGCACGCGGTTGCTGAGCAGCGTGCGCCGCACCTTGGCGCCCGACACGACGACGCCGGGGCACACGAGCGAGTCCTGCACCTCCGCGCGGCGGCCGTCGCCCGCTTCGGAGAACACGGTCTTCGCCGGCGGGTCGTTGTGCCACAGCGTGTAGGTCGGCCAGTCCTCGTTGTAGAGGTTGAGCTGCGGCTTCACGTTGCAGAGGTCCATGTTGGCGTCGAAGTACGCCTCGATGGTGCCGACGTCGCGCCAGTACGGGGTCTTCTCGCCGTCGAGCCCGCGGAACATGTGCGCGTGCACGGGGACCTCGTGGATCATCCGCGGGATCACGTGGTGACCGAAGTCACCGCCCTGCCCCTCGGGCATCGCGTTGTCGGCGCGCAGGCGCTTCACGAGTTCGTTCTTCTCGAACACGTAGATGCCCATCGACGCGAGGCAGTGGCCCGGATCGCCGGGGATCTGCGGTGCGTTCTGCTTCGGCTTCTCGACGAAGCCCGTCACGCGGCCGCTGGCGTCGATCTGCAGGATGCCGAAGCCGAACGCCTCCTCCGCCCTGATGCGAACCGCTCCGATGGTCAGTGCCGCGCTGTTCTCGACGTGCTCGCGCAGCATGTTGCGGTAGTCCATCTGGTAGATGTGGTCGCCGGAGAGCACGACGACGTTCGGCGGGTCCCAGTCGGAGATCGTGTCGAGGTTGTGGAAGATCGCGTCCGCCGTGCCGCGGTACCACTTGCCGACGGCGACGTGGTGCGGCGGGCTGCACGTGATCCACTGCTCGAGTCGGCGCGGCAGGAAGTTCCAGCCGAAGCGGATGTGCTCCTCGAGCGATCGCGCCTGGTACTGCGTCAGCAGGTGGATGCGGCGCAGGCCCGAGTGGATGCAGTTCGACAGCGTGAAGTCGATGATCCGGTAGCAGCCGCCGAAGGGCACCGCCGGCTTCGCGCGGTTCAAGGTCAGCGGCTTCAGACGGCTGCCTTCGCCGCCAGCGAGAATGAAGACGAGAGTGTTCTTGAGGTCGAGCGTGGCCATGGCGGTGGCGATCGCAGAGCGCTCCTGCGATTCCAGAAGGATGCAGCGCGCGCACCGCGAGCGACAGGGCCTGTCGTCGAATCGGGCGCGCGAATCTCACTGCTGCGAACGTTGATACCGGAGCGAGGTGACGTAGGCTCGTGCGCTTCCTCGCGCGTTCCGGCCTCCGCTCCGAATGGCATCCGCCAAGTCTCCCGCTGGTCCACCCGCCGATCGGGGCCAGCCCCCGCGCGGCGCCTCCGTGTCCGATCCGACGGCGGAGTGGCTGCTCGTCGACGGCGGGGGCGGCTACGCGTGCGGCACGGTTGCGGACCTGCCGACCCGCCGCTACCACGGTCTCTGGGTCGCGCGTGCCGAAGGCAGCGCGCGGCGGTGGTCGGTCGTCGCCGGTCTCGACGAGCGCATCGCCGACGACGGCGAGGGCACGATCCTCATGCACGCGCATTGGGCCGCGCTGCCGGAGCCCTCGCCGTCGCGCGCCGACGTCACCTTCGCGCATCGGCCCCTGCCGCGCTGGACGTTCCGTGCTGGCGGGCACGTGGTCGAGCGCACCGTCGCGCTGCGGCAGACCAGCGACGACCACGATCCCGCCCTGCTCGTGCGCTGGACGAACGCCGGTGCGCGCCCGGTGCGGTTGCTGGTGCGACCGCTGCTCGGCTGGTGCGACGCGGACCACCTGCCTCGCGCGGACGATCGCTTCGACGCCACCGTGCACGCTCGCGGCGCGAGCTGGGGCTTCCGGCCGAACGACTCGCTGCCGGTGCTGTGGCTCTCGGTCGACGGGGTCGCGGCGTTCCGCGGCGAGCCCGCCTGGTACCGCGGCTTCCTCCTCGCGACGGATCGCGACCGTGGCTACGACCATGTCGCCGATCGCTGGAGCCCGGGCGTGCTCGAACTCGACCTCGGACCGGGCCGGTCCGCGACCGCTGCGTTCGCGTTCGCCGATCCGTGCGACGAGCCCGCGACCACGTTCACCGAGGCCGCCGTCGCAGCGGACGTCGCGGCGTCGGCGCTGTCGGGAGCGACCGACCCGCTGCGAGCGCGTCTGTCGATCGGTGCCGACGACTTCCTCTACCGCGCCGCCGGGGGGCGCCGCGGCGTCCTCGCCGGCTTTCCGTGGTTCGGTGAGTGGGGGCGCGACGTGTTCGTGTCGCTGCCCGGGCTCACTCTCGCGCGCGGCCGCCCCGCCGACTGCGCGCTCGTGCTCGGCGGCGCACTGCCGTTCCTGCGGGGCGGGCTCCTGCCGAACATCTACGGCGCGTCGATCGAAGACAGCCACTACGGCAGCTGCGACGCGGCGCTGTGGTTCGCCCTCGCGGTGGTGCGCTACGCGGCGGCCGGCGGCGAAGAGGCGCGCATCAAGGGCGAGTACCTGCCGGCGCTCCGTTCCATCGCCGACGCGTACATCGCGGGAACGGGGCTCGGTCTCGCGGTCGACGCCGAAGGGCTCCTGCGCGCGGGGCGGCCCGACCTCAACGCGACGTGGATGGACGCGCGCACGAGCCGCGGCCCGGTGACGCCGCGCGACGGCCTGCCCGTGGAGATCCAGTCGCTTTGGTACTCGCTGCTCGCGTTCCTCGTCGAGCGCGGCGAAACACGCTTCACGACGGCCCGCGACCGCTGCGGCGCGGCGTTCGTGCAGGCGTTCTGGCTGGCGGACGGCGAGTACCTCGCCGACCGCGTGCGGAACGGCGTGCCGGACCCGTCGGTGCGTCCGAACATGGTGATCGCCGCCGCGCTGCCGCATTCGCCGCTGTCGATCGCGCAGCGAGCGGGCGTCGTCGCCAAGGCGCGCGCGGAGCTGCTGACGCCGCGAGGACTGCGCACGCTGTCGCCGCGCGACCCGGCGTACCGGCGACGCTACGAAGGCGGCGTCGAGCAGCGCGACGGCAGCTACCACCAGGGCACCGTGTGGCCGTGGCTCGGCGGCTTCTTCGTCGAAGCGGCGCTGCGTGCGGCGGCGAAGGCGGAGCAAGCGAGCGTGCGTGCCGAGCTGCGCTCGTGGCTCGACGGGTTCCTGCCCGAACTCGATCGCGCCGGTCTCGACCACGTGAGCGAGGTCTTCGACGGCGATGCGCCGCACCGGCCGGGCGGCACGTTCGCGCAGGCGTGGAACACCGGCGAGCTGCTGCGGGCGCTGGCGCTGCTGGATGCACCCCTGGCCGCGGCCGCGCCGCGGCGGGGCGGAGAGAAGGCGTGATCGACGTCGTCTTCTACTTCCAGGTCCACCAGCCGTACCGGCTGCGCAAGTGGAAGCCCGGCGATCGCATCAAGAAGCTCGACTACTTCGACACGGGGCTGAACCGGCTCGTCGCCGAGCGTGTCGCCGAGCGCTGCTACCTCCCGATGAACAAGCTGCTGCTGTCGGCGATCGATCGCACCGACGGGCAGTTCCGCTGCGCGTTTTCGCTGTCCGGGACCGTGATCCGCCAGCTGCGCGACTGGGTGCCCGACGCGCTCGATTCGTTCGTCCAGCTCGCCGAGACCGGCAACGTCGAGTTCCTGTGCGAGACGAGCCAGCACAGCCTCGCGGCGGTGATCGACCTCGACGAGTTCGCGGACCAGGTCGAGATCCAGCGCGACACGGTGACGGACCTCTTCGGCGAGCCGACGTCGTTCCGCGACACCGAGCTGATCCTCGACAACACGATCTGCAAGAAGGTCGAGGACCTCGGATTCGAGTGCATGCTCGGCGAAGGCGCGGACCGCCTGCTCGGCTGGCGCAGCCCGCAAGTGCCCTACCGACCGAAGGGCTGCGATCGCCTCAAGCTGCTGCTGCGCAGCTACTCGCTGTCCGACGACATCGCCTTCCGCTTCTCGAATCGGAAGTGGCCTTCGTACCCGCTCTTTGCCGATACCTACGCGGGCTGGTTGCACGACGTCCCGCCGCCGGCGCAGTTCATCGGACTCTTCATGGACTACGAGACCTTCGGCGAGCACCAGGGCGAGCAGACCGGGATCCTCGAGTTCATGCGCAACCTGCCCGAGCACGTGCTGAGCGACCCGACGTTCCGTTTCCGGACGCCGGCGCAGGTCGCCGCAGAGCGGGAGGCCGTCACCGAACTCGACATCGCGACGCCGGTGTCGTGGGCGGACGTCGAACGCAACCTCTCCGCGTGGCTCGGCAACCCGATGCAGGTCGCGGCGCACAAGGCGATCCATGCCTTGCGTCCGGCGGTCCTCGCGGCCGCCGAGAAGCGCCCCGACCTGCTCGACGTGTGGCGACAGTTCACCACGTCGGACCACGTGTACTACGCCGCGACGAAGCACCACAGCGACGCCGAGGTGCACGAGTACTTCAGTCCCTACGATTCGCCGTACGCGGCGTTCGTCACCTTGATGACCGCCTTGGACGACCTGCGCGTGCAGGTCGAGAAGGCGACCCCGAAGCAGAAGAAGTGATCATGCCGGATCGTTCGTTCCAACTCTTCGAGATCAGCTGGGAGGTCTGCAACAAGGTCGGCGGCATCCACACGGTGCTGTCGAGCAAGGCCGTCACCGCGGTCGAGCGCTTCGGCGACGACTACATCACCGTGGGCCCGCAGCTCCTGACCGGCACCGGCCAGCAGCCGCCGTTCGACGAAGAGCCCGGCTTCGAGGACTTCGCCCAGAGCTGCCGCCAGCTCGGCGTCCCGGTCCGCATCGGGCGCTGGCGCATTCCCGGCCGGCCGCGCTGCATCCTCGTCGGCTTCTCCGGTCTCTACGAGCAGAAGAACGGCATCCTGTCGGGGCTCTGGGAACGGCACAAGGTCGACTCGATCGCCGGCGACTGGGACTACGTCGAACCCGTTCTCTTCGCGACCGCGGCGGGCATGGTGATCGAACGCTGGTGGGAGGAGTTCCTCGCGCCGTTCCATCGCCGCGCCGTCGTGCAGGCGCACGAGTGGATGACCGGTGCGTCGCTGCTGTACCTGCAGGATCGCATTCCCAGCATCGGCACGGTGTTCACGACGCACGCGACAATGCTCGGTCGTGCGATGGCGTCGCTCGGCATCACCGCCGACCCGAACGCGCCCGACCACGGCCTCGGCGGCAAGAGCGTCGACGAACTCGCGCGCCAGCACGGCGTACAGGCGAAGCACTCGCTCGAAGGCGTGTGTGCGCGCAAGGCGGACGTGTTCACCACGGTGAGTTCGATCACCGCCGCGGAAGCCGAACTGCTCCACCAGCGCAAGGTCGACCCGCTGCTGCCGAACGGCATCGACATCTCGGTCGTCGACGAACTCGCGTCCGGCGACCGCGGCGCGATCCGCGCCGATCTCGCGCGCGTCGCCTGCGCGATGCTGGGCGAAGACGTCGACGATGCCGCGTTCGTGGCACTCGCCGGCCGCTACGAGTTCCACAACAAGGGCATCGAGCTGCTGCTCGATGCGATGGCGCAGATGCAGAACAGCAAGGGACGTCGCCTCGTCGCGTTCCTGCTCGTTCCCGCCGGCAACTCCGGCATGCGCGCCGAACTCATCGACCGCCTCGCCGGCGGCCCGGCGAACGGTCCGATCGGGCTCTGCACGCACAACCTGTTCGACGAGGAGCGCGATCCCGTGTTCGCGCACTGCAAGCGCCTCGGCCTCGACAACCGTCTCGGCAGCCGCATGAAGGTCGTGCAGATCCCGATCTACCTGCGCCCCGACGATGGCCTGTTCGGGCGCGAGTACGAGGCGGTGCTCTCGGCGATGGACCTCGGCGCCTACCCTTCGTACTACGAGCCGTGGGGCTACACGCCTCAGGAGGCGCTGGCGGTCGGCGTTCCGACCGTGACGACCGACCTCGCCGGGTTCGGCCGCTGGGCCGTGGGTGCCGGCCTCGGTCCCGCCGACGGCATCACCGTGCTGAAGCGCGAACGGGTGCCGTACCGCGACGTGATCACGTCGCTCGTCGACGCGATGGAGGGCTTCCTCGACTCGCACGGGGATCGCGAGCAGATGCGCTCCCGCTGCCGCGTGGCGGCCGGCCGCACCGCGTGGAAGGACCTCTTCGCGCACTACCAGGCCGCGTACCAGAAGGCGATCGCCGCGGTGCAGCAGCGCAGTACGACCGGTGTCGTGCAGTTCCGCCTGCCGCGCCGTGCGCTGCCGTCGCCGGGTTCCGGCACGACGCCGCGGCTGTCGCCGTTCGAGGCTTCGGCGACGCTGCCGCAGACGCTGCGCGGGCTCGAACGCCTCGCCCGCAACTTCTGGTGGGTGTGGAACGGCGGCGTGCGCGGGCTCTTCGAGGATCTTGCACCCGGCTTCCGGAAGTGCGGTGAGAACCCGGTCGCGTTCCTGCAGAGCGTCGGACTCGAAGCGCTCGAGACGAAGGCGAAGGACCAGGACTACCTGCGACGACTGCAGGCGACGTGCAAGCGCTTCGACGACTACATGGCGTCGGCGCAGAACACGCTGCCCGTGCGCGCCGGCGGCGGCGGCCCGGCGCTCTCTCCGCTGCACCCGATCGCGTACTTCTCGGCCGAGTTCGGTGTGCACCACTCGCTGCCGATCTACAGCGGCGGCCTCGGCATCCTCGCGGGCGACCACCTGAAGTCGGCGAGCGACCTCGCCGTGCCGCTCGTGGCGGTCGGCCTCTTCTACCGCTTCGGCTACATGAGCCAGCAGGTGTCGAGCGACGGCCAGCAGATCGCCGTCGACAAGGAGAACCGGCCGCAGAAGCTCGCGGTCGAGGTCGTTCGCACTCCCGACGGCCGGCCGCTCGAGGTCTCGGTGCCGTTGCCGGGGCGCGAAGTGTTCCTGCGCGCGTGGCGTGCGATGGTCGGCCGCGTGCCGATGTACCTGCTCGACGCGAACCTCGCGCAGAACCGCCCCGAAGACCGCGACATCACGCGCAATCTCTACGGCGGCGACTCCGAGATGCGCATCCAGCAGGAGATCGTGCTGGGGCGCGGCGGTGTGCGACTCCTGCGTGCGATCGGAGTGCGGCCGGCGGTCTACCACATGAACGAGGGCCATGCGGCCTTCCTCACCCTCGAACGCACGAGCCGGCTCGTCGGCGGCGAGGGCCTGCCGTTCGACGCGGCGCGCGAATACGTCGCACAGACGACGCTGTTCACGACGCACACGCCGGTGCCCGCCGGTCACGATCGGTTCGGCGAGGACCTGATGCGCCGCTACTTCGGCGACGCCGAGACGTGGGTCGGCCTGCCGTGGGATCGCTTCATGGCGCTCGGCCAGGCGAGCGGCGGCTCGAGCGAGTTCAACATGACGTACCTGGCGATGAACTTCGCCAACTACGTGAACGGCGTGAGCAAGATGCACGGCATCGCGTCGCAGAAGCTGCTGCACGCGTTCTGGCCGGGCCTCTTGCAGAGCGAGGTGCCGGTGAAGTCCGTGACGAACGGTGTGCACCTCGCCACGTGGGCGCACCCCGGTATCACGCGCCTCCTGCGCAGCGACGACGACACGGTGCGGCCGGCCGACTTCGGCAAGGCGCCGAAGATCGACCGCGCGGCGCTGTGGCGCGTCCGTCAGGCCAACAAGGGCCTGATGCTCGACGCGGTGCGCGAAGCGGTGACGCGCGGCTTCCACTCCCGCGGCGACAGCCCGGTGGTGCTGAGCGCGATGCTCGCCGGTCTCGACGACAAGGCGCTGTACCTCGGCTTCGCGCGCCGGTTCGCGCCGTACAAGCGCGCACAGCTCCTGTTCTCCGACACCGAGCGCCTGCGCAAGATCCTGTCGAACACCGACCGTCCGGTCCGCGTGCTGGTCGCCGGCAAGGCGCATCCGCGCGACAAGATGGGGCAGGACGTGATGAAGTCGATCGTGCACATCGCTCGGTCGCCGGAGTTCATCGGCCGCGTGTTCTTCGTCGAGGACTACGACATGTCCGTCGCGAAGGCGCTCGTGCAGGGAGTCGACGTCTGGGTCAACACGCCGACGCGCTGGGAAGAGGCGAGCGGGACGTCGGGCATGAAGGCCGCGGCGAACGGCGTGCTCAACCTGTCGATCGCCGACGGCTGGTGGCCCGAAGCCGCCGACGGCGGCAACGGCTGGACGATCGGCGGTTCCCAGGTGTACGGAAGCCACGACCTGCAGAACCAGGCGGACGCGACCGCCCTCTACCGCCTGCTCGAGGAGGAGGTCGTGCCGTCGTTCTTCTCCCGCGACCGCGGGGGCGTGCCGACGAGCTGGATGGAGATGGTCGTGCACAACCTCGAGACCGTGCCGACGGTGTTCAACACCGACCGCATGGTGGGGGACTACGTCGCGGCGGCCTACCAGCCGCTCGCGGCGAACTACTTCGCTCAGCAGGCGGAGAAGAAGGCTCCGGCGCGCGAGCGTGCGAAGGACTTCCAGCGGATCCGCGGCGCGTTCGAGAAGGTGAAGATCACCGCCGCGACGACCGTCGAGCTACAGGAGTTCAAGGTCGGCCAGCACCTCGACGTGCACCTCGAAGTCGACCTCGGCGTGCTGACGCCGGCCGACGTCGTCGCCGAGCTCGTGGTGACGCGCGGCGAAGTCGCCGGCGCGGAGGAGACGGTCGTCGTCCCGCTCGCGCACCGCGGCAGCAAGGGCACGGTGCACTCGTTCGACGGCGGCTACCGCGTCGAACTCGCCGGGCACTACACGCACGGCATGCGCGTGCGGGTGCCAGGGCACGCAGCGCACGACGCGAAGGTGAGGGGACTCGTGCTCTGGGCGTGAGGGAGTGGCTAGCCTCCTCACCCTGCTCGTGACCGTGGGGGGGGGCGAGTGGTCTGGTGCGCGGCGAACGGACGAGGCGGGTGACGATGGGTGAGGGCTCGGTGCGATCGCGTATCGTGCGCCGCCGTGACGACACCCACGCCTTTCCTCCACGTCGGCACCAGCGGCTTCAGCTACGACGAGTGGCGGCCTGCCTTCTACCCCGACGACCTGAAGAAGGACGCGATGCTGCCGTTCTATGCCGAACGCCTGCCCGCGGTCGAACTCAACAACACCTTCTATCGCATGCCGTCGGCGAAGATGGTCGCCAAGTGGCGCTCGCAGGTGCCGGACTCGTTCCGCTTCGTCGTGAAAGCGAGCCAGCGCATCACGTGGACGCAGAAGCTCGTCGACTGCGGCGAACTCGTGACGCTGCTGTTCACGGTGCTCGAGCCGCTCGGCGACACGCTCGGCTGCGTCTTCTACCAGGTGCCGAAGTGGGTGCGGAAGGACGTCGCCGTCCTGCGCGACTTCCTCGCGCTGCAGCCGAAGGGAACGCGCGTGGCGATGGAGTTCGCGCACGCGAGCTGGGGCGACGACGACGCACTCGCCGCGATGCGGGAACACGACGTCGCGATCGTCGCGAGCGACAAGGACGACGCGCCACCCCCTGTGGTCGCCGACACGTCGACGTGGGCCTACCTGCGGTTGCGCCGCGCGGCCTACTCCGACGACGACCTGCGCGGGTGGCGCGATCGACTGCGGGCCCGCGGCGGGCTCGCGTTCGTCTTCTTCAAGCACGAGGACAGTTGCGCGGGGCCAGCCCTCGCCCGGCGCTTCCTCGATCTGCCGTGATCGATCTGCCGCGATCGATCCCCGGAACGCGACGGGCGGCGGACTCGCCGCCGCCCGTTCGCGGACCTCTTCAGCCGCAGCGGGTCACTGGATCGTGAAGCTGACGGCGTCCGTGAGCGTGAGCAGCGGGTCGGCGCAGCCGCCCGGCGCGAGCAGGTCGGCGCCCTGCACGTAGATCGGCAGGCCGAGCGTCGCCCACGACGGCGAGATCGTCAGCGTGTGGTCCGTGCCGCCGACGATCACCGTCCACTCGTGCGCGATCGTGCAGGCGCCGCAGAACGGGAAGAAGGCCGGGAACAGGCCGTAGCCGAGCAGGCTGAAGCCGAAGGCCGAGTTGGTCATCGACACGAACATTCCCGTGCCGAGCTCGCCGTTGCCGGTGACCTTGATGTTGGCCGCGCCGCACCCGATCGGGAAGCGCGCCGAGTTGGTCGGCAGGCTGACGCGGCGCACGCCGCGGAAGCGGGCGTTCGTCGGCGTCGGGACGAGCGTGGTCCACGGCGAACCGGCGCCGTTGTCGACGACCGAGACGAGGCTCGTCGCCCCGCCGCCGTCCTTGCTGGTCGCCCACAGCGTCGTGACACCGTTCTGCACGTAACCCGAGAGACCGATGCAGCCGAGGTTGCCGTTCGTCAGGTTGTAGGTGTTGGTCCAGGTGCCGCTGATCAGTTCCCACTTCTTGATGCCGCCGCCGCCGTTCGTCGCGTCATCGGCGACGTAGATGGTCGTCGGGCTGGCGAAGAACATGTCGTAGGGGCTCGGGCCGCTCGCGGTCGGGAAACCGTTCAGCAGGACGATCGGCTCGGGAGTCGAGGTCGGCAGGCCGGTGCCGACGCGTGCGACGCCCCGGATCGAACCGGAAGCGGACGTCACGTAGAGATCGCCGTGGAAGATGCTGATGTAGCGGCAGTTGTTCGGCGCGCCGGCATTGATGCGGATCGACGTCGTGTCGCCGAGGTTCGCGATGAAGCGAATGCCGTCCGTCGGGTCGACGCTGGCCGGCGTCGCACCGCTCGTCCAGAAGCGCAGGCCGTCGTCGGTGACCGCGCCGCGGATGTTGGTCACGTCGTAGGCGTCCGTGAGGGCGGTGCTGGTGTCGATGTTGCCGAAGATGTCGACGCGCGCGATCACGCGCGGGTTCGTCGCGACCGGCGAGGTCGCGATGGCGGCAGTGCCCGGGGCGGCGTCGTAGCCGGCCAGCGTGAGGTAGATACCGTTCGTCGAGACGTTGATCTGGCCTTCGCTCGTCGCACTGCCCGACATGCTGAACGCGTGGTTCGCGCCCGAAAGAGCGGTCGGCAGGGCGATCGACTGCACCAGCGTGCCCGCAGGCGTGTACTCGTCGAGGAACACCGGCGTGGCGGCGTTCGAGTTCGCGGAGAGGTTGTCACCGACGCGGACCACGACCAGGTTGCCGAAGGTCATCGGGACCTGGGCGAACGCGAACGTGGACAGGAGCGCGGAGGCCGCGAGGGGCAGGAGTCTCTGGGTGTGCGAGTGCATGTTCATGTGCAGTGGGGGGAATCTGACCGAGCCGGGCATCAGACACGATTGCCGCGAGGCTGTCGATCGTGTTGACGTTCGCGTCGCGCCGCGTCCGTACGCCGCGCCGGATCCGCGAGGGCGACCAGGATCGCTGGCGAACGTGCAGGACGCGTGTGCGCGCGGTGAAGATCCGGTGGAAGGATCAGCGCTCGCGCTCGAACACCACGCGGCGCACACGCACCGGAAGGCTCGATGCCGAGGTGCGCTCGACGACGACCGTCACGTCGGCGACACCGTCCGCGACGATCGTCCCGGCGCTCGTGTTTCCGGCGCGAATCCGGACCGCAGCGTCCGCCGGTTCGGCGCGAGCGCGCCACGTTCCCGCCGGCAGGGGCGCCTCCAACTCCGCGGACGACGTGCGCAACTCCAGTTCGAGCAACGCGTCGGAGCCGGGCACCGCGACGGCTCCACGTGCGGTCAGCCAGGTCGTGATCCGCTGCACCTCCGCCGCGATCGCACGCCCTTCGTCGGTGTCCGGGGGCGGCGCCAGGTGGTGCAGCATGACGGGCCGGTGGAGCCGCAGACTGCCGAACAGCCAGGCCGGAACCTCGACGCGGTCGGTGTCGCGGCGCACCCCGAGCTTGCCGTGGAGAGATGTCCACAGCGGGGCGGCGATCGGCTCCTTGCTCCCGGACACGAGTTCGTGTTCCCCGAGGTCGAGCAGCACGCAGCGATAGCCGGCGAGGAACCGCGGATCGTTCTCGAATTCGAGCGCGCTCACGAAGACCGGCAGCGGCAGACCCGGCGGCGTTCCCATCAGGATCAGGTCCGGCGCCCGCGCCATCACGTGTTCGCCGTCGCCGCGCAGGTGGCCGGGCGGCAGCGGCAGCACGCCGCGCGCCTTGATGTCGAGCAGCCACGGGCGGAACGGCGACTTCGCGATGGTGCGGTCGCAGAGACCCAGCATGTCGAGCGCCGGCAGCCGCGAGTAGAACGGCACGACGCCCGCGGAGTCGACCGCGATCAGCGGCTGTTCGTGCGCGAACGCGCGGTGCAGCGCCTCGCCGACGACCTTGCCGCGCCACTCCCAGGTCTCGTACCTCGGCTCGACGAACTTGTCCTCGGTGCGCGAGACGTACACCGCGACGCCGGCGAGTGCGGCGACCAGCAGCGTTCCCGCGGCGGCGAGTCCCTTGCGATTGCCGCAGACTTCGCGGCAACCGAGTGCGGCGAGGAGCGCCATCGGGGCGAGTGCACCGTGCAGGAGCCGACGCCCGGGGAAGTGGTCGCCGCCGATCACGGCGAGATACACAAGCCACGCAACGACGGGTGCTGCGAGCAGTGCGCCGAGAAGGTGCGTGCGCGATCGCGACAACAGCACCGCGGCGCCGGCGAGGGCGGGCCACGTGAGCCCCGGCGACGTCCACAAGGCACTCGCCACGTATTCGAGTCCCTGCGTGCCGGAGCCCGGATCGAACTGCGCCTTCACGTACGCCGTGTTGGGCACCCACTCGCCGTAGTACACGAGGCGGAATGCGAGCTGCGCTGCGAACGCGATCGCCGACGGCATCGCGAACCACACGACCGTCGCGAGTGCCGTTCGCAATCCCGCGCGCCGCGCCGCGAGCCCCAGCAGCGGGCCCACGATCGCGACCCACAGAGGCGCGTCGGGGCGCGTCCAGCATGCCAGCGCGAACGGCAGCCCGCAGCGGAACAGCGTCGCCACCGGCCAGCGCGCCGGGTCGCCGTCGTCGAGCATCGCGCGCACCAGGGCGGCGAAGCCGAACGCGAGGGCGGCCATCACCATCGGGCCCTCGAGGCCGCCGAGCGTCCACGCCATCACGGTGCCCGACGATGCGACGAGCATCGGCGCGATCCCGGCGACCGCGGCGTCGCGGCCGTCGCGCGGGCGCAGCGCGGCGGCGAGAGCCCACAACGCGCCGGCGGTGCACACCGCACCGAGCAGGCGCGCTGCGGTCACGAGGTCGATGCCGAGCGCGCCGAGGCCGGCGCACGCGAGTACCCACGCGAGGTTGCTGTAGCCCTCGACCCGTTCCCCGTCCGTCCACGTGAGACCGTTGCCTTCGAGCAATCGTTCGGCGTAGCGGAGCGACACGAACGCGTCGTCGGAGAAGAACGGCCACGGCCAGTGCGCCTGCCAGGCAGCGATCAGGGCCGCGGGAAAGAACGCGACGGCGGTCCAGCGCGCGGTCTTCGTTGGGGCGGTTCCTGCGGTGGACACGGGGCCGGAAGTAGAGCAGGACGGTGCGTCGGTCCGAAGAGGTGTCCCGGTCCCGGAACCCACGTTCATGCGGGGAGGCGTCGCCTCACACGGCTCGCGGCGAGGCCGAAGGCGAGCGTCGACAGCGCGCCGATCGCCCCGAACCAGATGCCCGCGATCCGCACCTCCGCCACCGCCGGGAGCACGAAGCGCACACTCGCGGTGACGACGGCGCCGCCGATCAGCGCCGCAGTGGCCGCGCGCGCGTCGGCGCGCTGGTCGAGGCGCGCAAGGAAGAACAGTCCGAGCAGGATGCCGGTGGTGAGCGAGGCGATCGCGAGCACGGCATCGATCGTCGCCCCGCGAAAACCGGTCGCGCACGCGACGAGTGCGGCGCCGATCTGCAGTCCGCCGAAGAGCAGCGTCGCGCGTCGCGCCCACGGCAAGGCGCACGGATCGGCCGTCGATCGACGACGCAGCGGCAGCAGGATGTCGTTCACGAGTGCCGACGCCGAACTGTTGAGCGAGCCGGACAGCGTCGACATCGCCGCCGCGAACACCGCGCCGATCACGAGACCGCGCAGGCCCGTGGGCATGTGGTGCACGAGGTAGTCGACGAAGACGCGGTCGTTGTCCGCGAACGGGCGCTCCGGTGGATGCAGGCGGTAGAAAGCCCAGAGGAGCAGACCGATGCCGAGGAACACCGCGAACTGCAGCCACACGACGACGCCGCTCGCGACGAGCGCCTTCTGCGCGTCGCGTTGCGAGCGGGCGCACAGGTAGCGCTGCACGACGAGGTGGTCGGCGCCGTGGCTGCCGAGGGACAGGAACGCGCCGCCGACGAGGCCCGCGTGGAACGTGTACGGGTCCGCGAAGGTCGCTTCGAACGACAGGAAGCGGAGGTGCCCCGCGCCTGCTTCGGTCGCGAGCAGTTCGCCGACGTGATCCCCGACGTCGGCCCACAGCAGTGCGGCGGCGGTGAGGGCTCCCGCCATGTAGACGACGAACTGCAGCACGTCGGTCCACACGACGGCGCGGACGCCGCCGAACCACGTGTAGACCAGCGTCGACGCGCCGGTCGCGACCACCGCGGTGCCGAGCGAGACGTCGGCCAGTTCGCTGGCGACCTTCGCGGTGAGGTAGAGCCGGAGTCCGTCGCCGAGCGTCCGCATCACGAGGAACAGGGCGCTCGCGACTCCGCGAAGCACCGGCCCGAAACGGACCTGCAGCACTTCGTACGCGGTGAAGAGCTCGCCGCGGAAGTAGAGCGGCAGGAGAAGGCGCGCGGCGATCACGCGGCCGACGAGGAATCCGAGCGGCAGCTGCAGGTAGCGCAGGTCGCCGGGGCTGCCGGGCACGCCGTCGCCGAAGACGAGTCCGGGCACGCTCAGGAAGGTCACCGTGCTCGTTTCCGTGGCGACGATCGACACGAGCAGCGCGACCCACGGCAGGTCGCGCCCGCCGAGCAGGTAGTCCTTCGCGTTCGTGTGCCCCCGTCCCAGGTGCACACCGAGACCGATCATCGCGAGCAGGTACGCGGCGACGATCGTGATGTCGAGGGAGCCGATGGGCATGAGTGCGGACGAGGCCCTGTGCGCCGCAGCTATACTCCGTTGCTCCTACGATGAGCAAACCGGACCTGAACGCTCTCACCACCGAGGCGTCGAATCCGCGCACCGAGCAGCTCGATGCGATGCCGACGCTCGACCTGGTCGCCGCGATGAACGACGAAGACCGGCAGGTCGCGGATGCCGTGCGCAGCCAGTTGCCGCGCATCGCGGCACTGGTCGACGCGATCGCCGAACGCATGCGCAAGGGCGGTCGCCTCGTGTACACCGGCGCCGGCACGTCCGGGCGCCTCGCCGTGCTCGACGCGGCCGAGTGTGCGCCGACGTTCTCCGCGTCGGCGGGCCAGGTCGTCGGCGTGATCGCCGGCGGCAGCCGGGCGCTCGTGAGTTCGGTCGAGGGCGCGGAGGACGACACGAGTGCGGGCGAAGCGGACCTGCGCGCCATCCACGTCGGTCCGAAGGACGTCGTCGTCGGCATCTCGGCGAGCGGACGGACGCCCTACGTTCTCGGTGCGCTCCGCCACGCGCGCGGCGTGCACGCCCTCACGGCCGCGATCGTCTGCAATCCGGGCAGCACGGTCGCCGCGGCAGCCGAGATGCCGGTGGAAGTGGTGACCGGACCCGAGGTCGTCACCGGCAGCACGCGCCTCAAGGCGGGTACCGCGACGAAGATGGTCCTCAACATGCTGAGCACGGGGGCGTTCGTCCGCCTCGAAAAGGTCTACGGCAACCTCATGGTCGACGTGCAGGCGCAGAACCAGAAGCTCGTGGCGCGAAGCATCCGCATCGTCGCGCAGGCCGCGGGATGCGACGCGGCGACGGCGGAGCGCACGCTCGAAGCGTGCGACGGCGAAGCCAAGGTCGCGATCGTCGTGCTCCGCCACGCCGTCGACCCGGCGACGGCGCGAACGTTGTTGCTGACGCACGACGGCAGCGTGCGCCGCGCGCTCGAGGTCGGCACGGCGTGACGCCGCCTGCCGGATCCCGTTCGCGCATCGTCGCGGATGCCGCGGCGGCCGTTCCGCTGCTCCTCGCCGAACTGCGCGAGTGCATCGCGCGCGGCGGCAGGCCGCTCGTCGGCTTCGCGACGGGAGCGACGTTCGCGCCGTTCCTGCGCGCTCTCGGCGCCGAATGCGCTGCCGGCCGCGTCCGGACCGATGCGTTCGTCGCGACCCACCTCGACGAGTACGAAGGGTTCGCGGCCGACCGTCGCGGGGGCATGGTGCACGAACTGTTCGCCGGCTGTCCCGGCTTCCGCACGATGCACGAACGCGGCGCCTTCTGGGCGGTGCCGGCCAGGGCCGACGCGGCGGCGATCGCCGCCCACGAACGTCGGATCGCCGCGGCCGGTGGTGTCGCGCTGCAGTTCGTCGGCATCGGGCGCAACGGCCACGTCGCGTTCCACGAGCCGGGGGTGCCGCTTTCGACCGGCTTCCACGAAGCGCTGCTGTCGGCGGCGACGCGCGACGACGCGCGTTCGCGGTTCGCGCCGGACGAGCCGCCGCTCCGCGCGATCACGAGCGGCGTCGCGACGATCCGCGCGGCGCGGACCGTGGTGTTGTGCGCGTTCGGGGCGGCCAAGGCGGACGCGATGCGTGCGATGGCGGAAGGGCCGCGCTCGGCGCAGTGCCCGGCATCGGGTCTCCGCGACCACGCGGACCTGCGCATCGTGCTCGACGGCGCTGCGGCTTCGGGCACGCGAGGGGCGTTCGCGTGAAGCTCCTCGTCGCGCTGCTCGGGTCGCTGGTCGGGGCGCTGCTCGCGTTCGGTTCGTGCGCCACCACGCCGTCGTCGTCCGAACGTGTCGATGCGGTCTTCCGGTCGCTCTCGCTCGAGCAGAAGGCGGGGCAGCTCTTCGTCGCGTGGTGCCTGTCGCGGCAAGAGGGGCAGAACCACGAAGAACTGATCGAGCGGATCCGCGGCGCGGGCCTCGGCGGCGTGATCCTGAGCCTCGGCACCGTCGACGACGCGGCGCGGCTCGTGCCGCGGCTGCAGGCGGCGAGCGCGGTACCGCTGCTGATGGCCGGGGACTTCGAGGGCGGCGTGTGGTTCCGGCTCGCGGGTGCGACCGAACTCGGCAACCAGATGCTCGTCGGCGCGACGGGATCCGAGCACCTCGCGGAGCGAATGGGCGCGATCACCGCGCGGGAAGCGAAGGCGCTCGGCTTCCACGTCGTGTTCGCTCCGGTGCTCGACGTGAACAGCAACCCGGACAACCCGATCGTGAACGTGCGCAGCTTCGGCGAGGACCCGGAGCAGGTCGCGCGGCTCGGCGCGGCGTTCGTGCGCGGCGTGCACGGCGAGGGCCTGATCGCGTGCGGGAAGCACTTCCCAGGCCACGGCGACGTGGCGACCGACTCGCACATCGGTCTGCCCGCGGTGCCGGGCGACGGGGCGCGGCTGCGCGCTGTGGAGCTGCGTCCGTTCGCGGCCGCGATCGATGCGGGGCTCGACGCGGTGATGACGGGCCACCTGTCCGTGCCCGGTCTCGGCGAGGATCCCGCGGTGCCGGCGACGCTCAGTTCGCGCGTTCTGCGCGGTGTGCTGCGGGACGAGTTGCACTTCCAGGGGCTCGTCGTCACGGATGCGCTCGACATGGGCGGCGTGAAGGGTGCGTTGCCTCCCGGCGAAGTCGCGGTGCGTGCATTGCTCGCCGGCGCCGACGTGCTGCTGATGCCGCCCGATCCGTTCGCCGCGCGCGACGCCGTTGCCGAGGCCGTGCGTTCGGGCCGGGTGCCGATGGCGCGCCTGGACGACGCCGTGCGCCGCATCCTCGTGGCGAAGGAGCGCGTCGGGCTGCTCGACGGGGGTGGTGGTGTGGCGCCCGAATGGCGCGCCGCTCTCCGCAATCCCGACGCGGAGCACACGGCCGACACGATCGCCGCACGCGGAGTGACGCTCGTTCGCGATCGACACGGCCGTCTGCCGCTTTCCGCGAAGGGCGGCCCCGCGCTGCTCGTGGTGATGACCGACAAGGACGAAGGCCAGGGCGCGGCCTTCGGCGCCGCGCTCGGCGACGTCGTGGCCCCGGACGTCGTGCGTGTCTCGGGAACCAGCGGTGACGACGCGATCGAAGCCGCCGCCGGCAAGGTCGCGATGGCGGCTCGCGTCGTGCTCGCACTCGACGTTCGTGTGCGCGAGAACCGCGGTTCGCTCGGTCTGCCGCCGCGCCTGCAGCCGGTGCTCGCGGCGCTCGGCCACGAACAGGAGGTCGTCGCGGTGTCGTTCGGAGATCCCTACGTCGGGCGGTCGCTGCCGCTCGCCGACACCTACGTCTGTGCGTTCGCGGCCACGGCCCGCGTCGAACGCCAGGTCGCCGCGGCGCTGCGCGGCGAGCGACCGTTCGTCGGGCACCTGCCCGTCGGCATTCCCGGCGTCGCGCGGGCGGGGGATGGCTGCATGCGCCTCGTCGGCACGGAGCTGCCGCGCGGGGTGCCTGGCGACCAGGAGATGGCGGCCGATCTCGAAGCGCAGGTTGCCGGAGTGCTCGACGCCGGCGTCGCGGAGTCCGCGTTTCCCGGCGCGGTCTGCCTCGTCGCGCGCCGTGGCGTGCAGGTCGCGGCGGTGGCCCGCGGTCGCGAGTCGTACGACGAGGGGGCACCGGCGGTTCGGTTCGACACGACGTACGACCTCGCGTCGCTGACGAAGGTCACGGCGACGCTGCCGGCGGTGATGACCCTCGTCGCCCGCGGGGCGCTGGGCCTCGACGAGCCGGTGGGCCGCTGGTTGCCCGCGTTCGCTTCGGGTGACAAGGCGGGCATCACCGTGCGGCATCTCCTCCTCCACCGGTCGGGGCTGCCGGCATGGGCACCGTTCCATCGCACGATGCGCGGCAGGGAAGCGATCGTCGCGGCGATCGCGAAGACGCCGCTCGTGAGTCCGCCGGGCGCGAAGACGTGCTACAGCGACCTCGGCTTCGTGCTGCTCGGCGCGCTCGTCGAAGCGGTGAGCGGCGAGCCGTTCGCGCAGTTCGTCGCGCGCGAGGTGTTCGTCCCGCTGGGGATGCGCGGTGCGCGCTTCGCGCCGCTGGACGCCCTGTCGCTCGATGCAGCTCCGACGGAGATCGACACTGCGCGCGGCGGCGTGCTGCGCGGTCGTGTGCACGACGAGAACGCGTTCGCGATGGGCGGGATCGCCGGCCACGCGGGGCTCTTCGCCACCGCCGACGACGTGCTGCGCCTCGGTACGGCGATGCTCGCGGAAGGCCGCTCCGTGTGGCCGCCCGATCTCGTCGCGGGGGTGCGCCCGGAGAACGGCGAACGTGGTCTCGGCTTCGGGCCGATGGGGGGCGGCGCGTTCGGGCACACGGGTTTCACCGGAACGTCCGTGTGGTGCGAACCGCGCACCGGCCTTTGCGTGGTGCTGTTGACGAACCGCGTGCATCCGTCGCGCGAGAATGCGAAGATCGAGGCCGTTCGCCGCCGCCTCCACGAAGTCGTGCTCGCGGCCGTTCGCTGAGCGAGGAAGAACCGATGCTGCGATTCCTGTCCGTCGTCCTGTTCGCGTCGTTGCCCTGGTTGCCGGCGCAGGATTCCGCGCCCGAGGCGAAGAAGGCGCGGGTGCACGTGATCGGCGCGTCCGTGAGCGGCGGTTTCCGCGACGGCCCCATGACGCGAGCGAAGGAGCAGGGCGAATCGCTGACGCTGCAGGAGCTCCTGCGCAAGTGGACGGGCGAGCACGCGCGGGCGACGACGCACGCGACGATGGAGATGATCATGATGTTCACGGCGCCGACGAAGATCGGGCAGGCCCAGATCGACGGTGCGCTGCGGGCGAAGGCCGACGTCGTCGTCGCGATCGACTTCCCGTTCTGGTTCGCGTACGGCTACGTCGGCGAGGACGAAGCGAAGGAGCGCGCCGAACTCCTGCACACGGGATGCGACATGCTCGGCAAGCTCGCGATGCCGGTCCTGATCGGCGACCTGCCGGACATGCAGGGCGCCGCGCGGCGCATGCTGAGCCCGAAGCAGATCCCGTCGCCCGAGCTGCTGAAGTCGCTCAACGAACAGCTCGCCGCGTTCGTGAAGGAGCACCCGAACGTGCACACCGTTCCTCTCGCCGCGCTGGTGCGGACGATGAAGGAGGAAGGTGCGACCCTGCAGCTCGCGGCGGGCCCGATGAAGACGCCGCCCGGTGCCCTGCTGCAGGGCGACAAGCTGCACGCGACGCGCCTCGGGATGGCGTTCCTCGGCTGGTCGATCCAGGACACGCTGCGCGCCGTGATGCCCGAAGGCAATCCTCTGCGCGACCAGAAATGGACGTTCGAACAGTTCGTCGAGGCCGCCGGCGCCGAGGAGGAACTCGATGCGCTGAGGGACGGCAAGGGCGCGGAGAAGGAAGAAGAAGGGGCCCCCGCGAAGGGCGGCTGACCGCGGGCGGTCAGGTGCCGATGCGCACGATGCCGGCGTTCGTGTTGAGCGCGTCGAGCGGGTTGTAGCCGCCGCCGACCGCGATCCCCTGCACGAACACCTCGGACCCGATGAACGAGGTGCTCGTCGGAATGGGCAGCGTGAGGATCCATTGCCCGCCGACCAGGGACGGGGAAGCCGTCACCGTCGGATCCACGAGGAGGGTGCAGCCCGGTGCAGCCGGTCCGATGAGGACGGGCGGGAAGTCCGTCAGGCTGACGAGGGCGATCGGCAGGGAGTTCGACGGGATCTCGGAGATGACCATCTGGAAGTTCGCGCCGAGGATCGGGCGTCCGCCGAACTGGCGGAGGTGACCGACGGTCGGGACGCCGCCTGCTTCGAGGTATTCGCAGCCCATCCCGAACTCCTTCCAGCACGCGAAGCCGGGCGTGCCGATCACCGAGGGCCCGATTGCAGCGAAGATGGTTGCCGCGATCTTCGCTTCGCCCGCGTTGTTCGGGTGGATGCCGTCGAACGTGTCGACGTTCGGTGTCGGGTCGAACCCGACGTCGAGGCGTGCGATCACTGTGTCTGCGGAGAACGGCGACGGGGTGTCGGTGATCAGCTGGTTCAGCTGGTCGATGTCCGCCAACAGTCTGTGGTGGATGCCGGGCTGGGTCAGCACCGAGGCGTCTGCGCCGGGGAGCGTGCACACGACGACCGTAGGGCTGCCGGGTAGTGCCTGGATGACGTTGGTCAGCGCGACCAGCGCCGCGAGGGTGTTCGCCGGAGTCATCGCTGGCTGGTACCACGCCAGGTCGTTGGTGCCCGCCTGGATCACGTAGAGGTCGGCAGCGACCGGCGCGGCGACGATCCACTGCGCGAGGATGTCGAACGCCGGTCGCCCGCTCTGGGCCTCGTGGTCCTGATCGAAGCGCTTGAGACCGGTCGGCAGCGTTCCGACCGCGAGGCTGCTGCCGCCGGCGCAGCCGATCCGCGTGCCGACGAAGTCGACGCAGTGGTTGGACAGCAGCTGCCACAGCGGCGCGCGGTAGCTCGCGTGTGCCGGGGTGAATCCGTGCGAGATCGAGTCGCCGACGAAGGCGATCCGGGTCTGCGCGGAGAGCGAGGTGAGGGACAACGCCGTGCACAGCGCTCCGACGAGGGCAAGGTTCGTCATGGTGCCGCGACTGTAGCGCGGCCCGATCGCGCTGGGCTCAGCGACGCGCGAGAACGCGCTGCCAGGCCTCGATGCGTTCCAGTGGTGCCAGCTTCTCGCCGAAGAGGTCGCGCTGCCACCCGGGCATCGCGATGCCGAGCGTGTCGGCCGCGGCGCCCTGCTCGATCGCCGTCTCGGGATTGCCGAGATCCAGCGCGTAGAGACCGCCGACCGCGAGCCATCGCATGTCCTTGCGCACGAGGCCGGCGTCGCGCGTCGCAGCGAGCAGCGCCTTCATCCGTTCGTCGGTGGCGGCGAGCCCCGCGGGCGTCGAGTCGCCGAGTCCGTCGACCGCCTGCAGGAACGAACGTTCGACGCGGTATCGCGCAGCTCCCGCGGCGTCGCCGTCGCGTTCGGCGAGAACGCCGAGGTCGCGGAAGTGGTCGGCGAGCCGGGCACGGAGCACCGGGTGCGGCTTCTGCACGACGGCCTCGATCGCCAGCTCGGGCTTCTGCGCCCGGCACTGCATCGTGCTGAGCAGGACCCGCAGTTCCGGGTTCGCCGGGTCGAAGCCCAGGGCGTGGCGCGCGATCCGGCCGGCTTCGGCCACGCGGCCGCCGCGCGCGAGGATCTCGCCGAGGAGCACGTACAGCACGGGATCGAACGGGCGCAGCTTCAGCGCGCGGGCCGCGGTGGACGCCGCCCCGGCGAGATCGCCGTCGATCATCTGTTCCTGCGCCAGCAGCTGCAGCCATCGCGGCTCGAAGGGCATGCACGCGGCGGCGTGCTCGATCGCGGCACGCGGAGGATGTTCGCCGGCGGCACGCGCAGCGAGGTACGGGGTCGCGAGCGTGTTGCCGATCAACGGCAGCGCACCGAGAACGCACAGCACGACGCCGAGCACCGCGTCGATCGTCCGCCGGCGGCGAGCCGGCGCCCGCGCGGCGTCCGCGCGCCCGACGAGCAGGAACGCGACGGCCGCGGCGGGTGCGTTCCCGAGCGGCGACCGCACGAGCATCAGCAGCAGGAACACGAACAGCGGAACTTGCCGCGAACGGTCGGGGGCGCCGCGCTGCAGCGCGAACAGCACGAGAGCGAACAGGACCAGCCCGGGCAGGCCGCCTTCGACGAGGATCTCGATCCAGTCGTCGTGCGCGGTGCGCACCTCGCTCGCGAACTTGCGTCCGTGGCTCGACATCTCGATCTCGTCCTGGCTGCGGACACGCGGGTACTGGATGGCGAACTGTCCCGGTCCCTGACCGAACAGTGGTGACTCGCCGAAGAGCTTGGTGCTGCCATTCGCGATCTCGACGCGTACGCCGAGCGTCACCGTGCCTCGCTTCTGCTCGGCCACGACCGCGGACGTGTCGACGGGGTCGGGGCGCGGCAGTCCCAGCGCGAGGACCACGCCGAGCAGCGCACCGCCGGCGGCGACGGCGAGCGGCAGCAATCCGCCCGACTTCCGTCGCACGACCGTGAGCAGCACGAGCCCGAGCGGCAGCGCGACGAGTCCCGAACGAGATTCGTTCACGACGAGGTACGCCGCCGCTGCCGCGATCGCCGCGAAGGCGAGCGGACGTCGGCCCGAGACGACGGCCACCGCAGCCGCGAACACCGCGGTCGCTTCGGAGGCGACGTTGAGGTTGCCGAAGACCGACACCGGTTCGCGGCGCGCGCCGTAGCCGGCGATCTCGGCGAGGCCCAGGTGCTGGAGGAGGCCGAACAGCGACGTCGCCAGCAGCGTCGCGGCGAGCGGCGTGCCGAACGCATCGGGCTGGGCGGCGCCGAGGCGCAGTGCGACCACGAGTGCGAACCAGTGCGCGAGCCGGTATGCGGCCTCCCAGGGCTGGAACGACAGCGGTCGGGTGTCCGTCGCGCCGATCGATTGCCCGACGAAGTTGATGGCTGCGCTCGCGGCGAGGAGCCCGAGCAGCCACCAGAGCGCCCGTTCGCCGCGCGCGGCCGGAAGCGATCGGAAGCCCACCAGCGACGCACCTGCGGCGACGAGCAGGAGCCCGCGGCGCACTTGTTCGAAGTCGACCCAGAGCGGGTGGAACGGCACGACGAGCAGCGCGAGAAACGCCCACGGCAGCCACTTGGGCGGCGCCGCGGGCAGGTTCGCCGCCGACCCGCTCATGCCGACGCGGTCTTGCCGAAGTCGAGGATCGCGTCGACGTACGGCTCGATGCGGAACGGCTCGAGGTCGTCGATGCCCTCGCCGACGCCGAGGAACTTCACAGGGACCGGCAGCACGTCGCGGATGCCGAACACGGCGCCGCCCTTCGCCGTGCCGTCCATCTTCGCCAGGATCAAGCCGGTGACCGGCGCCGACCGGGCGAACTCGCTGGCCTGGCGGATCGCGTTCTGGCCGGTCGTGCCGTCGAGCACGAGCAGTGTCTCGTGCGGCGCCGAGGGCAGGTTCTTCTTGACGACGCGCACGATCTTCTCGAGCTCGGTCATCAGGTTCTTCTGCGTGTGCAGGCGGCCCGCCGTGTCGAGGATCAGGTAGTCGACCTTGCGGGCGATCGCCGCGGACACCGCGTCGAACGCGACGGCGGCGGGGTCCGCACCCGTCGCCTGCTTCACGATGGGGATGCCGAGGCGACCGGCCCACAACGTGAGCTGTTCGACTGCGGCCGCGCGGAACGTGTCGCCCGCGCCGACCATGACCGTCCGGCCCTGCTGCACGAGCCAGTTGGCGAGCTTCGCGATCGACGTCGTCTTGCCGGCACCGTTCACGCCGACGACCAGGATCACCGTCGGTCCGTCCGTTGCGCGCGCGAGCGTGCCCTCGCTGCCCTGGAGCATCGCGACGAGGCGGCGGCGCAGGAACGCGGGCACCTCGGCGGTCTCCTTCACCTCGCGGCGCTTCCACGCGGCTTTCAGGTCCTCGACGACCTTCGTGCCGACGGGGCCGAGGTCGCTGTTGTAGAGCACCTCTTCGAGTTCCTCGAGGAACGCTTCGTCGAGCTTGCGTCCGATCGCGAAGAGACGGCCGAGGCCCGCCGTCAGCACGTCGCGGGTCTTCTTGAGCGCGGACAGCAGCTTGCCGAACACCATGCGTACTCCCGTGGGCGCCCGCGGTCAGCCGGCGGTCTCGGCCGCGCGACCCTCGGGGGCCGCGTCGGACGGCTTCTCGGCCGCCTTCTTGCGCTCGGCCTCGAGATCGATGCGCACGCGGTCGAGGATGCCGTTCACGAAGCCGCCCGAGTTCGCGGTCGAGAACTTCTTGCCCAGCTCGATCGCCTCGTTGATCGCGACCTTCGGCGGCACGTCGCCGCAGAACATGAGCTCGTAGATCGCCATCCGGAGGATGTTGCGATCGACGTTCGCCATGCGGCGCAGGTCCCAGTTGCGCGCGACGGCCGCGAGCCTGCCGTCGATCTCCTCGCGGTGGGCGAGTGTGCCCTCGACGAGGCGGAGCGCGAACTCCTGTACGTCGTCCTCGCCCTGCCCTTCCTCCGCGCACATCTCCGCTGTCGACTTGCCGACGTCGTGCGCGTAGTCCGCGCCGCGCAGATCGAACTGGAAGAGGATCTGCATGGCGATCTCACGGGCGCGCGTGCGGCGACGGACGGGGACGGTCATGGGAAGAGAGCGGTTTCCGGGGGAAACGGGGCGGGGGACTGTAGCCAGCCGCGCGGATCGATCAACCGGTCCCGCCCATGCGGCGCCGCAAGTCGGCCATCGACAGCGCGGCGAGAGCGGCGTCCGCGCCCTTGTTGCCGGCATCTCCGCCCGCTCGCGCGAGAGCCTGGTCCATCGTGGCGCAGGTGAGGACGCCGAAGCCGAGCGGCACGCCGGTGTCGAGGCCCGTGTGCATCGCGCCGTCGGTGACGCCGCTGCACACGTAGTCGTAGTGGTCGGTGCCGCCGCGCACGACGGCGCCGAGCATCACGAGTGCGTCGAAACGCCGCGCGTCGGCGAGCCAGCGGCACGCCATCGGCAGTTCGAACGCGCCGGGAACCCACAGGACCTCGACGTCGGCGTCGGCGACGCCGTTCTCGCGCAGCGTCTGCAATGCGCCTTCGAGCAGCCGCTCGGTGACGACCTCGTTGAAGCGCGCGACCGCGATGCCGACGCGCATTCCGCGCCCCGCCGGCGAGCCCTGGAGGATCCTGACCATGGGCGGACCGTAGCGGTGGCGCTCCGCCCGGGGAAGCGTTCGCGGGTCCGCTGTTCCTTCGGTGCCGCGGTTGGTTCACGATGCCGCGGCCCATGGAGACCCTGCCCTTCTGGTTCTCGTTCGTCACGACGGTGGTGCTGCTCGTCGGCGCGCTGCTGACCGGATGGACGCGGAAGCGCAAGCTGCACCTCTGGCTCGGTCCTCTGGTCATGGTCTCGCTCGTCGTGACGATCGTGCTGACGGAGGAACTCGTGCGGCGCTACGACTTCCCCGACGACGTGAAGCGCACGCACCTGTGGTTCGCGAAGACGGGCGGTCTGCTCGCGCTGCCCGTCATCGTCACCGGGGTCGCGCTGTGGAGGACCGAGAGGGCGCGGCGCTGGCACAAGGCGGCGGTGCTCGTGTGGCTCGTGAGCGTGCTCGCGGCGACGGGCACCGGCATCTGGATGTTCGGCTACGGCACCGTGAAGGCCGGCTGATCTGCGCGGCCGGTTCAGCGCTCCGTGCGCTTCGGCAGATGCAGCGTTCCGGTGCGCAGCCTGCCCTGCCAGAGTTCGCGGTCGTTCGAGTCCCAGATGGTCGCTTCGAAGTGGAACTCCGCCGCCAGGGTCGTCGCGGTCGTGAGTTCGCCGAGTGCCTTCCCGTCCCGGCGCCAGTAGTCGGCGCACACGATGAGCGACCTTGTCGTGCCGGGCGCATGAGGGATCATCGAGTTGTCGTGGCCCATCACGACGCCGAGGGGTTCGCGCGGCCGCATCGGAGCGGGGTCGCCGCCGTCGGTGCCGACCAGCAATGACCAGTGGAACGGCTGCGGGACCTTCGCCATCGTGATCCCGACGACGTTGTAGGCGCGCGCGCGCTCGCCGACGTTCTGCAGTTGCACCGCGAGAGGCGCGTGATCGACGTCCTTGCAGCCGGTGGCGAGCACGAGGCGCGCTCGCATGCCGTCGTGCTCCTTGCCCCAGTCGGAGACGAGCCCGGTGGCGATCACCTTCGTCGCGACGACGAGGGGTTCCGCGAACGTCGGCCACGCTCCTGCCACGCGAGGTGGTACGGACTCGACGCGCATTTCGATGGTCCACTCGCCGACCTGGTCGAGCAGGAACCGGCGCGGACCCTCGCTCGGCATGTTGCCGATCGCCCAGATGAAGTCCTCGCGCCACTCGCGGTCGCCGGGCGCGCCGCCGAGGTAGGGAGGCGGAGCCTCCACATCGAGAACGAAGGCCCGCAGCGGAACGCGGCGCACGTCGGCGGTTGCGACGGTGGTCACGTCGTCCGCGAGGCGGGCCGGGATCCGGGCCCCGTCCGGCGCGTGCAGCGTCGCACGAACGACGATGGGTGCGACCTTGCCGAGCGTTGTGGTGTCCTGCGCGTGGCGGTCGGCGATCGCCTCGATCGTGTCGTTCGCGCCGAGCCGTTCGATCACGAGTTCGCAGCCGGTCGCCGCGATCCGGTTCTCCCACGCGAACTCGAGAGCCGCGTCGGTGAACACGGGCTGCTTGCTGCCGCCGACCGGTGCGATGCGCAAGCCCACCAGGTCGTTGTGCGCGGCGGAACGATCGGTGCGCGGAGTCGCGAGGAGGGCCGCGACGACGACGACAGCCGCCGCGGCGAGCGCCGGTCGCCACCAGCGCGCCGTGCGTCGCTGCGGCTGCGCCGGTGCCTCGAGGGCCTCGAGCAGGGCGCGGTCGGCGGCGCGCAACGCCTCGAACTCGGCGCGCAGGGCCGGGTCCGCGGCCACGCGTGTGCGCATCGTCTGGGCCGTGGGTTCGTCGACTTGTCCCTGTACCAGCGACGTGAGGTCGGGTTCGTTTCCGTTCTCGTTCATGGCAGCAACTCCTCGCGGTCGGGCAGGCGTTCGGCCAGCGCCACCAGCGCCGCGTGCATGCGGGACTTCACGGTGCCGAGCGGCAGGCCCGTCGCCGCCGCGATCTCCGCCTGTCCGAGCCCTTCGCCGCGCAGCAGCAGGAGCTCACGATGGGCCGGGGACAACCGTTGCAGCGCCGCGAGCACACGCTCGCGCCGTTCCTGCGTGTGCAGATGGTCCAGCGGGGTCGCCGCGTAGGCACGCAGCGCCGCGGGCGAAAGGTGCGACTCGGCGGATGCGTCGGCGATCTCGTGCGCGGACCGGGCGTTCCGCCGTCGCCGGCACGCGCAGAGCACGCGCAACGCCAGCCGATGGAGCCAGGTCGACAGCTGCGACTCGCCGCGGAATCCGGGCAGCGCGCGGCATGCCTCGGTCAGCACCTCCTGCATGCCATCGTCGGCGTCCTGGCCGAGCAGCCGCTCCGCGAAGCGGCGCACGCGCGGCGCCGCGGCGAGCAGCCGTTCGCAGCGTTCGGTCGCGAGTCCTTCGGGCGGCTTGGACACGGTCTTCGGCATCGCCTCCGTTGGTGGCGGGAACCGCCGCAGCGGTTCGGGGAATCCGTGAGAAATCTCAGCCGCCGCGCAGGAACCCGACGACCCGGTCGTACGCGACAGCGCTCTCGAGCAGCAGGCTGTGGCCGGCGTCCGCGATGCACTCGTGCCGCGCACCGGCGATGCACGCGGCGGTCGCTTCGACCTCCTTCGGCAGCGTCAGGTTGTCCTCGGCGCCGGCGAGGCACAGCGTCGGCGTCCGCACCTTCGCGCACAGCGCGCGGCCGTCGAACTGCTGCAGCGCGCGCGCCTGGGTCCGCATGAAGACGCGCGACTCGTCGCTCGGCTTCGTCGCCCGCACGATGTCGTCGACGACGCCCGGTTTGTGGTTCAAGAACGTGTCGCCGAACAGGAAGGGAGCCGTCAGTTCGCCGAGGAAGCGGCCGTCGATCTCGGTGCACAGGATCTCGAACCACCGGTAGATGCGGCGGCTCCGTTCGGTCTGCAGCGCAGAGCTGCACAGGAGCACGAGTGCGTCGATCGCCGTGCCCGGTTCGGCCGCGGCCTGCAGCGCGACCTTGCCGCCGAGCGACGTGCCGACGAGGGCCACCGGCCGCGGCAGCGAGGCCGCGACGGCGAGCGCGTCGCGCGCCGCTTCGACGAACGAGAACGTGCCGTCGGGCAGCGGACTCGACGGCGACAGCCCGACCGGGTCGATCGCCGCGCACGTGAAGCCGCTCCGCGCGAAACGACGCGGCAACGTACCGAAGAGGCGAGCGCCGGCGCCGAGCCCCGGGATCAGGAGGATGCCCGGGCCGTCGCCTTCGCGGGTGTGGTGGATCGAACGACCGGCGCGGACGACGTGGGGCATGGTGGCGTGGCGGTGCGCGGCGCGGTCGGGCAAATCGTTGCCGATCGAGCGACGAGCCGCGACCATGCGCGCCGTGAGTCTCAGCGGTCACGGCACGGATGCAACGGAGTACGGCGACATCTTCGCCGTCGTCGGGGAGATCGTCGGCTGCGTTGCCTCGAAGGAGGCGCGGTGGAACCGCTGAGCGCGTTCGCGTTCGTCTTCGCCGTGGGGGCGCTGGCGCAGTGGTTCGCGTGGCGCGTGCGGCTGCCGGCGATCGTGTTCCTGCTGGCGATCGGCTTCCTCGTCGGGCCGGTGCTGCACGTGTTCGATCCGGTCGGCGCGTTCGGCCCCGCGTTCCGTCCGATCATCTCCCTCGCGGTCGGCTTCATCCTCTTCGAGGGCGGACTGACGCTGCGCTTCGACGAACTGCGCGGCACCGGCAGGGTCGTGCGCAACCTGGTCACGATCGGCGCGCTCGCCACGTGGGGTCTGTCCGTGCTCGCCGCCGTCCTCGTCGCCGGCGTCGACGTGCGCGTCGCGACGCTCGTGGGCGCGATCCTCGTCCTGACGGGCCCGACCGTCGTGATCCCGTTGGTGCGGCACGTGCAGCCGCGGCCCCCGATCGGCCCGATCCTGCGGTGGGAGGGCATCCTCATCGACCCGATCGGCGCGTTGCTGGCCCTGCTCGTGCTCGAGGTTTCGACGGCCGACACCGGCGCCGAACACGTGCTGCTGGGCCTCCTGCTGACGATCGCCGTCGGCGGCGGGCTCGGCTTCGCGGTCGGCCGCGCGGTGGCGTTCCTGTTCGAGCGGTACCTCGTTCCGGACATGCTGCACGTGCCGTTCACCTTCGGCGCGGTCGCCGCGGTGTTCGCGGGGGCGAATGCGATGCAGGACGAAGCGGGCCTGCTCGCCGTCACCGTGATGGGCATCGTGCTCGGCAACCGCCGCGCGCTCGAGACGGCTCACATCGCGGAGTGGAAGGAGCACCTCTCGACGATCCTCGTGTCGGCGCTGTTCCTGTGCATCGCCGCGAAGCTCGATCTCGCGCAGATGACGCAGCTCGGCTGGCGCTCCGTGCTCTACGCGGCGCTGCTGATCGTCGTCGTGCGGCCGATCGCGGTCTGGCTGTCCACGTTGGGAGGTGGTCTGCCGTGGCGCGATCGAGCGTTCCTCATGGCGATGGCGCCGCGCGGGATCGTAGCCGCCGCGGTCAGCGCCGAGTTCTCGCTGGCGTACGAACGGACCGACGCGAGCGGCGCCGGGGCGATCGTGGCGCTGGTCTTCCCGGTGATCGTGATCTCCGTCGTCTTCTATGGGATCGCGGCCGGACCGATCGCGCGGCGGCTGCGGGTCGCCGAGCCGGATCCGCAGGGCGTGCTGATCGTCGGTGCCGAACTCCTCGCGCGCGAGATGGCCGTTGCGCTGCGCGAGCAGGGTGTGCAGGTGATGCTCGTCGACACGAACGCCGCCAACGCCGCCGCCGCGCGCACCCTCGGTCTCCGCACCTGGCACGGCAGCGTGCTGTCGTCGCGCTTCGTCGACGAGGCGGACATGGCCGGCATCGGCAACGTTCTCGCGATGACGCCGAGCGAGGAAGTGAACCGGCTCGCGCTGCGCCAGTTCGAATCCGTGTTCGGGCGCGCGCGCCTGTACCGGCTGGTCGGGCCGCCGAACTCGCGTGAGGAGCGCAGCGGGCGCATGCCCGGCCGTGTCCTCTTCCGCGACGGCGTCACGATCGAAGCGCTGCGCGAACGGCTGGCGGGCGGCGCGCGCATCCGGTCGCCGAAGATCACCGAGCAGTTCGGTCCCGAGGCCTATGCGGCCAAGTACGGCGACGCGGCGCTGCCGATGTTCGTCGTGGGGCCCGATGAACGCCTGCAGGTGGTGACCGCGGACCAGCCGCCTGCGCTGCGCGCCGGCTGCACCATCCTGACGCTGGCACCTCCGGAGCCTGCGGCGGCGCCCGTCTCCCCTGCGGGTGCGGTCACTCCTTCCTGAGCACGTACGCGCGTTCGACCTCGGGCAGCATCGTCAGCACGACGTCGGCGACGGCGTGCAGGCTCTTCGCGGACATGTTGTCGACGGTGTCCGTGGGCTTGTGCCAGTGCGGGTTGCCGACCAGGTCGATCAGGTCGACGGAGGGAATGCCCTTGTCGAGGAACGGCACGTGGTCGTCGCTCGCCGCTTCCGCGGTGCGGAAGAACAGTTCGCGGTGGCCGCACGCCACCGCCGCCGACCACAGGATCGTACGGAGGCGCGACGTCGAGTAGAGCTCTTCCTGGATGTGCAGGTCGGTGCGCCCGACCATGTCGAGCAGGATCAGCGCCTCGATGCGCGCTTCGTCGCCGAGGAGCAGCTTCTCGCGGTGGTGCTCCACGAAGCGTTTGCTGCCGAACAGCGCGCGGGCGGCGTCGTTCCACGCCCAGTCGAGGCTCTCCTCTCCGTCGAAGAACACGAGATCGATCGTCGCGTCGCGTTCCGTCGCGCGCAGCACTGGGGCCAGCTCGAGCAGGAGCGCGACCGCACTCCCGCCGTCGTTGGCGCCGACGAAGTGGAAGTTGTGGGCGGGGTCGGGATGGCCCTGCATGCACTTCGTGTCGTGGTGGCACGCGAGCACGATGCGCTCCTTCTTTCGACCGGGGATCGACGTCCACACGTTCGTGAACGTGATCCGCTCCTTGCGGTCCGTCCACGTGTCGCGCTGCACGGTGAGCCCGAGTGCCTGCAGGGTGTTCGCGATGTACTCGAGCTGGCGCGTCCAGCCGGGTGTGCCGGGATGGCGCTGGCCGAACTCCGTCAACGTGCGTACGTGCTCGAGCGCACGATCGCCGAGTCCATCCGGCGCGCGGACCGCCGCGAGCGGCAGGACGTTGCGCTTGTCGATCTCCTGGCCGGCCGCGTGCTGCGTCGTGGAGCGGGGCGCGCTGCCGTTCGAGTGTTTCGTCGCGATCGCCGCGCCGATGCACGCAGCGAGACCGGCGGCGAGGAACCCGAGCATCGACGACGTGCGCACGATGGCCGCTCCTCTCACTTCCGTGCGAGGCAGTAGGCCTCGAGTTCGGGGAACGCCGCCATCACGAGGTTGCCGGCGAACGCGAGTGCCGCGGGGTCGACTTCGTCCATGTCGTCGTCGGCGGTGTGCCACCACTGTGTGTAGCGCGGGTCGATTTCGGGCGGCTGACCCTGGGACAGTTCCTGCAGGTGCGGCGGAATGCGGCGGAAGAAGTCGATCAGCAGCACGGACGGCACGCCGTAGCCGCGGAAGGTCATGTGGTCGTCCGTCGTGCCCCAGTTGACCTTCCTCTGCTGGAAGTTCGCGCGTTCCTGCTGCGTGGGGAACTCGTACATCCGCTTGCTCTCGCCCATCGTGTTGCCGGCGCGCTCGAAGATCGCCTGCAGCTTGCCGTCCGAGTTGCCGTCGAAGTCGATCTTGTGGTTCTTGCTGCCGATCAGGTCGAGCAGCACGAACGCCTTCACCCGCGCCAGTGTCTTCGTGTCGGCGAGCATCTTGCAGAACGCCTTGCTGCCGAGCAGCGCGCGGTCGTTGTTCCACCGCCAGTCGAGCGACTCCTCGGCGTCGATCCAGTAGAGCCACACGTTGACCTTCGGCTTCTGTGGCGCGGTCTTGAGCACGCGCGCGAGTTCGATCAGCACCGCCGGGGCGCCGCCGCCGTCGATCGCGCCGACGAACGGGAAGTTGTGGGCCGCGTCGGCGTGGCCGTCGGCCAGCTTCGTGTCGTAGTGGCCGCCGATCATCAGGATCGGGCCGTTCTGCGGATCCTCGCCGTCGATCTGCACGTACAGGTTGCGGATCAGCTTCTTCTCCTTGTCGTGCGTCAGTTCGTGCCGTTCGACCTTGAGTCCGAGCTTGCCGACCTCGGCGACGATGTAGTCGGCTGTCTTGCCGAGGGCGTCCGAGCCGAACGGTCGCGGCCCGAAGCCGACCATCTTCTGCACGTGCGCGTAGGCGGCGCTGCCGTCGATCGGGCCCTTTGGCCCGCCGCAGGCGGTGACGGCGACGAAGCAGAGGAACAACGAGGCGCTGGTGGTGCGAGCGGGCCGGGCCGGGGTCATGGCGCTGCACGTTAGCGAGCCTCGCGAACGCGCGGCAGCGCTTTTCGCCCCGTCAAAAGCCTCATGCCCTCCACGGATTGCGTCGATACGATGGACAGATCCGAACCGCCGCGGCGGCCCCCCGTCGCGCCAGGTACGCGAGGCGCACGCAATGACCGACTTCGACTTGCCCGGACTCATCCGCGATTCCCTCGACCAGAAGCAGTACCAGGCGGAGCACTGGGAGGGCACGTTCCAGCAGTACCTCGACCTCGTGCAGGAGAACCCGCTGATCGTGCGGACCGCACACCAGCGCCTCTACGACATGGTCCTCTCGCACGGCGTGGAGGAGATCGAGATCGACAAGGAGAAGGTGCCGCGCTACCGCTTCTTCAACGACGTCATCGAGGAAGGCAAGGACGGCGTCTTCGGACTCGAGCGCTCGCTGCACAATCTGATGGCGGTGTTCAAGGCCGCGGCGCACGGCTTCGGCAGCGAACGGCGCGTGTTGCTGCTGCACGGCCCGGTCGGTTCGAGCAAGTCGACGATCGTGCGTCTCCTGAAGAAGGGGCTCGAGGCGTACTCGCACCAGAAACAGGGCGCGCTCTACACGTTCGCGTGGAACATCGACGGCGAGAAGATCCAGTCGCCGATGAACGAGGAGCCGCTTCTGCTCCTGCCGCGCGACGTGCGCAGCAAGGTGCTCGCGTCGCTGCAGAAGAAGGTGCGCACGTCGTACAAGCTGCGGCAGGACTTCGATCTGTCGCCGGTCTCGCGCTACTACCTCGAAATGCTCCTGAAGCGCTACGGCGGCGACTACAGCAAGGTGCTCGAGCACGTCGTCGTGAAGCGCCTGCTGGTCTCCGAGAAGGACCGCGTCGGCATCGGCACGTTCATGCCGAAGGACGAGAAGAACCAGGACAGCACGGAGCTGACCGGCGACATCAACTACCGGCGCATCGCCGAGCTCGGCACCGACAGCGACCCGCGCGCGTTCAACTTCGACGGCGAGTTCTGCGTCGCCAACCGCGGCATCATCGAGTTCATCGAGGTGCTGAAGCTCGACGTGGCGTTCCTCTACGACCTGCTCACCGCGTCGCAGGAGCACAAGATCAAGCCGAAGAAGTTCGCGCAGACGGACATCGACGAAGTGATCATCGGGCACACCAACGAACCCGAGTACAATCGCCTCCAGAGCAACGAGCTGATGGAGGCGTTCCGCGACCGCACCATCAAGATCGACATCCCGTACAACCTGCGCCTCACGAACGAGATCAAGATCTACGAGAAGGACTTCGGCAGGAAGCACGTGCCCGGCAAGCACATCGCCCCGCACACGCTCGAGATCGCCGCGATGTGGGCGATCCTGACCCGCCTCGAGGAGCCGAAGAAGGCGAACCTCTCGCTGCTGCAGAAGCTGAAGCTCTACAACGGCAAGTCTCTGCCGGGGTACACGCGCGACAACATCCGCGAACTGCGCGACGAAGCGCAGCGCGAGGGCATGGAGGGCATCTCGCCGCGCTACATCCAGGACAAGATCAGCAACGTTCTGGTGCGCGATCTGCCGTGCATCAACGCGTTCATGATCATGAACGAGCTCGAAGAGGGACTCGACCACCACAGCCTCATCTCCGACCCGGAGACGAAGAAGCGCTACAAGGACCTCCTGCTCGTCGTGCGCGAGGAATACGAGGAGATCATCAAGAACGAAGTGCAGCGCGCCATCTCGGCCGACGAAGAGGCGATCGCGCGGCTCTGCGGCAACTACATCGACAACGTCAAGGCCTACACGCAGAACGAGAAGGTCAAGAACCCGTACACGGGCCGCGACGAGGAGCCGGACGAGCGCCTGATGCGCAGCATCGAGGAGAAGATCAACATCCCCGACTCAAGGAAGGACGACTTCCGCCGCGAGATCATGAACTACATCGGCGCGCTCGCCGTCGAGGGCCGCACGTTCAACTACAAGACGAACGAGCGTCTGCACAGAGCGCTCGAGCTGAAGCTGTTCGAGGACCAGAAGGACTCGATCAAGCTCACGAGCCTCGTGTCGACGGTCGTCGACAAGGACACGCAGGAGAAGATCGAGGTCGTGAAGGGTCGCCTGATGCGCGACTTCGGCTACGACGAGATCAGCGCCACCGACGTGCTCAACTACGTCGCGTCGATCTTCGCGCGCGGCGACACCAAGGGCGAGTGAGGCCGTCGAGGTAACACGCCGTGTCCGTTCGCCGGATCGACCAGGACCACACACGGTTCCGCTCCATCGTGCGGGGCCGCATCAAGCGCGACCTGAAACGCTTCGTCAGCTCGGGCGAGCTGATCGGCAAGCAGGGCCAGCGCTACGTGACGATCCCGCTGCCGCAGATCACGCTGCCGCGCTTCCGTTTCGGCGAGAACCAGAAGCAGGGCGTCGGCCAGGGCGAGGGCGAGAACGGCCAGCCGGTGCCCGGACAGGACGGTGACGGCAGCGGGCAGGCGGGGGAAGAAGCGGGCAAGCACTCGATCGAGGTGGACGTGTCGCTCGAGGACCTCGCGAAGATCCTCGGCGAAGAGCTCGAACTGCCCAACATCGAGCCTCGTGGACGCAAGAACATGCGCACCGCGGCGGGCCGCTACACGGGCATCTCACGCAGCGGCCCGATGTCGCTGCGCCACTTCAAGCGCACGTTCCGCGAGGCGCTGAAACGCCAGATCGCTTCGGGCACCTACGACCCCGAGCACCCGCTGATCGTGCCGATCCGCGACGACCTGCGCTTCCGTTCGCTCCAGACGCGCGAGGTGCCGCAGGCGAGTGCCGCGATCGTCTACATGATGGACGTGTCGGGCTCGATGGGGCGCGAGCAGAAGGA
>CAZIFB010000012.1:0-108168 GCA_964538915.1 uncultured candidatus Brocadiaceae bacterium | reverse complement strand
GTACCGGCGGGGGATTAAATCTCCCTGCTGAGGGTGTTTTCGTCAATCCGACTCGGGTGACTCCAGAGGAGATTGTTTCCTTGCTGGGGCCGCCCGACTCGTTCCATAAAGTCGGCCCATGTCTCGCTTCATTTTTATCACCGGCGGCGTGGTTTCTTCTTTGGGGAAGGGACTATCGTCGGCGGCTCTTGGCGCGCTTTTGCAGGCCAGGGGCTTCAAGGTCCGCCTGCGCAAACTCGATCCCTACCTGAACGTCGATCCGGGCACCATGAGCCCGTATCAGCACGGTGAAGTCTATGTGACTGACGACGGGGCGGAGACCGATCTCGATCTCGGCCACTACGAGCGCTTCACCGGAATCTCGAGCCGCAAGACCGACAGCGTCACCACCGGCAAGATCTATTCGAACGTGATCGCCAAGGAGCGGCGCGGCGACTATCTCGGCGCCACGATCCAGGTCATTCCGCACGTCACCGACGCGATCAAGGAATGGATCAAGGCCGACCTCGGCGACGAGGATTTCGTGCTGTGCGAGATCGGCGGCACGGTCGGCGACATCGAGAGCCTGCCGTTCCTCGAAGCGATCCGTCAGTTCTCGCTCGAGCAGGGCCCGAACGACTGCATGTTCATCCACCTGACGCTGCTGCCGTTCCTGCGCGCGTCGGGCGAACTGAAGACGAAGCCGACGCAGCAGTCCGTCGGCAAGCTGCGCGAGATCGGCATCCAGCCGCACGTGCTGATCTGCCGCACGGAGATCGCCATGGAGCCGGACATGGCGAAGAAGATCTCGCTGTTCTGCAACGTGCGCCCCGAAGCGGTCATCGAGGAGCGCGACGTCGCGTTCTCGATCTACGAGGTGCCGCTGATGCTGATCGAGGCCGGCCTCGACCAGCGTGTGCTGAACCATCTGCAGGTGAAGCCGAAGCGGCCCGTCGACACGAGCGACTGGCAGCGCATGCTGCAGGTCGTCAAGAACCCCGAGCACACGGTCGAGATCGCCGTCGCCGGCAAGTACATCGAACTGCACGACGCGTACAAGTCGATCTACGAGTCGCTGAACCACGCCGGCATCGCGAACCGCTGCAAGGTCGTGATCCGCAAGGTCTCCGCCGAGCAGGTCGCCAACGAGGGCCCCGAGAAGCTGCTCGCCGGTGTCGACGGCATCCTGGTACCCGGCGGCTTCGGCGAACGCGGCTTCGAGGGCAAGATCGCCAGCATCCGCTACGCGAGGAAGCACGGCATCCCGTTCTTCGGCATCTGCTACGGCATGCAGGCCGCGGTCGTCGAGTATGCGCGCAGCGAACTGGGGATCACCGACGCGACGACCACCGAGTACGACGCGAACGCCGCGAACCCCGTCATCTCGCTGATGGAGGAGCAGAAGAAGACCAACGAGAAGGGCGGCACGATGCGCCTCGGTGCGTTCGACTGCACGCTGGCGGAAGGCACGAAGAGCCTGCGCGCCTACGGCACGGCCAAGATCAGCGAGCGCCACCGCCACCGCTTCGAACTCAACAACGCCTACCGCCGCCGGCTCGAACAGGCCGGCCTCGTGATGGCGGGAGTGAATCCGAAGCTCGACCTGGTCGAGATCGTCGAGATTCCGGACCACCCGTGGTTCGTCGGAGTGCAGTACCACCCCGAGTTCAAGACCCGCCCGCTGCAGCCGCACCCGCTCTTCCGCGACTTCATCCACGCGGCGATCGAACACGGCTCGAAGGCCCCTTCGACCAGCGGCGCCGCGTCGCGCTGAGCATCGGCGCCGTGCGCGGCGCGAACGATCCCCGCGCCGCCGACCCGGCGAAGCTTCGCACGCCTCGACGATTCGCTCGCTCGCCGGGTTGAGCGGCCCCGACCGGAATCACCGTCGCGGCCCGGGATGTCCGCCCGAGCGAAGCGGGGGCCCTGGGCTGCGGCCCGATCGAGGGCCGCGCTGGGTCACCACATGACCTGACCGCCGCAGTGGCTGATGGCCTGCCCGGTCATGCCGCGCGCGGCCTTGCTGCAGAGCCACACGACGAGTTCGCCGATCTCCTCCGGCTCGAGCATCCGGCCGAGCGGGACCGCGGCCATCGCAGCCGCCTTCGCCTTCGCGAACTCGACGCCCATGCCGTCCGCCATCAGCTGGATGCCGGCCTTCGCCATCTCCGTGTCGACCCAGCCAGGACAGATCGTGTTCACGGTGATCCTGCGCGGCGCGAGTTCGAGCGCCAACGCCTTCGTGAAGCCGATCACGCCGTGTTTGCTCGCGCAGTACGCGGTGTAGCCGGGCACACCGAAGCGCCCGAGCACCGAGCTGATGCTGACGATGCGGCCACCGTCGCCGAGGTGCGGCAGTGCTGCCCGCGTCGCGAAGAACACGCCATCGAGGTTCGTGCGCACGATCTCGTCCCAGCGATCGGGCCCATCGACCGCGCAACCGTTCGGCCCGCCGATGCCCGCGTTGTTCACGACGACGTCGAGGCCGCCGAGCGCCTTCGTGGCCTTCTTGACGGCCGCGCCGATCGACTTCGGATCGGTGACGTCCGCCGCGAACGCGAACGCCGGCTGCCGCAACGCGCGCAGCGTCGCGACGGTACGCGTGAGCGGCTCACGGCGCCGGCCGACGACGGCAACCGCTGCGCCGGCGCGTGCCAGGGACCGTGCGATCCCCGCCCCGATGCCCGTGCCGCCGCCCGTGACCAGACACTTCCTGCCCGCCAGCGACCTGCTCATGCGCGCCCCCCGGCCTCGGCCCGCCGACTCACGCGTGCGAGCACCGCTTCCACGAGCTTGCGAACGCCCGTGGCCACCTCGCCCACCGACGCATCGAACATGTACGCCGGCGTCGACACGATCCCGTTCGCCTCGTCGACGACACAACTCGTGACCGCGCAGTCCTTGTGCATGCACCCCATCGCGACGAGCGCCGCCACCGTCTCCTGGTCGTTGCCGACCGTCAACGTCGGATGCACGGTGCGGCCGAGCACGGCGGCGACGACCGCGGGTGCGATGCAGATGGCGCCGATCGGCTTCCCGGCGGCGTGCATCTCGCGCAGAAGGCGCGCGACCTCCGGGATCGGCGTCGCCGCGGCACCTTTGCTGGCGAAGTCGCTCAGGTTCTTCGCGGCACCGAAGCCGCCCGGCAGGATCACCGCGTCGAGGTCCGCAGCCCGCAGCGTCGCGAGGTCCTGGATGCGACCGCGGGCGATGCGCGCGGCCTCCGCGAACATGTCGCGCGTACCCTGGACGGGTGCCTTCTGCGCGTGGTCGACGACGTGCAACTGCGGCCCCTTCGGCGCCGCGCAGACCGCGACGGCACCGGCCTCGTCGAGGCAGAGCAGCGCGAGGACCGACTCGTGGATCTCGGATCCGTCGAGGAAGCCGCAACCGGAGAGAACGACGCCGACCTTCGGTTTCATGTTGGTGCGATTCCGCCGAGAATGGGCGCCGCATCATGCCGCGACCCCGGGGCCGAATCCTCCTGCCGTTCTGTCTCGCGGCCGCGTGCACACCGATGGACTTCGTGTGGGACGCGAAGCCGTCGGACGAACTCGACGCCTATCTCGCTTCGTTCGCGGCCGCGGCCGGCACCTCGATCGACGCCGCGCGCCCCGCCTCGGCGATGGCCGACACGATCGCCGAGGCGCGGCTCGTCTGGCTCGGCGACCACCACCGCAGTCCGCGGCTGCATCGGCTGCAGATCGACCTGCTCACCGCCCTCCGCGCGCGCGGCGCGAGACTCGCGTTCGCGCTCGAAGCGATCGGTACGGAGGACGAAGGCGACGTCGCCCGCTGGCTCGGTGGCCGCGAGCCGCTCGATGCGCTGCGGACGACGATCCGTGCACGCTGTGCCGGCTCGTGGCTCGACGCCGACGACGACCTGGACGCGCCCTTCTACCGCGACCTCGTCACGTTCGCGCGCGACCACCGCATCCCGATCGCGGCACTCGAGCCGATCCCACGCGTGCCGATCCACCAGCGCGACGACCGCATGGCCGCACGGGTGCGCGCAGTTGCAGAGGCGTGGCCCGACCGCGTGATCGTCGTGGTCGTGGGCCAGGCCCACCTCGTCGGCACCGGCGATCTCGTGCGCCGCACCGGCCTCGGCGGGATCACGATCGGCGGCGTCCCGCCGGCGCGCCTCGCCGCCGCGGCGGATCCGCGGCGATTCCGCGGGTTCCTGCACAGCGACGGCGGGCTGTGGTGGTTCGCCGAGCTGTTCGACGAGCCGGTCGGCACACGGCGCGGCTGACTCAGGCCTTGCCGCCGACCTGCTGTCGCTGCGCGATCTGGCCGAGGATGTCGAGCGCGGCGACGCGATAGGCCTCCGCGAGCGTCGGGAAGTTGTAGATGCGATCGACGAACACGCGGACGTCCATCTCCGCGAGCATCGCCATCTGCGCCAGATGCACGAGCTCGGTCGCGCCTTCGCCGACCACCTGGCAACCGACGATGCGGAGGTGCTGCGGTTCGACCACGAGCTTCAGCATGCCGTCGACGGCGTTCGCGATCTGCCCCCGGGCCAGCTCCGCGAACTTCGCACGCCCCACGAAGCAGTCGCCGTACTTCCTGCGCGCATCGGCTTCGTTGACACCGATGCACGACATCTCCGGGATCGTGTAGATGCCCGACGGGATGCAGTCGTTGCCGCCGGCGCGCGGCAGGTCGAACGCTGCGCACATCGCGCGCCGCCCCTGCTCCATCGATGCCGACGCGAGCGACGGCGGGCCGATCACGTCGCCGACCGCGAAAATGTGCCCCACGGCGGTCCGGCAGTCCGCATCGACGGGAACGTGCCCGCGCTCGTTCGTCGCGAGACCCGCGGCCTCGATGCAGAGGCCGTCCACGTTCGCGACGCGGCCGAGGGCACAGAGCAGCTTCTCCGACTTCAGCTCCCAGCCGTTGCCGAGTTTCGTCACGACGGCGTCCACCCCGTTCCATTGCACGCTCGCCACCTTGGCGCCACCCACGAACGTGCAGCCCGGGTTCGCCTGGAACGCGTGCACGAACCGGTCGAGGATCTCGCTGTCCATGAAGCCGAGCGGGCGTTCGCCGCGATCGACCATGGTCACGTGGCAGCCGAGCGCCGCGAAGATCGTCGCGTACTCCGAGGCGATCACGCCGGCGCCGAGCACGACCAGCGACTTCGGCAGGTACGCCATCGACAGGATCGAGTCGCTGTCGAACACGTGCTCGTGGTCGATCGGAATCTCCGGCGGAGTGCGCGGCCGCGACCCGGTCGCGATCACGACGATGTCCGCGACCAGGTGCCGCATCGCGCCGTGGATCGACTCCACCTGGATCGTGTGTGCGTCGACGAACCGCGCGCGGCCGTGGATCTGGCGGATGCCGTTCCGCTCGAGCTGCGCGCGCTGGAACGCCACGTGGGCCGTGACGACCGATTCCATCCGATCCATCAGGCTCGCGAGCTGCAGGTCGCTCGGCAGCTCGAACTGCACGTGGTGGCTGAGCCGCGACCGGAACCCCGACAGGTACACTGCGGTCTCGCGCAGGGTCTTGCTCGGGATGGTGCCCCGGTGCACGCACGCGCCGCCGACACCGATCTCCCGCTCGACGACGCAGACGCTTCGGCCGTTCTTCGCCGCCTGCACCGCCGCCTTCTGGCCGGCCGGGCCGCTGCCGATCACGACGACGTCCCACTTCTCCGGAGCGCTCATCGCATGCCCTCCACCACCGCGAGTGCGTGGCCCTTCATCCCGATCAGCTCACCCACCTGGTCCGCGTAGAGATTGAGTCCGACGAGCACGGGGTCGGCTCGCAGCTCCTCCTCGGTCGGCGGCGTCGCCAGCACGCCGGGCGCGACGTGGTAGCTCAGCGAGTCCGCGAAGGCGACCGTCATCGCGAGGTCCTGGTACCGCGTCGCAGCCGCGTAGTCGTGATGGAACTGCATCGCTTCGACGAACTGGTCCGACAGCTTCCACTCACGTGCGAGCAGGGTGCCTGCCGCCACGTGGTGCTCCTGCAGCGCCGCTAGCAGGTCGTGCCGGGGCACCTCGGCTCCCTTGCCGGCCGCGCGGTCGAGGTTGTTCAACAGGACCGCCTTGCCGATGTCGTGCAGGAGGCCGCAGAGGAACGAGATCTCGACGTTGCGCCGCCGCAGCCGGGCGATCTCCTTGCTGAAGAAGCCGCAGAGAACGGAGTGCTTCCACAACACCGCCAGCAGTTCCGCACAGCTCGCGTTGGCGAACATCCGGCCGCGGACGGCAATCGCCGTCGCGATCTCGGTGATCATCTGCATGCCGAGGCGGCCGCACGCCTGCTGAAGCGACGAACACGGCACCTGCCCCGCGTAGGCGACCGAGTTGGCGACGCGAAGGACGTTGGATGCGATCGTCTGATCGCGATGGATCACCGCGGACAGCTTCGCCGCGTCGGTGGTCTCCTGCTGGCACAGGCTCATCACTTCCGCCGCAGTGGCCGGCATCGGCGGCACCTCGAGCTTCCGCTCGGAGATCGCGGTCCGGAACAGCCGCGAGAGGTCCGTGGTCGCACTCGTCATCGTCGACAGCATCGACAGGCGATCGTTCCGGGATGAGGCCGCGGCGAACGCACGCTGGCATCGGCGTCACCCGTTCGCCCGTCCGGCGAAGCCAGTCCGTCCCGTCGGAATGCCGATGCTCCCGCCGTGGGCCGCATCCGGATCTCCATCCGCAGCGACGGACTCGCGGCGGAAGCCGCCGCGGAGCCGGGCGCACCGTGCACCGACCGCGATCTCGCGGCGGCGCTGGCGACCGCCGGCGTGGTCTCGGGAGTCGATGCCGTCGCTCGCGATGCGTTCGTGGCCCTGCTCGCCGGGCCGGCCGCCGCACCGGCCACCGTCGTCGCGCGAGGCCGGGCTCCGATCGCCGGCGAAGACGGTCGGGTCGAACCGCGATTCGCGCTCGTGAAGTCCGTCGGCCGCCAGCATCCCGACGGCCGCATCGACTGGCACGAACGCGACCTCCTGCACCCCGTGGCCACCGGTGCGCTGCTCGCGACGATCGTGCCCCCGACTGCCGGAGTGGCGGGCGAGGACGTGCGGGGACTCGCGCTCGCGGCGAAGCCCGGACGACCCCACACCATGCGCTTCGGCCCCGGCGCAGCGGTCGAAGGCCTCGAGGTCAAGGCAGCGCGCGCCGGCGTCGTGCTGCAGGACTCGCGTCAGATCGACGTGGTCACGCTCTATGAACACCGCGGCGACGTCGACCTTCGCAGCGGGAACCTGCACAGCGAAGGGTCGCTGACCGTGAGCGGCGAGGCGACGGACGGCGCGCGCATCGACGCCACCGGCGACGTCGTCGTCGGTGGTTCGGTGCAGCACGCGATCGTCGTGGCCGGCGGGTCCGTGCACGTCGGCGGTGGCGTCCTCGCCGGCAGCGAGATCCGGGCGAACGCGCAGGTCACCTGCCGTCACGCGACGTCGTCGCGACTCGATGCCGGCGGCGACGTCGATCTGCGCGACGAAGCGACGCATTCGGAACTGCGCGGCGACAACGTGCGCATCGTCTCCGGCCGCGGCACGGCGTTCGGCGGGTCGGTGCGGGCGCGCCACACCATCGAACTGACGAACGCGGGCACTCCGAACGGCGCCGCGACCCTGCTGGTCGTCGCGGACGTTCTCGAGGAGAGGACGGCACTGGTGCGGGCGACGAACGTGGACACCAAGGTCGAACGCTCCGCGGTGAGGGCCCGCCGCGATCTCACCGCGTCCGCCGGCAAGATGAACCGCGCAGCGGTGAAGGGCTCGGACCAGGCCCAGCAACAGCGGCTCGCCCTGCTGCAGCGACAGCGCGCGCTGCTGAAGGACGCGGCCATCCACGTCCACGGCACCGCGCACGCCGGCGTCCGGATCCAGTTCGGCGGAGTCACACTGCCGATCGATCGATCCCGCACGTCCGTCCGCTTCCGCTGGGACGCCGAACACGACTGCATTCTCGAGGAGACCATCCCATGACCATCGATCTTCATCGTCTCCGCGCGAAGGACGTCATGAACAAGGACGTGCAGTGGGTCGACGCCGGCGAGAACCTCCGGGTCGCCGGCTCGCGGATGGTCGCCGAGGGCATCCGGGCGCTGCTCGTCGCCGGGCCCGAAGCGAGCGATCTGCCCGGTATCGTCACGAGCAAGGACATCGTCAACCTGCTCGGTTCCCAGGATCCCGCGGTGCTCGGCGAACTCCAGGTGCGCGACGTGATGACGCGCCCGGCGATCTGCGTCCCTTCCGCGACGAACCTGATCGACTGCATCAACCTGATGCGCATGAGCGGCATCCGGCGCGTGCCGGTGCTCGACGGCACGAGCGTCATCGGCGTGCTCAGCACGAGCGACATCATCCGCCACGCGTTGAAGGGCTGACGCGCCTCAACGCGAACGCGACAGCGCCACGACCTGCGCACGCAATCCCGGGCCGGCCGCCGCGAACGAGGGGAAGCGCGCTTTCGGCCGGTTCCATGCGACCGCGCCTCCGTCGGGCCGCCACACGTCGCCGCCGGCAGCGACGACGAGAGCCGCTCCTGCCGCGACGTCCCATTCGTTCTTGCCGTTCCACGTCCACGTCGCGTCCGCGCATCCGGCCGCGACCAGTGCCAGCTTCCACGCGACGGACCCCACCGGCAGCAGATGGCACGCCCCGTCCTGCCACTCCGCCCACTCTCCGCGCTTCGTCTCGCTCCGGCTCGCCAGCACACGCATCCTTCCGTCGGCCGGCGGCCACGGCAACCGCGGGTCGCCGTGCACCCGGACGCCGAGGCCACGACCACCGACCACGCGCACACCGATCGCCGACGCGCCGATCGCGCCCAGCACGGGTTCACCGTCGACGAGCAGACCGATCGACACCGAATGATCCGCGCGCCCGGCGACGAACGAACGGGTGCCGTCGAGCGGATCGACGATCCACACGCGGCGCGACCGATGGCGCGAGCCGTCGTCGTCGCGCTCCTCCGACAACCAGCCGTCACCGGGCGAAGGCAGCGTGCGGCGCAACAGCTCGTCGACCTCGCGGTCCGCCGCGGTGACGAGGCTGTGGCCGTCCTTCCACTCGAACGGCACGTTCGGTCGCGCATGCGAGCGCACGACCTCCATCGCCGCGAGCAGCGCGCGGTCTGCGGCCTCGAGGTCGCGCGCGTCAGAGCTCATCCCGTGCCGCCGCCGCGCGCCTCACCGCGCGCCGGCCGCCAGGGCGTCGCGTTCGCGATCTGGTCGATGGCCGCCGCCGCGTCCGCCGCGACGGAGAAGATGCCGCGGAACTGCTGCTGCACGAAACCGCCGGCGAACGCATTCTCGATCATCGAGAGGAGCGGTGCCCAGTAGTCGAAGGCGTTGAGCACGACGACGGGCCGGTCGTGGAAGCCGAGTTGCTTGAAGGACAGGATCTCGAACAGCTCTTCGAACGTGCCCAACCCGCCGGGCAGAGCCACGAACGCGTCGCCGAGTTCGTCGAGACCGCGCTTGCGCAGCCTCATGTCGGTCACGGAGTCCATGCGATGCGCAGCGTCGCAGTGCACGTTCTTGTCGATGAACTCCTGCAGGATCACCCCGACCGTACGGCCGCCCGCGGCGCGCGCGCCGCGCGACACGGCGCCCATCAGACCAAAGCGCCCGCCGCCCCAGACGAGCTCCCAGCCGCGCTCGCCGATGCGACGACCGAGGTCTTCGGCGACGGTGAAGTAGCGGCGGTCGATCCGTTCGCTCGACGACGCATAGACCGTGACGCGGAACGGCCGCGTCACAGGCGGTTCCCCGCCGCGAGCCAGCGGTCGAGGAGCACGAGGCCGGCGAGCGACTGCCCGTCGGAGCACTCCTGATCGATCAGCACACGACGCGCCTCGGCGAACGGCATGCGGTGCACGGTGATCCGCTCGCTCGGCTCCAGATCCTGCGCGTCCTCGCGCAGACCGCGCGCGAGCCAGTAGTGGCAGATCTCGTTCGACACGCCCTTGTACGGCGCGAAGCGGCCGATCGGCGTCCACTCGTCCGCGAACAGACCGGCTTCCTCGTGCAGTTCCTTCTTCGCGACCGCGAGCGGGTCCTCGCCATCCTTCATGCCGCCGATCGGGAACTCCCAGAAGTCGGCGCCGAGCAGGTAGCGGTGCACGCGCAGCAGCACCGTCGATCCGTCGGCGAACACGGGGATCGCGCCGCAGCTCCCCGGCATGTCGACGTAGTAGTAGACGCCCTCGCTGCCGTCCGACTGCACGTAGCGATCGCGGCAGTACCGGTGCCACGGGTTGTCGACGAGCACCTCGCGCTGCAGACGGCTGAAGGGTTGGCGCTCCATGCGATCAGCGCCCGAAGGAGAAGTAGAGCTGGCGACGATCGTCGCTCTCTTCGTAGACCCAGGGCCAGCCGAGGTCGAGCGCGATCGGCCACTCGAGATACGGGACCTCGATGCGGATGCCGAATCCGGAGCTCGCACGCAGCTGGTGGAACGTCGGATCGTCGATCGACAAACCGAGCAGGCCGAAGTCCGTGAAGATCACCCCGCGCAGCAGTTCGCGGTCGCGCAGTTCGCCCTCGAGTCGCGTCGACACGAGCGGCACGAACACTTCGACCGACGCCGTGTACACCGCCTCGCCGCCGATCGGGCGACCGAACTGGCTCGGGCCCGCGTCGCGGAAGTCGAAGCCGCGGAGGTTGTTGCCGCCCATGTAGAAGCGCTCCGTGAGGAACACGTCGTCGCTGCCCCCGAACGCGTCGGCCACGCCGAAGAAGTGCTCGAGATGGAGCACGGTCCGGTGCCCCATCTCGTTCTCTCCGATCGGCACGTAGACCTGGCCCGTGTGCACGGCCTTGGTCAGGCTCTCCTCCCCGCCGAGGAAGCCGCCGACCATCTCGCCGGAGAGTGACAGCTCGAAGCCGGACGTCGGCCGCCGAAGGTCGTCGAAGTCGCGGTAGCGCGCGTGGAGCCGCAGGCCGCGCAGTTCGGTCTGCCCTTCCGCGTCGAACGCGAGCGACGACGCATCCTGCGCCAGGTCGTCGATGTCGACCGACTCCTCGCGGAACGTGAGGCCGGTGTTGAACTCCTCGGTGAAGTTGCGCGACAGACCGACTTCGCCACCGAGCTTGTCGGACGTGTAGCCCTCCGACCAGCGCCGGATCTGCCGATGCCCCGATACACGCAGTTCCCAGGTGTCGAAGTACTGACGGAACACGTCCGGCTCGATGAACGTGATCTGCGCCTGGCTCACTCGTGAGCCAGGGGCGACGAGCATGTTCAGGGTCTGTCCACCGCCGTGGAACGCCTCGTTGTCGATGATCTCGCCGAGTGCGGTCACGGGGTTCGGACTGCTCGGCGGGTTCCACAGGTCGAAGTTGCGCTTGTTGAAGATGACCTGGGCGCCGTAGCCCTGGCCAGTGCTGATGCTGACGCCCCAGCGCAGTTCGCCGGTGGCGACGTCCTCGACGTCGATCGCCAGATCGACCTGGTTGTCCGCATCGCGGACGGGCTCCAGCTGGAACCGCGGACCACGCGACGTGGCCGGATCCGTGAAGAACCTGGTCTGCTGGATGCTGCGCAGCGCCCGGTTCACTTCCGTCATGTCGACGCGATCTCCCGGGACGACACGCACCCGGCGGCGGATCACATGGTCGCGGGTGTAGCGGTTGCCGCGAATCACCACGTCGTGAAGCGTCTTCGGCACGCCCTCGACGACCTGGAACACGATCGCGACCTCGTTGCCGACACCGTAGACCTCGCGCACGGGCAGCACGAGCGACCATTGCGGCACGCTCGCCATGCCGGGGAAGCTGCGCGGCGGATGGCCGCGCTTGCCGTAGAAGTCCTCGATCGCCAGGCGATCCCGCTGCAGGCGGTCGTGGTCGTAGAACTCGCCGGCCTGGACCTTGCAGTCGCGCAGGATCTCCTCCGCCGGATAGAGCGGCGCGGTGGTGAGCGCCTTGCCGTCGCGATCCACGTGCTCGAGGCTCACCGAGGCGATCCGGTACCGCGGCCCTTCGACGACGACGATCGACACGTCGACCGACGACCTGTCCTCGGCGATGCGCACGTCGCCGATGTCGACCGTCGCGTCGAGGAAGCCGCGGCTGCGGTAGAAGAGGCGCAGTCGGTCGAGGTCTTCTTCGAGGATCTCGGTGCTGTACGCGGCACCGCGAGTGAGTCCACGCGCCGGGTCGCTCTGGATGTGCGATTCGCGCAGCACGTAGTCGTCGCTGCCGAAGAAGCCGAGGTGCGGCTCGGTCGCGAACGAGAAGTTGCCGAGGAACGAGATCGATCCGATCGTGACCTTCGGCCCCTCGTCGATGCGGAAGTGGATCGTGCTGCGCTGCCGGCGCTTCGCCTCGCCGCCTGCGCCGGGCGGGTCCTCGACGGAGCGCTCGGAGAGTTCGATGCTGCAGAACGCGTAGCCCTCGCGCTGGTAGCGGGTGAGCAGCACTTTGCGCATCGCCTCGGCTTCCGTCCGCGTGACCTTCCGATCCGGGTCGAGACCGAGCAGGCTGTCGACGTCGACGCGCGCGAGATGCAGCAGACCGTGGAACTCGACGCCCTCGTAGACCTCGATCTCGCGGTCGACGACGAAGCGGACGACCACGTCGGCGTCGACACTCTGCACGTAGGCGCGGACGACGATGCGGCGGTCGTTCCACAGGCTCTCGCAGTCGGTCGACACGTTGCGGGCCTCGAACGGCCGCCCGACGCGCGTCAGCAGACTCCGGGTCAGCGATTCCGCCGACGCCGCGTCGACCGGCGCCGACTTGCCGTCGGGCGACGATCGCTCGATCTGGATGGCGCGGACCGTGCGCCCTTGCAGGCGGCGGATCGCTGCGTCGAAGAAGACATCGCCGTCCTGCCGCACCGGCACCTCCTGGCGGCCCGGCTCCTGCGGCGGAGATGGTGCATCCGGCGTCTCCTGTGCGACGACCGCGCTGCCGCCCGCCGCGACGAACCACGCGGCGAAGCACAGCAACGCCGCCGCGCGACGATCACTGCATCGGTTCGGCCCTGCGCGTGTAGTTCTCAAAACGCATGTACTCGCGGAAGAAGCGCAGCACGACCTCACCCGTCGGACCGTTGCGCTGTTTGGCGATGATGATCTGGGCCAGACCGGCGTTCTGTTCCGTCGGTTTGTAGTACTCGTCGCGGTGCAGCAGGATGATGACGTCGGCATCCTGCTCGATGGCGCCCGACTCGCGGAGGTCGCTCATCCGGGGGCGATGATCATCACGGTTCTCGACGTCGCGATTCAACTGCGACAACGCGATGACCGGGATCGACAACTCGCGCGCGATGCTCTTCAGGCCGCGAGAGATCGCCGAGATCTCCTGCTGACGGCTCTCCATCCGGCCACCGGCCGACATCAGCTGCAGGTAGTCGACCACCGCCATCTGGATCCCGTGCTTCTGCTTCAGGCGGCGGCACTTCGCGCGCAGCTGCGTGATCGAGATGCCCGGCGTGTCGTCGACGAAGATCGGCGTCTCGTACAGGCGTGCCGCCTCGTCCTGAAGGCGCTTGTACTGCTGGTCGGTGATGCGGCCCTTTCGCATCGCCTGACCGTCGATCTGCGCGCGGCAGCAGAGCATGTTCTGGATGATCTGCTGGTTCGACATTTCGAGAGAGAAGAACGCGACCGACGCTCCGTGGCTCGCCGCCCGCTCCGTGAGGTTGAGCGCAAAGCTCGTCTTTCCCATCGACGGGCGTGCCGCGACGATGATCAGTTCGCCGGGCTGCAGACCGCCCGTCATGTCGTCGAAGTCGTAGTACTCGGTCCCGACGCCGGTCAGGCGGCCGTCGCGCTCGCGCAGGCGATCGATGCGCTCGAACGTCGACTGCAGCACGGAGCTGATGCTCACGGCATCGCCCGACTTGTCCATGCGGGAGATCTCGAAGATCTGCCGCTCCGCCTCGTCGAGCAGGTCCTTCGCGTCGAGTTCGTTGTCGTACGCGCGGCGCGCGACATCGAGACAGGTCTCCAGGAGGCGCCGCTGCACGGCCTTCTCCCGGACGATCTCCGCGTGGTGCAGTACGCCCGCCGCCGTGACGACGCACTCCATCAGATCGAGCAACTGCGCGTGCCCGCCGGCGTCGTCGAGGCGACCGATGCGCGAGAGCTCTTCTCCGACGACGATCGGGTCGGTCGCGTGGCGTCCGTTGAACGACGCGACGATCGTCTCGAAGATCACCTGGTGGCGAGGCAGGTAGAAGTCGTCCGGCTTCAGGAAGGCGACGTCGGCGACGGCATCGGAATGCAGCAGCAACGCACCCAGCACGGAGCGCTCCGCTTCCAGGTTCTGGGGCACACCACGCCCTTCGAAGGTCTGCTTGAAGTCCACCATCGCGCTACCGCAGGGCGCCCCTCCTTAGCGAGGCGATCGACCGACGCAAGGACGCGCTCCGTGGAGGGCGTGTGGGAAACGGTGGAGGAACTGGGGACGCCGACCCGTGGAACCCGCACCGGCGGGCAACGCACGCATCACGCCAGAACACGGCCCTGCGTCGCGTCCGCTTCGAGTTCGACGGCGCCGCGGGCCGCCAGCTGGGCCAGCAGATCGATCGCTTGCGCATAGTCGATGCGCAGCCGCCGCTGCAACAGCGAGGCGCTGACGCGGCGCGTCCCGGCGAGCAGTTCCATCGCCTCTGCGACCAGCTCGTCGTCGACCCCGCTGCCGAAGAGCCCCTGCTGGCGCACGGCCGACGCCTCCCCGTTCGGGGACCCGGCGGGCGGCTGCGCATCGGACAGCGTCGGGGCACCCGACTCCGGCTGTGCATCACGAATCGGCAGGCGCGGCTCCGGCCTGGGAATGTCGACGATCGGCTCGACCGCTGCCGCAGACTCCGTCTCGTCGATGGCCGAGACGAAGTCGAGCTCCAGAGAGGCAGCGCGGCGCGCGCTCTCCGCTTCGGCTGCCACCGCGGCACCCGAGCCGGCGTCCTCGACGTGCGCGGGTTCGACGGGCGCCGCCTCGGACGAGTCGTCGATCCCCGGCTCGGCGGAATGCGCGGTCCCCGCGATCGACGCCCCCGGCGCGCTGGGTTCCCACCACGGCTCCGCCTCTCCGCCGCGCGCGTCCGACGCCTCTTCGTCCGCCGTCCGTTCGTCCACCGCTGCGGGCGGTGCGACGCCTCCGTCCACCGCGCTCGCGAAGGCGGGGCCGTTCGTGCCGTGCGCCGACGAGAGCGATCCGGGCGCGGCGGCCGAGCGAGGCGCAGGCATCAGGGCCCCGAGCCCGCGCAGGTGGTCGGTGACCGCAGTCTCCACGCCGACTTCGGCGATCGGACCGGTGCGGCGCAGGCGCTCGAAGCTGTCGCTGAAGAAGAAGTCCGTTGCGAGAAGCAGCGCCGCGAACGTCATCGCCCACACGAGCACGATGCTCGGCAGGTAGCCGACGGCCGAGACGAGCGCGCCGGCGAGCCACGCGCCGAGTTGCCCCTTGTTCGGCGCCGGCGTCACACCGCCGTCGCCGAGGTTGAGGAGGACGCCGAGCATCACGGCCAGCAGCGCGATGCGGCCGAGGCGTACGAGGGGCCGCTCGATCGACCCCACCACGAACCAGATGGTGCTCCACGTGACGACGAGCAGGAAGAAGATCACCGCCGGCGCGAGCCCGAAGGCGCGATAGAGGCCGGCGATCAGCACCTGCAGCGGCGCCGTCGGGTGCACGACCGCGTAGTTCAGGTGGTAGTAGACGAGCGCGGAGATGCTGAAGACGGAGACCCCGATCGGCAGCAGGGGCCACAGCCATTCCGCCGCCGTGCGGGGCGAACGTTCCGAAACGGCGATGCCTCGCCCTGCTGTGTCCAGCGTGCTCACGGTTGCTGCCCCTCCCGGGCGTTGTCGTTGTCCTCCGGCGCGACCGGATGACGCCAAGCGAATCTACTCCGCAGCGCGGCGAGCCACAAGCGATGGGGAACGACGCGTCACCCGTTGGCCTCGGATTCTTCGCCTTCGCGGTCTTCGCTGCGCGCCACCTCGGTGTCCGCGACGGCGGACTCGACACGCGCATCCTCGGCGCCCTCCGGAGGCGCGCCGCCAGGATCGGCGTCGCCGTCGGCGCCGCTGTCCTCCGTCACGTCCTCCGCTTCGGCCGCCGCCTCGGCGAGTGCCGCCTCCATCTGCTCTTCGCGCGCCTGCCACTCCTCGAGAGTCATCAGCACGTCGCGCGACTTGCTGCCGACGAACGGCCCGACGAGACCGTCCTCCTCCATCAGCTCGAGCAGGCGTGTCGCCCTTGTGTAGCCGACCGCCAGCGCACGCTGCAGGAGCGTCGCCGAGCCCCGCTGTTGGCCGAGGACGATCTCGACAGCCTCACGGTAGCGCTCGTCGCGATCCGCGATGGACGGTCGCGAACTGCTCTGCGTCTGCACGAGCGCCGGGTTGAAGTCCGGTTCCTGGCCGTGTTCCTCGAGGAAGCGCACGACGGCGTGCATCTCGTCGTCGGCGACGAACGTGCCCTGGGCGCGGAGCAAGGCACCGCCGCCGGGCGGCATGTAGAGCATGTCGCCGAACCCGAGCAGCTTCTCGGCGCCGTTCGCGTCGAGGATGACGCGAGAATCGATGCGGCGGTTCACCTTGAAGGCGACCTGGCACGGCAGGTTGGCCTTGATGATGCCCGTGATGACTTCGCTGCTCGGTCGCTGCGTGGCGAGGATCACGTGCATACCGACCGCGCGCGATTTCTGCGCGAGCCGCTGGATCAGCTCCTCGACCTCGTTCTGCGCGACGTTCATGAGGTCGGCGAACTCGTCGATGACGATGACGATGTACGGAAGCTGCACCCGCTCCGGATCCGGCTCGCGGTTCAAACGCTTCTGCAGCTCCTGCTGGCCGAGGCGGTTGTAGTTGCGGATGTGGTTCACACCCGCCGCCGACAGCAGCGCGTAGCGGTTCTCCATCTCGTCGACCGCCCACTGGAGGACGCTCGGCGCCTTCTTCATGTTCGTGACGACGTCGCAGCAGAGGTGCGGCACACGCTTGTACGCCTGCAGTTCGACCATCTTCGGGTCGACGAGGATCAGCTTGACCTGACTCGGCGTGCGCGACATCAGCACCGACAGGAGGATCGTGTTGATGCAGACCGACTTGCCGGAGCCCGTCGTGCCTGCGATCAGCAGGTGCGGCATGCGCGCGAGGTCCTCCACGATCGGATTGCCCGCGACGTCCTTGCCGAGGTAGAGCGGGATCGCGAGCGACTCCGAGCGACCGAACTGCTCGAGCAGGTCGCGCATGAACACCTTCTGCCGCTCGGCGTTCGGCACCTCGACGCCGATCGTGTCCTTGCCGGGGATCGGTGCAACGACGCGCACGGAGACCGCCTTCAACGCCGCGGCCAGATCCGACTCGAAGCCGGCGACCTTGTTGACGCGGATGCTCTCGGCGAGGCGCAGCTCGTACTGCGTGACCGCCGGGCCGACCGACGCCGCGACGATCTCCGACTGGATGCCGAAGTGCGCGAGCTTCTGCACGATCGCCTGGCCGCCGCGCGAGAGCACCTCGGACGTCGCACTCAGATCGTTCGTCGCCGCCTCCTGGAAGAGTTCGATCGGCGGGAACGGATAGGCCTCGTCGAACGGCAGGTTGTTCTGACCCGACGGCTTCTTCTTGGGCTTCGGCTTCGGCGGCGGCTTCGGGCGCGTGATCACGACGGGCACGGGCATCGGCACGACCGGCGGCGGCGCGTCCCCCTCTTCGCGCTCGTCGTCGTCCAGGGCGTCCTTGGCCTCCTCGGCCCTGGCGTCGGCCTTGCTGTCGGCAGCCGCGGCCTTCTTCTTCGCTGGCGGCTCGTCGTCGTCGCTCTCGATCGGCGCGATGCCCTCGGGCTCCGCGACGGACTCGTCGTCCCCTTCGGCGTCCGCCGCTCGCACCTTGCGACCCCGGCGCCGGCCGGGGGCCTCCGCCTTGTCCTCCGGCGATGCGTCGACGGCAGGGCCCGCGGCCGCTGCGGACACGTTCTCGCCGCCCGGTTCCGCAGTGGCCGTCGATCGCCGACGACGCCGCGGTTCCCGCGGCCCGTCTTCCCCGTCCGAACCTTCGCCGTCGAAGGACACCCCCGCGGTCGCGGGGCTGGGCCAGAGACGCCGGCGCAGTGCGTCGACCGCGCCGAACACGCGCAGCAGCATCTGCGAGAACATCCACTCGGTCGCGATCAGCAGCGACACGAGCGCGCCGAAGCCGACGAAGAGCAGGCGACCCGTTCCGCCGAACGCAGAGTCCAGTCGCGGGGAGACGAACGCGCCAAAGCGCCCTCCCGCACCGTACGGGGTGGTGTTGCCGAAGCCGGCGGCACCGTCCGCTCCGGCGAACAGGATCGCGCACATCGCGGCGAACACGACGACGCCGAGGGCCTTCAGCACGACGCGCTCCGTGCGCCTGCCGAGGAACATCTGCACCGAAGCGAGGATCAGCAGGACGAAGGGCAGCCAGCCGGCGTAGCCGAGGGAGCACGTGAAGCCGAACGCCAGGTAGTAGCCGACCGCACCACCGTAGTTGACGCCGTCCGTCGGCACGGGACCGTCGAGGCTGGCGAGACGGAACGTCGCGAGCGACAGCATCGCGAACAGCGAGAACCCGCACAGCGCGAGCGCGACCACTTCTCTCGAACGCTGCGACAGCCCGGGCCGCGGCGCGTCTTCGAGCGGGACGAATCGTGTGCCGCGCTTCTTCGGGGCCGCTTCGGGCTCCTTGCCGGTATCGCCCTTGCTCACGAGGTCCGTCCCTTGTTCCAGAGTTCGGTGGCGAGCGCGACGACGCGCGCCGCCGCCTGTTCCTTGCCGAGCCGCGGCAGCGCTTCGTCCATGCCCTGGCGGGTGCACAGGACGAACTCGCCGTCGCCGCTGCCGATCGTGTCGTGCAGGTTCACGACCACCGCGTCGAGGTCCTTCCGGCGGAGTTTCTCGCGCCCACGCGCGATGGCTCGCGGCATGCCCGCGGACGCCGATTCCAACGCGAAGCCGACGACGACGCGCCGCCCCTTCTTCGCCGCGAGCCCGGCGACGATGTCCGGAGTCGGTACCAGTGCGAGGGTCATCGGGCCCGGCGCGCGAGCCGGCTTGCCGGCGGCACGATCAGCGGGCCGCCAGTCCGACACGGCCGCAGCCGCGATCGCGATGTCCGCCTTCTCGAACGCGGCCTCGGCCGCCGCTTGCATCTGAAGAGCCGACACCACCGGTACCACCGTCGCCCCGGCGGGCGGCACCACGTCGACGGGTCCCAGGACCAGGGTGACCTCGTGGCCGGCCGCGAGCGCAGCGCGGGCGAGCGCCTGCCCCATCCGCCCCGAGCTCCCGTTGCTCAGGAAGCGAACGTCGTCGAGGTACTCCCGCGTCGGCCCGGCCGTGATCAAGATGGAGGCCATGCCCTCGACACGAAGTCGAACTTGGAACCAGTATCCGCCACGCGTCCTATCGTAGTAACGATCTGTCGCCGAGGGAGAAAAAACACTTCGCAGCCTCTACGAAAACACCGTTGGATTCGCCCGTGCTGCTTCGTCCCGTGAACTTCCTCCGCCGCGCTGCGATCGCGTCCCCGATGCTGGTCGCGGCATGCTGGTCGCCGACGGCGAATCGCGACTCGGCGGACGCGCAGGTCTACTCGATCCTCGCGAAGACGGCGCAGACGGTGACCGGCGAAACGCGCCCGTTCGCGGTCGAACGACCCACCGACACGCTGCGGCGGCGACTCGCCGACAAGCCGGGGCCGTCACACCTGACGCTGACGCAGGCGCTCGACGTCGCGGCGGAGAACAGCCGCGAGTTCCAGCGACAGAAGGAGCAGCTCTATCTCGCGGCACTGAACCTGACCCGCAGCCAGCACGACTTCGTGTTCCGCTTCGGCGGTGGCGGCAACGCCGAAGTCGCGGGCCAGAGCGACGAAACCGCGGACGCGGCGATCGGCGACGACCTGTCGGCGTCCGCGACCAGCGTGACCGGCACGCGCCTCGTCGCGAGCTTCGCCAACACCTTCCTGCGCTCGGTCATCCACGGCGGCACGTTCGACGGCAGCTCGATCCTGAACCTCACGCTGACGCAGCCCCTGTTGCGCGGCGCCGGGCGTCGCATCGTGCGCGAGCCACTGACCCAGGCGGAGCGCGATGTCGTCTACGCCATGCGCGACTTCGAGCGCTTCCGCGCCGATTTCGCGACGAGCGTGGTCGGCGACTACTGGAACGTCGTGGCCCAGGTGGCAGACCTCGCCAACGTCGAAGCAAACTACCAGAGCCTCGCCCAGTCGCGCGAGCAGATCGAAGAGCTGTACCGCGCCGGGCGACGCACGATCACCGACCTCGGTCGCGCGAAGCAGAGCGAGTACTCCGCCGACGCCCAGCGAGTCGCGGCGAAGAACCGTCTGCAGACCTCGCTCGACCGCTTCAAGCTGACCCTCGGCCTGCCGGTGACAGCCGAACTCGAACTCGACTCGGCCGAACTCGACCAGGTGAAGGCTCGCGGCGTCGAGCCGGTCCAGATCGACGAGCGCTCGGCCGTCGACCTCGCACTGGAGCGGCGGTTCGACCACCGAACGGCGGTCGACGAGGTCGAGGACGCAGGGCGACGCATTCTCGTGGCGGAGGATGCGCTGACGATGGCGCTCGACTTCTCCGTCGCGCTCAACGTGCCCTCGGAGTCGGGCAAGGGACTCAACCTCGACTGGTCCCGCGTCAACTGGGCCGCCGGTTTCGAGCTCGACCTCGCCCTCGACAAGCTCGCGGAGCGGAACGCCTACCGCAGTTCGCTGATCGCGTTCGACGCGGCCATCCGCGCGCGTGAAGCGAGCGGGGACCAGATCGCCGCCGACGTCCGCGGTTCGTTGCGCGACATCCGCAGCGCGATGGACACCTACCGCATCCAGTCGGTCGCAGTCGATCTTGCGACGCAGCGCGTCGAAGCGACGACCGACCTGTACGACGCCGGTCGCGTCGAGGCGCTCGAAAAACTGGACGCGCAGGACGCGCTCCTGCAGGCCCAGCTCGACCTCACGCGCGCGACGGTCGACTACGCGATCGCCCGTCTCCAGTTGATGAACGACCTCGAAGGCATCCGCCTCGAATCCCAGGGGCTGCGTTTCGACCAGGCGTTGCCGATGCCGCAGCCGAAGACCGCCGAGTGAACGACATGACCCGCTCCTCCCCCTCCGCGATCGCCGTCGCGTTTGCACTTCTCGCGGCCTGCGGAGGCTCCGCGGGCTCCGACACCGCCCAGGACGCCAAGGTCTTCCAGGTGAAGACGGACGACCTCCCGGTCGTCGTGAAGGAGAACGCCGAACTCCAGGCGGTGCGCGAGACGATCGTCCGTTCCGAAGTCGAGGGCCAGGCGACGATCATCTTCATCATTCCGGAAGGAACGGTCGTGAAGCAGGGCGAGCGCCTCGTCGAACTGGACGTGAGCGAACTCGTCGAGAAGGCCGCCAACCAGGCGATCTCCGTCGCGAAGGCCGAAGCGGCGCTGAAGCAGGCGCGGAAGGAGAAGGAGATCCTCGAGAAGGAGCTGACGACCAACCGCACGACCGCGGAGTCGAAGCTGCGCATCGCGGAGATGGAGCTCGAGAAGCTGCTCGGTCGCAAGGGCGGGGAGAAGAAGGGCGAGAGCAAGAACGGCGAGATGCTGAAGAAGCTGCAAGCACTCGTCGACACGCCGCCGGCGGAGCCTCTCGCGAACGACCCGGACGTCACCGACGCTCCTGCAGCGGCTCAGGTCGATCCGCGCACCTACGTCGGACTCGTCGACAAGGTGCAGCAGCTGCTCGCCGTCGACGGCGACAGCACCGGCGCCCTCGACCGCGACATGGGCGAGATGGCGAACAAGATCCTGCAGCAGGTCGACCAGATCCGCCTGGCGATGGCCGACCTCAAGGTGAAGGAGGACACGTTCACCCACAGCCGCCGGCTGGCGAAGAAGCAGTTCATCACGCGCAACGAACTGGAGAAGGACCAGCTCGCGTGGCAATCGCAGGTCTCCAAGGTCACGCTCGCCTGGAACGACCTCGACCTGCTCGTCAACTACACGCTCGCGAAGGAACGCATCCAACTCACGCAGGACCGCGACAACGCCTCGCTCGAAGTCGACCGCGTGAAGGGCTCGAACGAAGCCCTCGAGATCAAGGCCGACAGCGACCTCGACAGCAAGGAGAAGGAGTTCGGTCTCGCGAAGGAGCGGCTCGAGAACCTGCAGCGGCAGATCAAGAGCGCGGTGATCCACGCGCCGACGCCTGGCACCGTCGTCTACGCGCGTCTCGACCGCAACCGCGGCGGCGGCGAAGCGGTGCGCGAGGGCGTGCAGGTCCGCGAGCGCCAGGAGCTCATCATCCTGCCGGACACCACGAAGATGCGGTGCGTTGTGAAGGTGCAGGAGGCGCAGGTCGACAAGGTGACGCGCGGGCAGGCGGCCACGGTCGTCGTCGAAGCGTTCCAGGGCGAATCGTTCCCCGGCCGCGTGTCGAGCGTCGCGCCCGTTGCCGACAGCAACAGCGGCTGGATGACGAGCGATCGCAAGGTCTACACGACGATGGTCGAACTCGACACGGACAACCCGGACGGGCGCCTGCGTTCCCGCATGGCGGCGAACGTGACCATCATGGTCGAGACGGTGAAGAACACGCTGCCGATCCCGCTGCAGGCCGTCGCCCGCGACCGCTCGGTCAACTACGTCTGGAAGGAAGGGCCCAACGGCCCGGTAGCGACCATCGTGAAGGTCGGTCGGCAGAACTCGGAGCGCGTCGAGATCCTCGAGGGAGTGAAGGACGGCGACCGCGTCTACCTGAAGGAGCCGGCCGGCGTGCAGGCGCCCAAGTTCGAGCAACCCGTCGCGCCGGTGCCGGCACCGGCCGCGCCCACCGCGGCAGGCGGCGACGGCCCGCGGCCCGACGCCAGCGGCCCCGGGGGAACCGGCCGCCGCAATCCGGGTGCGTCGATGAAGAAGCTCGCGGAGATGACGGCGACGGAGCTCGAGGAGTACAAGGGTCGCCTCGACATGATGCAGGGCATGGTCGATCGCTTGCGCGACGGCGGCAACGCGGACGGCGCGGCCGAGGCCGAAGCAGCGATCAGCGGCCTCCGGAAGGCGATCGACTCGAACGACCTGGCAGCGGGCCAGGTGCACCAGGACAAACTGCGCACCCTGATGCGCGCCGCGATGCCCCGCCGCAACGGCGGAGGCAACGGCAATGGCGGCGGCGGACCTCCCGGCGACGGCGGCGGTTCGCGCGGCGATCGCGGCGATCGGGGCAACTGACCGCGCACGAATGGCCGCCATGGACGACCGCCCGGTGATCGCCGAGTTCGCCGACGTGCACCGCCACTACGTGATGGGCAAGAACGTCGTGAAGGCGCTGAACGGTGTCTCCGTCCAGGTCCGCAAGGGCGACTACCTCGCGATCATGGGGCGCTCCGGTTCCGGCAAGAGCACGATGCTGAACATCCTCGGCGGCCTCGATCGCCCGACGTCGGGCGAGTACCGCGTCGGAGGCCGCGATGTCAGCAAGCTGAACGACGACGACCTCTCCGACGTGCGCGGGCGCGAGATCGGGTTCATCTTCCAGTCGTTCAACCTGATCCCGCAGCTCACCGTGCTCGAGAACCTCGAGGTCCCGCTCTTCTACCAGGGCCGCGTCGGCCCCGAGTCGCGCAAGAAGGCGGAGTACCTCGCGGGTCGCGTCGGTCTGTCGGGACGCCTCGAACACAAGCCGATGGAACTCTCCGGCGGTCAGCAGCAGCGCGTCGCGATCGCGCGGGCGCTGATGAACGACCCCCTGTTCCTCCTTGCGGACGAGGCTACGGGCAACCTCGACAGCAACACCGAGAAGGAGATCCTCGACCTGTTCGACGACCTGCGGCCCGACGGCGTGACGATCGTGATCGTCACGCACAACCCGAAGGTCGCCGAGCGCGCCGATCACACGCTGTGGCTGAAGGACGGTCAGGTCGAGAAGCTCGTCGACAACCGCGCGGCGGCCAGGGCCGGAGGCGCCTCGTGATCCGCGACTCGATGCGGATGGTGACGCTCGGGTTGAAGAGCCTGATGCTGCACAAGCTGCGCAGCTCGTTGACGACCGCGGGCATCCTGTTCGGCGTCGCGTCGGTCATCGCGATGCTCGCCGTCGGCGAGGGTGCGTCGCAGGAGACGCTCGACCAGTACCGGGCAATGGGTGTCTCCAACGTGCTGATCCGCAGCACGAAGCCGGAGGAGACGCAGCAGACTTCGTCCACGTCGTCGAGCTGGAGCATCCTCGGCTACGGCCTCACATACGCGGAGGCCGACCGCATCCAGAACCTCCTCCCGCAGGCGACCGTCGTGCGCGTCCGCGAGTTCCAGCGTGGCCTGATGCACGGGGAGAACTGGGCGTCGAAGATGATCGTCGGCACCGAGGTGGCGTTCCTCGAGGTCGCGAACCTCCGCATCACGGAAGGGCGGTGGCTGACGGAACTCGATCAGCAGCACCAGGCCAACGTTTGCGTTCTCGGCGCGAGCATCGCGAAGTCGCTCTTCCCGCTCGAGAACCCGCTCGGACAGACCGTGCTCGCGGGCGTCGAGGACCGCTTCGAGGTCATCGGCGTGCTCGACACCCAGGGACGCGCGGCGAGCCCCAACGGCTTCACGCTGGACGAGTGCGTCTACGTGCCGATGAGCAGCTCGCGGCGCCGCTTCGGGGACGTCGTGCGCAATCCGTCGACCAACCGGTGGGAGTCGGTCGAGCTGCACGAGGTCAAGGTCAAGCTGCCGAGTTCGGACCAGGTCGAGGACGCCGCCGCCGTGCTGCGCTTCATGCTGCAGCCCGCACACGCGACGAAGGGCGACTTCGAGATCACGGTCCCGCTCGAACTACTGCGGCAGGAAGAGAAGCAGCGGCGCATGTTCAACCTGGTGCTGGCCGTGATCGCGTCGATCAGCCTGCTGGTCGGCGGCATCGGCATCATGAACGTGATGCTCGCGACGGTCACCGAACGCACCCGCGAGATCGGCATCCGCCGCGCGCTCGGCGCGAAGAAGAAGCACATCGTGCAGCAGTTCCTCGTCGAGGCCGGCGTGCTGTCGGCGCTCGGCGGCGTGGTCGGCGTCGGACTCGGCCTGATCGTACCGGAGGCGATCACCCACTTCTTCGGCCAGAAGACCTCGGTGATGACGACCCACGTGCTCCTCGCGTTCGGGATCTCGGCCGCGGTCGGCGTGGTGTTCGGCCTCTACCCGGCCTGGCGCGCAGCGAACATGGATCCCGTCGAAGCGCTGCGCCACGAGTGAGGCGCGGCAGCGCGCGAACAGGGCCCACAGGCTCCACGCGGAACCGGGAACGACTGCTCTCCGCCCCCTCGAAGCGGATGCTCCTGGCCGCTGCTTCCCGGCGCTCAGGCGCGAGCGAAGCTCGTCGCCTGCAGCGCCGCGTACGCCATCCTCACGTCTTCTGGGCCACGTGTTTCTCGACCAGCTCGATGAGCTCGTCCGGCTCGAAGGGCTTCCGGAAGTAGTCGGCGGCCCCCATCTCCGTGCTCTTCTGGTGGCCGCGCGAGTGCTCGCGCGCCGTGAAGATCACGACGGGGATGCCGGCCGTCGCCGGATCGCGCTTCAGACGCGTCAGCGTCTCCCACCCGTCGATGCCCGGCATCATGATGTCGAGCAGGATGAGGTCGGGCGACTGCGCCTTCGCCTTGCCGATGCCGTCCTCGCCGTTGGTGGCGGATTCGACCCGGAACCCCGCGGCTTCGAGCACCATCTGCGTGGAGACGATGATCAGCTTCTCGTCTTCGATGATCAGGACGGTTCTTTGCATGACAGACTCTCTTGCGGACTCCCGGCCGCTCCGGCAGTCGCCGCTTCCGCCGGCGGGCGGTGAAGCGGCAACATGAAGGAGAAATCGGCTCCGCGACCCAGTTGGCTGGAGACTTCGATGCGACTCCCGTGCGCTTCGACGATGCCGCGTGCCACGAACAGGCCGAGACCGGCCCCCCCGTGGTGACGCGTGAGCGGGTCTTCGACCTGGAAGAACTTCTCGAAGATCCGCCGTTGGTATCGGGGGTCTATGCCGATCCCGTCGTCGGCGACGCCGAACCGGAGGCCGCCGTCCGCGGTGCGTTCGACGCGCACTTCGACGGCGCCCCCGTCCCTGGCGAACTTCACCGCATTCTCGATCAGGGCCTGGCACGCGCGGCGCAGGTCGGCGCGATCGGCGAACAGGCACGCCTCGGTGGCATCGGCCCGGAACGTCAGCGTGATGCGCCGGTCGCGAGCCGGCTGCTCGAACGGCAGCAGCAGACCGGCGGAGAACTCGGCGACCGTGACCACTTCGCGATCCTGGCCGTAGTCCGCGGACTCCAGGTTGCCGAGGTTGATCAGCTTGTCGATCTGGTGCTCGAGACGCACCGACTGCTCGCGGATCGATTCGCACGCGCGACGCTGCTTGTCGTCGAGCTTGCCCAGCGATCCCTTGGCCAGCATCGTCGAGAACGTCTTGATGCCCGTGAGGGGCGTGCGCAGTTCGTGCGCGACGATCGACAGATACTGGTTCTTCAGCTGGTCGGTCTTGAAGTCCGCCGTGACGTCGCGGAGCAGCGTGATGACGCCGCACGGATCGCCGCGGTGATCCTGGGCGAACCGCGTCGTGCACTTGATGTAGAGGAGGTCCTGCTGTCTGTGATGGACCTCGACGGTGCGGGCGAACTCCTTGCCCTTCGTCGTACGCTGCTGATCCGCGATCAGCGTCTGCAGCAGATCACCGGCCCCTTCGATCGCATCCAGCGGCTTTCCGACGGCGACGAGGGCACGCACACCGAGCAGATCCTCGGCAGCCGAGTTCAGCAGCACGACGTTGCCGGCTCGTCCGACGAAGACGACACCGTCCATGATGCTGCTGATCGTCGTCATGCGGTTCGTCGGGACGACGGGTCACGGCCGCAGCGGGCGGGAGGACGGAACCTGCCCCTCGCGCCCTCGCGAGCGAGACGCGTCACTTCGTGTTCGCGGTCTTGATCGCGGCCAGCGCGTCGTCTTCCTTCTCGAAGATCGACAGATGCTTGCTGATCCGCATGATCTCGAAGATCTTGACGATGAACGGCTTGATGTTGCTGAGGTACAGCTTCGCGTTGCGCGACGACGTGACGTTGTTCGCAACGATGATCAGGCCGACGCCGCAGCTGTCGATGATCTTGACGTTGTCGAGGTTGAGCACGAAGTGCTGGAAGCCGTCCTCGATCTTGCTGCTGATCGTCTCCTTCAGCGCTTCCTTCAGTGCGTCGGTGACGTAGAAGTTCAGGCTGCGATCGTTGAACGAGATGATGACGGTCTTGTCGTCCTTCAGCGCCGTGACCGACAGGCCCTGGCTCTTCTTCCCTACGATTTCCATGGCGTTCCTTCGATGGATGAGCGCGCCAGGTTCCACGGCGCGCGCACTCGGTTCATCGACCCGCCCGGCCCGATGAGTTGAGCCTCGCGGCCAAAAAAACGGGGTGTCGCCGAAGCGGTTTCGCGCCGCGGCGATCGCGGCGAAGCCGTGCTCAACCGCCCGTCGCACCGGCTTCTCGGTATCGCAAGGCGACGTTCGCGCGGCCGATGAGGGCAAGCAGTTGGGGGCATTTCCGGAGGCCGAGCTGGTTGGCCTTGTTGGCGACGCTCGCCACGCTGCGACCCAGTTCGCGAGCCACCGTCAGGTTGTCCTGGTCGGGGTAGAGAACCCGGAGACGCTCCACCTGCGCCGGTGTCCAGCGCGGCATCTCCTGCCGTCGCACCTCGTCCCCCGCCGCCGCGACGACGTGCCGCGCGCTGTGGGCCGCGAAACGCTTGTCTTTCGCGAGGCACAGACGCCGTGCCATCGCCACGACATCGGCCCGCGATCGCGCCAGCGCGACCTCCAGGTCGTCGTCCGAACGTGTGCCGTAGAAGTCCTTCAGGGCGTGGACCTCGTCCCGCGTCCAGGGCCCTTGTCGCGGGTGCGCCCGCAGCTCCTGAACCCGCTTCCTCACTTCGACGAGAGGTCGCCCGAGCATCGGCGCAAGGAGCCGCGGGTCGACCGCGCCCCAGCACTCACGCAGCCGTCCGTCGTCGCTCGCCGTCCAGGCACCGCGGCGCGGCGGAACCCGCAGGAGCTGCATCGCCTTCTTGAACACGCTCGACTCGGTGCGCCGCAGCAGCAGCGCGGTGTCCGCCACTCCCCGTCGCGGCAGCAACTGGCGCAGGCGCTCCATCTCCTGCACCGACCAGTTGCCGCGGCGAAGAGGCCGCGCGCTCACGACCGCCGCTCCTCGGGTGCGCCGGTCAGTTGCCGCGTCCACCGCACGAGGATCTCGTCCCGCACCAGCGCGCGAACCGCCGCCGTCGACTGCAGCGCCAACGCCCGCACGGCCAGGTCGCGACACTCGCGCTCGGTGAAACTGCGCAGCATCAAACGGACGCGCGGCAGGAACACCGGCGCCATCGACAGTTCGCGGAAGCCGAGCCCGATCAGCAACGGCGTGAACAGATGGTCGCCGGCGATCTCACCGCAGATGGACACACCCTTGCCCGCCGTGTTCGCCGCGTCCGCGATCTGCTTGAGGACGCGCAACACGCCCGGATGGAACGGGTCGTACATCTTGGCGACCCGCTGGTTGTCGCGGTCGACCGCCAGCAGGTACTGAACGAGGTCGTTGGTGCCGACCGAGACGAAGTCGCACAGCGGCAGGACGTCGGGCAGCACGGAGACGAGAACGGGCACCTCGACCATGGCGCCGAGCTCGATCGTCGCGTCGTGCGGGACTCCGTTCGCCTTCAGATCGGCGACGAGCTGCCCCATCACTTCCCGACAGCGCGCGACCTCGTTGCGCGTCGTCACCATCGGCAAGAGGATCCGTGCGTGCCCGTGCGCGCTGGCCCGCAGGATGGCGCGCATCTGCGAGTAGAGGATGTCCGGCCAGTCGAGGCACAAGCGGATACCGCGCCATCCGAGGACGGGGTTGCGTTCGTCGGGCATCTTGAAGTACCCGAGCGGTTTGTCGCCCCCGACGTCGAGCGTGCGGAACGTGACCGGTTTGCCCTCGGCGCCGATCATCGCGCGGCTGTACATCGCGACCTGCTCGTCCTCGGTCGGGAACTGCCGCCGCTCCATGAACGCGAACTCGGTACGGAACAGGCCGATCCCCGCGATCGACTGCGTCTCGAGGCTGTCGAGGTCGCGAACGCCCTCGACGTTCGCCATCAACTGCACTGCGACACCGTCCTGCGTGACCGACGGCTGGAACCGCAGCTCGGCGAGCCGGCGATCGATCGCCACCTGCTCGACCCGCATGCGTTCGTAGTCCTGGAGCTGCTCGGGCGTCGGGTCGAGGATCACGAGCCCGGCGTCGCCGTCGATGATCGCAACCGTACCCGTCAAGGACTCGAGCATGATCTGCTCGATGCCGACGACCGCCGGGATGCCGAGGGAACGTGCGAGGATCGCCCCGTGCGAGTACTTGCCGCCGTGCTCGGTGACGATGCCGCGTATGTGCGCGCGATCGAGAATGCCGGCGTCGCTCGGCAGGAACTCCTCGGCCGCGAACAGGTAGTCGGTCCCGTTCGCCGTGTACTTGCCGCGCTCGGTCGCCAGCAGGGCGCCGACGAGCTGGCGACCGATGTCGCGAAGGTCCGCCGCCCGCTCGCGCATCGCCGCGTTCTCCATCGCCGCGAAGCACGCCTCGTAGCGCGCGATGACCCGCTGCAGCGCGACCTCGAGATTGACGTGGTGCTGCACGATCTCCGACTCGACGTCCTTCTGGAACGTCGGGTCGTGCAGGATCGCGAGCTGCGCGTCGTAGATGCGCGCGTCGTGCGTCGCGATGGCGCCGGAGAGTTCCTTCTGCAGCGCCATCAGGTCCGCGGCGACCTCGGCGATGGCGCCCTGGAAACGCGCGCGCTCACCCGCCAGGCCGTCGGGTGCGACCTTCCACGTCGGGATGTGATCGAGCGCCGCATGGAAGTGGACGATCGGCGCGATCGCCACACCCGGGGCCGCAGCGATGCCTTTCAGTTTGCGAGCCATCCGTGCCATGCCGTTTTCCGGGACGGTGCCGCAGTTTGCAACATGGCCGCTTCATCTGATCGACGCTGCGAGCCGATCGACGGCACGGGGCCGACGAGCATCACCATGAAGAACCCGCCAGAGTCCAAGAACACGACCGACGATCTGCCGACCTTCCTCCATGCGGACGGAACCGCCGACGCAAACGCGGAGGCCGGCAATCCGAGCGACACCGAGACCCTCGACGCAGCGGTCGACACGTCGGAGTCGGGAGCGGCGGCGGCGCCGGACGCCGCGGACCCGGAGGAACCGAGCGGTCGCGGCGCGACCACGGCCGAGCTTGGGCGGCCACGGAAGGTGCGCTCGGAACGCACCACGAACTCCGGTTCCGGCGGCATGGGCGGGCTCCTGTTCGGCGCAGCACTGCTCGCCGGTGCGGTGGTCGTCGGGGTCGCACCGATCGCCCCGGCCGCGCTCGAGTCCCTGTCGCGCTACGGGCTCACCTCGACGAGCCTGCTGCTCGCCGGAGCCGTGTTCATCGCCGCGGGATCCAACCGTCGCCACCTCGCGGCGCTCCAGAGCCGGGTCGACGACCTCGGCGGGAGCACCGACGACGTGACGAGCCTGCGCGAAGGCATGCAGTTCCTCGTCGAGTCGCAGCACGCGAGCAACGAACGTCCGCCGGCCGCCGGCGAAGAACTCCAGCACGTGCTGATCGCGCTCCAGCGCCAGGACGAGAAGATCAACAACCTCACGAAAGCCATCAAGATGTACGGCAAGCCCTTGATGGAGATCTCGGGCCAGGGCACAGAGCTGACGGGCGCGATGACGCACATCCGCGCGGCGGTGGAAGCGGGCAACGACGCGGCGAAGCAGACTCTCGGCCGCATGGAGAAGCAGCTCGAAGCCCAGCTCGAGGCACAGACTGCGCCGAGCAAGGACGCCGCGGCGATCCAGGCCTCGCTCCAGAAGCTGCACGCAGCGCTGGAGACCATCCAGAAGAAGGCCGGGGCGACGCCGTCGCTCGAACCGCTGCAGCAGCAGGTCGGCCGGCTCGAAGTCGCCGTCGCCGCGATCGGCCAGCGCGTCGAGGACAACGAACTTCGCAAGAGTCTGCTGCGCCTCGAGGACGCCACGCAGAAGTCCCGCGAAGACGTGCAGCTGCTGCTGCGAGGCGAGAACCTGCAGAAGGCGACGACCCAGCTCCAGGAACGGCTCGACAAGGCGACCGGCCGCCTCAGCGACGGACTCACACAGATGCGCGACGGCCACCTCGGCGGCCTCGAATCGTCGCTGCGCGAGATCCAGCGCGAAGTGAGCGGTGTTGCGACCACCGTCGCGCAGATCCAGGCAGCCGTGAAGTCCGGCGGCGTTCGCGCACCCGCTCCCGTGACGGCAACGGCGCCGGCCGCCGCAGCGGCTCCCGCTCCCGCACCGTCGGCTCCGCCCCAAGCGGCACCGGCGGCGACGGGCGATGCAGCCGGCAACGCGGCCTACCAGACCGGCACGCGATCGAGCACGGGCAAGAACGTTCTCGGCGCCATCGCGAAGCTGAAGCAGATGAAGACGTGAGTTCGTCCGACGCGGACCGGTAGCCTCATCACCATGGCCGAGCCCGTCGACCCCGCGCGCTGTCCGCTGTGCGGCGGCCCCAACGACTGCGCGCTGGCGGATCCGGCGCGCGCAACCGCGTGCGCCGACTGCTGGTGCACGACGTTGACCTTCGATCGCGAACTGTTGCAACGCGTGCCGGAGCGAGCCGCCGGCAAGGCGTGCATCTGCCGGAACTGCGCCACCCGACCCGAACGCCCCTCCGCGGAACGATCATGGAACAGCAACTCGCAGCGGGCGTGACCCGCATCAAGGATCCCGGCGGCCGCGACGCGCTGCAGCTCGCGTGCGGCGACCACACAGCCGTGGTGTCCATGCTGGGTGCGCAGGTCCTGTCGTGGCGCACCGCGGGTGGCGACGTGCTGTGGACCGCGAGCAACGCGAAGTACGAAGCGGGCAAGCCCGTTCGCGGCGGAGTCCCGCTCGTCTTCCCTTGGTTCGGCGACCATCCGAGCGACAAGGGGCGCCCTGCGCACGGGTTCGCCCGCAACCTGGAGTGGCGGCTCGTGCACGCGAATCCCGGGCCGGAGGTCGTGCTCGAAACCACGGACGACGACTCCACACGCGCCTTGTGGCCGCACGCGTTCAGGCTGCGTCTCTCGATCTCGGTCGCCGACACCCTGCGGCTGGTGCTGACCGTCGAGAACCCCGGCGAGCAGCCGTTCACCTTCGAGGAGGCGCTGCACACCTACTTCGCGGTCGGTGACGTGAAGACGGCGACGGTGCACGGACTCGAGGGGGTACCGTTCACGGAAACCGCCGCGGCGCCCGAGGCGAAGTGGGACCCGAAACAGCCGCTCGCCTTCCGCGCGGAGACAGATCGCGTCTTCCAGGGCACGCCGGACAAGCTCGAGCTGCGCGCGCCGTCGCTGTCGCGATCGGTGTTGCTCAAGTCGCGCGACGCGAAGTCCGCGATCGTCTGGAACCCGTGGCCCGAGAAGTGCGCGCGCCTGTCGCACATGGCGCCCGACGACTGGACGAAGTTCTGCTGCGTCGAAACCGCGAACGTGCGCACGAATGCGGTGAAGCTCGGCGCCGGTGAGGCCCACCGGATGTCGCTGACCCTGACCTGCGCGAAGGTCTAGCCTAGCGTTTCGCCGCGAGCCGCCGCCGCGCGAGATCGCGCAGGAGATCGGCGGACCACCGGGTGGACTCGTCCGCCGGAGCCTCGGTGCAGAGGCGCCACTGCTCCTCTGCGGCGCCCATGTCGCCGGCGACGGCGAGCGCGTCCCCGTAGAAGAGGTGGTTCACCGGCACCGACCGCAGCGCCACCGCGCGAGCCAGCGCCGTCGTCGCGGCCGGAACGTCGCCGTACGGCCACGGCGCCTTGCTCCGGAACCTGCCCAGGAGGCGAAGCGGCGCACCGCCGTCGAGTTCGGCGTCCGCGGCCAGCGCGGCGTCGATCGCCTTCACCAGACGGCCGCCGTAACCGGCCATCAGCGACCGCGCCGGGCCGTTCGCCCATGCGAGCAAGGACACGTGCAGGCCTTCGTGAAGGCGCGCGACCACGTCGTGCGGCCGTACGTTCGTCGCACGCTCGGCGCAGGCGAGGCCTTCGGTGCACAACGAGACGATTCCGGAGCGCACGTCGTCGCCGAGTCGGTCCTCGGCCGCGAGCACGGTCGCACGATCGGCGTCGCGATGGAGATCGAGCCACGCCACGGTCGCACGCTGCAGGCGCAGGTCGGCGGCCTGGAACAGCCGCTGCGTCGCGAGCAGTTGCGCTGCCGCGTCCTCCGGCGCAGCGCGAGCGGCAGTCAGTGCGTCCTGGGCGAGGGCATCGATGCCGGACGCCGACGACAGAGTCTCTTCGGCCGGCGGCGCGGAGAGAGCACACGCGCCGAGCAGCGGAGCCAGCAGCACGACGACGGAACCGGATCGCACGGCGAAGAACGTAGCGCCGCGCGGTCGGCTGTCACGACGGCCCCGCGTCGTCACTCCATCTCGAGCAACAACGCGCCGCCCGCGACGGCTTCGCCCTTCTTGCAGAGCACGCGCGTCACCTTTCCGGCACTCTCGGCGACCAGCGGATTCTGCATCTTCATCGCCTCGAGCACGACGAGCGTCTGCCCTTCTTCGACCTGGGCGCCTTCGGCCACCTTCACGTCGACGACGATGCCGGGCATCGCGGCGCGCAGTTCGCGTCGGCCGCCGGCCTTGTTGCCGGCGACCGCGTGCGCGGCGCGCTCACGTTCGTCCTCGACGTGGACCGCGTAGCGCTCGCCGAGCATCTGCAGCACGACGTCTTCGCGCTGCACGTCCGCCACCACGTCGTAGCTCCTGCCGTCTACCAGGAGCGAGAACGTGTCGCCGTCGCCGACCAGGGCCATGTCGAGAGCAAAGGTGCGATCGCCCGACCGCGCCATCAGCCGGTCGCCGTGCCGTTCGATCGTGAACTCGCGCTCCTCGCCTTCCAGTTTCGTCAGGTACTTCACGGCGCGGTCCTCCGGAGGCGTTCGACACGACCGAGCATGGCCCACCGCGGTGCCGTGTCGCCCTGGGACTTCGCCCCGCCCGTGCCGGCGCCGGCGCGTTCCGTCACGAGGAACCGCGCGGCGGCGGCGGCGAGCATCGCGAGTTCGCGGCGCGATGCCGACGGGCGCTTGTCGATGCGCTCGAGGATGCCCGTGTCGTAGTCGCCGGAGCGGAACTCGTCGCTCTGCAGCGTGCGCAGCGCCACGGGAAGCGACGTCGAGACGCCGACGATGCGCAGTTCCCGCAGGGCGCGCTGACACCGGGCGATCGCCTGGTCGCGATCGGCTCCGTGCACGACGAGTTTGGCGAGCATGCTGTCGTAGAACGGAGTCACCTCCATGCCGCGGAACAGCGCGCTGTCGAGCCGGACGCCGGGACCGCCCGGCATGTTGAGGCGCGTGATGCGGCCGAGCGACGGGAAGTAGGTGTTCGGATCCTCGGCGTTGACTCGCACTTCGATCGAGTGGCCGCGCGGCTCGGCGACGGGCGAGAGCTTCTCGCCGGCGCCGACGCGGATCTGTTCACGCACGAGGTCGACCCCGTACCGCATCTCCGTGACGGGGTGCTCGACCTGGAGCCGCGTGTTCATCTCGAGGAAGTAGAACCTGCCTTCGGAGTAGAGGAACTCGACCGTCCCTGCGCCGACGTATCCGACCGCACGCGCGAGGTCGCACGCAGCCTTGCCCATCTGCGCGCGCACTTCGGGCGACAGCGCGATGCAGGGCGACTCCTCGACCAGCTTCTGGTGGCGGCGCTGCACGGAGCACTCGCGTTCGCCGTAGTGCACGACGTTGCCGTGCTTGTCCGCCATCACCTGGATCTCGACGTGCCGCGGTCGCGTCACGAACTTCTCGAGGTAGACGCGGTCGTCGCCGAACGCGCCCTTCGCCTCGGCGCGCGCCATGTGGAACGCCTCGAGGAGCTGCTTCTCCTCGCGCACGATCCGGATGCCCTTGCCGCCGCCGCCGGCGGCGGCCTTCAACATGACCGGGTAGCCGACCTGCTTCGCGGCGGCGGCGAGCCGCGCTTCGTCGACCTCCTCCTGGAGACCCGGCACGAGGGGCACGCCCGCCTTCATCGCGATCTTGCGCGCCTCGACCTTGTCCCCCATCGCGAGGATCGCGTGCGGCGGCGGGCCGAGGAACTCGATGCCCGCGTCGATGCACGCCTGCGCCGCATCCTCGTTCTCGCTGAGGAACCCGTAGCCCGGATGCAGCGCGTCGCACGCGGTCTTCTTCGCGGCTGCGACGACCTTGCCGATGTCGAGGTAACTCTCGCTCGGTTTGCTGCCGCCGAGGTGAACCGCATGCGTCGCCCGCCGCACGTGCAGCGCGGTTCGGTCCGCGTCGGAATAGACGGCGACCGTTTCGATGCCCATCTCCTGGGCGGTGCGGATCACGCGAAGTGCGATCTCGCCGCGATTGGCGACGAGGATGCGTCGGATGGCCGGCATGCGGCGGGGAACCTAGCCGGAAGGCGTTGCGGCCGCGACCGGTTTCGCTGGAAGCGACGCGCCCCCCGCCTACGGTGTCCCCGCAATGCATGGCTCCGAGACGAACCGCGAAGCGTCCTCGCCCCTGACCGAGTTCCTCCGCTCCGAGGCGTTCCCGGGCATCCTGCTCGTCGCCTGCGCGGGGATCGCGATCGCCGTCGCGAACTCGCCGCTCGCCGACACATGGAACCACCTGTGGCACGCGACCTTCGCGGTCACCCTCGGCGACGCCACCATCTCGAAGTCGGTCGCGCACTGGATCAACGACGGCCTGATGGTGCTGTTCTTCTTCTTCGTGGGCCTCGAGATCAAACACGAGGTCCTCGACGGACAGCTGCAGTCGCTTCGCCGCGCGGCCCTGCCGGTGGCCGCGGCGATCGGCGGCATGGTCGTGCCGGCCGCGCTGTACGCGGCGACCGTCGCGTGGCACGGCGCGCCGGAGGCGCGTCCGGGCTGGGGCATCCCCATGGCCACCGACATCGCGTTCGCCCTCGGCGTCCTGGCCCTCCTGGGGGACCGGGTGCCGCCCGGCCTCAAGATCTTCCTCGCGACGCTCGCGATCGCCGACGACCTCGGTGCCGTGCTCGTCATCGCGATCTTCTACACGGACCACATCGCGTGGCAGTACCTCGGGCTCGGCGCTGCCGTGCTCGCCGCGTCGTACGCCACCAACCGTCTCGGCGTGCGGAAGACATGGCCGTACGTCGTGTACGGCATCGCGCTGTGGGCGACGTTCCTGCAGTCCGGCGTCCACGCCACGATCGCCGGTGTCGCGCTCGCGCTCACGATCCCGGCTCGGCGCCGCCTCGACGAAAGGGAATTCACGCGGCGCGGCCGCGTGCTGCTGGACGAGTTCGACCGCGTCGGTGACCCCGATCCACTGACGAACCAGGAGCAGTTGCACATCGTGCAGGAGCTGCAGCGCCACGCGACCGACGTGCAGGCGCCGCTGCAGCGGATGACGCACGGCCTGCACCCGCTGGTGAAGCACTTCGTGATCCCCGTGTTCGCGCTCGCGAACGCCGGTGTCGACGTCACGCGCGGCCTCGAAGACGCCCTGCACCACCCGGCTGCGCACGGGGTCGTCGTCGGACTCATGCTCGGCAAGCCGATCGGTGTCTTCCTGGCGACGTGGCTCGCGACCAGGCTGCTCGCCTGCACGCTCCCCGAAGGGGTCACGTGGCAGCACGTGCACGGCGCGGCGTGGCTCGCCGGCATCGGCTTCACGATGTCGCTGTTCGTCGATGGCCTGGCGTTCGCCGGCGCGCCGCCGGCGTTCGAGGCGTCGAAGGTCGCCATCCTCGTGGCGTCCTTCTGCGCCGGCGCGGTCGGGTTCCTCCTCCTGCGTCGCGCACCCGCGATGCCGAGCGCAGACCTGGTCCGGCCCTCGGACCACGGACCGGCATCGCCGCCGGCGGGATGAAGCGATCACCTCTCCGAGGGTCTGCGTACGGGCTTTGACTTTGCATTGCAAAGTCTTTTAGCCTGTCGTCCATGGACCGCCCGCCTCCGCGCTGCATGACCGTCCCGCCGCCGCTGCGGCTTCCCGCGACCCACACTGCACCCGCCAGGTTCCGCGCGCTCCTCGTGAACCCGTTCTACGGCAAGGACCCGCATGCGAGCTTCGGCAAGCACGTGCTGACGCCGTCTCTCGCACTCACGAGCTTCGCCGCCACGACGCCCCACCCGTGGAAGTGCGAGTACTGGGACGAGAACCTGCTGCAGGGTCCGCCGCCCGTGGACCCGCCGCCCCAGATCGTCGGCATCTCCGTGCACCTGACCTTCGCGGCGCGCGCCTTCGCTCTGGCCGACCACTACCGGCGGCTCGGCACGAAGGTCGTGCTCGGTGGGCTGCACGTCCTCTCGTGTCCCGACGAGTGCCGGCCGCACGCCGACGCACTCGTGGTCGGCGAGGGAGTGCACCTCTGGGCGCGGATCCTTCGCGACGTCGAGGCCGATGGGCTGCAGCCCGACTACCGCGGGTCGTGGCACACGCCGCACTACGCCGAGGATCCGCCGCCGGCACGCCAGCTCGTTCCCCGCCGTTCGTTCCTCACGACGACGAGCCTCATCGCGACGCGAGGCTGCCACAACCGCTGCGGCTTCTGCTACCTGTCCACGGACGGAGTCCGCATGCCGTACCAGGTGCGACCCGTGGAGCACGTCGCGGCCGAGTTCGCCGCCGACGGCCAGCCCTACGGCGTGTTCGTCGACAACAACCTCGGCTCGCGTCCGGACTACCTGCGGCGACTGTGCACGGCGCTCCGCCCCCTGCGGAAGATCTGGAGTGCCGCGGTGACGATCGACGTGACCGACGATCCGTCGCTCGTGCGCGAAATGGCCCTCGCGGGCTGCACCGGCGTCTTCATCGGCTTCGAGTCGCTCACCGCCGCGAACCTCGACGCGGCGAGGAAGCGCACGCCCCGACCGGACGACTACGCCCGCCGAGTCGGGATCCTGCACGACCACGGCATCCAGGTGAACGGCAGCTTCGTGCTCGGCTTCGAGCACGACCGGCCCGACGTGTTCGAGCGCACGGTCGACTGGATCGAGCGCAGCAAGCTCGAGTGCGCGACGTTCCACGTGCTGACCCCGTACCCCGGCACGCCGCTGTTCGCGCAGTTCGAACGGGAAGGACGGCTGCTGCATCGCGACTGGTCGCGCTACGACACCGCGCACGTCGTGTTCCGGCCAGCCCGAATGACGCCCGAACAACTCGCCGACGGCTACGCGTGGTGCTACCGCACGCTCTTCTCCTTCGCCTCGATCTGGTCGCGACGACCCGACGACCCGCGCGCGATCCCGGCCTACCTGGCGATGAGCCTGCTCTACAAGAAGTGCAACTGGCTCTGGCCGTTCCTGATCCGCCACCGGCTCGTCGGCCCCATGTGGCGGCCGCTCGTGGAGCTGTCGCGCTGGCGGCACCTGCGCTTCCGCACGCGACTCGAGGCGAGAGGGGCCGGGCCCGGCGTGCGCGCCGACAGCATCGTGTCGGCCGGGGTGTGACCACCGCGTCGTCGACACTGCCAACCTCGGCGAGGAGCCGCTAGAACGTCGCGATGACTCGACTGCGCGTGCTGGTCGTCGGCTGCGGCAACATGGGCACGTCGCATGCACGCGCCTACCATCGCCTCGCGGACGACTTCGAGATCGTCGGCCTCGTGAGCCGAGGGCCCGAGACGCGGAACCGGCTGTCGGCCGAACTCGGCGGCCTGCCCGTGTTCGCCGACTTCGAACGCGCCTTCGCGGCGACACGGCCCGACGTCGTGTCGATCAACACGTACCCGGACACGCACGCGGCGATCGCCCGGACGGCGCTGCGAGGCGGGTGCCACCTGTTCGTCGAGAAACCGCTCGCCGAGACCGTCGAAGAGGCGCGGGAGATCGCCGACCTCGCTACGCGGCTGCAGCGCAAGGTGATCGTCGGCTACGTGCTCCGCGTGCACCCGGCCTGGCAGCGCTTCGTGCAGGTCGCGCGCACGCTCGGCAAGCCTCTCGTGATGCGAATGAACCTGAACCAGCAGAGCCGCGGCAAGGACTGGCGGACGCACAAGGCACTCATGGACTCGATGTCCCCCATCGTCGACTGCGGCGTGCACTACGTCGACGCGATGTGCCGGATGACGCAGAGCCGCCCGGTCCGAGTCAGCGCAATTCGCGCGCGTCTCACCGAAGAGCTGAAGCCAGGCATGTACAACTACGGCCAGCTGCAGGTGACGTTCGCCGACGGGTCGGTCGGCTGGTACGAAGCCGGCTGGGGCCCGATGATGAGCGAGGTCGCCTACTTCGTGAAGGACGTGGTCGGGCCGCGCGGTTGCGTGTCGATCGTCGACCGCGACGGGGAACGCACCGCGGGGAGCGCCGACGTCGGCTCGCACGCGAAGACGAACTCGCTCCGCGTGCACCACGCCGACCTCGACGGGAGCGGGCAGTTCGTGCGCCCGGACGAGTGGATCGACACGACCGACGAACCGGACCACGACGAACTGTGCCTGCGCGAACAGCAGTCGCTGTTGCACGCGATCCGCACGGACGAGGACCTGTCCTCCCATCTCGCCGAGGCGGTGGAAAGCCTGCGCATCGTGCTCGCCGCCGACCGCGCCGCGCGCGAAGGCCGCGTCGTCGAACTCTGAGGGCGATGCCCATTCCGCACCCCGGCCTCGGATCGACTCCGCGGAACGCGGGCCTCGCCGTTGCAGCGGTGCCGGCAGCTCTGATTCGCCAGCGTACGGACACCGCGTCGCAACGGCGCAGCAGTGCCTCGGATCGACTCCGCGGAACGCGGGCCTCGCCGTTGCAGCGGTGCCGGATGCTCTGATTCGCCAGCGTACGGACACCGCGTCGCAACGGCCCAGGAGAACCTCTGATCGATTCCGCGGAACGCGGAATCGATCAGAGCGGAATGTTCCCGTGCTTCTTCGGCGGGTTCGTGTCGCGCTTGCTGCGGAGCAGCTCGAGCGCCTGGATCAGGACGGGCCGGGTTCGGTGCGGCTCGATGACGTCGTCGATGAACCCGCGCGCCGCCGCCTGGTAGGGATTCGCGAACTTCGCCTTGTAGTCGGCGACGAGCCGCTTCTCCTCGGCCTTCGGGTCCTTCGCGGACTGGATCTCGCGGCGGAACACGATCTTCGCCGCGCCGTCCGCCCCCATCACCGCGATCTCGGCGCTCGGCCACGCGACATTGAAGTCGGAGCGGATGTGCTTGCTGCTCATGACCGTGTAGGCGCCGCCGTACGACTTGCGCGTGATCACGGTCAGCTTGGGTACGGTCGCTTCGCAGTAGGCGTACAGCAGCTTGGCACCGTGCGTGATGATGCCGCCCCACTCCTGGTCCTTGCCGGGCAGGAAGCCGGGCACGTCCTCGAAGGTGACCAGCGGGATGTTGAACGAGTCGCAGAACCGGATGAAGCGGGCGCCCTTCAGGCTCGCCTTGATGTCGAGCACACCGGCGAGGTGGTTCGGCTGGTTGCAGACGACGCCGACGACGCGACCGCCGAGACGGGCGAAGCCCACGACGATGTTCTTCGCGAAGCGCCCGTGCACCTCGAAGAACTTGCCGTTGTCGACGACCTTCTTCACCACGTGCCGGATGTCGTAGGGCTGGTCGCTCGACGCCGGAACGAGCGAGTCGAGCGCCTCGTCCATGCGGTTCGGATCGTCGTCCGTCGCTCGGAACGGCGGGTCCTCGCCGTTGTTGAGCGGCAAGTAAGACAGCAGTTCGCGCATCTGCACAAGGCACGTCGCATCGTCCGGCGCCGTCAGGTGGGCCACGCCGGAGACCTCGCTGTGCACGCGAGCGCCGCCGAGCTCCTCGCTCGTCGTGTCCTCGTGCGTCACGGTCTTCACCACGTCCGGGCCCGTGATGTGCATGAAACTGGTGCCCTCGACCATCAGGATGAAGTCCGTGATGGCGGGCGAGTACACGGCCCCGCCGGCACACGGCCCCATGATCGCGCTGATCTGCGGGACGACACCGCTCGCGAGCGTGTTGCGCAGGAAGATGTCGGCGTAGCCGCCGAGCGACATCACGCCTTCCTGGATGCGCGCGCCGCCCGAGTCGGACAAACCGAGCATCGGCACGCCGAGCTTCACGGCCATGTCCATCACCTTGCAGATCTTCGCGGCGTGGGTCTCCGACAGACTGCCGCCGAACACGGTGAAGTCCTGCGCGTAGAGGCACACCGGTCGACCGTCGACGCGCGCGGTGCCGGTGACGACGCCGTCGCCGAGGATCTGGTTCTTCTCCGAATCCATGCCGAAGTCGCGACACCGGTGCGTCACGAACCGGTCGACCTCGACGAACGTGCCCGGATCGACGAGCAGGTCGATGCGCTCGCGCGCGGTCAGCTTGCCCTTCTCGTGCTGCGCGTCGACGCGGTCCTTGCCGCCGCCGGCGAGCGAACGTTCGCGCAGTTCCTGGAGCTTGCGAAGCGCATCAGTCATGGTGCGGATCCTCCACGAGTTCGGCCAGCACGCCGCCGAGGTGCTTCGGGTGGACGAACGCGACCTTGCAGCCGTGGGCGCCGTTGTTCGGCACCTTGTTGAGCATCGGGGCACCGGCCTTCGCCATCGCGTCGATCTTCTTCTGGCAGTTGCCGACCTGGAACGCGAGGTGATGGATGCCGGGGCCGCGCTTGTCCAGGAACGCCACAACGGGCGAGTCCGGCGACATCGGCTCGATCAGCTCGATCCGCGTCGTGCCGGCCATCAGCACCGCGACGCGGACCTTCTCGTCGGGCACGTCGTCCAGCGATTTCAGCACGAGACCGAAACCGTCGGTCCAGCGCGGCAGCGATTCCGCGATCGAGCGGACGGCGATGCCGATGTGGTGAAGGCCCTCGATGGGCGGCTCGGATGACATGCAGGTCGACGTGGTTCTGGAGAAGCGGCGCGGCATGCTAACGAAGCGGTCGCGCCGCCGCAGCATCCCTGGCGACGAACCGAACCGTTCCGCCGTGCCCGAGCTGCCCGAAGTCGAAACCGTCCGTTCCGGCGCCGAAGCGCTCCTGCGCGGACACCGTCTCGTTGCGGTCCTTCTGCGACGACCGGACCTGCGCTGGCCGATCCCGGTCGATGCGGTGCAAGCACTGGTCGGTCGCAGGTGCACGTCCATCGCGCGGCGCTCGAAGTACCTCCTGCTGCACTTCGACGGCGCGGGTCGCCCGGTGGCGCTCGTGCACCTCGGCATGACGGGGCGCATGCTCGTCGAGGTCACGACGCCGCGCGCAGCGCGCCCCGAGTACCGGCCGCACGAGCACTGGCGCATGGACTTCGGCGACCGGATCGTTCGCTTCGTCGATCCGCGGCGCTTCGGCGCGCTCGACGTCGCGGACGGCGCTGCGCTCGCGTCGCACCCGCGCCTCGCCGACCTCGGCCGTGAACCGCTCGAACCCGGATTCGACGGCGCGTTCCTGTTCGCGGCCACCCGTCGGAAGAAAACGGCCGTGAAAGCGCTGCTGATGGACGCCGGAGTGCTCGTCGGCGTCGGCAACATCTACGCGAGCGAAGCGTGCTGGCGCGCGCGTGTTCGTCCGCGCCGAGCGGCCGGTTCGCTGTCGCGCGCCGAGTGCGACGCCCTCGCGACCGCCGTCCGCACGGTCCTGGAGGCGGCGATCGCGGCCGGCGGGACCTCGTTCCGCGACTATGTCGGCGTCGCCGAGGACGCGGGGTTCTTCGCGCGCGAGCTGTCCGTGTACGAACGCAGCGGCGAAGCGTGCCGACGATGCGGCGGCATCGTCCGGCGCACGACCGACGGCGGACGCAGCACCTACTGGTGCGCGGGTTGCCAGCGCTGACGCCGAACGGTCCTCACGTGTCGAAGTGGATCAGCCACAGGAGACGCACGTCGGTCTCCGTCGGCGTCGTCTCGACGCGTATCAGGCCGAGCAGCGCGTGGAAGACGTTCCGCGTCCGGGTCGCGCGCGTCCGGGTGTCGACCAGGTACTCGTTCCGGTTGGCGAGCAGGAGCCCGAGCGGCCCAACGGTCCACACGTCCTTGCGGACTCCGTCCCGCAGTCTGAAGACGAACGGGATCCACACGTTCGACTCGCCGCTGTAGTCGTACGGTTCGAGGGTCGCCTCGTACGCCTCGTCGCGGCGGCGCACACGCCAGTCGATCGGGTCGCCGCGTTCGCCACGCTCCGCCACGAGGCGCGTCAGGTCGGCGACCGGCGGAACGGGCCCGCCGTCGACCGCCTCGATCACGTCGCCTGCCCGGAAGCCGGCGACCCACGCCGGCGAGCCCGCGACCACGGCGGTGACGACGACCGCGTTGCGTCCATCGTCCCAGATGCGCCGACACCACTCGGCCGGGATACCGCGCAGGTGCACGCCGGCGTACGGCCGCTGCGGCTGCACGCCGGATTCGAGCGGCACGAACTCCTCGCGCCGTTCCTTCTCGCGCCGTGCGTCGACGGTGACTTGCAGCTCCCGTTCGGTCTGGCCTCGGAGCACACGAACGGTGACCACCTGGTCGCGACCGAGCCCCTCTTCGATCTGCGCGAGCTGCTTCGCATAAACGGTCTCCTTCGGACCGACCGCCAACAACACGTCACCGGCTTCGACGCCTCCCTTTGCAGCGCCCGAGTCGGGCGCGACGCGAGATACGAGGAGCCCGGAGAACGGCTGCACGCCGCGGTTCTGCGCGCGATCGTGGTCGAGCTCGATCACACGGAGACCGAGCGACGGCCGCTCGCGACCCGATTCGCTCTCCACGCGCAGGCGGCCGTCGCCGGTCGCCGCGGAGAAGTCGAGCGTGATGGTCTCACGGTCGCCGTTCGCAGCCGTTCGCGAGACCAGTTCGTAGTCGACGCCGCCGACAGGCTCGTCGACCTCTTCGTACGTGACGCACGCGGGGAGCAGGAGCAGGAGCGAGAGGACCGAGGACTTCATCGGATTGCGGTGGTTCATGCTGGAAACGCCGCGAAGCGCGACGCGGCGGCCGCGCGTGGCCATCGCAGGGAGAGGACTGTCGCGGAACTTCTCCCGCGGTCAACCGCGTTCGGCCGGCACCCGGCGCAGGGTGCGCCAGGCGACGAACGCGACGACGAGGAACAACACCGCGAAGACCGCATCGAGCCAGTCGGCGATCCGTTCCACCGACCGACCGCGACCGCGCACATCGGCGTCGAAGCGTCGCCACCAGTGCGCGGCACTCGCCGGGTCGATCACGCCATCGAGGCTCTCGGCGACCACGAACCCGGCAGCCGCCGCGATCGACTGCCGCGCGGCGGGTTCGTCGAGCCGGCGCAGGACCGCGCGCGCCGCCGGCGGAGATCCCACGAGCAGCGCCGATCCGTAGGCGGCCGGGATCCCGCCCCGCACGGCGATCGAGCGCAACGACGGTTGCCCCGACGCAACCACGCCGGCGAACCAGTTTGCCGGCCCGACGGCCGCCACGAACGACCCGCCGCGCAGGCCCTCGAGAACGGCGTCGACCGAAGCGGCGAGACGGCCGGCGCGCGCGTCGAGCGTGGTCCAGATCGCGATGCCGTGGTCTTCGGATCCTCCGCGCCGCAGCGCCTCCCGAAACGCGGCGAGCCACGGACCGCCGTCGACTTCGGGGCCTGCCAGACCCAGACGGTCGTGCAGCTCGGGGCGCAGCGCGAGTTCGTCCCACGCGATGTCCGCGCCGTCGACGGCGAACCCGCTGTCCCTGCACACGAGCACCACGGACGTGGAGAACGACACCACGAACGGCAAGGCACGGCCGTCCAGCGGCGCCAACCGATCCGCGGCGGCGAGCCGAGCAAGCGTCCACTCGTCCTGGAGCAGAAGCACGTGCACCGCCTCGCCCGACCCGGACGCGGCCATCGATCCGGTCGCGACCACCACCGCGTCGTCGCCGACGATTCCGCCGATCACTTCGGCGACTCGCGGCACGAACACCGACGGTACGCCGACCACGATCCGCTGCGCCACCACTGGCGACGCGACCGCGAAGCACACCGCCGTCGCGACCACCCGGCGTCGCGTTCTCACCGGACCTCCCGCACGCGGAAGCGAATCGCGGCGTAGGACACGAACTGGCACGCGGCGGCGAGGATCAGCACGCCGCGGAACCCGTACTCGCGCGACACCGGCGACGCCGCTGCCGCGAACCCCACGACGCCCAGCTGCATCGCCGCCCCCCGCAGTCCCATCAGCACCGCGAGGTCCTGCGTCGGCACGAGCCCCGACACGAGCGCCTGCAATGGACCCGTTCGCGCGGCAGCGGTCACCGCGAGCAGGGAGCCGACGACCAGGAGGAGCATCGGCCCCGGTTCCTTCGCGAGCACACCGAAGCAACCCACGAGAACGACCGACGTGACGAGTACGAAGTTTCGCTTGCCGACGCGGTCCGCGAATCGGCCGAACGCCGCGCTGCCCACCACGGACGCGAAGCCGAGGCCGACCCAGAGCCAGATCTGGCGTTCCTTCGGCACGACGCCGGTTTGGTCGAGCCAGCTCGTCGCGAGCTGCACGCTCGTGAAGAACGACCCGGTGTGCAGCATCGTCGCGAAGAGCCCGGAGCGCACGGCGCCGTCGCGCAGCAGCGCGGTCATCGACCCGGACGCCTCTCCGACCGTCGACGGCGGCACGGCGCGCAGCGCCCAGAAGCAGCCGAGCGCCGCGACGGCCGCCTGCACGACGAAGATCGCGGGCCAGACGCCGGCGTTCGCGAACGCCACGGACAGCGGCATGCCCGCGGCGATCGCGAGGAACATGCCTGCGGTGAACCGCCCCATCGCGGCGCCGCGGCGTCCGTACGGAACCACTTCGGCCACGAGCGCGGACGCCGCCGCGTACGCGACGCCGACGGCGATGCCCGCAGCGCAGCGCAGCGCGAGGAACGGCCAGAACGACCGCGCCGCCAGGTGGGCGACGCTGAACAGCACGAACACGACGAGCCCGGCCACGAGCGCACCGCGGCGCCCCCGCCGCACCGACATCGGTCCCGCGGCCAGCGCGCCGATCGCCGATCCGAGTGCCGCCGCCGCAACGAGCCACGTGTCCTGACCGTCCGCGAGCACCAGTTCGCGCCGCACGAACGGGAGCAGCGCGCCGAGCACGTTCGTGTTGAGGTTCAGTGCGAACGCCGCGAGGGCGAGACTGGCGACGGCGATGCGCTCGCGTGCGTTCGGGCCAGCCGTGGGCGCCGTGGATCCGGGGTCGACCAAGGGGCCGACATCATGAGGCGATGCGTGTGCGAAGTCCCGATGCGCGGGGACGTTTCCGAGCGTGCCCGCGACGCACGGGTGCAGCGCGCGGTGCGGCGGGTAGAGTCCTGCACCTCGTGACTCGTCCGCTGCTGGAGCTCCCTGCGTGAAGATCGCCATCCTCGGCGGCGGCATCTCCGGTGTCGCCCTCGCCCGCATGCTCGCTGCCGACGGCCACCGCGTCGTGGTGATCGAGAAGGCCGAACGCGCCGGCGGTCTGTGCAAGAGCCGTCGCTACGGCGAATTCACGTTCGACGAAGCCGGCGGACACATCGTCTTCTCGAAGGACAAGCGTGTCCTCGACTGGCAGCTCGCGCGCTGCGGCGGCGAAGCGGGCACGGTGCGCACGGTGCGCAACACGAAGATCCGCTGGCACGACCGCTGGGTGCCCTACCCCTTCGAGAACGGCGTCGGCCACCTGACGAAGGACGCCATCGTCGACTGCATGGCGGGCTACGTGGAGGCCTACGCAACGCGCCGGGCCGGCGTGCCGTGCCCGCCGAACTTCGGTGACTGGATCCGGTGGCGCATGGGCGAGGGCTTCGCGCGCCACTTCATGGTTCCGTACAACGAGAAGATCTGGAAGTGCGACCTGCGCACGATGGCGAGCGACTGGGTCGCCGGGCGCGTGCCCGAGGCGCCGATCGTTGACATCGTGAAGTCGGCGATCGGCATCGACACCGAGGGCTACAGCCACCAGTCGGTCTTCTGGTTCCCGAAGCACGGCGGCTTCGAAGCGATGGTGCGCGGCACCGTCGACGGCGGCGGCTTCGAGCTCCAATGCGGCGTCGCCGTGACGGCGGTCGAGAAGCGCGGATCGAGCTACCGGGTGAACGGCGAGTCGTTCGATCTCGTCGTGAACACCGTGCCGCTGCCGCAGATCGAACCGGCGATCGCGGAGATCCCTGCCGACGTCCGCGCCGACATCCGCGCGCTGCGCCCCATCTCGCTGGTGAACGTGATGATCGGCGTGAAACTCGACGAACCGCTGCCGCCGATCAGCTGGGCCTACCTGCCCTTCCCCGAGCAGGGGCCGACGAACCGCGTCACGTGGTTCAGCAACTACTCGCCACACAACGCACCCGCCGGGCACGGCTCGTTCCTCGCCGAAGTGACACACCGCGGCGAACTGAAGCCCGACGCCGCGTGGACGCGCGACGTGGTCGCCGCCCTCGGCCGAGCCGGGATTCTCGAGCCCGATCGCGTGGTGCTCGCGGAGTGGTGCAACAACGAGTACGCCTACATCCACCAGGACCTGGAGTTCGCCGCGCGCATCGGTCGCGTGCGCCGCTGGTTCGACGCGAGCGGCTACCTCACCTTCGGCAGGTTCGGTCGCTACGAGTACCACAACAGCGACCAGTGCGTCGCGCGTGCGATGGAAGTGCACGAGCACATCCGCCGGGTTGCGGCGAGCGGCACGCCGGAACCGCTGGCATTGCGCTGATCGCGCGTTTTCTGCATTCGCGACGGAACCCGCGCCTCCGCCCCGCGCGTCTGAACCGGCGTTCCGCGAGGTCCATGCCCCTTGCGGAGCACTTCCTGTCCCCAAGGTCTTCCGAGTCGAGTCTTCGGACGCCGAAGCGGCACCGCGAATCAGAGGGGTCTGTTCTCGGGCGCAAGCCCATGGTGCAGTCGGCCAGTCAGCGAGTTGGTCGACACGTTTCGTGCTCGGCCGGTGCCTTGGGGGCAGGAGCACTTTCCCGGTGCAAAGCCGAGCGGAGTGCCGGGCAGCGGCGCGATCGCGCCCGCCCTTCGACCCGCGTTGGTAGGCGGAGTCCGTGTCGCGGTAGCGTGTTACCCGAGCTGCGGCGGAGCTAGTTTGCCGCGTTCGCGGCGGCTCGGCGCTGCGATCCCCCTGCCCGCCTTGCGATCGGGGTGAAGCACCCGAGCGATGCAGCTCCTGCGGGTTGCATCTTCCCTCCGGCCGGGTCGTGCGGTTTGATCCGGTCCACCGAACACCACACGGCCGGCGCGGCCCACCACCCGCGGCGACCGACGAACGCATCGGCGCACCGGGAGAGCTCCGTGCAACGAACGAGGATCGACAAGGACGACATCCGCTGCGACTGGGCCGCCCAGGGGTTCTCGTGCGACGTGTGGGTCGATCCACCCGGTCAGGTGTGGCACGACTTCCTGCACGACGACGACGAGATCGTGTTCCTGCTCGAAGGCGACTGCTTGGTCATGCTGGGCGATCGCACGATCCGGATGGCAGCCGGCGACGAGTTGCGCATCCCGGCCGGCACCCGACACACGGTGCGCAACTGCGGCGAAGGGCCGGCGCGCTGGCTGCACGGCTATCGCGCACCTGCTGCGGAGTGACGGCGACTACTCGCTGAGCGCCCACACGCCGCGCTGCCCCGGCGTCTCCTCGACCCCGATCGAGAGCCGCCGCACGACGAGCCTCGGCCACGCCTCGCGCATCCGCTCGCGCAGCGTTCGCCCGAACCACGCGGCGAGGTTCTCGGCGCTGGTGTTGCCGATCGGCAGGACGATGACCTCCTCGGCCGGCACGAGGTAGCGACGCTCGCGGTAGCGGATCTCGAGGTGGCCCCCGTCTTGTGTCACCGTGAGCACCGGGTGCCGCCCCGGAATCAGCAGGTGCTCGTCGAGTTCGTCGCAGATCGCGCGCACCATCGGCTTGATCTCCTGGAAGTTCACGACCAGACCGTGGGCGTCCAGGTCCGTGTGGAGGTCGACGTAGACCCGGTAGTTGTGGCCGTGCAGGCGCTCCGCCGAGCCATCGGGGAAGATCAGGAAGTGCGCGGCGCTGAACTTCAGGTAGTCCTTGTCGATCTCGATCGACCAGGTTTCTCTCGGGGCGGTCATGGAGCGACAGGATAGCCGGACGGACCTCGGTGCGATCCCGTGGCGCACGACGCGCTATCCAGGCGTCGCGATCCACTTCTACGCGAGCGACCGGGCCACCGGCCGCGTGCTGGCACTGATCCGGATGGATCCCGGACACGGCTATCCGCGCCACACGCACCGCGGCGTCGAGGCGGTCCTGGTGCTGCAGGGCGGCTACCGCGACGAGCGCGGCGAGCATCGCGCCGGCGAGTTCGTCGACTATGACGACGGGTCGACGCACTCTCCCGTGGCGCTGCCGGGCGACAGGCCGTGCGTCCTGCTCGCACTCGCGCACGAAGGCGTGCTGCTGGCCGGCTGACCGAGGCGCCTTCGCGCCGGAGCCCGCGTGCTGTTCGCGTGTGTCACGCCGCCTGCGACGGCGGCGCGGCTCACCCGATCATCCCTTCACGACTTCGGCGAGAACCTTCTCGGCGATGTTCGGCGGCACCGGCTCGTACGACGCCGGCTCCATCGTGTAGGTCCCGCGGCCCTGCGTCAGCGAACGCAGCGTCGTCGAGTACTGGAACATCTCGGCGAGCGGAACCTTGCCGGTGACGGCGGAAATGCCGCCCGGCTTGCTGATCATCTCCTCGACGAGACCGCGACGGGAGCTGAGGTCACCGATGACGTCGCCGGTCTTTTCCTCGGGCGCCTCGATCTCGATCTTCATGATCGGCTCGAGCAGCTGGCTGTTGCCTTCCGCAGCCATGCGGAACGCGAGCACACCCGCCGCCTCGAACGCCATCGCGCTCGAGTCGACGTCGTGCGCCTGGCCGTCGTAGAGCTCGGCGACGACCTTGCAGTACGGGAAGCCGATGCGGCCACCGCCCTTGATCGCGGCTTCGATGCCGGATTCGACTGCCGGGATGTACTCGCGCGGGACCGAGCCGCCCTTCACCGCGTCGACGAACTTGAGGTCCTCGACTTCGGGGTCGGTGCTGAACCTCACGCGGGCAACGGCGAACTGACCCGAACCACCCGACTGCTTGATGTGGCGCGCTTCGACCGTCTTCGGCCCCTTCAGCGTCATCTTGTACGCGACCTTCGGACGGCCGACCGTCACGCCGATCTTGTAGTCGTTCATGATCATGTTGCACTTCACTTCGAGGTGCAGCTCGCCCATGCCCGAGATGACCATCTGGCCGGTCTGTTCGTCGGTGCGCGCCTTGAACGTCGGATCCTCGCGCACGAGCTTCCCGATGACTTCCGAGAGCTTGTCGCGATCGCCGCTCGACTTCGGCTCGATCGCCATGCTGATGACGGTGTCCGGGAAGTTCATCGCTTCGTAGATCACCGGGTTCTCGCGGGTCGACAGCGTGTCGCCCGTGATCGAGTCCTTGATGCCGACTGCGGCGACGATGTCACCGGCGCGCGCGGTGTCGATCGGCTCGCGCTGTGCCGCATGCATGCGCACGAGGCGGCCGATGCGCTCGAAGCGGCGCGTGCGGGCGTTGTAGTACTTCTCGCCCTGGTTCATCTCACCCGTGTAGATGCGGATGAAGGTGAGGTCGCCGTTCGGATCGCTGATCGTCTTGAACACGAGCCCCGCGAACGGCTGGTCGGGCATCAGCGGACGCTGGACCTTCTCGTCGTTCTCCGGGTTGAAGCCCTCGATCGCCGGCACGTCGATCGGGCTCGGCAGGAAGTCGACGATCGCGTCGAGCACGTTCTGCACGCCCTTGTCCTTGAACGCGGAGCCGCAGAAGACCGGCGTGATCTTGAGGTCCAAGGTGCCCTGACGGATGGCCATCATGATCTCGGGGATCGTGACCTCCTCGCCCTCGACGAACTTCTCAAGCACGGTGTCGTGGCACTCGGCGACGGCTTCCACCATCTGCTCGCGGCGCTTCTTCGCTTCGGCGAGCAGCTCGTCGGGAACGTCCCCGACGGTCATCTCGCGCGCGTCGTCGTCGGCCCACACGCAGGCCTTCATGTTGATGAGATCGACGACGCCCTGGAAGGACTTCTCCTTGCCGATCGGCATCACGAGCGGCACGGGGTTGGCGTAGAGCCGCGTGCGCATCGACTCGACGGCCTTGTAGAAGTCAGCGCCCGTGCGGTCCATCTTGTTGACGAACGCGATGCGCGGGACCTTGTAGCGGTTGGCCTGGCGCCAGACCGTCTCGGACTGCGGCTGCACACCAGCGACTGCGCAGAACACACCGACCGCGCCGTCGAGCACGCGCAGCGAACGCTCCACTTCCGCGGTGAAGTCGACGTGGCCTGGCGTGTCGATCAGGCTCATCCGGTGCTGGCGCCAGAAGCACGTCGTCGCGGCGGACGTGATCGTGATGCCGCGCTTCCGCTCTTCCTCGAGGTAGTCCATCGTGGCAGCACCCTCGTGCACCTCACCGATCTTGTGGCTCTTGCCGGTGATGTAGAGGATGCGCTCGCTGAACGTCGTCTTGCCCGCGTCGATGTGCGCGATGACGCCGAAGTTGCGGAACGTCTTGATGGTCTGGACGTCCTTCGAATCCTTCTTGTCGGACATGGCGGTGCGGGGGGTAGGGCTCGGAGATGACATCGTTGGGGTGGCCCGTCGGAGAACGGGCCGCGCGGCATCGGGCTCGGTGCGACCCGGCGCAGCCGCCGCAGACGGGTAGCGATCCGCGGACACGGTTGCCCGGGATGGAAGGCGAAGAACGGTAGCGACCGCCGCGGTCGGGTCAATGGCCGGCGCGGGGACGGCGTGGTTTGGCGCTCTCCGGACCACGAAACCCGCCGGAGTCGAGGCCGCGGTGTCACGGTGCCGTGCGCGGCATCGTCCAGTTCCCCCACAGTCGCTGCCGATTCGTCGTGCGACCCGACGACACGGAGATCGCTGCATGGGACCTGTCTCTCGATTCCGCACCGCCAGCCTGCTGCTCGCCATCGGCTCGCTCGCCGCAGGCTCGCTGTCTGCCCAACGCAGCCCGGACGATGCGATGCGCGCCCTGCAGGAGGGCAATCGCCGCTTCGCCGCGGATCGCTCCGTGCCGCAGCCTCTCGGCGACGGCGTCCGGCGGACGCTCGCTCGGGGCCAGAGCCCGATGGCGATCGTGCTGTGCTGCGCCGACAGCCGCGTGCCGCCCGAACACGTCTTCAACGCGGGGCTCGGCGAACTGTTCGTCGTCCGCGTCGCGGGTCACACGTGCGACCCGGAGACGCTCGCGAGCATCGAGTACGCGGTCGAACACCTGAACGTCCCCTTGTGCGTCGTCCTCGGCCACGAGAAGTGCGGCGCGGTCGCGGCGACCGTCGCGCAGGTCGAGTCGCCCGGCAACGGAACCGGCCACGACGCGCCGAGCCAGGCGGTGCAGCAGCTCCTCGAACAGATCGAACCGGCGGTCCGCCGCGCGAAGGCACGCGCTTTCTCCGGCGCCGAACTGTGCGCTGCCGCAGAAGAAGAGAACGTGCACTACACCGTCCAGGAGTGCCTGCGCCGCAGCCAGCTGCTGCGCCGGTATGCGTCGGTCGGCCGCTTCCGCATGGTCGGCGCGCGCTACCACCTCGCCTCGGGCGAAGTCGAGTGGCTGCCGACGCGCCCGATGCCGGCCGAGGCGCAGACGAAGACGGAACCCACGGCCGCCGCCCCGGCGGGCGTCCCGCCGCACGTCGCTCTCCGAATGCTGCAGGCGGGCCACCGCCGCTTCCTCGGCGCCGGCCAGGCCGCGGGCGACATCTCCGGCAAGCGCCGCGAAGAACTCACGCACGGCCAGCAGCCGCTCGCGATCGTGCTCACGTGCTCGGACTCGCGAGTCGCGCCCGAACACGTCTTCGACGCCGGCCTCGGCGAGCTCTTCGTGATCCGCGTCGCGGGCAACACGATCAACGACGACACGCTCGCGAGCATCGAATACGCGGCGGGTCACACCGGCGCCTCACTGCTCGTCGTGATGGGCCACAGCCGCTGCGGCGCGATCCAGGCGGCGTCCGAACATCCCGAGGGCGCCGAACTGTCGCCGAACATGCGTTCGCTGCTGGCGCGCCTCGAGCCCTCGGTCGCGCGCGCCCAGGTCGACGGTGACAAGGGCGCCGATCTCGTCACCCGCGCCGTGCGCGGCAACGTGCTGCGGTCGGTCGCCGAGGCGCGCACGCGCAGCCCGCTCCTGCAGCGGCTCGAGACCGAAGGGCGGTTCGCGATCCTGCCGGCGGTCTACGACCTGGCGACCGGGGACGTCGCTTGGCTCAAGGACACGCCGTCGAACGACACGATGCCGGCGGCCGCGCCCGGCGGGGAGACGAAGCCGTCGCACGGACACGCACCCGCGCACGGACACGCCACCGAACCGGACGAACACGGCAACGAGCCCGCCGCCGCGCACGGAACGCACGGCGACGAAACGCACGGGTCTCCGCACGATGCGCACGGCGAACACGCCGCGACCTCCGGACACGAAGGCCACGGTCACGACGACGCGGGCGCTCACCCGACCGGCGGCGCCGCGTGGTGGCTCGATCCGCGCGTCTGGCTCGCGACGCTCGGTGTCCTGTCGATGGGCGCGGCGCTGTTCCTGACCCGCAAGAAACCCGCGTGACCCTGGCGCGGGTCGATGCACGACCCGCGGCGCCAGCTCACCGCAGCCAGTCCTCGAACGCCTTCTGCCGCGCCGGGTCCTGCGTGTGGTCGAACCACACGCGCCGGAAGCGCTCGTAGTCCGCGCGCACCTGGTCCTTCGTCTTCGACGGCAGCGCCGCGACGTAGTCGTCGAGGAACTTCTCGAGGTCGACGGCCACCATCGTCGGGGCGCGCTTCCGCAGTTCGCGCATCAGGTCCCGGTCGTAGACGGCGAGGCGCGCCGGCACCGGGATCGGCGACGTCGGCGACCAGTCGACCATGTCGCTCGGGAACCAGATCTGGCGCCACGGAGCATCGTCGACCCACGTCGTGCCGTCCTCCCCCACGTGCTTGTCGTAGTTGCCCTCGAACATGAAGTGCACGCCGCGCCGCTCGAGATAGCCCGTGTAGTGCGACGGATCGAGATTGTGCGCGACCTTGTGGCGTTGCTTGCCCGGCAAGTGCGCGAGGTACGCGTCGGTGAGGCCCGCTGCACACTCGACCGCGACCGGCACACGCGAACGGTACGCGAGGTTCGCCTGACCGCCGCCGATTCCCACGCGCACCGGCAGGCCATCGAACAGCACGCGCAGCGCGTCGCCGGCGCGACGGAACGCCTCGGCCGCGCTGACGCCCGGCACTCCGCGCATCTCGGCCATCGTGAAGCGCCGGTTGTCCGAGACGGGCAGGTTGTAGTCACCGAGCCACGGCGGCTCGATGCGCAGCACGAGGCCGACGGCGACGGCAGCGGCGACCAGGGGCTGCAGCCACGCGGCCTGCACGCGCACGAACGCGACATCGAGCGCGAGAAGGAGCGCCGGCAGGATCGGCAGCAGGAACCGCGCGAACATGAAGTCGCCACCGACCCACACGACGAAGGCGAGGTACGGCAGCACGAACGCCGCGATCGCGAACGCGCGACGCCGCTCCGTTCGCGACACGGCGAGCCACACGAGCGCGAGCAGCGCCGGTGCGAGCGCCCAGTAGCACTTCGCGAACTCGACCAGGTACTCGACGCCGAGGCCGAGCAACGGCCCGCCGTCGGACTTCGCGTAGAAGGTGTTCGGCAGCCAGTAGCCGTAGTAGGCCCGGCGCCACGCGACGAACGGACCGAACGCCAGCACGAACGGCACCGCGTACGCCGTGAACAGCGCCGGCGCCCGGCGCGTGCGCGCATCGAACGCGACGAACGCGCCGAGGATCGCCGCGGGCAGGAGGCCGTCGGGCCGCGTCATCGCGGCGAGCGCCGCGACGAGCCCGGCGAGCGCCGCCTGTCGCGCGCAGCGCAGGTCGATCGCGAACCGCAGCAGCTTCGTCACGAGCAGGACGTAGAGCGCCGTCTCGAGTCCGGCGGGCGCCAACGACGCGGCGTGGTGGATCGCGGCGTAGCCGCACGCGGCGATCGGCGCCGTCGCGCGACCGTTGCTGCCGCGCCACGCGAGGAACGCCAGCAGCCAGACCGTCGCGGCATGGCAGAGCGTGCCCCACACGTTGGACCACGTCTCCAGCGCGGCGCCGGTGCAACCGAGCCACTGCCCGATCGCGAGCCAGATCGTCCACGTGAAGTTCGAGTAGCCCTCGACCGGCGCCTCGGCGGGATCGAGGTTGAACACGAGACCGTGGCCCTCGACGAAATGCTGCGCGTAGCGGAACGAGATGTAGGCGTCGTCGCAGGTCCACCGGAGGACCCACGCCTGCCACGCGGCGGCGAGCACGGCGAGAGCGGCGAGGGTCCAGAAGGTCGCGCGGCGCGGCATCGTTCGCGGCGGAGTCTAGCGCGCGATCCTCACGAAGCGCCGGACATCGTGCCGCTCACGGCGCGGGCAACGTCGCCCGCAATGCGGCCACCAGCGCGCCGGCGAGTCGCCGCTGACCGGACACGGTGCGCGAGAGGCGCTGGTTGCACTCGATCTCGATCCCGAGGTACCGCGCCGGACGAGTGCAGCCCCGCATTCGCGTCGTGAAGCCGTCGGTGTCGCCGAAGTACGGGAAGTTGCGGCGCACGCCGAGGCCGCGCGCCCTCAGTTCGGCAGCGAGCACCACGCAGAACGCGACCTCGCGCGCGCGCGACGGATCGCACAGGAGGCCGATGTCGTTGCGCCGCTCGACGCCGCCGAGCATCTCCGTGAACGAGTGCACCGAGAGATGCACGACGCCTCCGCGTGCCGCGGCATCGACCAGTTCGCGCTCGACTGCCGCGCGCCAGGGCCGCCAGTGGTCAGCGAGGCGCTGTTCGCGTTCGGCGGGCGTGAGCCGATTGCCGGGAACGGCGCGGCCGTCCATGCGGCGCACGACGACGCGCGGATGGTCGTCGCTGCGGTTCAGGTCGGCGACGAGCCGCGACCAGCGCCCCGCATGCAACGGAGCCCCGAAGGCGGCGGCGACCGCGCGGGCGATGGGCAGGGCGCCGGGATCCCACCCTCGGTGCGATCGCAGCACCGCGGCGGGGAGGCCGAGCCCGCGCAGGTCACGCGGCACGGCGCACGACGCGTGTTCGCACGTGACGACGAGGTGCCGGGCGCCCCCGGTCCGCGGCGTCGACCGCGGCGTCACAACGGCAGTGCGGCGAGTGCCGCCGCGGCGAAGGTCGCGGGATCGACGTCGTTCCACACGCGCACGATGCGCCCGCTACCGTCGATCAGGAACGCGATGCGCCTCGCGGCGCGTGCATCGGTTCCCGCGGCGGCGCCCCAGGCGACGGCCATCGAACGATCGGTGTCGCAGAGCAGCGGGAACGGGAAGTGCTGCTCGGCCTCGAAAGCCGCGTTCGCCGCCGTGTCGTCGACGGAGACGCCGACCACGGCACAGCCCCGGGCCTCGAACTCGGCGAACGAATCGCGCAGCCCCGCGCCCTGCTTCGTGCAGCCGGGCGTCGACGCGCGGGGATAGAACCAGACGAGCAGCATCCGGCCGGCGTAGTCGCCGAGCGAACGTTCGATCCCCGCCTCGTCGGTCTCGCGGAACGGCGGTGCCGCGTCGCCTCTCGCGAGCATCCTGGCCGCGGAACCCGCGGGCGCGGGTGCCGCCTTCGGCTCGGGTTCGGGCGGCGCGGGGTTCACGTGGGCATCGATGTAGCTCTGCGCGAAGGGCAGCTTCTCCCGCTCGCGATCGTGGTACGGCACGCCCTCCGTCATCCACTTCGGCGCGGGCGCGCCCTTCAGGTGGTGCCCGAAGTACTCGCTCATGCGGCGCGTCCAGTCCTTCATGTTCTGCCGCTGCCGCAGGCCGTGCCCCTCGCCGTTGTAGTTGAAGAGGTAGCACTCCTTGCCGAGGCGCCGCAGCGCCGTGAAGTACTCGATGCCCTGCGTCCACGGCACCGCACCGTCCTGGTCGTTGGCGAGGATCAGCACGGGCGTGCGCACCTTGTCCGCGAACCAGATCGGCGAGTTCTCGAGATAGCGCAGCGGGTACTGCCACGGCGTGCCGCCGATGCGCGACTGTGTCTGCTCGTACTGGAACTGCCGCGACATCCCGGTCTCGTAGCGGATGCCGCCGTACGCCGAGAGCATGTTGCTGACCGGCGCGCCGCTCTCGACCGCCGCGAAGATGTTCGTCTGCGTGACGAGGAACGCGGTCTGGTAGCCGCCCCAGCTGTGGCCCGCCGCGCCGATCGCCTTCTCGTCGACGAAGCCATGCGCGATCAGGTGCTGCACGCCGGACACGACGCACTTCACGCACGAACGGCCCGGGTAGCCGATCTCGTAGTGCACGTCGGGCTCGAACCACAGGTACCCGTTGCTCACGTAGTAGCTCGCGTTCGGCGAGGTCCCCGGCGACGGCGGTGTGTGGTCGTGCAGGTCCTGCGTCATGCGTTCGTAGAAGTACACGAGCATCGGGTACTTCTTCGCGGGGTCGAAACCGTCGGGCTTCACGAGCACCCCGCTGCGCTGCACGCCGTCGCCATCGATCCAGTGCACGAGTTCCGCCTTGCCCCAGCGGTACTCCGCCTGCTGCGGGTTGCAGTCCGAGAGGCGCCGCACATCCGTGAAGTCGCCGGCAGAGCTCCACAGATCCGGGAAGCGCGCGAACGTCGAGCGCGTGAAGAACAGACGATCGCCGCCGCGCGGACGCGTGAGCCCGCCGACGTTCTCGTCGGCGCGCCAGAGCCGCCGTGGCTTCTGCACCCCGTCGATCCGGTCGGCGAAGTACGACTCGGCCATCGTGTCGATCTCGAGCCCCGACAGCAGCAGTTCGCAGTCGACGTACTGCTGGTCAGGATCGCGCGGCAGCGACTGCACGCGGAGGCGCACACGATTGGCGCGGCCGAAGCCGTCCGTCACGCACACCGCGTCGCCGTGCGCCAGCGGGACCTTCCAGACGTCGAACTCGTCGTAGAGCAGCACCGCCGCGTCGCCCTCGACGAAGCCACCGAGGCCGTGCGGCGCGTCGGGTTCGGGATGGTCGTCGTCGGTGCGGTGGAACGGCACCGGCAACGAGCCCGTGAGGTCGCGCCGCGCTCCCGTCGCGACGTCGTACGACCACCAGTGATAGTCGGCAGAGAACCACAGCAGGTACCGGCCGGCCGGCGACGTAGTGACGTTGCCGCGCAGCTTCTCCAGCACGCCCCGGCGCGAACCGTCGAGCGCGTTCACGAGCCACACGTCGACGTAGCGGCCGTCCCACTGCACTTCACGCTCGTACGAACGCCCGTCGGTGCCCAGCATCCAGAGACCGTCGGGTCCGACGAAGCGCAGCGTGCGCAGCCGTTCGTCGCCGAGCATGCGGACGCGCCCCTGGTCGCGATGCCAGACCGCCGTGCGCGGCGGGTTCCGTTCCTCGGCACCGCGCTTCTGCTGCTGTGTCTGCAGCTGCCCGTCGCGCCAGTTCCACAGGTCGAGCACGACCTTGTCCTCGGGCAGGATCGGCAGCGGGTCCGCTTCGGGCGCGTCCTGCACCTCGAACTCGAGCACCGACCCATCGCGTGAGAACGACAGTCCGCCGCTCACCCGTGCGCCGGTCGGCAGGCCGGGCTGGTCGGGCCCGACGATCCGCGTCGCCGCTGCTGCCCCGCGCTGCCAAGCCCACAGGTCGCTGCGCGGCTTGTCCGCGGCGAAGTCGTCGCGATCGCTCGTGAACACGAACGTCGTCTCGTCGCGATCGAACGTGGCATTCCCGACGTGCGCGATCCCGTCCAACACGTGGACCGGCTGCGTCGTCGCGGCCGCCGCGAGTGGTACGACGAACACGCCGTACTTCGTGTCGGCGACCGGCTTCTTCGCCGAAGTGTGGAACCACAGCAGGGCGCCCTTCCGCGACGTGCCGTACGCGACGACGTCGGCGAACGTCTTCTCCGCGCCGGTCGCGAGGTCGCGCACGACGAGTTCGGTGCCCTCGGGCCGCTTCTTCTCGAGCGGGTCGGCGGGCTTCTTCGGCGCGGGCTTCGCCTCCTCGCCCTTCGCCGGTTCGGCGGGCTCCGGCGCCTTCGCCGCGGGCGTCTCCGCCTTCTCACCCACAGGAGGCTCGGCCGGCCGGTCGTCACCCTTCTTCTCGGTCTGTTCCTTCTCGGGCTTGGCGCGGTGGTAGACGAGCACCGCGACCTCCTCGGGCAACGTGAATCCCTTCACCTTGCCGAGCTTCGTCACGGCACCCGTCGCAAGCGCCATCACCGCGAGTTCGGAACGCTCGCGCTCGTTCTCGCCGCCGTCGCGATCACCGCGCCGTCCGGCCGGTGCAGCGGGCTTCTCCGCCGGCTTCTCCCCTTTCTCGCCGGACTCGCCCCCCTCCTCGGCGCCGCCCGACTTCTTCGCCTTCTTGCGCAGCTCGTCGATCTTCTTCTGCCGCTCCGCGACCTTGCTCGGCGCGATGGTGAACGCGACCGACGCTCCGTCGGCAGCGAACCGGGCACCCTGCCCCATCGGCACGCGGTGGACCTGCTCGCCCATGACCTCACGGACCTCGAGCACACCGTCGCCGTGCTGCGGCTCGATCTGGTACGCGACCCACGCACCGTCGACGCGGTACGTCGTACCGCGGAGCGCCTTCCACCGGTCGTAGTCGTCGTGGGTCAGGGCCCGCGGGGTCGCGGACTGCGCGGCGAGGGCCGCTGCGAAGGAGAGAACGGTGAGTACGGCGCGAAGCGACGGGACGGACATGGCGGCTCCGGGGCGAACGAGGCGGGCGCGCATCTTACGGAGGCGCGCGCCGCGCACAGCCCTCCGTCACAGGCGGCCGAGCCAGCCCACCGACGGCTCGGTCGCGACACGATCGATCGTGCGCGGGTCGAGGCTCCATGCCGCCGCGACTTCGGCGACGACGGCCGCGTCGGGCCACCACTTCACGTCGTCGTCGCTCTGGTCGCGCGGGTCGTCGACGAAGCAGCCGAGTTCCCGCTCCGTCCCGGTCGGTTCGCCGTGCCAGGCAACGTGCCCGTCGTCGCCGTCGTACGCGTACACGCGCTCGACGGCGCCGCGGCGCACCAGCGCCCAGCCGTGCCGATCGTTCGCGGTGTCGGCGCGGAACCACGTGAGTTCGGCGAACGTGGAGGCGAGGCGTTCGAGCAGGTCGGGGAGCGCCTGCGCGTGCGGCCCGATCGCCGCGCCGAGGTCGACGCCGGTGGCGAAGACGAACCCCTTCACCGGCGGCGAGACGAACACACCGCTCGTCGCTGCCTCGGCGAGTCCGGCGCGCCAGTTCGCGGGGAGCACGGTGCGCAGCGACAACGCCGCGACCACACGTTCGGCGTCGTTCGTCCGCACGGCGAGCCAGTCGCCCCTTGCGAACGACCGGGGTGCGTCGGGAGTCGCCGACGGGCGCGCCGCGCTCGCACGCGCCATCGAGCCGACGGTCGACGCCGGGTCCTGCTCACGATGACGCTTCACGATGCGTTCCCACGCGACGAGCCCGTAGACGACGAGCGCCACCACGAGCGCGATCGCCGCGGCGGCCCCGATCATCGGCGGCTCCGTCCGCAGCGTTGCTCGAGTTCCGCGAGCGACGGCACGTCCCACTTCGCGCGCTCGCTGTCCGTGGTCGCCGGATCGACGGGCCAGAGTCGCGTCCCCGCCGCGTCGGCGAGGGTCTGCGTGCCGAACTTCTGCGGTTTGCCCGCGAGCATCCGCAGGCGATCGAACGCCGTCGCCGCGACGCATCGGGCGGCCCGTTCGTGCGCCATCGCCGAGTGCGCGAGCGTCTGCGCCGCTTCGACGTCCGTCGAACGCGAACTGCGCAGGAGCATCGTCGCGGCGGCGAGCGCGGCGGCGGCACCGCGAACCCGACCGGCCGTCCGCAGCGCGAGCACGGCCTCCCGGCGTGCGACCGCGGCCGGCCCGTCGGGCTGCGCGTCGGCGGTATCCGCGGCAGCGAGCGCGGCGAGTTCGGGATCGATCGATGCGCCGTCCGTCACAGCAACGGCCCGACCACGGCGGCCAGCTTCTTCGCGACGGCGGCCGGTGCCTCGCCGTCGTTCGCGAACACGAGCGGCACCCCGTCGCGCTCGGCCTCGCGCAACACGTCCCGGAGATCGCCGGGCACCGCGCTCGACGCGAACAGCACGAAGCCCGCACCGTTCGCCTTGGCCCACGCCCGCGCCGCGCGGATCGTCTCCGCGAGGGTCGACGCGAACGAGCGCGGCTTGCCTGTCGCCGGGTCCTCGGCTGCTTCGTCCGCCGGGACACCGAACACCAGCACACGCGGTCGATGGCCGGTGAAGAACTGCGAGAAGAGCGCCCACTGCTGCGCGGTGTGTCCGTCCACCGTCGGCAGCGTCACGACGTCCGCGGCCTTCTTCATCGCACCGCGCAGTTCGGTCCGCAGCAGGCCCTGCATGTGCTCCTCGGGCAGCCGCAGCGCGCCGTAGAGCAGCTGACCGCCGAGCAGCACGACGCGCACGTCCTTCGTGTTCTCCTCCGGCGGCCCGAGAAGTCCGCGCGGGCCGCGCATGAGCTGCGCCATCGCTTCGCTCGGCGTACTGCCGGAGTCCGGACCGAAGACGGCGTCGAGCCGCGTGGACACCGGCGGTCGCAGAGCCTCCCTCGCGTGGTGCACCGTCGCGACGAACACGCCGAGCACCGTCGCGATGGCGATCCAGCGGAAGAGCGGCGCACCGATCGCACGCACGACGACGAGCGCGGCAGCGAAGAGCGCCGAGCCCCCGAGCAGCGCGAGCAACGGACCCGACGCGGGCACCGCGAGTGGTGCCACCGCGACGCACCGCGCGATCCACTCGCCCGAACACGCGAGCAGGACACCGAGCAGCGCCGTGGCCGCCGCGCCCGCCGCGCGCATCGACGCCACCGCCAGCACCAGCGCGGCGCCCGCCGCGCCGATCGCGATCCAGAAACCCGGCAGCGCCGACCACGGCTCCGCGCCGCCCTTGTTCGTGACGACGAAGCGCTGCAACGCCACCTTGCCCCCGCGTGCGATCAGCGTCAGGGCGCCGTAGTCGTCGTCCGCCTCGAACGGCGGCAGTGTCTTGCCAGCGACGTTCGCGCGCAGCGTGCGACCGCGCGCTTCGAGCCACACTGTGGCGACGAGGCCCGGCGCCAGCGACACGCCTTCGCCGCGCGGACCGAAGAGCGCTTCGTCGCGCGTCCGCCACGCCGGCCCCTCCTTGCCCGTCGTGAGGCGCAGTGAGGCGAAGCGGCCGGGGAACGCATGGATCTCCTTCTGGACGAACCGCGGCTCGACCTGGCGCACGAGCAGATCGACGTCGACGTTCTCGCCGAGTTCGAGGTCCATCTGCAGGTCGAAGTCGCGGAACAGGCGCGGCACCACGAACCAGCGGCCGTCGCCGAGTTCGAACGCGTTCTCGGGCTTGCGGACGAGGCGGTAGTCGTCGGTCCAGATCGCCGGTTCGTCGGGGAGGGGCTTCTTCGGCAGCAGCGACGCGGTCCGCCAGCCGGCGAACACGCCGCAGAGCAGCAGGAGGGCGGACGCGAGGTACGACGGTCGCATGAGGCGCGGAGAGCCTAACGAAACGGCCGCGCTGGCGAGAGCACGAGGCGGCGCTACGGTAGTGCGGCCTTGATCGCGACCGAGTGGATCGTCGACCGCGCTGTGCTGCCGCACGTCGTGCAAGCCGGCACTCGTGTCGCCGCGATCTCTGGCCGCATCGTCGCGGTGGACCAGACCGCGGCGGGCTCCGGCGCCCACCGGCTTCGCGGCACGCTGCTGCCCGGGTTCGTCGACCTGCAGTGCAACGGCGCCGGCGGCCGCGGCGTCGACGAGGGCACGACGGATGCACTCGACACCATCGCCGGAGCGGTGTGGCGCGGCGGCGCCTGCGCCTTCCTGCCGACGCTCATCAGTGCGCCGTGGAGCGATCTGCTCGAACGCGTCGAAGCAGTCGCGGAGTGGATCGACAGATGGAAGCGCACACCGGGCGCCGCCGAACCGCTCGGCCTGCACGTCGAAGGACCGTTCCTCACCGCGCCCGGCGCGCACGACCCGGACCACTTCGTCGACCCGGCGCCCGCGCGGGTGCAGGAACTGCTCGATGCGGCGCGCGGCCGCCTGCGACTGGTGACGATCGCGAACGCGCGGCCGGGCGCCGCAACCGCGGTGAAGCAGTTCACCGAGGCCGGCGTGACGTGCGCGCTCGGCCACTGCGACTCGGCGGTCGGGTTCGCCGACTGCGTCGCCGCTGGCGCACGGGCGGTGACGCACCTGTTCAACGTGATGGGCTCGCTGCACCACCGCCAGGTCGGCCCCGCGGCGCTCGCGCTCGACGACGAGCGCGTGGCCTGCCCGCTCATCTGCGACGGCGTGCACGTCGATCCGGTGATGGTGCGCAACGCGTTCGCGATCCTCGGCCCCGACCGAACGGTGCTCGTGACCGACTCCGTCGCCGCCGCTGGCATGCCGGACGGCGAGTACCACCTGTCCGGCGTGCGGGTCGTCGCCGAGAACGGCGTCGTGCGCGACACGAAGGGCCGCCTCGCCGGCTCCGCGCTCTCGATGGCGATGGCGGCGCAGAACTTCCTCCGCTTCGTGCCGCGCGCCGGCGTGTGGACGCTGGCTCGTGCCGCGAGCACCAACCCCGCCCGCCTCGTCGGCGCCAACGACCGCGGCGCGATCGCCGTCGGCCAGCGCGCGGCGTTCACGCTGCTCGGCGACGACGGCTCGGTGACCTGCGTCGGCGAGTGACCGGACCCTACGGCGCGGCCGCGACTCCGGAGCCGACCCCGTCCGTCTCCCCCCGCATCACCGCGACCTCGTGCTCCAGCGCCGCGATCGCGGCATCGGCGTCGAAGTCGACCGTCCAGCGGCGCTCGCGAAGGAAGAGCGTGTGCGCGTTCCGGAGACAGCTCTTCTCGAGGCACGGACCCTGGCTGTGCACGAGCCGGCGCAGCATCGCGTCGGCGAACGTCACGGCGCCGTCGTGACGCAGCGCGTGGACGAGTTCGGCCGCGAGGAACGGCCGGTGCGGGCACAGGCGTTCGCGCCACGTGGTGTCCTCGTCGCAAAGGTCCCGTACGAGCGACACCCGCCCGCCGTGCCGCCACCACAGCTCGTCCGTGACCTCGCGCGGCCCCTCGCCGCCGGGCAGCGGGCGCGTGCGCGTCGGCGACGGTCCGTCCGTCGGGAAGATGGCCGCGATCACGCGTTCCGCGAACGAACGGTGCGTCGTCAGCTTGCCGCCGACGATCGTGTGCAACGTGCCGAGCGGAATGCCCTCCGCGACGACGAACGCTTCGCGGTTCTTCGCTCCGGACGGCCCGGCGCCGGTCGGCAGCGACCGCCAGCCCGCGTACGCGAAGCGCACGTCCCCGCGCTGCGGCGCGGGGTCCATGAGGAACCGCAGCGCGTCGAGCAGGTAGTCGACGTCGGCGGGAGGCGGCCCGGTCTCGTCGCCGGGCAGTTCGTCGTCGAAGTCGGTCGTGCCGCACAGGGTGCCGTCGCGGTGCGGGATCACGAACTGGATGCGGCCGTCGGGCAGGAACGCCGCGAGCGCGGTCTCGCCCGAGCGCGGCGCCAGCACGAGGTGACTGCCGCGCGTCGTGTGCACGAGCGGTGCGCCGGAGACGCGCATCGCCCGCCGCAGGTCGTCGGCGCGCGGACCCGTCGCGTTGACCACGTGGTGCGCACGCAGCACGACGGTGGAGCCGGTCAGGTTGTCGACGAGGTAGAGGCCATCGCCGCCGCCGCCCACGACCGCACAGTGCGTGAGCACGTGCGCCCCGGCCTTCTTCGCCGCGAGCGCGTTCGCGACGGTGAGCCGCGTGTCCTGCGTCGCCGCGTCGAAGAAGAGGATCGCCTCGCGCAGCCCTTCGGTCCGCAGGCCGGGGAACGCCGCCGCCGCATCGCGCGCCGTGAGCCGCCGCGCCCGCGGCAGCGTGCTGCGGCCGGCCAGACGTCCGTAGAGCCACGTGCCGAGGCGCATCGTGAGCGGCGAACCGCCGCCGTCGCGGAAGAACGGCATCACCATCGGCAGCGGCCGCACGAGGTGCGGACAACTGCGAAGGAGGCGTTCGCGTTCGTGCAGCGCCTCGCGCACGAGGCCGTAGTGGCCGTGCTTCAGGTACCGCAGACCGCCGTGCACGAGCCGCGAACTGCGCGAACTCGTGCCGGCCGCCACGTCGCGCGAATCGACCAGCACGACGGCGATGCCGCGTTCGGCGGCTTCGCGCGCGATCGCGGCACCCTGGATGCCGGCACCGACGACGACGAGGTCGTGGTTCGTGCGATCGAGTTCTCGCGGATCGGAGCGCAAGGCCGGGCCGATCATGGCGGCGGCGCCGCGTGCGCTCCACCTTCTTCGTCGCGCCGCGGACTGCGCGCGTCGCGGTCGCTACGCTTCCGACATGACGGCGTCGGACGACGAACCGTGGTTCCACGCGGCGCTGCAGCTGCTCGACCTGCGCCCGCAGGACCGCGTACTCGCGCTCGGCTGCAGTCGGAACCGCCTCGGCGCGATCGGTCGGGCCGTCGGCCGGCACGGCGAAGTCGTCGGCGTCGAAGCCACGGGGGGTGCGACGCGCTTCGGCACGTTCGACGCGCTGCTGCTCGTGCTGGACTTCGGCCCCCCACCGTCGGAAGGGCAGCTCATCGAGATGGCGCGGAAGAACCTGCGACCCGGCGGCCGATGCGTCTTCGACGTGCCCTCCTGCGACACGGTGCCCGAGTTCACCGCGGCGGCGAACCTGCTCGGCTGGCCCGCGAAACACCTCGCCGCGCTGCACGGGATCGCCGACGACCAACTGGCCCTGGCGCTGCGCAGCGCCGGGCTGCGCGGTGTGCGCGGCGTGCTCGGGTCGCACCTCCTGCACTTCGCGTCGCCGACCGACGCGGTCGAACGCTTCGCGGACGCGCTGCAGCTCGACGACGTTTCGCGGTCGGACCTCGAGCGGGTGCTGGTGTCGCGCGCCGGCGGCCCGGGGCCGTGCGACCTGCTGGTGCATCGCACGCGGCTCCAGGCCATCCGCTGAGAGACCGGGACACGGGCGAAACATGACACTGGCGAGAAATCCGCGAAAGTCGGCGCCGGGATGCCATGGAAGATGGCGGCGACCGGGGCGGCGAGGCGAGGCCGACAACGAGGCCGGGCAGCATGGCAGCCGGGGTGCGCCGGATCCGGTCGCCGCCGTTTTCCCGCCGCGGTGACAGACCCCTCGCAAGGGCGGAACGACGTCTTCCGGAAGCGCGGCGCGGCCGGCATGATCAGTCCGCTCCCCCGGCGACGGTGCGCGCTCTCTCCGGCGACTTTGCGCAACGCGCGCGCGGGAGGGCCCGTTGTCCCGTGCCGTCCCGATCCCCGGGGCACCGCAGGAACCGCATGGCCTACAGCCAATCGACCCGCCTCTGCTCCTTCGACTCGGCCCTCGGCCCCGATGCGCTGCTGCTGCGCCAGATGTCGGCGACGGAAGGCGTGTCGAGCCTGTTCCAGATCGACCTCCAGTGCCAGTCGGAAGGAGTCGACTACGACCCGCAGGCCATCGTCGGCAAACCCGGCCACGTGACGCTCGAGACCGCGGACGGGAAGAAGCGGTTCTTCCACGGCATCGTCGCGCGCTTCCAGCAGGGCGGTCGCGACGCGCGCATCTGCCACTACGCGGTCACGCTGCGCCCGTGGACCTGGCTCCTGTCGCGCCGCATCAACTGCCGCATCTTCCAGGACAAGACGGTCCCCGAGATCGTCTCGAAGGTCTTCGAGGACGCCGGCTTCAGCGACTTCGAGAAGAAGCTGCAGGGCTCGTTTCCGCAGCGCACCTTCTGCGTGCAGTACCGCGAATCGGACTTCGACTTCGTGAGCCGCTTGCTCGAGGAGGAGGGCATCTTCTTCTTCTTCCGTCACGAGGAGCAGCGGCACGTGCTGGTCCTCACGAACCACATGGCGGACCTGCCCGACTGCCCCGGCCAGGCGAAGGCGGACTACCTGCCGGTCGAAGGTGGCCAGACCGGGCGCGACACGATCCAGGCGTGGGAACGTACGCAGCAGCTGCAGTCGGGCAAGTACACGCTGCGCGACTTCAACTTCGAGGATCCGGCGAACTCGCTCGAGACGACGGCCGCGACGACGCAGTCGATCGGCGGCAACAGCAAGCTCGAGATCTACGACTTCCACATCGGCGACTACGGGGCAACGAACAACGGCCAGCGCCTCGCGCGTCTGCGAATGGAAGCCGAAGAGAGCGCCGGCACGGCGATCCGCGGCGCGTCGAGCTGCCGCGGCTTCGTCCCGGGCCATCGATTCCAGCTCGCGCAGCACTTCCGCAGCGCGATGAACGACAAGCAGTACATGCTGACGTCGGTCCGCCACCAGCTGATCCAACCGTCGCCGCTGGAGACGACGGACGGATCGACGACGACGACCTACGTGAACGACTTCACGTGCGTCCCCGCCGACACGACGTTCCGGCCGGTGTGCACGACCCACAAGCCGATCATCCAGGGGCCGCAGACGGCGATGGTCGTCGGCCCGAAGGGCGAGGAGATCTACGTCGACAAGTACGGTCGCGTGAAGGTGCAGTTCCACTGGGACCGTCTCGGCAAGCGCGACGAAGCGAGTTCGTGCTGGATCCGCGTGTCCCGCGCGTGGGCCAGCAAGATGTGGGGCCAGGTCGCGCACCCGCGCATCGGCGACGAGGTGATCGTCGAGTTCCTCGACGGCGACCCGGATCAGCCGATCATCACGGGCTGCGTCTACAACGCGCAGACGATGCCCCCGTACGAACTGCCGGCGAACAAGACGCAGGCCGGCATCGTGACGCGCAGCTCGCCGGACGGCACGGCGCAGAACTTCAACGAGATCCGCTTCGAGGACAAGAAGGGCAGCGAGGAGCTGCTGATCCACGCGGAGAAGGACCAGACGACGTCGGTCGAGAACGACCAGACCGTGACCGTCGGCCACGACCAGTCGGTGACGATCGACCACGACCAGAAGGTCGACATCGCCAACGAGCAGTCGATCCTCGTCAAGAAGAACAGGATGCTGAGTGTCGACGAGAACGACACGCAGACGGTCGGCAAGGACCGGACGATCACCGTGGACGGCGACCACACGGAGACGATTTCCGGGTCCAGGACGCTGAGCATCGGGAAGGACGAAACGGAGACCATCGACGGCACACTGTCGGTGACGGTCGCCAAGGACTGCTCCGAGTCGATGCAGAGCAACCTGACCGTCCAGGTCAGCAAGGATCACAAGGTCGCCGTGGACGGGCAGCAGGTCGTGAGTGTGGCCAAGGAGGCGTCGCTGTCGGCCAAGAAGGTGCAGATCAAGGCCGACGACGAGATCACGCTCGTGACGGGCAGCGCCTCGATCACGATGAAGAAGAACGGCGACATCACGATCAAGGGCAACAAGATCACCGTGAAGGGCGACGGCGACGTCGTCATCAAGGGCAGCAAGATCGCGCAGAACTGAGGACCGCAGAACCGAGAACGACCATGGCCACGATGCAGCAGACGAAGACGGTTCCCGGCGTCAGCCTGGGCGAGATCACCGGAGTGGGCAACGACGGCGCGCCGCTGGTTCGCTGCGGCCAACGCCGTCCGGTCGCCGCGCTGGTCGCGATGACACCTCCCGCGGACTGGCGTACCTGCGCCGGCAAGCAAGCGGTGATCGCATTCGTCGACGGCGACGAATCCCGCCCGGCGATCCTCGGCGTGATCGGCCTCGGCGTGATCGGCATGCCGACGACGCCCGCCGCGACGCCGCGCACGCTGCGGGTGAGCGCCGGCGAAGAACTCGTCATCGAGTGCGGGAAGTCGAAGATCTGGCTGCGCGCCGACGGGCGCATCGAGATCCGCGGGGAGCACGTGGTCTCCCGATCGCGCGGCCCCAACAAGGTGAAGGGCGGCACGGTGCACATCAACTGAAAGCCTCTCTCGCGCCGACCGCTTCGCCCCGCATGCACGTTCCCGGCCGCCCGCCCGTGATGCTCGACATCGTCGAAGAACACTTCGACGAACTCGACTTCCTGCAAGAACAGCGGGAGGCCAATCTCTTCACGCCGGACTGGCGCCTCGCCGACCTCGCGTGGCACGAAGAGCGCGCTGAAGCCCATCTCGACGGCCTGCGCCTCGCCGAGCTGTGGGCCGTGGACATCGCTGCGCCGAAGCTGGGCAGCGGCGAGATGGCGACGGCACTCGCGGCGACACTCGTGCTGTGCGCCGACGGGTCGGGTGCGCACACGGCGAAGGTGATCGACGCGCTTCGCACGGCCGATCCGCCGATCCTCGACGGCATCCGCCGCGCTCTGCGTCACGGGGTCCCGACGACGATCGCGCCGGTGCTGCACGAACTCGCCGCCGCGAAGGACCCGCTGCGCGCCGCCGCCGCGATCGACGTGCTCGCGTTCGGCCGCAGCAACGTGAACGCGCGCGCGCCGCTCGACGCGCCATCGCCGACGGCGTTCGAGGCCGCGGTGGGCGCTGCCGCGCGACTCGGCACCCTCGACACGGCCGACGTGATCGCCGCCCTCGAGCGAGCCGAACCCCGCGCCCGCCGCGCCGCACTGCGCGCGGCGGCACTGGCCGGCGTGCCGCGGCTGGCCGAACTCTGCCGCGCCGCCGCGACGCGACCGACCGATCCGGACCCCGAGGCACTGTCGATGCTCGGCACACTCGGCGATCCCGCCGACGAGGCGATCCTGCGCGCCGCGATGCAGCGACCCGAACTCGCGCGCACGGCGGTCGCCGCCCTCGGCGCCCTCGGCCGCTCGACCGCGGTGCCGCTGCTGGTCGAACTCGCCCGCGACGAGGGTCTCGGTGTTCCGGCGGCGCTCGCCTACCAGCGGATCACGGGGTTTCGCGATGTCTTCGGCGAGAAGCCGTGGCCGCCGCCCGAGGTCGCGGAGGGCGAGGACGAGAACGAAGACCTCCCACCCGCACCGGATGCGATCGCCGCCGACTGGCGGAAGCGCGACGCGCGGCTGCCGAAGGACCGCTCCTGGCAGTTCGGCGCGGAGATCCCGTCGGACCGTCTCCCCGCGTGCATGGACGAGTTGCCGTTGCACGCACGCGCCGACGCCTACTGGCGGCTCCGCGCGAGGCGCGTCTCCGTGCCCGAAATCGAGCTGGAGGCGATGGCGCTGCAGCAGCGCCGGTGACAGCCATGGGCCATCCCGACATCGACAACCGCACGCCGTTCGTGTTCGCGCCGGTCTTCGTCGCGGACGAAGACGGTCGTCCCGTCGTCACGACGCTCGTGAAGGCGACGATCGCGATCACGGCGAACGGGCCGCGGCTCGCCGAGAAGCAGGAAGGCGTCGACTTCGCGGGCAAGCACCTCGCGGAACCCGGACAGAGCAGCGTGCTTCGCGAACCGGAAGTCGCCTTCACGAAACCGGGCACCGACTGCGTCCTGCAAGGACACGCGACTTCGCCGCGCCCGGCGACACAGGTCGACGTCGGGTTCCGCATCGGCGACCTGCTGAAGATCGCGCGCGTCACCGGCGACCGCCGTTTCGAGCCCGGCCTGCTCGGCGCGAAGATCTCGCCGCCCACGCCGTTCACGCGGATGCCGCTCGTGTGGGAACGCGCGTTCGGCGGCTGGGACCGCACCCCGGAGAAGGAAGAGCACTGGCAGTGCGAGCCACAGAACCCGGTCGGCGTCGGTTTCGTCGCGAAGAAGGGCAAGGCGCCGCCGGGCGCGCCACTGCCCAACATCGAGGATCCGCGGGATCCGATGACGAGCCAGACGGGGCGCCCGACGCCGGTCGGGTTCGGCTTCACGGGTCACCACTGGCAGCCGCGGGCGAAGTTCGCCGGCACGTTCGACGGGACCTGGGAGAAGGAGCGCGCGCCGCGGCTCCCGAAGGACTTCGACCGTCGCTTCTTCCTGGCCTCGGCTCCCGGCCTCTCGACCGCAACGCACCTTCGCGGTGACGAACCGGTGGTCGTGATCGGTGCAACGGCCGAAGGGCGCTGGGAGTTCTCACTCCCCGGCATCCAGACTCCGCGCTGCGCCGTCGTCTTGCGGCAAGGCCAGGGGCAGGATCTCACCACGGCGCTCGACACGGTGATCGTCGACGCCGACAAGAAACAGGTCGTGTTGCTGTGGCGCGCGTTCACCGCGCTGCGCCAAGGGCCGCACGACGTGCGCGCGTTCCGGATCACCAGCGACAACGTCCCACAACCATTCTGAGGCGACCATGCCCGTCACCGTCGGCGTCAACTTCCTGAGCGTGGTGCACAAGGCGAGCAACGGCACGACGATCGCCTTCCCGGACGTGTGCAAGACCCCGTCGCCGGCGGGCCCGATCCCGATCCCCTACCCGAACGTCGCGATGAGTTCGGACACGGCGTCGGGCACGACGAAGGTGAAATGCGACGGCGAGTCGACGTGCGTGAAGGACAGCAACTTCTCGACCTCGACCGGCGACGAAGCCGGCTCCGCGGGCGGCGGCGTCGCGTCGAGCAAGCAGAAGGGCAAGGCCGAGTTCGTGATGGGTTCGATGGACGTGAAGTTCGAGGGCAAGAACGTGATGCGCGCCTTCGACCTGATGCTGCACAACGACAAGAACACACCGCCGATGCCGGTCCTGCAGGGGCCGGTCGTGGCGCTTCCGTCGAACGACGGCGGCGACGACCAGGACGAGGACGCGGATGTCGGTCTCTTCGATCGCAACCAGTGACTCGAGGAAGCGACCGATGACCGGGCTCGAGTGGGGCGACACGATCGGCGGCTGGCGGCTCGCTGCAACGCTGGACCGGGCGGCGTTCCTCGTCGAACAACCGGTCACGGCGACGGTGGTCCTGCAGAACACGTCGACCAAGGAACAAGGGTTCGAGGTCGCTGCCGCGGATGCGGACACGATCCTGGACTGCCGTCGAACCGATGGCGCCGCAGTGACAGCCACCGCACTTGGCCGCGGACTGGAAGCGCGGCGCGCGGATCGAAGCCACGTCACCGTGGCCGCCGGGCAGACACTCGTGCGCGAGGTCTCGGTCTCGCAGCGACTCGACCTGACCCTGCCCGGCAACTACACGCTGACGATCGCCCGCGAAGTCGCGACCGCGAACGGGGATCGCACGCTGCTCACCTCCCGGTCGGTCCACTTCGAAGTGACCCTGTGAACGCACCGCACGGATCCAACGCAGTCGTCGTCACGGGGATCGGCGCAACGACCCCGGTCGGCCACCAGGTGATCCAGACGATCACTTCCATTCGAGCGGGTATCGCCCGGATGACCGAGCACGAAGCGTTCGAGCCGCCGGTGCTCGACACGGCTCGGTACTTCCCTGAAGCCCTGGTCGCGGGCTCGGTCGCGGGGCTGCCGCGCGACCTGACGCTGATCCAACGGCTTCTGGCGATGGCAACCCCGGCGCTCGCGTGGGCGCTGCACGACGCCGCCGGGACGGATCGTTCGAAGCTCGGCCGGGTCCACCTGGCCGTGTTCGGCGGAGACGCGCCGGCGACGAGAACGGGCACGGTCCTCGCCGAGACGCTGGCACCCCGGCTGGCGCACCGATCGGACGGGCTGCGGTTCCTTCGTTCCCGCTACTCGGATGCCGGCGCTGCCGGCTTCCTCCGAGGACTGGCCGGCGCCGCCGAGGAACTGATGTCGGGCACCTGTGACACCGTCGTCGTCGGTGCCGTCGATTCGCTCCTCGCGCCGGAGACCCTGGCCGCGCTCGCCGCAGACTCCCGGATCAAGACGGCCGAGAATCCCGCAGGCCTCATCCCCGCGGAAGCGGCTTCGTTCGTGGTGCTCGAACTCGCCTCCCGCGCCCACGCGCGCGGCAACGTCCCCTACGCACGACTCGGCACGGTTTCGAGCCGCGTCGTGCCCGAGGCCGACGACCAGCACGTTCGCGGGGGCGCGTCACTGGCGGCATGTCTCGACGAGGTGACCGCCGCCCTTGCCGCCGACGGCGTCGCTCCCGCGGCGATCTACTGCAATCTCAACGGCGAACCTCGAGGCGCCGAGGAATGGGGATCTGCGTCCCAGCGGCTGCGCGCAGCCCGGCGATCGCTGCCCGACCGGCTGGTTCACCCGGCCGACTGCATGGGCGATGCGGGATCCGCCATGGGCGGGGTACTGACCTGCCTCGCCGCCCACTCGCAACGGCACGGCAAGTCGGCGTGGGCGCCGGCCATCCTCTGGTGCGGAACCGGTTCCGGATCACGCTCGGCCGCCAGCCTGCAACCGGTCTGATCAGCCCACCCTTCCCAATCGGAGCGGACCATGACAGTAGAAATCACGGGCGGTAGCGCCGAGGTCACGGTGGGGCAGAAGATCAAGCTCGGCATCAAGTTCAACGTCGGCTGGGGCGCCCTCCAGAGCGTCGAATGGACGATCCCCGGCACGTACGTGAAGGACTACGACGGGGATGGGCAGCTGAAGGCGAAGAAGACCGACCTGCCCGCCGCGGACCTCAAGAAGCCCACGATCGAGTTCTATTGGGTCGACGGCGCCGACGGCCGCAGCGTGAAGGCGAACTGCGAGTTCCGAGCGTCGTCGGGCAAGACGACGAAGAAGGAGGTGACGGCGACGTTCGACGTCAAGGCGCCGACCATGGACAAATTCGCGGCCGCAACGGACCAGGTCCGACTTCGCCCCGCACCGCCGGCTGCGACACAGCGCATCAGCTTCGGGGATCCGGCGATCGCCCACGGCATCCGCTGGGACTGGAAGATCACCGTACCAGGGACCCACGACGGCTACGTCAAGGACGTGCAGACCATCAAGATCGACAACGTCGCGGTCACCACCGCCGGCGTGAAAATGGTGCGCGCCGTGCCTGGGACGACGAAAGCCTCGCCCGACTATCACCTCGACACGGACAACCCGTACAGCCTGCCGGGCGACTATCCGCCTTGCCCGGGCTTCCCGCACAAGATCGCGAAGGGAGGCTCGTTCGCCGACACGAGCACGATCGACACCCCATCCAACCCGGTCGCCGGATACAAGCACCTCAAGATCGACCGCGACTTCCGTTACTACATCATGTACCGGCCCGACACACCCGGCGCGATCTGGGTCCCGGTGGCCAAAGCGGAGTGGAACTGCCACGGCGAAGCCGATCTCGACCCCAAGACCGGCAAGTGGGCGTTGAAGGGCACGAGCGGCGGCATCACCAGCGCGGGCGCCGCGACGACGGAGTTCCCCGAGTTCACGAGCAACTCGAAGCTCCACGCCTTCGTCGTGGAGAAGTAGTGTGGCGCGGCGACGCCATGGCCGCGCCCCGACGCGCTCGTCGATGCTCCTGATCGCAGCGTGCGGCGGATGCACGTTCTCGCAACCAAACACCATCGAGTCGGAGGACTCACCCGTGTCCCGATCCCAAGCCAGCACCGAGTGGGGAAAGCCGACGAACGGTTGGCGCCTCTCCCTGTCCGTCGAGCGCGCGACCTACGCACCGGACGAACCGGTCGTCGCGACGATCCGATTCCAGAACGTCTCCGACCATCCGCAGGAGCTCGGCGGCAACGGCCGCGACTTCGACCACGACTTCTCGTGCACGGGCGCCGATGGCGCACCGGCACCGCTGACCGCCTACGGGAAACTCATGGTCGCGAATCGCGGACTCGGGAAGGCCACCGGCGGAACCCTGCCGCCGATGGGCGAGATCTCGGTGCAGGTGCCCGTCTCGCGCCACCTCGACCTCTCGATGCCCGGCCGCTACCGGCTCGAAGCACGACGGCAGGTCTTCGCGAACGAAGACCCGGCCGCACCCCATGTCGTCTCCAACACCGTCGAGTTCACACGATCGCAGTGACCGATCGCGCGCGCTGCGCCAGCGCTACAGGTTCGTGTAGTTCGGCCCGCCCCCGCCCTCGGGCGTGACCCAGTTGATGACCTGGTAGGGGTCCATGATGTCGCACGTCTTGCAGTGCACGCAGTTGCTCGCGTTGATCTTCAGCTCGACGCCGTGCTTCGCACCGGCCTTCGCCTCCATCTCGTAGACCGCGGCGGGACAGAAGTGCTGGCAGGGGTTGCCGAACTCCTCGACGCAGCGCGTCGAACACAGGTCCGGCTGCGTGACGACGAGATGGCACGGCTGGTCCTCTTCGTGCAGCGTGCCCGACGCGTAGACCGACGTCAGCTTGTCGAACGTGAGCGTTCCGTCTTCGGGCAGCTTCTCGAACTTCGGCTTGCCCTTGCCGCCGAAGTACTCGCCCACCTTCTTCATGTAGGTGTGGCCCGCATTGCTCGCGAGGCCATCGCTCCACAGCGTGCCCTTGCCGCCGAAGAGCTGCGCGAAGCCCGCGTTGACGAGCCCGGCGAGGCGGCCCTTGTGGAAGCCCTGGTGGAAGTTGCGGCACTTCCACAGTTCCTCGTGCACCCAGTCCTTCTCCATCGCCGCCGCATAGCCGCCCGTCGCCGCAGCGGAGAAGTCGCCCTTCCGGAGGCACGCGAACGCGGTCTCGGCGGCGAGCATGCCGCTGCGCATCGCGAGGTGAATGCCCTTGAGACGCATGCTGTTCATCAGCCCGGCGCTGTCGCCGACGATGAGGAAGCCGTCGCCGTGGACCTTCGGCATCGAGTAGAGGCCGCCCTCGGGCAGCGACTTCGCGCCGTAGTGCAGCATCTTGCCCCCGCGCAGGAACGCGGCGACCTTCGGGTTCAGCTTCATCCGCTGCAGCTGGCGATGCGCGTCCATCGTCGGGTCGCGGTAGTCCAGACCGACGACGAGACCGACGGACACGAGGTTCTTGCCGCCCTCGGTCTCCCCCATCCCGTAGACCCAGCCGCCGCCGAACGTCTGGCTGTCCAGCGGGTAGCCCATGGTGTGCACGACGAGCCCGGGCGGACACTGGCCCTTCGGAACCTCCCAGACCTCCTTCGCGCCGACGCCGTAGACCTGCGGGTTCTTGCCCTGCAGCTTCAGGTCCTGCACGAGCTGCTTCGTCATCGAGCCGCGACTGCCCTCCGCGAGAACGACCAGCTTGCCCGCCAGGATGCCGCCCGCCTGGAAGTTGCCCTTCGGCTGGCCGTGCTTGTCGACGCCGGAGTCGGCGAGCTGCACGCCGGTGACCTTGTTCCCGTCGCGTTGGAGCACGGCGCCCGGGAAGCCGGGGAACACCTGGATGCCCTTGCTCTCGGCGATGCCGCCGAGCCACTTCACCATCTTGTTCAGCGAAACGACGAAGTTGCCGTGGTTCCTGAGCGGCGGCGGTGTGATCGGGAAGCGCGTGCTGCCCTTCTCCGTGAGCCACAGGGCGTAGTCGTCGTGCACCTCGGCCTCGACGGGTGCCTTGGGCTCCATGGTGCGCCAGCCGGGCAGCAGGGCGTCGAGGCCCTTCGGGTCCATCACCGCGCCGGAGATCGAGTGCGCGCCGATCTCGGCGGCCTTTTCGATGAGGCAGATCTCGGCGCCCATCGCCTCCCCCTGCCCCGTGCGAGCCACCTCGGCGTTGTGCCGCTCGATCACGTTGGCCAGGTGGATCGCCGTGGCGAGGCCCGCGGGCCCACCGCCGACGACCACCACGTCGAACTGCATCACGTCGCGCTCGGTCATGGGTTTCGTTCGCACGCGGCTTGGTAACTGCCGCCGGTCGTCACACTACAGAGCCACGTCGCGGAACTGCAACGCCGAGCTGCCTCGGGCCGTTCTGCGGACGACCGACGCGAACGTTTCCCCCATCCCCGACCATGAGGCGCATCTACTCACTCCCGGAAGCCAACAAGGCGCTGCGGCTGGTGCGCGCCATCGCCCACGAACTCGTCGAACGCCGGTCCGAGCGCCGACTGCTCGATCGCAAGCGCGCGGAGCTCGAAGCGGCAGTGACGCCCGAGGGCCTGCGCGGCGAACTCGCGGAACTCGACGCCCGGATCTGGGAGCACGACGAAGCGATCCGGCGCTGCACGGACGAGCTCGAGAATCTCGGTATGACGGTCCTGCGCACCAACCCGCTGACCGTGCACATCCCGGGCGCGAGCAAGACCGGCGAAGTGGTGTTCTGCTGGGAAGAGGGCGAAGGTTCGGTCTGCTTCGGCCACGCCGTCGGTGAAGAACTGCATCCGCGCCGGCCGCTCCGCGTGCGCGCGCAGGGCGCCTGACCGCGCCCGCCGAGGCCCGCGAAGTTGCCCCGGGCCGGGCCGATCGCGACGATGCGCGAGCCCGATGTTCCACTGCACGATCCTGTTCGCCCTGAAGCCCGGCATCGCCCTCGACCGGGTCCGCACCGCCCGCGAGTCGCTGCAGGGGTTGATCGAGACGATGCCCGGCATCGACCACCTGACCGTGACGCACAACGTCGCCGCCGATCGCGGCGGCTACAACCTGGCGTTGTTCTCCGCGTTCGAGTCGCGAACGGCGTGCGACATCTTCTTCCGTCATCCCGAGTACCAGCGGGTGTGGCGCGAGGAACTCGGGCCGCTGGTCGAACGCTCCGTTGCCGCGCAGGGCGAAGGCGAGGACGGCTGACCTGCGGCGCGGCCGCGCCGGACACGCCGCGCTTGAAAGCGACCGCGCGCGCGCTGGAATGGCCGTGATGAGCATCGTGAAGCGCGTGGCGGTCACTGGCGCCGCCGGTCAGATCGGCTACTCCCTGCTGCCGTTGATCGCCAACGGCGGCATCTTCGGCCCGAACGTCAAGGTGGCGCTGCAGCTGCTCGAGGTGACACCGGTGCTGCCGGCGCTCCAGGGCGTCCGGATGGAACTCGAGGACTGCGCGTTCCCGCTGCTGACCGAGATCGTGTGCAGCGACGATCCGAAGGTCGCGTTCAAGAACGCCGACGTCTGCATGCTCGTGGGCAGCAAGCCGCGCGGCCCGGGCCAGGAGCGCAAGGACCTGCTCCAGGACAACGGCAAGATCTTCGTCGGACAAGGCCGCGCGATCGCCGAGGTCGCCGGTTCGGACGTGCGCGTCGTGGTCGTCGGCAACCCGTGCAACACGAACTGCCTGATCGCGATGCGCAACGCGAAGGGTGTCCCGGCGGAGCGCTTCACCGCGATGACGCGCCTCGACCAGAACCGCGCGAAGGCCCAGCTCGCACTGAAGGCGAAGAAGCACTGGTCGACCGTGAAGAACGTCACGATCTGGGGCAATCACAGCAACACGCAGTACCCCGACTGGCACCACGCGACGATCGACGGCGTCGCCGCCGCGAAGGCCGTCGCCGACGATCCGTGGCTGCAGGGACCGTTCCTGAAGACGGTGCAGGAGCGCGGCAAGGCGATCATCGACGCGCGCGGCAAGTCGTCGGCGCTGTCCGCCGCGCAGGCGGCGTGCGACCACGCTCGCAGCCTCTTCACCGTGACGACGAAGGACGACTGGGCGTCCCTTTGCGTCCTGAGCGACGGCAGCTACGGCACGCCCGAGGGACTCATCAGCGGCTTCCCGTGCACGACGGACGGGAAGGGCAACTGGACCATCGTCCAGGGGCTCGCGATGAACGACTTCAGCAAGCAGAAGGCCGCGATCACATGGAAGGAGCTGCAGGACGAACGTGAGATGGTGAAGGACCTGCTCGGCTGATCGCCGACGCGGCCCCGATGATCCGGTCTCACGGCAGCCCGTTCCCCCGCGGCGCGCACGAGGCGCCTTGACCGCATGGACGCTGTCGCGATCCTCGTGACCGTCGTGGCGGGCGTCGCGATGGGCGCGATCAACAACGTCGCGGGCGGCGCGGGCATCTTCGCCCTCTGGGCATTCGAGTATGCCTGTGGTCTGCCGCTCGCCGTCGCGAATCCTTCGGCTCGCCTCGGCGCGATCGGCGTCGGGCTGTTCGCATGGCTCGGCTTCCTGCGCGCCGGGATCCGCCCGAGCCGCGCCGTCTGGCGCCTCGCCCTGTTCGCGATCCCGGGCGCCTTCGCCGGCAACGTGCTGGCGTTGAGCTCGAACGATCTCGTGTTCCGCTGTTACCTGACGGTGGTGCTCGTTGCCCTGCTCGTGCAGCAGCGCCGCGCTGTGCAAGCGACCGGCTCACCCCAGGTCCCGCGCTGGTTCGGACCGCTCGGCTGCACGCTGATCGGCCTTCACATGGGCTTCGCGCAGATCGGTACGGGCTTCGTCGCGACGCTCGTGCTGGTCGCCACCTACCACCGCGACCTTCTCCAGGTGAACGCCGCCAAAGGGGTCGTCGTCATCACTTCGTCCGCGGCGAGCGTGATCGGCTTCGCCCTGGCGCCCTGGGTCGTCGACCGGCAGGAGCCCGTCATCGCCTGGGGCCCTGCCGCGTGCCTCGCCGTGGGCACGGCGACGGGCAGCTTCCTCGCCAGCAAGTGGACCGTCGACAAGGGTGCTGCCGCCGTGCGCCGCGTCGTGCTCACGATCGCGGTGCTCGCACTCGTCGACCAGATCCGCGCGATCGTCCTTCTGCTCTCGTGAGGCGCGGTCGCGCGGCGGTGCCGCGCCGCCTATCCTGCCGCGATGAGCCGCCACGTCCTCGTCACCGGTGCCAGCTCCGGCATCGGCGCCGCCTGCGCCCGGGCCTTCGCCGCCCTCGGCGACCGCCTGTCGCTCGGAGCCAGGCGAACCGAACGTCTCGCCGCCATCGCGCCCGGCGCGTTGTGCCACGCACTCGACGTCACGAAGTCCGTGAGCGTCGAGCGGTTCCTCGCGGCCGCGATCGCGGCGAACGGCCCCATCGACGTGCTCGTCAACAACGCGGGCCTCGCGCGCGGCGTCGAGAAGATCGCCGAAGGCACCGGCGAAGCCTGGCGCGAGATGATCGAGACCAACGTGCTCGGCCTGCTCGAGGTGACCCGTCGCGTGCTGCCGGCCATGATCGAGCGGAAGAGCGGCCACGTGATCGTGATCGGTTCCATCGCCGGTCACAAGGCGTACGCGGGTGGCGGTGTCTACTGCGGCAGCAAGCGCGCACTGCAACCGATCTGCGAAGCGATGCGGATGGAGACACTGGGCACGGGCGTGCGTGTGACCAGCGTCGATCCCGGCATGGTCGAGACCGAGTTCTCCGAAGTCCGATTCCGCGGCGATCGCGAGCGCGCGGCCAAGGTCTACCACGACACACGGCCACTGTCGGCCGAGGACGTCGCCGACTGCGTGGTGTTCGCCGCGGGGCGCCCGGCGCACGTGAACCTCGACACGATCGTCGTGATGCCGACCGATCAGGCCACGCCCCAGCAGGTGCACCGCGGCGGGCGATGACGCGTCACTTCGCCGCGGCCGGCTTCCACGCAACAGGCTTCGGCAGATGCGGCATGTGCATCGTGAGCAGGGCCATCGACGTGCCATAACCCGCGGAACGGCCGAACTGGCGATCGTTCCAGCTGCCGTCCGCCTCGCGAGAACGCGCGAGCACGACGAGCATCTTCTGACGAAGCGACTGCCGCAGCTCCGCATCCTCGATCATCTCGATCGCCTGCGCCGCGTAGAGGTGACCGTAGAGGAAGTAGTAGGGCGCGATGCCGTACGGCTCGATGTGCGTCCCGGTCTGGCTCTTCCGCACGGCGAGATCGTCCCAGTGCTCGAAGAAGCGCTCGACCGCGCGTTGCAACCTCGCCGGATCGCCGCGACCGGCCAGCATCAGGGTGGTCTCGCACACCGCGGCGCGGGCTGCCGAACTGGGCGTCTTGTCCATCATCGTCAGGCGCTCCTCGTCGATGTCCGCCTGCGCCTTCGCGGGCGCGCCGTACGCGTAGCCACCCGGCTTCGCCCGCGCGCGCTCCAGGGCGGCGATCGCCTGCTCGACGACTTCGTCCGGGACGTCGTGCCCGCGAGCCTTCGCGTGGAAGAGCACCTGCAGGGTCGGCGCCGTCATGAACGTGGACGCCGTGTTGCGCGGACTCTGGTAGCCGCGCGGCCTCGAGTAGTTCCATCCTCCGCTCTTCGGGATCGCGGATTCGACGAGTGCGCGCACCAGCCATTTCGCCTTCGCGTCCACCGCCGCGGTCGATGTCGCGGGCACCAGCTTCGCGTCCTGCATGTGCAGGAACAGCAGCAGCGCGTAGGCGTGGCCCCAACCGCGAACGTCGTACGTCCCGAGGAAGTCGAGCTGCATGCGGGGCGCGTCGAGGGTCGCCAACACGAACTCGAGACCCCGTCGTACGGCGGCCTGGCGCCCTTCGTCCTTCGCGTATCCGGGCGCCGCCAGGAGACCGAGACATGTGATCGCGGTGCCGCCGACGCGGTAGCCGACGGGCAGTTGCCCGCGATCTTCGCGATAGACCCCTTCGTAGGGCCACTGGTCGTGACCCTCGCCTTCCTGCAGCGCGAGGATCGCGGCAACGCTGGCCTTCGTCGCGTCGGCGATGTCGAGCGGTGCGCCGTCGGGCACCGGGAACGTCGTGAAGCGAATCGGCGAGGGCGGCGCCTCCTTCGTCGGCCCACCCTTCGTCCTGGGGGCATCCTGGGCAGCGAGACCAACCGTGAGGAATACGACGAGGGCGGCCGTTCGCATGGTCGACAGCGTAGCCCGGACGTGACAGGCGAAGCCACCTGGGAAGCGCTTGCCTCGACCCGTGCGACACGGCTGCGTAACGTGCCACGAATGAACCGGCGCCTCCTCGTCATCCCCGCCCTGGCGATCGCTGCAGCGGCCGCGATCTGGTTGCCGTCGCGCAGCGCGGGCGGGGTTCCGGCGTGCACATGGCGGATCGTGACTGGCAACGACGTTCGTCAAGGCCGCCCGTTCGACGAGTTGCCGCCGGAGACTCCGCTCCGCTTGTCGGTCTGGTGCGACGAGCCGCGCCACGTCTACGTGTTCTCGCACAGCGCGGAAGACGGCACGATCCTCTTGTGGCCGTCGGCGAGCATGAAGACGGACTTGCCGAAGCAATTGACCGCCGGCACGAGCGTGTTGCCGGGCAAGATCGCCGACAAGGAACTCGCGTGGAACACGCGCGCCGGAATCCGCGCCGTCACCACGTTCGTGGTCGTCGCCGCCAAGAACCCGGTGCCCGAACTCGAGGAACTCCTTCCCAAGGTGCGTTCGTGGACGAACACGGTCTTCGGCGACGAGTCGATGCAGGTCACGAAGCCCGTCGGCGACTACGTCGGCCGCGCCGGTGCCGCGCTGCCGAGCGCGCTCCTCGCCCGGACAGCCGAACGCGACCGCGGCGAAACCCTCACGAACGGCCCCCTGAGACCCGACTCGGTCCTGGCCGACGTCTGGACCGGTGCGTGGACCTGCGTCGAGAGGAAGAACTGACCCTACGACGCCAACGCTTCCTCGACGGCGGCGCACAAGACGTGCACGCAGACGAGATGCGACTCCTGGATGCGCGCCGTGTTGGTCGACGGCACCTGGACTGCCACGTCGGCGTGTTCGAGTGAGGCGCCGCGGCGCTCGCCGCACAACACGGCGGTCGAGAGTCCCAGAGCCTTCGCCTGTCGCAACGCGGAGACGACGTTCTTGCTGCCGCCCGAGGTCGTGAACCCGACGAGCAGGTCGCCTGCTCGCCCGATGGCCTCCACTTCGCGCGCGAAGACGTGCTCGTAACCGGCGTCGTTGCCGATGGCTGTCAGAGTGGGCACCGACTGGCCCAAGGCGATCGCGGCGTACGGTGGCCGCTGTTTCCGCTCGAACCAGCCCACGAGTTCACCGGCGGCGTGCGCGGCGTCGCACGAACTGCCGCCGTTGCCGCACAGAAGGATCTTGCCGCCGCCGCGAAGCGTGGCGACGGCGAGGTCGCACAACGCGCCGAGACTCGGAACACACTTCGCGAGGAGAGCCTGTTTGGTCGTGATGCTGTCTTCGATCGTGCCTCGGATCTTCGCTTCGTTCATGCGAGCCTCGTTCGTCGGGTGGCGGGCGTGCGCGCCCCCGATTCGATCAGAACGGCTTCGCTTGCGCCAACCATGCCGCCGCTCCTCCGAGCCCGATCACGAGGATCAAGGCCAAGGCGCGAGGAAGGACGCCGCGGCGCACGAGCACCGGCACGGCGCCGAGCAGCACCCAGCACGCGATCTTGGCGAACACCCAGTTCTCCCACGCGAGGGGCTTCTTGTGGATGTAGCCGATTCCACAAACGAGCATCGCGACGAGGCCGATGCCGTGGAGGGCGAGGAACAGGCGCGAACCCTTGCCGTCGCCCGCCTGCGCCAGGATGCCGCCCAGGCCCACGAACAGCATGAGCACGCCGACGAGATGCAGCCACCGGTATGTCTCGGGAGTCATCGCGACGGATCATGCGAGACGGTCGCCGATCCTCGCCACAGCTTTCGTCGAGGTTCGGCCGCGGCTTGGCGGGAGGTACACTCCCGCCCCATGTCGGCAGCCCGCCCGAGCGTCTTCGACGATCTCCGCCAAGCCGGCCGCGAAGCTCCGGTCGTCGTTGCACACCGCGGTGACAGCGAGCACTTCGCCGAGAACACGCTGCCGGCTTTCGAGAGCGCGGTGCGCCTCGGGGTCGGGATGCAGGAGTTCGACGTCCGAGCGACACTCGACGACGCGTTGGTGTGCATCCACGACGACTGCCTCGACCGCACGACCGACAGCGCGCTCCGCGTCGGACCGGGGCTACTCGTCGCCGGAGCGACTCTCGCGGAGCTCCGCGGCTTCGACGCCTCGGCGTGGCATGCAAAGGCCCCTCCCGGAGCGCGTGTGCCGGCCCTCGCCGAAGCGCTCGCCACGATCTGCCCCGCGGGAATCGCGATGATCGAGCACAAGGCCGGCGAGCCCCAGGCCTACGCACGAACGATCCCGCCGCACGTTCGCTCGCGCTGCATCGTGCAGTCTTTCGATTGGGAGTTCGTCGCGTCGTTCCGACGCGTCGCACCCGAAGTGGGCGTGGCCCTACTCGGACCCACGAAGCAGTTCGCCGCGATGGACCGCCGCGCCATTGCGCGTGCCACGGAGCTCGGTGCAGGCATGCTGCACTGGCACGACCGCGAAGTGCGCACCGAACAGGTGATCGACGCGCACGCGGCTGGCCTCCTCGTGTGCACCTACACCACGGACGACGAGCTCGGCGTGTTGGGTGGTGCAGCGATGGGAATCGATGCGATGTGCACCAATCGGCCGGCCCGCATGCTCGATCTCGGACGGCGCGGCTGGCTGCGACGCACCGCGGCACCGTGACCGGTCACCCGCGTCGCCCCCGTTCGGCTCCAGTCGGTCAGCGCAGGGTCAGCGTCGCCGAACCGCTCACCGGGTCGATCTGCAAACGGAGCACGTAGCCGAGCTGTCCCGAATCGGCGACGACCACATCGGTCGCCAACGCGCCCGAGGCTGCCAGACCTTGCAGATGGTCCTTCGAGATGACCACCTCGCGGCCCGACACCACCAGCGGAATCGCGACCCCGGACACCGGATCGATCATCGCGGCCGTGAACGAAGTGAGGTCCGAAGACGTGACAAGCCGCACGTCCGAGCCGAGGGAAGCGACCGCAAAGGACGAAACCGGAGTCGTCGAAGCGCTACCGCCGCAGCCGGACGAGATCGAGCTCACGTAGGTGGGGCGAGGCAGGATCCAGACGCCGGTCCCACTTGCGTTGCCACCGCCATCCGTGCTCAGTCCCGGCAACGCCAACAAGGCGGCGATCGCGAACGCAGGGAGGTTTCCGAGGCGGAAGTTCATGGACGTCCCATCGGCAGAGGAACGGGGCTTTCAGCAGGCCGGCGAACACTACCGTCGCGGCGGCAGGAACTCGCGGCGGTGACAAAAAGACGACACACGGTCATCTCTCAAGCCCCCGCTGCGGCCGGGAACCACGCCGGGAACCGTTCCGCCACAACCCGCGCCTCCGGATGGGACCGGATCAGGTGCAGGAACTGGCTCCGCCTTCCGAGTTCGCGAGCTACCCAGGCGCGCCGATGTGGCGTCTCCTCGTGCAGCCGGTCGAACCAGTGCAGACAGGCCTGGAATTGGCCCTTCAGGCCGTACGCCAGACCGAGATTGAAGAACGCGAGGATGGTCATCCGCGGCTGTTCGTGGGTCACTCCCGAGTCCAGCAGTTCCTGGAGGAGGCGCACCGCGCCATCGCAGTCCCCTTCGTCGAGGTCCAGGTTGCCGAGGTTCAGCAGCGCATAGCCCCGGACGACCTTGTCCGAGGCACCGGAGAGGACATGCAAGAACTGCTTGCGCGACAAGAGCCGCTGGCCGCGGACGTAGTGAAGGAGCCCGAGGTAGATGCGCGCTTCGTGAATCGCGGGATCGAGCGCCAAGCACTCCGACAGGAGACGCTGGCCTTTGGACAGGTTCTCGTCCGGGGAGCGCAACTGGGAATCGAAGAGCTCCTTCGCGCAAACCCACTCCGGGCCGTGGGCGCCGGCCTCGGACCTCGCAACCTCGTCCAACAGGATGCGACCGCGCATCGCGACATCGGGCAGCGGCACCGGCTCCTTCGCAACCTCGCGAGAGAAGTCGGGCGACAACCCCGTCAGGACGTAGCAGCGGCCGAGTTCGTAGAGGATCTTCGACAGACGCTGCCGGTTGACGGTGAGTTGTTCACGCAGCCGAGCCGCGCCGGGGGAGCCGACCGCTGCCTCGGCCCCTGTCGCGGCGGGCACCATCCCGTCCAGCTTCCGGTGCAGGCGGACCTGACTCCGGATGCCGGCGAGGAACCGCTGGCACGACGCACAGACGTCCGAGTGGACCATGACCCGGCGCACCGACGCGGGATCCAGCTCTCCGTCGAGCATCGCCGACAGATCCACCTGGATCTGGAGGCAGGGATCGTTGCCGGGTTCGCTGGGCATGGGACGTACGCGACTAGCAGGGCCTCGAATCCTGGTCACGGTGCTCGGTCGGTCTTCCGACCTGCGCAGGAACCAGGCGGGTCATGCTTGCTGGGTGCGCCGGTGCCGAACGAGCACGCAGCATCGGAGCATCCGACACAACGTTCCCCGTGCGGCCATCGGCCAGGGCGCCGAGCGACTGCTCCATCCCACGGAAGATCTTCCGGCGACCGCGGAAGATCACCATCTTCAGGTTCTCGATGCGGATCCGCAGCGCCACCGCCGCATCGCGATACGGGACCCCGTCGACCTCGACCATCGTCAGAGCCAGGCGCTCCTTCGGCGAGAGCCGGCCGAAGTGCAGCAAGTACAGCTGCAGGTAGAGGCAGTACGCGTGATTCACCACGTCGGCGCTCTCCGCGTCGCTCGCTGCCCGATCGGGCCGCCGCAGGCGCAAATCCTCGGGCTGCATCACCTCTTCGTCGATCTCGCGCACGCGCGCGAGCCGCGCGTGGTTCTTCAGGAACTTCAGCAGGGTGTTGCGCGCGATCCGATGCCCCCAGCCGCGGAAGGCCTCGGCCTTGTCGGCGTGGAACCGGTGCGGGTACCGGTAGATGTTGAGGAAGACCTCCTGCAACACGTCCTGTTCGTCGATCCGGTTGTGATAGCGACGCAGGCTGCAGTGGATCGCGTGCAAGAACGAAGCGCGATTGAGATCGAACAGGAGTGCGAAGACCGCCGCGTCACCGCTGTTCTTGAAGCACTCCATCAGCGACGTGCTGAGCCAGTCGGAGAACTCCTGGTCCGTGCGCACCATCGTGTCGGGACGCGGCGCCCGTCCGGCCGCGAGTTCGCGCAACGCGGGATCGCCCGTTCGTTCCCACAACTCGAGCAGCCGGCCCGCGAGGACCTGGCGATCCATGTTGCTGTGGCTGGGCTGCATGCGAGGTCTTCGGAGCCCGCGTGAACCGCAATGGCCCGCGCCGCTCCACGGGGCATCTTGCCATAGGCCATGCGCCCTGGGAAGTAACGGGGTGGGGCCGACGGCATCGGCCAGAGACCAACGATGCCCCGCCCTCAGTCGGCCCGGGCTTCGGCGGGCGCTTTCGCGATCACGAGCACGAGCCCCGCACCGCCGGGTCCGAGGTCGTCGGGCACAACGGCGGCTCCGAGACGCTCCACGGCCTGTCGGAAGCGACGAACGGTGCCCGCGTCGAGGCTGTCCCCCGGCTCTCCGAGTCCCGCGATGCGGATCCGCAGGCCGTGCTGCACCGACGCAACTTCGATCCGCCGGCCCCCGATGCCTCCCGTCCGCTCCGCCACGACCGCAAGGCCGTGACCGATGGCGTCGGCCAGGACCCTGGCATCCCCCCACCACTGGGGAGAACTGCCGGTCACCTGCACGCCGCCCTCCGGCGCGACCGACGCGGCGACCTCGGTGCACAGTGCGACGACGTCCAGCGGCTCGAGTCCTTCGGCGGCGCGCCGGGACTCGGTCAGCAGATCGGACTGGACCGAGTCGCACCAGTCGAGGACCGCCACCGCATCCCCGAGCGCGCCCTTCAGCCGCGCCCGCGCACCGTCGGCGATGTCCCCGTCGAGGGCCGCAAGACGCGAACGGAGTTCGGACAGGAACTGCTGCTGGCACTCGGCGAACGCGAGGAATCGCTCGCCCAGCGTGCGAGCGACGCGGGTCCCCCGCTCCAGCGCCGACCCGGTGCGCGGTTCGCCGACGATCACGCCCGGCGCACTCCGGCGCGGGGCGGGCAACACGTAGGAGGTTGCGGGGACTTCGATCGGAAGCACGGACTTGGTCATGACTCGCCGGACCCTCACCCGAAGGGCGAAAGCCCCCCGTCGTCCCGCTGGCATCGGTCACATCGGGGCGGCGCCTTGAGACCGCGTGCCCGAACGCGCACGGCGTAGCATTGCCGGCATGCCCTCGCCCGAGACGGTGCGCGAAATTGCGCGAGATGCCGGGTTCGACCTCGTGCGCTTCGGCCCGGCCGACCCTGGCGAGCACGGGGCGAAGTTCCTGGCCTGGCTCGAAGCGGGCCGGCACGGGGACATGCAGTACCTGGCTTCGAACACGGAACGGATCCTCGATCCGACGAAGTGGCGACCGGGTGTGCGTTCCGCGATCACGCTCGCGGTCGACTACGGCGCCCAGCCGATCGAGCTTCCCGGCGGTGGGCGCGTCGCGCGTTACGCGGCCAGCCGCGACTACCACCGCTGGATGCGAGACCGGGTGTTCGCTCTTCGCGAAGCACTCGAAGCCGCGGGCGCACCGTTCGGCTCGATGAACGGCGGAACGGACGCGGTACCGGTCCTCGAACGCGCCCTGGCCGTCCGAAGCGGCATCGGATTCCTGGCGAAGAGCGCCATGGTGATCTCGCCGACGCACGGCCCCTACCTGCAGCTCGCCGAGTTGCTGACGGCCATGGACCTCCCGCCGGACGCGCCGTCCCCGGGATCCTGCGGCACCTGCACGGCGTGCCTGCATGCGTGCCCGACCGGCGCGATCGTCGCCCCGTTCGAGATCGATGCACGGCGCTGCCTCAGTTACTCGACGATCGAACATCGCGGCTTCGTCCCGCGCGAACTGCGCGCTGCGCAGGGCGAATGGCTGTTCGGCTGCGATGTCTGCCTCGAAGTGTGCCCGTTCACGAAGCGCAGTGAGCGATCGACGCACCGCGGCGAGCAACGGCCGCCCGATCTTCGGCCGCATCGCATCGTCGAAACCTGGACCCTCGTCGACGTTCTGGCCATGGACACCGCACGCTACGAGGCGGAGTTCGTGGGGACGGCGATGCGCCGGGCGACACTGAGCGGACTCCGCCGCAACGCCGCCATCGTGCTGGGCAACCGCGGCGACCGCTCGGCGCTCCCACACCTCGAGAGCGCGCTGGAGGACGCCGACCCCGTCGTGCGCGGCCACGCGGCATGGGCAATCGGTCGGATCGACGCAAAGTCGGCATCCCTCGAGCGCGCGCTCGCGCGCGAATCCGAAGCCCGTGTGCGCGACGAGATCGCCGCCGCGATCGCGGGAGAGATCCCGCCAGTCGCCCGATAGCGACGGTCCGGATCCCGCGACGCTCACGTCGCAACACGCGGTCGCATGGACACTGTCCCGCGCGACCCGTCAGGAGGGGGAACCTGGCGTCGCAGAACCGAGACGCCGGCGCAGTGAACACCGCTCGCGACGCGGAACGGCGTTCGTGCGGTGGCACCGTTCCCTGGCGCCAACCGATGCGCTGCGACGACACCTGGCAAGCGCGTTGCTCCTTCCCGGTCGTGAAGAACGCCCACGACAAGCAGACCCGGATGACGACCAGCGACTACTACGACGAGATGAAGTGGTGCGAGCAGTGCAAGGACTACGTGCGGTTCCTGATGAGTGTGAACTTCTCCTACTGCGTGCACTGCGGCGGCCGCGTCCGACTCTTCAGCCGCAACGACGGCAAGCAGTTCGACGACACCGTCCAGCGCCACAAGTGGCAAGCCTCCTGAGACCCCCTCACCCCAACGAAGCCTGACGCCTCCCGACGACCTGCGATCGACTTTCCCGACTTCCCGAGAACCCTGATCTCCGCGACGACCTGCCGGCCACCTCCCGGCAGGTCGCTTGCGTTCCAGAGCCTCCCTTCGCATCCTCAGCCCTCCCCCGAAGCAAACGAGGACGCGGCCGTGCAGCTGCCCGAATTCCGCAACGAACCGTTCACCGACTTCTCCCGCCCCGAAGAACAGGAAGCGTTCCAGCGCGCGCTCCAGACGATCCAGAAAGACGTGCTGGGCAAGACGTGGACGTGCTGGATCGGCGGGGAACCGATCCGCGGCAACGAGACGTTCGAGAACTTCGACCCCGGTGACACCACGCGACGGATCGGCCGCTATCCCAAGCTGACCGAGGCCGACGCGACCGCCGCCGTCGAGAAGGCGCACGCCGCGTTCCCGGCATGGGCCGCGACGGACGCCGAGTACCGGGTCGGCATCTTCTTCCGCGCGGCCCAGCGGCTGCGCGAGAAGAAGCACCTCTTCTCCGCGCTCCTCTGCCACGAAGTCGGCAAGTCGTGGGCAGAAGCCGACGCCGACACTGCCGAGGCGATCGACTTCCTCGAGTACTACGCCGGCCAGATGCTGCGCATGGCCCAACCGCAACCCGTCACGCACGTGCCCGGCGAGCGGAACCAGATGATCTACATCCCGCTCGGCGTGGGCGCAGTCATCCCGCCGTGGAACTTCCCGCTGGCCATCATGGCGGGAATGGCGTCCGCAGCGCTGCTCGCCGGCAACACCGTCGTGCTGAAGCCGGCGAGCCAGTCGCCCGCGATCGCCGCGATGTGGGTCGAGCTGATGCACGAGTGCGGCCTGCCCAAGAACGTGCTCAACTTCGTCACCGGTCCGGGTGCTTCGGTCGGCGGCGCGCTCGTGCAGCACAAACTGACGCGTTTCATCTCGTTCACCGGCAGCCGCGATGTCGGGCTGTGGATCTTCGAGAAGTCGTCCAAGACGCAGCCGGGTCAGATCTGGATGAAGCGCCTCGTCGCGGAGATGGGCGGCAAGGACAGCATCCTCGTCGACAGCGACTGCGATCTGGACAAGGCGGTCGACGCCGTGGCTGCCTCGGCCTTCGGCTATCAGGGCCAGAAGTGCTCGGCCTGCAGCCGCGCGATCGTGCACAAGGACGTCTACGACGAGTTCTGCCGCCGGCTCACGCCGAAGGTCGCGGCGATCCGGATGGGGCACCCTGCCGATCGCACGAACAACTTCGGTCCCATGGTCGACGCCGCTGCGAAGCGGAAGACGCTCGAGTACATCGAAAGCGGCAAGAAGGAAGGCAAGCTGCTGATCGGCGGCGAGGCGGGCCCGGCCGGCGGTCACTTCGTGAAGCCGACGGTGTTCGCCGACGTGAGCCCGACCGCGAAGATCGCGCAGGAAGAGATCTTCGGGCCCGTGCTCGCGATCATCAAAGTGAAGGACTTCGAGGAAGGACTCGCCGTCGCGAACAACACCGAGTACGGCCTCACTGGCTCGGTGTTCACCAACGACGCGAAGAAGAAGGACGAAGCGCGCCGCCGCTTCCACGTCGGCAACTTCTACATCAACCGGAAGTGCACCGGCGCCCTCGTCGGCGGCCATCCGTTCGGCGGCTTCAACATGTCGGGCACGGACAGCAAGGCGGGCGGCCCCGACTACCTCCTGCAGTTCCTGCAGGCGAAGACCATCAGCGAGAAGATCGGCTGACACGCCGTGGACCGGCGCGCGTTCGTGGCCGAGCAGCAGCGCTTGCTGCTGCTCGAGCGGAAAGCCGAGATCGCCGAGGCGGAGCGCGATCTGCGCATGCGCTCCGACGCCGAGCTGGTTGCGCGCGGAAGCACGATGCTGCGGCTCGAGGTCGCGGACCTCGAGCCGGGATTCGGCGGACGATTGCACGCCGTGCTGCGACCGAGCCGGGCCGGGGAACTGCCCGCCCACCGCTTCTCACCCGGTGACGTGGTCGCCGTGCGGGCGACGCGCGACGCCGCGCCGGTAGCCACCGCCGTGTTCGTACGTTCGCGCAGCGGCGAAGTGACCATCGCGCTCGACGACGACGAAGCGGACCTGCCGCCGCTGGTGCGACTCGACCGGATCGCGACCGACGTCACGTGGCGCCGCCTCGACGCGGCACTGAGAGACCTCCTCGGCGAGAGGCGCGGCGACGAGGGAAGGCGCCTCGACGTGCTCTTCGAAGAACGCGAACCGGACGTCTCGAGCAAGCCGCCCGACGAGTCCATCGTGTGGTTCGACACGAATCTGGACGGATCGCAGCGCGAGGCGGTCGCGAACGCACTCCGCGCGGAGCAGGTGGCGCTGATCCACGGCCCGCCCGGCACCGGCAAGACGACCGCGCTCGTGGAACTGGTCCGCCAGGTCGTGGCACGCGGCGAGAGAGTCCTCGCGTGCGCGCCCTCCAACGTCGCGGTCGACAACCTCGCGGAGCGGCTGGTGCGAGCCGGTCTGCGTGTCGTGCGACTCGGCCACCCGGCCCGCATCCACACGGCGGTGCGCGACGTCTCGCTCGCGGAACTCGTACAGGCGGCGCCCGAGCAGAAGCTGCTGCGGGACGTTCGCCGCGAAGTCGACCAGGGTCTGCGCCGTGTGCACCGCGCGAAGTCGCGCCAGGACCGCGCAGCCGCGCGCGCCGAGGTGAGGACGTTGCGCGCCGAACTGCGGCAGATCGAGGGCGCGATCACGCGCGGCCTGGTCGAGGGCGCGGAGGTCGTTCTCGCGACGACCGTCGGAGCCGCCGATGCGCTCCTCGCCGAGCGCCCGTTCGACCGCGTGGTGATCGACGAAGCCGCGCAAGCGCTCGAGGCGAGTTGCTGGATCCCCCTGCCCCGAGGCAAACGAACGGTGCTCGCCGGCGATCACCGCCAGCTCCCGCCGACCATCCATTCCGAAGAAGCCGCCCGCGGCGGGCTCGCCAGGACGATGTTCGAGCGCCTGGCGGAATCGAGGCACGCACCCACGTTGGCACGCATGCTGAACGTCCAGTACCGGATGCACGAACGCATCGCGGCGTGGTCTTCGACGCGCTTCTACGACGGCCGGCTCGTCGCCGCCGGCGCCGTCCGGGCCCACCTGCTGACCGATCTGCCGAACGTGGTCGCGAACGAGTGGACGAGCGAAGCCCTGTGCTTCGTCGACACGGCCGGCTGCGGACACGAGGAGACCTCCGGCGACGACGAGAGCAGCAAGGGCAACCCTGGCGAGGCCGATCTCGTGGTCCGAGTCGTCGGCGCCCTGCGCGAAGCCGGTGTCGACGACGACGCGATCGCGGTGGTCACGCCGTACAACGCCCAGGTGCAGCTGCTGCGGGAACGCTTCGGTTCGACCGCGCTCGAGATCGGCACCGTCGACGGACTGCAAGGGCGCGAGAAAGAGGCCGTGGTCGTGTCGCTGGTTCGCAGCAACGAAGCCGGGCAAGTCGGCTTCCTCGCCGAGATGCGCCGGCTCAACGTGGCGTTGACCCGCGCGCGCCGCCATCTCACGGTCATCGGCGACAGCGCCACGCTCGCTCACGACCGCGACCTGCGATCACTCGTCGAGCACCTGCAGCAGCACGCGCACTACCGTAGCGCCTTCGAGCTGGCGTGATCCGGCGAGAGCGCCGTCAGAAGAACCGGACTTCGGCGCCCGCGGTCGTCGCCGCACCGTTCACGACGCCCGGGTCGACGACGAACCACTGCGCATACATCGTGAGCCCGCTGAGGAACGGCAGATCGGGCACCCCGATGCGCAAGTTGCCGAAGCCCGCCCCGGGCACACCCGCCGCGCCGCCGAGCACGCCGGGCAACAGGAGCGCCGATCCGGGATCGACGAGCAGCGTGACACCCGAGTAGAGCAGGCTCGTCGGCTGGAGACCGAGCACGAAGATCGTCGCCGCGCCGCCGCGCGCGTTGCCGATTCCGATCTTGAAGTCGACGTTGCCGACGTTCGCCGGGACCTGTGCGAGTATCGACGGGACGCGACCGCCGGTGCCCGCGGACGGCAGGCCGTAGAGGAAACCCTGCGGCGGGATGCGTTCGCTCGCGAGCGTCGGCCGATCGAACGGGAACACGCCGGCGGCGACGCGCGGATCGGTCAGACCGTTGATGATGAAGTTCTGCAGATCCGCGGCGGCGGGAGGCGGCACACCCTGAGGCGGAGGACCGTTCAGCGGCACGAGCAGCGGGTCCTTGTTGTCGAGGTTCGGGCCGCCGCCGCCCAGGTAGAAGCCGAACACCTGCGCGATCGTGGTGAACTGGCCGTTGTGCATGAACGTGCCGCGCAGCCCGGCATTGCGCAGGCTCGGCACCTTGAACTTGCCGCGATCCACGAGCAGTCCCGTCGTGCCCTGACGGCCGTTGTCCTGCGCGATCGGCCGAAGGCCGAGGTTGCGGAACTGGGTGTCGCTGAACAGCCCCGGTGTGTGGCACAGGTTGCAGCGCGCAGGACCCGTGAAGACGTTCAGCCCGTTGATCTGGGCCGGCGTGAGAGCGGTCGGGTTGCCGGCGACGAACAGGTCGTAGGGCGCCTGGTTCGGCACCAGGGTGCGCTGGTAGGTCGCGATCGCGAACGCGATCCGCGCCGCGGTGATCGTGGGCGTGCCGAACGCGGCGTTGAAGAGGTCCGGGTAGGTCGCTCCGCCCGCGATCGCGGACGCAATGTCCGGCGGCAGGTTCGTCGCGACCGCCATCGGGCGGACCGTGACGAGCTTCGACGTCGCTTCGGCGAACGTGCGCGCATCGTGGGCCATCTCGTCGCCGGCCAGGATCGGTGCGAGGGCCTGGTTCTCGAGGGCTCCCCCCACGGGGATCAGCACGGCGCCCGTGTCCGGATCGACGAACTGGCCGCGCGCACGACCGTCCCAGAACACCTCCGGGAACCACGCCGCGGTGAGCATGCTCGGCGACGCACGTCGAGTGACCTGGGCCTGGAGCCCGAACTCGGCGTCCGGCAGGTAGTCGTTGTTGGTGTCGCTGCGGACGATGCCCGGCGAGCCGAAGCTGTCGTCGGGGGACGGCGTCACGCCGTCGAGGCCGGGGAACACGGCGCGGCGCTGGTCACCGCCGCCGGCGGCGAAGCTGTGGCACGTGCCGCAGGCCATCCGGTTGTTGCTCGACATCTGCTCCTCCCAGAAGAGCAGCTTTCCCAGGATCGCCTTCTCGGGCGTGATCGGGTTCTGCGGCGGAACCGGCTGGGGCGGGAGCCCCTGCGCAGCCAGGGATGCGGCGAAACAGACGAAGGCGACGAGTCGCATGAAGAGAGGCCTCGGGAGAGGGGTCCGCGAGAGGTGAAAGAAGTGTCGCTGCAACGTCGCGCTTTCGTCCCGTCCCACAGACAGGATGACCCGGGGGCTGGTTCTGCTCCGCCCGGTGCGATGGCCGATCCGGCCTCCTCCTACCCGAGCCAGCACCCGGTCGCGCAAGCACGCGCCCCGCTCATGCCGCGGGCGGCGCCGCGAGCCGGGTCATCTGGTGCTTCACGAAGTCGGTGTAGAGGGCCTTCGTGTCGACGCCGAGTGCGCGGCGGAACGAGCGCCTCGCCTGGCCGAGCGCTCCCGTTCGCAGCGCGACGTTGCCGAGGGCCACCCACGCCGCGGCGTCCCAGGGGTCACTGCGCACGAGGCGCCGGAACGTGCGTTCGGCGTTCCGATGGTCGCCGTGCAGGTACGCGACCATGCCCTGACCGTAGATCTCCGCGCGGCGCCGCGCGGTAGCCGACCAACGCCGGCGCCAGAGGGCCAAGGCCAGCGCCAGGATGACCCACGCCGCGACGACCTGCATGGCAACGAGCGGTACGAGCAGATCGGGAGGTCCGGCGGCGAACGCGAAGCGCGCGAGGAAGTACCAGTCGGCGATCACCCACAAGGCGCCCGACGCGAGAACGCCGATCCACCACCGCCCCGTCCGCAGGTAGAACCACGCCGCCGCCTGGCCGGTCGCGAAGAGCAGCAGGTTCGGCAGCAGCGCGTCCGTCATCGAGGCCAGCACGCTACGACCTGCATGCCCGAGCCGCCACAGCGGCGCGGCACGTGCACGCCTGCTACTGTCTCGCGGCGTCGAATGCCGTTCCCCGACCGCCGTCTCTACCTGCTGTTCACGCCGGACCGGTGCAGGAACGACCCATGGGACACGCTGGTCGCCGCGCTCGACGGCGGGGTCGACATCGTGCAGTGGCGAACGGCCGCGCCGGACCGCGCCGGTTTCGAACGGTGCCGCACCGTCTGCCGCGATCGGGGTGTGCCGGTGCTGGTGAACGACGACGTGATGCTCGCCGTCCGTTCGCGCGCCGCGGGCGCTCACGTCGGCCAAGGCGACATGCCGACCGATGCCGCGAGGAAACTGCTGGTCTCCTCCTGGCTCGGGGTGAGTACGCACGACGTCGCCCAGATCGCCGCGGCGGCGGCCGCCGGAGCCGACTACGTCGGCTTCGGACCGTGCCATGCGACCGCGACGAAGGGCTACACCACCGCCAAGTCCCCGGCCGAGATCGAGGCGGCCCTCGCAGCGGCCGCCGCGCACCGCCTGCCTCTCTTCGCGATCGGCGGGATCACGCCCGACAACCTGCGTGCTCTGCAGGCGCTCGGAGTCGATCGCATCGCGGTCAGCAGCGCGATCCTGGATGCCCGTGACCCACGCCACGCCGCGGAGTCGCTGCGCCGCACGCTCTGAAGGGCGGCCCGGTCAGACGATCAGCATCGCGTCGCCGAACGAGAAGAAGCGGTAACCGAGTTCGACCGCCGCGCGGTACGCCGCGAGCATCCGTTCGCGCCCCGCGAACGCCGACACCAGCATCAGCAGCGTCGACTTCGGCAGATGGAAGTTCGTCAGCATCCCGTCGACGACGCGGAACGGCCGTCCGGGGTAGAGGAACAGGTCCGAACGCCCGGCGCCCGCGCGCACGGTCCGCTCCGCGGACGCGCACGTCTCCAGCGTCCGGCAGCTCGTCGTCCCGACCGCGATCACACGGCCGCCCCGCGCCCGGGTCGCGGCGACGGCGTCGGCCGTCGCGGCGGGGAGTTCGTATTCCTCCGCGTGCATGCGGTGTTCCTCGACCACGTCGGTGCGCAACGGCGCGAACGTCCCTTCGCCGACGTGCAGAGTGACGAACGCGATCCGCACACCACGAGCCTCGACCGCCGCGAGCAGTGCGGGCGTGAAGTGCAGGCCCGCGGTCGGCGCCGCCACGGCGCCCGGCACGCGCGCGAACACGGTCTGGTAACGATCTCGGTCCACCGCTCGGTCCTCCGCGCCGTCGCGGCGGATGTACGGGGGCAGCGGTGCACGACCGACGCGCTCGAGCGCACCGATCACATCCCCGCCGCTCGCTTCGAGCCGCACCGACCAACGACCGCCGCCGAGAGACGTGAGCAGTTCGAGGGTGATCGCGCCCTCCTCCATCGGAATCCGCGCACCCGGCGCCAACTTGCCGCTCGGCTTCACGAACGCCTCGCCGCGGTCGCCCGACAGCGAGAGCAGCAGGCACTCGACCGCGCCGCCCGTCGCGCGACGGCCCCGCAGCCGCCACGGACGAACACGCGTGTCGTTGAGCACGAGCAAGTCGCCGTCGCGAAGGAGCGCGGGAAGGTCGCGAACGCCGCGGTGATCGATGCGCTCGCCGCTGCGATCGACGACCATGAGGCGAGCCGAGTCGCGTGGTTCCGCGGGGCGTACCGCGATCCGGTCCGGCGGCAACTCGAAGTCGAACTCGGAGACGAGCACGCCTCCGTCATACCCGCAGACGACTCCCCGGTCGCGCGTCGTCAGCGACCGGCGAGCTGTCGCCGGCCCACCGCTCGGCGCAGCGCCTTCAGCAACCGCCGCCACGCGGCATGGCGTTCGTCGCGAGCGAGGCCCAGCGCCCGCAGGAAACGCATCGTCTCCATGCGCGTCGGGATCGCGGCCAGACGCTGGCGGTGCCGCACGACGTAGCGCTGCATCCGGACCAGCATCGCGTCGACGACGGTCTGCGGAACCGGCTTCCGGAGCCGCCCCCGATCGAGGTCGACGAGGACCGCCCGCACACGGTCGCCGCGCGCACAGCACAGCACGTTGTCGAGGTGCAGGTCCGGGTGGCGCAAACCTGCCGCGAACGCGAGCCGCACGACGATGCCGACCGCTTCGGCCGCGTACCGGCGCAGCCCCGGTTGCGCGGCGAAGAATGCGGGCAGGGGCAGCGCGTCGGGCAGCAGTTCGGTGGCGAGGCGGAGGCGCCAGAAGGCGCCGCTGCGCCGCGCCACGGCCGCGACGGGCACGACGACGGGCACACCTTCGTTGCGCAGCGCGTCGAGCAGTTCGAGTTCGCGTCGCGACCGCGCGGGCCGCGTGTAGCGATCGCGCAGCAGCCTGCCGAGGGCACCCCCGCGGCGGTACGGCCGCACGACCAGGTCGACTTCGCCGATCCGCGCGACGCCGACGCCGCCGCGCCCCTTCGCTCCGGGCAGCGCGGTGAGCGGCTGCCAGAACGCGTCGAGTCCGAGCGGCGCGAGATCCGCACGCACCCACCCGATGGCGCCGCGTGCGCGCAACTCGACGAAGGACGGCTGCGAGGTCACCCCTCGATTAGAGGCCGCCGACGTGCCGACCACAACCGACTGGAACTCGTGCTCGACGTGCTCGATGCTCGCGCGCCGGTGACCGGACTCCGCGAGACCACGAACTCCGCACCCCTGCCCGGCGCGGAAGTGCTGCCGCGCGGGGGCCGTGTGCTCGTCGTCCGGCTGTCCGCGCTCGGCGACGTGCTCTTCGCGCTCGAAACGGTGGCCGCGCTGCGCCGCGAACGGCCGGACGTCGCCGTCGACTTCCTCGTCGAGGACCGCTTCCGTGCGCTGCTCGCCGGCCATCCGCAGATCGACCGGGTGCTCGTCTACCCGCGCCGGAACAAGCTCGCGATCCCGCGCACGATCGTCGCGATGCGCCAGCGCCGCTACGACGTCGTGCTCGACGTGCACGGCATCCAGAAGAGCGCGTTCCACGTGTGGCTCGCCCGCGCCGCGACGCGCGTCGGTGCCGCTGCCCCCGGATCGCGCGAAGGTGCCGCGTGGGCGTACGGCCGCCGCGTCGTGTTGCCGATGCCGCTGCCCCACCGCGCCGACGTCGGCCACCACCTGCTCGCGGCGATCGGGCTCTCCGGCGCGCCGACTCCGCCGGTGCTCCAGGTCCCGACTCCGCCGGCGGGCACGTTCGACGGTCTCGAGGGACCGCGCGTGTTCCTCCATCCGGGCACGTCCGCGTTCGCCGCGTTCAAACGCTGGCCGACCGATCGCTTCGCCGAACTCGCGCGCCGCCTCCGCGCGAAGAACGTCGCGGTGCTGGTCGGCTTCGGACCCGGCGAACGCGAGCTGGCCGAGCCGGTGCTCGCCGCCGCCCGGGGTGTGCGCGCGGTCGACGGCAAGGACCTCGGCCTGCTCGGGCTCGCGGGCGTGATGAAGGAATGCGCGGTCGTCGTCGCCGCGGACACCGGACCGCTGCACCTCGGCGCGGCGGTCGGCGCGCGCTGCGTCGCGCTGTTCGGGCCGAAGGACACGCGCCGCTACGGGCCGCGCGCCCACGGTGCGATCCGCCACGAAGTGCTCTTCCACGACGTGCCGTGCCGGCCGTGCACGCGGCGAACGTGTGCATCACCGCTCTGTGTGCTCGGCATCGACGTCGCGACCGTCGAAGCCGCCGTGCTGCGTCAGCTCGCCGCCGCCGGAGCCGCGCCGTGACGTCGGTCCGCACGACCGTGATCCGTCACGAGAAGGAGAACGTGCGGAAGTGTTCGCTGCGCTTCCTGCACGGGCGACCCGAGATGACGTTCCTGAAGCAGCGCCCCGGGTTCCGTTTCGACGCGACGGGGTTCACGCTGCTCGCGGTCGACGCACCGCCGCTGTCGCCCGCCGACGCCGGGAGGCCGTTGCTGCTGCTCGACTCGACGTGGCGGTGGCTGCCGCGCCTCTTCGCATGCCTCGACGGGACGCCGGTGCCGCGTTCGATCCCCGGTGACCTGCGCACCGCGTATCCGCGCACCAGCAAGATCTTCGAGGATCCCGCCGCGGGCCTCGCGTCGATCGAAGCGCTCTACGTCGCGCGCGCACTGCTCGGCGACGACGATCCGACGCTGCTCGACGGATACCACTGGAAGGACACGTTCCTCGCGACGCTGCGCCACCGCGGCCAGCCCTGACGCCGCCGTCAGGGTCGCAGCAGCACGAACGCGAGGCGTTCCGCGCCGGCCTGCGCCTTTGGCCCGGCCTTCGTCGCGATCCGCACGTCGATGCGTCGTGCGCCGCCGAGCCGCCCCGCCTCGACGGTCGCCCGCAGCGGCGTGATCACTTGCGCGACGAACGCGTCGCCTGGCGTCGTGTGCAGCATCCGGATCGTGGCGGTACCCGGGGCCGTGTCCACCGCCGCGACCACGAACGAATGGTTCGCCGTCGGCGCGAGCAGTTCGAGGGCGATCCCGCCGTCGGCGAGCGTCTGCACCTGCAGCGGCGGTCCGGACCAGTCCGGCAGCGATTCCTGCTTCATGGGCGTCGGGTCCTTCGCGGACGGCTCACACGCACACGCCACGAGCGAGGCGAGCAGCGCGAGGGCCGCGGCGCGCATCAGCGCAGCCTCCGGAACGCGCGACCGCCGCGTGCACCGGCCGACGACACGCTCGACTGCTCCTCGAGCGCGAAGTCGAGGTTCGAGATGACCTCGCCCGCAGCGACGTCGATCACGAGCAACTGGTCGAGGCTCGGGAAGACGCCGAACAGCTCCGCCGCGTCGCTGATGTCGTTGTCGTTGTTGCGATCCGTACCCGCGGCGAGCAGGTATTGGCCCGGCGTCACGCCGCCGAAGCCGAACGCGAACGCACTGAGCGCGGTCGTCTCCGTCTGGAAGACGGTTTCGAAGGTGTCCGGATCGACGAGCAGCACGAACACGGTGTCGGTCGACGTCGAGGTGCTGCCGACCTGGACGCGGAACGACACGGCGACCGAGAACGGCGTCGCACCGTTCAGGTAGTTGAGCGTCGCCACCGTCTGGTGCACGCCGTTCGCGAGCCCCGTGCGATCGGCGGTGAACTGGATGTGGTCGATGTCGATGTTGTCGCCGGCGGTGTCGTTGGACGTGAGGGTCGAGAGCCACGGCGCGGCGGGTGAGAACGACACACTCTGGAAGACGAGGTTGCCCGGCGTCGACGTGCCGCGGTTCTCGAGGACGACCGTCGCCTGCGTCGACGACGCACCGAAGTCGACGGTCGTCGGGGTCGCGACGAGGAACGGACCCGTCGCCGCCGTTCCCGCCGCCTGCACGGCCGCGAGCGCGTCGATCACGCGCCCGCTGTTCGGCAGGTTGGTACCCGCCTGCGTGTTGTTCAGCAGCACCGAGCGGATCTGCGCCGCCGTCAACGACGGGCCGCGCGCCTTCACGAGCGCCGCGACACCCGCGACGTGCGGGCTCGCCATCGACGTGCCGTTCTCGAAGTTGAAGAAGAAGTTGCCGGAGTCGTCCGCACCGCACGACAGCACGCCGTCGGGGAAGCCGTCGCCGTTGCGATCGGCGGTCATGTCGCCACCCGGGGCCCAGAGGTCGACCGTGCTGGAGAAGTTCGAGTACGGCGCACGGGCCCGCACGAGGTCGACCGCACCGACCGACAGCACCGAGTCGAACGCCGCCGGCGAACCAGGATCCGACGTGTTGTCGTTGCCCGCAGCGGCGACGAGCAGCACACCGGCCGCCGCGGCCTGGTCACAGGCCTGTTGCATCACGGCGTTCAGACCCGGCGCGCCGAGGCTCATGTTGACGATGTCCGCGCGCTGCGCGGGCAGCTGGCCGCTGCCGTTCGTCAAGCCGGCGGCGTAGAGGATGCCGTCGGCGATGTCCGACGTGGTGCCGCCGCCCTGGCCGAGCACACGCACGATCATCAGCTTGCAGTTGTGGTCGACGCCGGCGACACCGGCGCCGTTGTTGCTGTTCGCGCCGATCGTTCCCGCGACGTGCGTGCCGTGGAAACTGCTGCCCTGCGGCGTCGCGAGATCGCCTTCGTCCTCGGGGTTGGAGTCGCGGCCGTTGCCGTCGCGCGCGGTGGCCGGGTTGCTGATCATGTCGAAGCCCGACACGAACCGTGTCGCATCGAAGTCGGGATGCGCTGCTTTGATGCCGGTGTCGAGCACCGCGACGATCACGCTCGAAGAGCCACGCGTCACGTCCCACGCCTGCGGCAGGTTGATCTGCGGGTAGTGCCACTGCTTGTCGACGTGCGTGTCGTTCGGGCTGAACGTCGCCTGCAGGATCCAGTTGGGCGACGCGCATCGGATGCCGGTCTTGCCCTCCGCCGACCTGGCGGCGCGGCACGTCGCGGCTTCCTTGCTGTCCGCGACCGCGGCGCCTTCGTGCAGTGACAGGCGATCCATCGCGGCGCGCGCCTGGTAGACGGCGATCGGTCCGCCGGGCGCACGCAGGAGGTCGAGCCCTTCCGCGGTGAGATCGGGCGGCGTCTGGCCGGGCTCGAGCCACACCACCACTTCGCCGCCGACCATGCGGCGCTGCGCGTCGGCCGCGATCAATGCCTCTGCGTCGTTCGCGAGCATCGCGGCCGACGACGACGGTACGAGCAACTGGCCGGAGAGGGTCCCGGTCGTGGCGCCGCCGCCCCCACCACCGCCGCACGCGGCGGCGAGCAGGATCGGCACGGAGAGAACGACGAACGAACGAGAATGCGGTGCTGCGGAGTTCATGCGAAAGCGACCAACAACGGAGGAACGGACCGCGCGTGGCAGCGGCAGGAGGACCGCAACCACACACCGGATCTCCGTCGGGCGGGCGGCGCGTTCTACCACCGCACCGAACCACGCTCCAGCGCACCACTTCGCCCACGAACTTCCATACCGCACATTCGTGTGGTATCACGCGGCGATGGCCCACACCCCACCCGGCGAGACCCGCGACCGCGTGCTCGCGTTCGTGACCGAACGGCTGCTCGCCGGATCGCCACCCACCGTGCGGGAAGTGCAGGACGCCCTCGGGTTCCGCTCCGTCGGCACGGCGCGCGAGCATCTCGACACGCTCGTCGCGGAGGGTCGGCTCGCGAAGGACGACGACGGCCGCCACCGCGGGTTGCGACTGCCGGGACCGCCGCGGCCTCGTTCCGTGCTGGTGCCGCTGCTCGGGCGCGTGCAGGCGGGCGCGCTGACCGAAGCGATCGAGGACGCCGACGGCCACCTCGCGATCGAGACGAAGCTGCCGGCCGGCGACCTGTTCGCGCTGCGCGTGCGCGGCGACAGCATGGCGCCCGAGATCCTCGCCGACGACCTGCTGATCGTGCGCCGGCAGCCGCGCGCCGAGCCCGGCGACGTCGTCGTGGCGCTCGTCGACGGGGAAGCAACGGTGAAGAGACTGCGCGTAGTACGCGGCCAACACGAACTGCACGCGACGAACCCCCGCTTCGCGCCGATCGTGCCCGACGCCCTCGAACTGCTCGGCAAGGTGATCGAACTGCGCCGCTCGTTCGGCAATTCGATCGGCAAACGGCGGACGGCGAGGTGAGGCAATGGTCGCGCCGGATCCGATCGACCCCCGTGTCTTCCGTGCCAGCGCGCTCGGCCGCGGCCGCGCAGAGACCGACGCGTGGCCGCAGCCGATCGACGCGTGGCCGCAGCCGGGCAGCATCGTCGCGCTTTCGGGCGGCGGCGGCGCTTCGTGCACGAGCCTCGCGGTCGCCGCGGTCGTCGCGATCCAGCGTGCGAGCGGTGTCGTCGCGTGGATCCAGCCGAAGCACGGCTGGCTGTTCCCGCCCGACCTCGCGCAGAACGGCGTCGACCTCGCGGCGCTCGTCGTCGTGCACGTTCCCGTGCAGCGGAGCGCCGCGAAGCCCGCGAACCACGCGCTCCCGGCCGCCGCCGAACTGCTGCTGCGTTCCGGTGCATTCGATCTGCTCGTGCTCGACCTGCGGCCGGCGGGACCACCCCGCGGTGCGTGGGTCGCGCGGTTGCAGGCGCTCGCGCGCGAGCATCAGAGCCGCGTGATGGTGCTGACCGACGCGCGGGCGACCGCCGACGGCGTCGGGATCGCGCAGAAGATCGAGCCGCGCCGCCGCCGCGACGGCGCTCTCTTCGTCGTCGAGCCGCAACTCGTGCGCGACAAGCTGCCGACCGCCGACCGCCCGCAATCGTTGCGCCGCCGCGGCCCCGCCGGCCTGTCGTGAGCCCGAGCCATGACCGCGCCCGCGAACGACCGTTCCCGCACCGCCTGCGCCGACGTCCCGGCGCTGCCGCTGCAGCTCGTGCTGCGTGCACATCCCGAATGGCGCGCCGATCCCGTCGTCGTCGTCGAGAGCGATCGTCCCGAAGCGCGGATCCTGTGGGCGAACCGCGCGGCGCGCGACGCGCGGATCCAGCGCGGAATCCGCTTCCGCGCCGCCGAGGCGCTCGTGCGGCGGCTGCACGCCGCCGTGCTGCCGCAGTCCGACGTCGAAGGGGCGTGCGCCGACCTGCTGCGCCTCCTGCTCCGATTCTCGCCGGGCGTCGAGCCGGTCCCGACCGAACCCGGCGTGTTCTTCGTCGACCCGAACGGCCTGCACGAGCTGTTCACCGGACTCGAGCCGTGGGCGAAGGCGCTGCACGACGCGCTCGTGGCGCAGGGCTTCGTCGCGTCGGTCGTCGCCGGGTTCGCGCGCTTCCCGACGTTCGCGATCGCGCGGTCGCGCACCGGATGGATGCTGCTGGCGTCGCCGGAGGACGAACGTCGGCGCGCCGCGACGGTGCCGTTCCGCGTGCTCGACGCCCCGCCGAAGCTGCGCGAACAGATGGAGGAACTCGGCATCCGCACGCTCGGCGACTTCCTGCGGCTGCCTGCCCACGAACTCGGCCGGCGCTTCGGCAAGGCGGCCGAAGCGCTGCACGCCCGCGCCACCGCAGAGTGGACACCCCTCGCCCCGGTGCTGCCCGCCGAACCGGTGCGGTTCGTGCACGAGTTCGAGATGCCCGACGCCGACCTCGAGCGATTCCTCGCCCTCTTCGCGGAGGGTCTGCACGCGGCGGCGGCGCAGGTCGCGGCGCGGCGCGAAGCGATCACCGCGGTCTGCATCCGGATGCGGCTCGAACACGCGTCGCCGCGCGACGAACGGCTGGCGCCCGCGGCGCCGACGCTCGACGTGCGACAACTGCTCGAGCTCGTGCGGCTGCGTCTCGGCCAGGTCCCGCTCGACGGACCGATCGAACGGTTCGACGTCGAACTCGAGAGCACCACGATCCCGCGCCGGCAGCTCGAACTGCTGCCGCGCGTGCGCCGCCGCGACCTCGCCGCCGCCGGCCGCGCGATCGCCCGTCTCGCCGCCGCGTTCGGCGAATCGGCGGTGACGCGGGCACACCTCGTCGCCGAGCACCTGCCCGAGCGCAGCTTCCGCTGGTCGCCGCTGCGATCGCTCGCCGAACTGCACACGGCGCCCCCGCCGGCGCCGCAACGCGACGACACTCCGCCGCCGCTCGTACGCACGCTGCGCGCCGCTCCCGAACCGCTCGGCACACTGCCGGTGCACGAACCCGAAGCATGGCTCGGCGAACACGGCGCGGTGACCCGCGCGCACGGGCCGTTCCGCACGAACGGCGGCTGGTGGCAGGACGGCGTCGACCGCGACTACTTCTTCGTCGAGACGGACCGCGGCGAGATCCTGTGGGTCTTCCACGACCGGCGATCGCGCCGCTGGTACCTGCACGGGAGCGTCGACTGATGTCCGACCACGCGCCGCTGTGGGTGAAGTCGAACTTCTCGTTCCTCGAAGGGGCCTCGCATCCGCAGGAACTCGTCGAGCAGGCGCACGCACTCGGCCTGCCGGCGATCGCGCTCACCGACCGCGACGGTGTGCACGGCATCGTGTCCGCCCACACACGCGCGAAGGAGCTGGGCATCAAGCTGCTGGTCGGCGCCGAGGTGACCGTGGCGTCGCGTACTCCGAGCACGTCGCCCCACGCCGTCGTGCTGCTCGCGACCGACCGCACAGGCTACGGCAACCTGTGCCAGCTGCTTTCGAGAGCGCGTCTCTGCAGCGAGAAGGGCAGTTCGCTGGCGACGGTCGACGACGTCGCGTCGTTCGCGACGGGACTGCTCGCGGTGTGTCCGCACACGGCGCTCCTGCCGGCGCTGCGAGAACCGTTCGGCGATCGGCTCCACGCCTACTGCGTGCGCCATCTGCGCGCCGACGAACGGCTCGCCGAGGCCGCGCTGCGCGACGAAGCCCGCCGCCTGTCCGTACCGATCGCAGGCGGCACCGAAGTGCTCTACCACCGCGCCGAACGCCGGCCGCTGCAGGACGTGCTCACGTGCATCCGCCACGGCACGACGCTCGACACCGCGGGCACGCTGCTCCGCGCCAACGCCGAGCACGACCTGAAGACGGCGTTCGCGATGCAGCGCCTGTTCGCCGACGACCCGGGCGCGCTGGCCCGCTCGCGCGAGATCGCCGAACGCTGCACGTTCTCGCTGACGGAGCTGCGCTACCGCTACCCGCTCGAGAAGCTGCCGGACGGCAACACGCCGTCGAGCTGGCTCCGCGAACTGACGCTGCGCGGCGCGCGCGAGCGCTACGGCGACACGATCCCCGACACGATCGCGCGACAGATCGACCGCGAGCTGCTGCTGATCGAAGAACTCGACTACGGCGGCTACTTCCTGACGATGCACGAGATCGTCCGCTTCTGCCGCGAGCGCGACATCCTGTGCCAGGGGCGCGGCAGCGCGGCGAACAGCGCGGTGTGCTACTGCCTCGGCGTCACCGCGGTCGACCCGACGAAGATCGACCTCCTGTTCGAGCGGTTCCTCAGCCGCGAACGCGCCGAGCCGCCCGACATCGACCTCGACATCGAGCACGACCGGCGCGAAGAGGTCATCCAGTGGGTCTACGAACGCTTCGGCCGCCGCCACGCCGCGATGGTCGCGAACGTGATCCGCTACCGCGCGCGCTCCGCGGTGCGCGACGTCGGCAAGGCGCTCGGCATGGCGGAGACCGCGCTCGATCGCGTGAGCAAGCTGCTCGGCAGCCGCTTCGCGGCGATGGACCGCGGCGCACTCGCGCACGCCGGTCTCGACGGCGAGTCGAAGACGCACGAACGGCTGCTCGACCTCGTGCTGCAGATCGAGGACTTCCCCCGCCACCTGTCGATCCATCCCGGCGGCTTCCTCCTCGGCAGCGATCCGGTCGACACGCTCGTGCCGATCGAGCCCGCGACGATGCCGGGCCGCACCGTGGTCCAGTGGGACAAGTACGCAGTCGAGGAGCTCGGGCTGTTCAAGGTCGACCTGCTCGGCCTCGGCGCGCTCACGCACATCCACGGCTGCTTCGACCTTCTGCGCGAACACGGCGCGGCCGACCTCACGATGGCGACGGTGCCCGCCGAGGATCCCGCGACCTACGAACGCATCTCGCGCGGCGACACGGTCGGCGTCTTCCAGATCGAGAGCCGTGCGCAGATGTCGATGCTGCCGCGCCTGCAGCCGCGCACGTTCTACGACCTCGTGATCGAGGTGGCGATCGTGCGGCCGGGCCCGATCCAAGGCGACATGGTGCACCCGTACCTGAAGCGCCGCCGCGGCGAGGAGCAGGCCGACTACCCGCATCCGTCGCTCGAGCAGGTGCTGAAGAAGACGCTCGGCGTGCCGATCTTCCAGGAGCAGGTGATGAAGATCGCGGTGCTCGCGGGCGGCTACACGCCGGGTGAAGCGGACCAGCTGCGGCGCGACATGGCGGCGTGGCGATCGCAGGGCTGCATCGAGCGACACCGCGAGAAGCTGATCTCTCGCATGGTGCAGAACGGCATCCCCGCCGAGTTCGCCGAGCGCGTGTTCTCGCAGATCCTCGGCTTCGGCGAGTACGGCTTCCCCGAGTCGCACGCGGCGAGCTTCGCGTTGATCACGTACGTGACGGCGTGGCTGCGCGAACACCACTTCGCCGTGTTCACGTGCGGCCTGCTCAACGCGCAGCCGATGGGCTTCTACTCCCCCGCCACGATCGTCGACGACGGCAAGCGCCACGGCCTCTCGATGCGGCCGATCGACGCGCGGCACAGCCGCTGGAACTGCACGCTCGAACGCGACGGCGACGGCTTCGCGGTGCGCATGGGCTTCCGCTACGTGAAGGGGCTCGGTGTGCGGGACCACGAACTGCTGGCCTCAGCACGCGGACCGTTCGCCGGCTTCGACGATTTCGCCCGGCGCACGCGGCTCGCTTCGCCGTCGCTCGTGAAGCTCGCCGAAGCGGGCGCGTTCGAAGGCTTCGGCCTGTCGCGGCGGGAAGCGCTGTGGGCCGCGCGCAATCCGCCGCCCGCCGCAGAGGGGCTGCCGCTGACGGCGAGCGACGAGGCGCCCGCGTTCGCTCCGCTGTCGTCCGGCGAGCGTGTGCAGTGGGACTACCGCCGCGCGCACCACTCGACGCTCGCGCATCCGCTGCAGGAACTGCGCGACGACCTCGAACGCAAGGGCCTGCCGACCGCGGCCGGACTGAACGCGCTGCCCGACGGTCGCCGCGCGCGCTACGTCGGCGTCGTGATCTGCCGGCAGCAGCCGGGCACCGCGTCGGGCGTGACGTTCTACACGCTCGAAGACGAGACCGGCTTCGTCAACCTCGTCGTGTGGCGGCAGGTGTTCGAGAAGTTCCCCGTGCTCGCGCGCGCCGCGGTGCTGCTCGGCGTCGACGGCAGGATCCAGTCGGACGGCGGCGTCGTGCACCTGATCGCCGACCGGTTGTGGGAACCGCAACTCGCGTTCTCCACGTCGGGCACCACGACCCGAAGTTTCTGCTGAGGCGAAGCACGGGGCCGACAGGCACGCCAGCGCCGCAAGGCCCGCCATGGAATCGCCGTCCGCGAGATCGGCGCATCGCGCCGAGCGAGCCATACCCGATGCCTGTCGGGCGGGCCGAGCTTCGCTGCGAAGCGGCGTGCTCCCGCCACGGAATCGCCGTTGGCGAGATCGGCGCACCGCGCCGAGCGAGACTTACCCGATGCCGGTCGGGCGGGCCGAGCTTCGGCTGCGAAGCGGCGTGCTCCCGCCACGGAATCGCCGTTGGCGAGGTCGGCGCACCGCGCCGAGCGAGACATACCCGATGCCTGTCGGGCGGGGCCGCGCTGCGCTGCGAAGCGGCGTCCTCCCGCCACGGAATCGCCGTTGGCGAGATCGGCGCATCGCGCCGAGCGAGCCATACCCGATGCCTGTCGGGCGGG
>CAZIFB010000011.1:0-110530 GCA_964538915.1 uncultured candidatus Brocadiaceae bacterium | reverse complement strand
CCTGCACGCCGAGTACAAGTGGCTCGCCGTGTTCGTCGGGGTGGTCTTCGTGCTGCTCTGCGTCGGCCCGGACAACGGCAAGGACCAGTTCCTCGGCGTGAAGACCGCGGTGGCCTTCCTGCTCGGCTCGGCCGCGTCGGCCGGCGCCGGCTACTTCGGCATGCACTGCGCGACGCGCGCCGCGGTGCGCACCACCCAGGCGGCGAAGACCAGCCTCGGGGGCGCGCTCGACATCGCGTTCAAGTCGGGCACGGTCATGGGGATGACGGTGGTCGGCCTCGGCCTGCTCGGCATCACGGTGCTGATGCTGATCTACAAGGGCGACCTGAACCCCACGAGCACGAACTTCATGAACTACGTGCTCGGGTTCAGCTTCGGCGCCAGCTCGATCGCGCTGTTCGCGCGCGTCGGCGGCGGCATCTACACGAAGGCGGCCGACGTCGGCGGTGACCTCGTCGGCAAGGTCGAAGCCGGCATCCCCGAGGACGACCCCCGCAACCCGGCGGTCATCGCGGACAACGTCGGCGACAACGTCGGCGACGTCGCCGGCATGGGCGCCGACCTCTTCGAGAGCTACGTCGGCGCGATCATCTCGACGGCGATCATCGGCTGGAGCCTCGTGCCCGGCGGCCTCGGCGCCGAAGAAACCTCGTCGGCGCTGTCGTCGCTGCTGATCTACCCCGTGGTGCTGTCCGCGGTCGGCGTGATCGCGAGCTTCCTCGGCACGTTCCGCGTGAAGGCGGACGACGAGAGCAAGCTGTCGTCGGCCCTGTTCGGCGGCCTGATCGCGGCCTCGGCGTTCCTGATCCTCGGCGCGGCGTTCGTCACGCTGCTGGTGAAGCCGCAGCCGCTGCACGACCTCGGCTCCGCCCGCGTCGTGTCGCACTGGGCGGTCTACCTGTCGGTCGTGATCGGCCTCGTGGTCGGCGTGCTGATCGGCAAGGTCACCGAGTACTACACGTCGGAGAAGATGGCGCCGGCGCAGATGATCGCGCAGCAGTCGCAGACGGGTGCCGCGACGAACATCATCTACGGCCTCGCGACCGGCATGGCGTCGACGTGGATCCCGACGCTCCTGATCGCGCTCGCGATCTATCTCTGCAACCACTTCGCGGGGATGTACGGCATCTGCGTGGCGGCGGTCGGCATGCTGAGCACGCTCGGCATCTCGCTCGGCGTCGACGCCTACGGCCCGGTCGCCGACAACGCCGGCGGTCTCGCCGAGATGTCGCACCAGCCGCCGGAGGTCCGGAAGCGCACCGACTCGCTGGACGCGACGGGCAACACCACTGCCGCGATCGGCAAGGGCTTCGCGATCGGCTCGGCCGCGCTCACCGCGCTCGCGCTGTTCTCCGCCTACAAGGTCGCCGCAGGCGTGCAGCTCGGCCTCGACGACGCCAACGTCGTGATGGGCCTCCTGGTCGGCGCGATGCTGCCGTTCGTGTTCAGCTCGATGGCGATGAAGGCCGTCGGCAAGGCCGCGAACGCGATGGTCGAGGAAGTCCGCCGTCAGTTCCGCGAGATCAAGGGCCTGAAGGACGGCACTGGCGGCGAGGCCGACTACGCCCGCTGCGTCGCGATCTCGACCGAGGGCGCGCTGCGCGAGATGGTCGTGCCGGGGCTTCTCGCCGTTCTGGCGCCGGTCGCCATGGGCATGATCTTCGGCAAGGCAGCCGTCGGCGGCATGCTCGGCGGATCGACGGCGGCGGGCGTCATGATGGCGCTCTTCATGGCGAACGCCGGCGGCGCCTGGGACAACGCGAAGAAGTACATCGAGGCGGGCCACCTCGGCGGCAAGGGCAGTGACACCCACAAGGCCGCGGTCACCGGCGACACGGTCGGCGACCCGTTCAAGGACACGGCCGGCCCGTCGATCAACATCCTGATGAAACTGATGACGATCGCGGCGCTCATCGCACTGCCGTTGTTCCGGTGAGAGGGCGGAGCCGCCCGACGGGCGGCCCGGCCTCACACACCGTTCCTGATTCCGCGCAAAGGCGCGATGAAGTCTCCCGGCCCCGGGCGGCGAACTCGCCGCGCCGGGGCCGTTTCGTCTCGGGAAGTCCCGAAGCCGGACCAAGGGGGTTCCTGACCCCCACGACCCCGCTATCCTTCCCGCAGTCGTGCGTCCATCACCACGCAGAGAGAACCCATCGTTGAGCTCCACCGCACCCGAGCGTTCCCGTCGCCCTGCCCGCACCCCCGACCCCGCCACGCTGCAGATGGCCCTCTCGATCGCGCAGCGGCTCGACGAGAAACAAGCGAAGGACATCACGATCCTCGACGTCTCCGGCCCGCTCGTGATCGCCGACTACTTCGTCATCGCCACCGTGCAGAGCACCCGGCAAGGACAGTCGCTGGCGAAGGAGCTGGACCTCGAGAGCAAGGCGACCCGCGGCCGGCGCCGCCGCAACACCGGCGGCCTCGAGACCGAGGAGTCGAACTGGGTCCTGCTCGACTTCGACGACGTCGTCGTGCACCTGTTCCTGCCCGAGGCGCGTGAGTACTACGGGCTCGAAGCCCTGTGGGCCGACGTGCCGCGTGTGCCGTTCACTCCGAGCGCGCCGAAAGAGACCGCCAAGGTCGAGATCCGCCAGCCGACGCTCGAAGGGTTCGGCCTCGGGTCGCTCGGCGCCCTCGAGCCGCGCGATCCGAAGACGCCGCCGCCCCGCTGAACCCGCGGGCCGCGCGCGCCCGGTCGCCACACCACGAAACGATCGTCGCGCGGACCCCATTTCCCTTCCGCATGACCGATCCCATCCGTTGGCAACACTTCGAACCGGCGACCCTGAAGGCCGCCGCGGCCGCGGACCGTCCGATGCTCATGCTCCTCACGGTGCCGTGGTGCCAACACTGCCGCGAACTGCTCGCGACGAGCTTCGCCGACCCGCAGGTCGTCGCCGCGGTCAACGACTCGGTGGTCCCCGTCCACGTCGACGCCGAACGGCGGCCCGACGTGAACCAGCGCTACGGCACCGGCGGCTGGCCGACGATCGCGTGGCTGACGCCGGATGGCGAACTCATCGCGCACCAGAACTGGCTCTCCGCCGAGCAGCTGCGCGCGCAGATCGAACGTGTCCGGACGACGTGGAAGACGAACAAGGAGGACATCCAGCGCGGCCTCCGCGAACTGTGGGCCCATCGCGACGACCGTTCGCCCGCACCGCTGCGAACGAAGCTGCGCCGCGAGATGGTCGACGACATCGTCGACGCGATCTACGAGAAGCTGGACCACCGGTACGGAGGGTTCGGCGAGGGCAGCAAGTTCCCCCACCCCGAGGCGCTCGACTTCGCGCTCGTGCAGGTGAGCAAGCGCGACGACGAACGCATGCGCGAGGTCGTCACGCTGACTCTCGATCGCATGATGGAGAGCCCGCTGCACGACACGGTCGAAGGCGGCTTCTTCCGCTACTCGCGCACTCCCGACTGGCAGACTCCGAACCACGAGAAGCTGCTGGACCAGAACGCCCTCGTGATGCGCGCGTACCTCGAGGGGTACCAGGTCTTCGGCCGCGACGCATACCGCTCCACCGCCGAAGGCATCGCGACGTGGATGCTCGACGTGATGCGTGACGCGCACACGGGTGCGTTCGCCGGCAGCCAGCACGGCGACGCGGACACCTTCGCCGACAGCCGAGAGACGCGGGAACGACAACAGCCGTCGATCGATCGCACGGTCTACTGCGGCGCCAACGCGCTGGCCGTGTCGAGCCTGCTGAAGGCCGCTGCGGTGCTCGGTCGCCCCGAGTGGCGCAAGACGGCGATGGAGACGCTGCGCTTCCTGCTCGAGAACCTCTACGACGGGCAGGACGTCTTCCACTACTGGGACGGCACGTACCACCTGCCCGGGATGCTCGCCGACCAGGCGCTGCTGATCCGGGCGCTGATCGACGCGTCGCAGAACACCGGCGACGCCGACCTGCTGCTGCCCGCCGAAGCGATCGCCGAGCGCGTCATCGCGCGCCACAAGGCGCCGAACGGCGGCTTCTTCGACATCCTGCACGACCCAGGCAACAAGGGGTCGATGCGTCGGCGCAACCGTTCGATCCTCGACAACGCCACGCTGGCCGAGTCTCTCGTGCGCCTCTCCTACCTGTCGCGGCGGCCCGAGTTCTACGACGAGGCGGTCGCCGCGCTGGAATCGTTCGCGCAGGACTACAAGGAGTACGGCTACTACGTCGCCGGCTACGGGCGCGCGATCGACCTGATCTTCTACGAGCCGTTGTTCCTCACCATCGTCGGCAACCGCGACGACGCGGCTTCGGTCGAGCTGCGCCGCACCGCGCTGTCGACCTACGTGCCGTCGCGCATCGTGCAGATGCTCGACCCGCGCTACGACCCCGTGCTGCTCGGCCGCAGCGGCTTCACGGTCGAAACGACGCCGGTCGTGCACCTGACCGTCGGGCGCACCCGGCGCGGCACGGCGCACACTCCGGACGAGCTGCTTCTCGCGATCGAGACCATCGAGAGCGAACGGCGCCGTCCGCGCTCGTGACGGCGCCCTCGTGATGGGCCCGTGCCACGCCACCCTCGGCGGCGCGGCTTCGGCTCACACTTCGAGGCGCGTCGGGCCGCCCTGTTCCTCGTCGGGAACGAGCTCGATCAGGCCGCGGCGGAGTTCTTCACTGGCGATCTTGATGTAGTTGCGTTCGCGCGTCTCGAAGAGCGGCTTCTGGCCGCGGACGAGTTCGCGGACGCGCTTCTGCAACAGCGCCGTCAGGCGGAACGAACCGCCGACCTGCTTCACGAGCTCCTGCGGGAGGCTCTGTTCCATGGGGGTTTGCTGCGAACGGGGACCTGGGAGGGCCGAGCAGAGTAGGGACGAGCCCCCGGCCGATCAATGGCCGACTCCCGCCCCGGCCGGAATCGCAGCCATGGTCACGCGGCTGCGGGCGTCGCCGCCTAGAGCTCGCGGCCGTCGACGACAACCCGCATGTCGCTCCAGGCGAGCTGGCCGCGACGCTGGGTGCCCGCGAGCACCAGGTGGATCAGGATCTGGCGGGCCGAACTGGGCCCCACCACCTGCACCTCGAAGCCGTGCGGGAAGCCGCTGCCAGACGTCGAAACGACGCTGTACCGGCCGACCCCGAGGGCCGACCGCGCGAAGTTCGTCGCAACCGAGTGCTGCCGGTACTCCAGGAGCCCGTCGGTCTCGTCCCGCAGCACGCGCCACGGATTCGGCCGCCCGGACAACGGGGAGTCGCTCAGCGACCAGTCGCTGTCGTCGATCTGCCGGAGCGTCCCCGCCACCGCCGGATCGCCGCCGCGCCGCCAGACCACCATGGCCTGCGGATGGGTGACGCCCGCCGCGTCGGGAGTCGAGGTGAAGAAGTGCTGCAGCACGTCCGCCTGATCCGTCGGGTCCGTGATGCGGTCGATGCCCGATGCGTCGATCAGCGGTTCGCTCACGACCCGGACCAGGTCGAGTCCGACCGAGCTGCCCGCAGTGGGTCCGCCGGCCGCCGCGGTCAGGTAGTACAGATGCCAACGGTACGCATCGACCATGTAGGTGGTGCCCGAGCTGCACCGGATGCGGTCGCTCCAGGCGAGCTTGGCGAAGAAGAGCGCGTTGCCGGTGATCTGGGAGGACACGGTGTCCTGCTGGATCTGCCCGGTCGTCGCGATCGACGCGAAGCGCGACCCCGGCAACGGGGTCGGCGCACCGGTCAGGTCGAAGACGCCGATGTTCGCGTTGCCTTCCGTGTCGTTGCCGAAGTTGCGCACCGAGGAGACGAGCTCGAGCCGGATGCGATCGAGGATCGCCTGGTTCAGCTCGGTCGTGCGACCGAGCCGCTTCGAGTAGTCCTGCGCCTCCATGCCGGACACGGAGAGTGTCGACACCGCGAGGATCATCATCGAGAGCAGCGCCGCAGCGATGACCACTTCGATCAGGCTGAAGCCGGCTGCACCGTTCGTCGTTCGAGCGTTCATGGTGCACCTCACCTCTGGATGAAGATCTTCGTCTTGTGGAACGAGTAGTGCAGCGACGAGCCCTGCCGGAAGCAGTCGATGCGCAGCAGGTAGCTGCCCTCGGGGAACGCGCCCGACGGCACGGACCACGTGTAGGTCTCGGTGCCGGCGCCGGCGTCCGCGACGATGTAGGTCGGATCGGTCGGCCGCGTCCCCGGCGTCGCCACCGAGTCGTCCTGCACGTAGCGCCAGACGGTGCCGTTGTCGTTCGAGTACATCAGCACGTAGTCCAGCAGGGCCTCGTTCTCGGAGAACGTGCCCGTCGCCGAGTACGGCAGGCCGTCCCAGCGCGTCCACGTGGCGCTGTACTGGATGTCGATCGTCGACGGATCGTTCAGTTCCGTGATGTCCGTCGGCGACTCGATCTCCAGGCGCGCCGGTTGCGGAATACGCAGCGTGTTGCTCGTGCTGCCCGCCTCGAAGAACGAGTGCACCAGAGACAACATCGCGAACTTGCTGATGAACGTCGTGCCGTTGTCGACGGCGTTGCTGATGCCGTTCACGACGATGTACGCGGCGTCCGTGCCGGCGTTGTTGACGAGCTTCACGAGGCCCGAGCCCGTGCCCGACGCGTGCGTGTAGTACGTGCGGAACAGGCTCGCCGTGTACTTCGTCGAGTACGGCGCGTACGACCACTGGTCGCCGCACGCGGCGTTCAGCGTGAGGCCGAACGGGCGCGTGATCGGCGCCGTGGTCGGCATCGTCATGTTGTAGTTGCCCGCGAGTTCCAGACCCACCGTGGTCAGCGAGCCGTTGCCGGAGCTGCTCACGTGGTGGAACGACGAGGTCGACGTGCCGATGTTGAACAGCGTCGTGCAGCCCGGCCCGGAGGTGCGCTGCATGTTGTCGTACATGTACGTGCCGTACGCGAGGCGGTTGCTGCCCGAGTACACCGTGCGGCAGCGGTCCTGGTAGAACTGGCCGCTCGACGTGCCCGGCGTCAGGTTGCCGCGCATCTCGATGCCGCCGGTCGTGTCCAGCCACATCGCGGCCTGGATGTCGGGATACAGCTCCCCGAGCCACGGCTGGCTCCACCAGTAGGTCGAGCCGCCGCCGCCTTCGCGGACGAGGCGGCGCGCACCGATGATCGTGTCGATGTAGCCGTTGCCGGCGCCGCCGTGCGGCACCATGTTGCTCGGGATCGACGACGGGTAACCGTTCGCCGAGTCGTAGCCGATGTCCTGGCCGAGGCCGAGGTAGTAGTACGAGAAGCCGGTGAGCGTCGTGTAGACGACCTGGCTCTTCGTCAGGCCCTCGCGCAGGAGCTGCATGAACCGCGGTACGTCCGCGGTCATCTCGCTGTTCCAGCGGTCGCGCAAACGCGCCGTGTCGATGCTCGCGTAGTCGGTGCCGCTTGCCGTCTCCGTACCGTCGGAGAGGTTGTCGTGGTACCAGTTGTAGGCGTTCGGGAAGTCCGCGTCGTTGTTGAAGCAGTCCTTGTACGGCTCGTGCCGCGGATCGCCGTTGAACTGCGCCCGTTCGGTGATCGGGACGTCCTCGCGGCTGTCCGCCCACCACGCGTAGGTGGTCGACAGGTTGTCGGGCTGGATCGGCGTCGGGTAGACCGTGCCGCTCGCGTGCCAAGTCGTGTCACCGCTCGCGACGTAGTTGCTCGCGATGCGAGTGCGGATCTTCAGAACCAGGTCCGTTGTCGGCGTGTAGGCCATACCCGTGCTGTCCACGAACGCCTGGGGAGTCGTGAACGCCGTGTTGCGGATCGTCAGCCTCCACCGCGCCGTGTTCTTCGGCAGCGTGCTGCTGGTGCTGAACAGTTCGCGTCCCGTGAACGTCGGGCCCGCAACCAGCGGGCTCGGGATGTACGGCACCTGGTAGAGGTGCGACTTCTTGATCGCCGCCGTGCTCGCCCGCGTGAGCCCGCGGTTGGTCGTCGAGTCGTAGTTGCAGTGGAGCGGCGTGTTGTAGAAGTAGATGCGCGTGAACGGCAGCGCATTGCCCTCCTCACCGGCCGGCACGAAGTCCGAGCGGTAGTACATCGCACCGGCCTGCGGACTCGCACTCGCGTGCGTGGCCGCAGTCCAAGCGGTGTCGTACGTGACCGGGCCGGGGCTGCCAGCACCACTGTTAGGCACGGGGACACCACCGCGGATCATCTCCAACGGGTTGTTGACGATGTCGATCTTGGTCTCGTCCGACGGGTCGGTGAGGTTCATGCCCTCGATCTCCACGACCATCGGGTCCGTCATGCGATCCGAACCGCTCCAGGAGGGCGCGTTGCCGTACGCGTACATCCGGAGAACCATCGGATCCGTGACGCCAGCCTCGTTGCGTTTCGTACGCAGCTCCTCCGGGTGCGTCACGACGCGCCAGCCGGGGTGGTTCACCTGGTCCTTCGCCGCGTCGCTGTAGTTGCGCAGCGCCGGCATCGGCAGCAGCTCACCGTGCAGGTTGATGAGCAGCGCGTTCTTGTACTTGCTCGGGTTGCTGCTCAGGTCTTCGAGGAAGAGGCGCAGCGTCGGCTCCTTCGACATGTCGTCGAGCTCCGGGGGCGGCGTCGTGCCGCCCGCGATCGCGTCGGCGATGTCCTGCTCACGGTCCTCGATCGCCTTCACGCGCGCCTGCCACAGGGCGAGTTCGTCCGGGTAGCGCATCGCGTGGTTGAAGTAGTCCGCGAACGCGTACGGGACCGGGTTCGTGCCGGTCGAGCCGCCGCTGTAGCCGTTGCGTTCGACGCCGTCGACGTTGACGCGCGCGCGCATGTTGTCGGGCACGTAGTAGTACGTCGACGCGTTGCCGCTCGGCATGCGACCCGGGTAGTGGTAGACGTCCGGGATCACGGCGTAGCTGTCCGTCGTGTCGTTCGTGTACGGGCGGTAGCCCTGGTTGCGGCCGAAGCTCGCCTTCGTGATCCAGTGCGTGCGGAACGACAGGCCCGGGTTGCGGGTCTCGAGGTCCGTGATCATCGATTCGACGAACGGCTTGATCGAGTCCATGAAGACCCACCAGCCCGGGATGTTCTCGATCGCGAGGAGGTAGAGGTCGAAGACCTGCGTCGTCGGGAACGCGCTGCCCGCGGAGTTGATGACTGCCGACAGGTCCGCCATCGCGTGTTCGTTGCCCGCGGGATCCCTGCGGTAGATGCGCACGGTCACGTAGCGGACGTTGCGGTTGTTGAGACCGACGAGCGGCTGGACCGTGATGCGGCGCGACCACACCCACTGCCCGTTGCGCTGGTAGTTGTTCGACGCGATGTGGTCGGGCACCACGAGCGCGCCGAACCCGTCCTGCGCGATCGACAGCGTCGACTTGTTGACGATGCCGTCGTCCAGCACGTCGAGGTCGACCGCCGCGTCGACCAGGCCGCGGTCGACGTAGCCCTGCACTTCCGCGAGGATCGCCTGCGCCTTCGTGTAGGCGAACACACGGTCGCGCTCCGTGGCGGTCGTCTGGTAGTTGACCGACAGGTGGTTGATCAGCACGACGGCGCCGATGACCAGGATCAGCATGCCGAACGCGAGTTCGGCGAACGTGAATCCTGACTCTTGGCGGACAGGAGAAGATCGCATGGGCTTGGTCTCCAGGGAGAGTTCGGGCCTCGGCATGGTTGCTCGGCGGTATCGGCATTCGGGGTCTCCCTGGTCCTGCGGATCCGTGGCAGCGGTCCCGTTCCGGGATCGCCGACGCCCCAGCGCGCTGCCGTCGGCATTTGCAACACGCGGCGCGACCGTCGATGCTGCGCGCCTTGTCCTGGTTTCGTTCGCTCGCGCGCGCCTTCGGGCGGCCCGCCGCCCTGCTGCGCCGCCACGCCGGGCTCGTGATCCTCGGAACGGCGCTCGTCCCGGTGCACGCCGCCGTCACGTTGTGGATGCCGCGTCTCCTGGGCGACACTCTCGACCAGCTGCAGGCCGGCGGTTCGGCCGACCGCCTGCGCGAGACGTGCTGGCTGCTCGCGGTGCTGGCGCTCGTCGAAGCCGTCAGCCGCTACGTGTCGCGCAAGACGCTGATCGACGCGTCCCGTCACGTCGAACAGGCGCTGAAGAACGACCTCGTCGCGCACCTGCAGAAGCTGCCCGTCTCGTGGTTCGACCGCTCGCGCACCGGCGACGTCATCAGCCGGCTCACGCAGGACATCGAACTCGTGCGCTTCGTGATGGGCCCGCTGCTGCTGCACGGCGGCAGCACGCTGTGCCTCCTGCCCGCGGGCACGTGGCTGATGGCGACGATGGACGTCCCGGTCACGCTGTCGTGCATCGCGGTGTTCGCCGTGCTGTTCCTCGCGATGCGGCTCCTGATGCCGCGCCTCCACCAGTGGAGCAAGAAGTCGCAGGAGGCGATCGCCGACGTGTCGCAGCGCGCCCAGGAGGACTTCGCCGGCATCCGGGTCGTCCAACAGTTCGACGCCGTCGCACGCGAACGGGCCGCGATGGCGACGAAGAACCGCCGCTACCTGCTCGCGAACCTGCGCGCGACGCGCCTGCGCTCGCTGCTGCACGCGATGTCGCACTCGACGAGCGGCGTCGTGATGCTCGGCGTGCTGATCGTCGGCGGCCACCAGGTGATCGACGGCGCGATCACGATCGGGCAGCTGTTCCAGTTCACGGGCTACCTCGGCCTGATGACGTTCCCGCTCGAGATCCTCGGGTGGACGATCGCGACCCTGCCGCGCGCGTACGCGGCCGGCATCCGCATCGAAGAACTCTTCGAAGTGCAGCCCGAGGCGCAGACGGGCGCGTCGCCGCCGTTGCAGGGCCGCATCCGCGTCGAGGGCCTGACGTTCACCTACCCGGGCGCCGCGAAGCCGTCGCTGCAGGACGTGTCGTTCGCGCTCGAGCCCGGCCGGAAGCTCGGCCTCGTCGGCCCGGTCGGCAGCGGCAAGTCGACCGTGCTGGCGCTGCTGATGCGCTTCTACGACCCGCCGCGCGGCACCGTCTTCGTCGACGACCACGACGTGCTCGACCTCGCACCGGCGCACCTGCGACGGCTCTTCGCGCTGGCGCCGCAGGAGCCCTTCCTGTTCTCCGACACCGTCGCCGCGAACGTCGGCTTTGCGCACGACTCGGTCGCCGACGATCTCGTCGAGTCCGCGGTGGCCGACGCGGCGCTCGACCAGGACCTGCCGCAGCTGAACGAAGGGCTAGGCACGATCGTCGGCGAACGCGGCGTCACGCTGTCGGGCGGCCAGAAGCAGCGGGTGTCGCTGGCGCGCGCGATCCTCAGCGACCGCCCGGGCCTGTTGCTCGACGACACGCTGTCGGCCGTCGACCCGCTGACCGAGCAACGCATCCTGCGCGGCCTGCAGCGCGCTCGCACCGGCCGCACCGTGCTGGTCGCGACGCACCGCCTCTCCGTGGTGCGCGACGCGGACCTGATCCTCGTGCTCGAAGGCGGCCGCATCCGCGAACGCGGCGACCACGCGGCCCTGCTCGCGCAGCACGGCCTCTACGCCCACGCCTTCCGCCTGCAGAGCGAGGCGCGCGCCCTCGAGCGCGGTTCGGAGGAGGCGCCGTGAGCGACCCGTACCACGACGACGCGCTCGAGGGCCGCTTCCAGTTCGACTTCGTGCGGAAGCTGTGGCCGTACGTGCGGCCCTACCGGCGGGGCTTCGCCGGTTGCCTCGCGATCCTGCTGGTGTCGTTCGGTCTCGAGATGGCCGGACCCTGGCTCCTCCGCCACGCGATCGACGGCCCGATGCGGGCGAGGGACGTCGCGACCGGCGAACGGCTCACGTCGCTGACGTGGATCGGGTTCGCGTTCCTCGGCACGACGTTCGGCGGCGCGCTGCTCGGCTACGTCTACGGCCAGCTCACGGCGTGGAACGGCCAGCGCGTCATCCGCGACGTGCGGCGGCATCTCTTCGACCACTTGCTCGGCACCGCACTCGCGTTCCACGAGCGCAACACCGCCGGCAAGCTCACGACGCGCGTCACGAGCGACGTCGAGAACCTGAACGAACTGATCGCGACCGGCGTGCTGCAGTCGGTCTTCGACCTGCTGAAGATCGGCGGCGTCCTCGTCGTGCTGTTCTTCCTCGACGTGAAGCTCGCGGTCTTCACCGTCGCGACGACGCCGGTCGTCGTCCTCATCAGCGTGCTCTTCCGACGCAACGCGCAGCGCGCCTACCGCGCCGTCCGCGGCCGCCTCGCGCTGCAGAACGCCTACACCACCGAACTCATCGGCGGCGTGCGCACGACGCGCGCGTTCGGCCGCGAGACCGCGACCGCCGCGAAGTACGCCGAGCGCAACGCCGCGACGTCGGACGCGTGGCGCGACACGGTGCTGCACTTCTCGCTCTTCTTCGCGCTCGTCGACTTCGCCCTCCGCGCGACGACGATCGGCCTGCTGTGGTTCGGCGGCTCCGCGGTGCTCGCGGGCACGATGCAGCCCGGCCAGTTCGTGCAGTTCTGGCTCTACTACGGCCTCCTCTCGGGCCCGGTGAAGGAGCTGGGCGAGAAGTACAACGTGCTGCAAGCCGCGTTCGCGAGCTGCGAGCGCGTCTTCCAGCTCCTCGGCGAACCGCGCTTCCCGCCGCAGAAGGCCGACGCGAAGCGGACGGGCAAACGCGGCAAGGCGCGCATCGAGTTCGCCGACGTCGGCTTCAGCTACGACGGCAGGACGCCAGTGCTCGACGGCGTGTCGTTCACCGCGGAACCCGGCCAGACGATCGCCGTCGTCGGACCGACCGGGGCGGGCAAGACGACGCTGCTGTCGCTGGTGTCACGGCTGCGCGACGTCACTCGCGGCGCCGTGCGCATCGACGGCGACGACGTGCGCGACCTCGACACGGGCTCTCTGCGTCGCCGCATCGCGTTCGTCGCGCAGGACCTGTTCCTCTTCACCGGGTCCGTGCTCGACAACGTGCGCCTGTTCGATCCGTCGATCACCGAAGCTCGCGTGTGGAAGGCGCTCGAGACCGTCGGCGCCGCCGACTTCGTGCGGGCGCTGCCGCAAGGGCTCGGATCACAGGTCGAAGAACGCGGCGGCACGTTCTCGCAGGGCGAACGGCAGCTGCTCGCGTTCGCGCGAGCACTCGTCGTCGAGCCCGACGTACTCGTGCTCGACGAAGCGACCGCGAGCATCGACAGCGCGTCGGAAGCTCGGCTGCAGCAGGCGCTGGAGACGTCGCTGCGCGGCCGCACCGCGCTGGTCGTCGCCCACCGCTTGTCCACGGTGCGCGCCGCCGACCGCATCCTCGTGATCGAGCGCGGCCGCGTCGTCGAAGCCGGCACGCACGAGCAGCTCGTCGCGAAGCACGGCGTCTACGCCGGCATGGTCGCGCACGTGGGCTGAGAGACGGCTGCGCCCGACTCGGCTACTGCTTCTTCTCGTCCTTCCCGTCGGCCGAGCCCGGGAGCGGACCCGTCAGCGTCTTCAGGAACGCCACGATCGCGGCCACATCGTCGGGCGGCAGCTGCCGGTTGAGCTGCATGTCGGCCATCTTCGTCACGGCCTCCTCGAGCGTCGCGACCTTGCCGTCGTGGTAGTACGGCGCGGTCTTCTCGACGTTGACGAGCGTCGGCACCTTGAAGAAGCCCTTGTCGGCCTCGCTGCCGGAAAGACGCATGCGCCCGGTGTCCTCCGTCGGGTACGGCTTCAGCAGGCCGCTCTTCTGGATCATGTGCCCGCCGAGCAGGCGGGTCGTGTGACACGTGATGCAGCCCGTGTCCATGAACAGCTTGAGGCCGAGCTTCTCGTCGTTGCTCAGCGCCTTCTGGTCGCCGTCGAGGTACGCGTCGAACTTCGACTTCGTCACGAGCGTGCGCAGGTAGACGCCGATGGCGACGCGGAAGTTCGCGACGCTGACCGCGTTCGCATCCCCCGGGAACGCCGCCGCGAACGCCTTGCCGAGGTCGGCCGACGCCTGCAGCGACGCGAGCACTTCGGCTTCGTCGCCGACGCCGTGTTCGACGCCGTTCTTCGGCGCGACCACCGCGCCGTCCTCGACCGACGCCGCGCGTGCATCCCAGAACTGTGCGTAGTGCCGCGCCGCATTCACGGTCGAGAGGGTGTTGCGGCCGTGCACGGCGCCGTCCTGCCCGTACTTCGCGACGTCGTGGCACGACGCGCAGCTCTGCTGCGCCTTGCCGAGCTTCGTCTCGTAGAGCGCCTTGCCGAGTTCGACCTTCTCCTTGCTCGACTCGACCTTCGCGGCCGGCGCCCCGGGTTCCGTGCCGAAGAGCTGCTTCGCGAGGTCGTAGTTGACGCGCACCGGCTTCTTCTTCGCCGTCGCACCCGGTTCCTGGGGCACGGGCACGAGCGCCGTGTCGAGCGTCGCCGCGACGGATGCGGGAAGGCCGTTGCACAACGTGGTGAGGAGCAGCGCGGTCGCGCCGCACAGGAAGGAGCGGGTCGTCATGGGGAGTCCGGGAGTCTAGGGAACCGACGGAGAACTCCGCCCGGCGCGCGGGATTTCGTGCGCAGGTCGACGACGTGCGCGCTGCAATGCCGCGATGCCAGACCTCGTGCTCGCCAGCACGTCGCCGTACCGGCGCCAGCTGCTGGAGCGCCTCCGCGTGCCGTTCGTGTGCGACGCGCCCGGCGTCGACGAAGAGGAGGTGAAAGCGGCGCTCGCCGATCCGCGCGCGGTCGTCGTCGAACTCGCACGGAGGAAGGCGCTCGCCGTCGCGCGGCGCCGACCGGGCGCCATCGTGATCGGCAGCGACCAGGGTGCGTGCCTCGACGGCGCACTGCTCGACAAACCCGGCACCGCCGTGAATGCACAGGCGCAGCTGCAGCGCCTGCAGGGCCGCACCCATGAACTCCTGACGGCCGTGGCCCTCGCGCAGGACGGCCGCGTCGTCGCGGAGTTCGTGGACACGACGCTCCTTCGCATGCGCACCCTCGCCGCCGACGAGATCGCCCGCTACGTCGCCGCCGAGTCGCCGCTCGACTGCGCCGGCAGCTACAAGATCGAAGGTCTCGGCGTCGCTCTGTTCGATCGCATCGAGTGCTCCGACTGGACGGCCATCGTCGGCCTGCCGCTGCTGCGACTCTGCACGGCTCTGCGCCCGCTCGGCGTAGCGCTGCCCTGATCGAGCCGCGGGAGTGGCGTTCGTGCCGGGTCGCCGTAGCGTTCCGCCATGGGAAGGAACGCCCCCCCGACACATCCTGGATCCTCGCTCTGTACCGCGAACACGGTGAGGCGCTGCGCGCGGTGCGTGCGCAGATGCGGCGGCTCTACCGCACTCGCTGCGTACCGTGGCGCAACCGGTCGCCGCTGCACAGGGTCGCCGCGCGCTTGGTCCAGCCGTTCGCGGGCCCCGTCGGACTCGAGCCGCGCATGCTCGCGCAGAGCGACGACGAACACTGCGAGATCCTCTACCTGCTGCTGCGCGCCGAACGGCCGACCCGTGTCGTCGAGATCAGTCCGTTCCACGGCTGGTCGACGAGCTGGATCCTGTCGGCGTTGCGCGACAACGGCCACGGCAGGCTCGTTTCGTACGACCTGATCGACGCGTCGCGACGCAACGTGCCCGCGGAACTCGCAGCGGGTCGGTGGGAACTCGTGCTCGGCGACGCACGGCAACAGGTTCGGCGCGACGGCGAACCGATCGACTTCCTGCTCATGGACTCGGACCACAGCGCCGCGTTCGCCGAGTGGTACCTCGCCAACGTGCTGCCCCGCGTGCGCCCCGGCGCGATCGTGTGCGTCGACGACGTCTTCCACCACGCCGATCCGGGCAGGTTCGACGGCGAAGGCCCGGTCGTGCTCGACTGGCTCCAGAGACGTGGCGTGCCGTGGTTCACCTGCGCGAAGGCGAAGAACCCATCGGCGCTCAAATGCACTGCGCGGTCAGCGCGTGTCGCTGCGGATCTCCGACCGCATCCACACGAGCGATGCGAACCCGGCGATCTTCTTCCGCACGCAGGACGCGGCAGGCGGCGCCTGAGGTGGTTCAGCCCGCGGCGCCGCCGAGGAACACTTCGCACCAGGCGAAGATGCGCGCGCAGACCTCGCGCCCGCGGTTCCGCACCATCGTGCCCGTCGAGTAGTCGCGGCCGTACGGCGCCTCGACGCCGCGCACGTCGAGGCCGAGGTGGGCGCCGAGGAACACCGCGCGCGGCACGTGGAACGGGTTCGTGACCACGATCGCCGAGCGCATCCCGAAGTCGTTGCGGCACCGCCGCATCGTGTCGATCGTGCGCAGGCCGAGCGGGTCGTCGCGCATCGCCGCCTCGGGCACGCCGTGCTCGGCGAGCCAGCGCCGCATGGCCGCGACCTCGTCCTCCGCGAGGCCCGCGCCACCGCGGCCGCTCAGCAGGATGCACGGCGCCTTCCCGCGCACGAACAGTTCGTGCGCCGTCGCGAGGCGGTCTTCGAGCAGGTGGTACGGGCGCCCGTCCGGCAGGATGCGCGCGCCGGGCACGACGATGCAGTCGGCCGGCGCGACGGCGTCGACCGTGAAGATCGCGTGCGCGGAGCTGTGCACGACGTGTTCGTGCATCGCTCCCGCCGCGAGCGCGAGAACCAGCGCGACGACGGCGATCCGTCGCCACCACCGCCGCCGCTTCGGAACGCCCGCCTGCATCGGCGCGGCACTCTATCCGCACGAGGATGCCGTTCCCCGGTTGACCGGCATGCGCCGTTGGCGACAATCCTCGCCCCCCGAACGGCGCCCACGCGCCCCGATCGCCCGCCGCACATGGCCCAGAACATCCGCAACGTCGCCATCATCGCCCACGTCGACCACGGCAAGACCACGCTCGTCGACGGCCTGCTGCGCCAGACCGGCACGTTCCGCGAGAACCAGTCCGTCGGCGAGTGCGTGATGGACAGCAACGAGCTCGAGAAGGAGCGCGGCATCACCATTCTCGCGAAGAACACGGTGGTCACCTACAAGGGCACGCGCATCAACATCATCGACACGCCGGGCCACGCGGACTTCGGCGGCGAGGTCGAACGCGTGCTGTCGATGGCCGACGGCGTGCTGCTGCTGGTCGACGCAGCCGAGGGTCCGATGCCGCAGACGCGCTTCGTGCTGCAGAAGGCGTTCAGCCACCACCTGAAGCCGATCGTCGTCGTCAACAAGGTCGACAAGCCCGACGCCCGCCCGCAGGAAGTCGTCAACGAGGTCTTCGACCTGTTCATCGACCTCGATGCCGACGAGGAAGCGCTCGAGTTCCCCGTGTTCTACGGCTCCGGCCGCCAGGGCTGGATGACGTCGGACCTCGCGGCAGCGCAGGCCGGCGGCGAAGGCAAGAACCTGCAGACCCTGTTCGACGCGATCGTGAGCCACATCCCGGCGCCGAAGGACGACCCGAACGATGCGCTGCAGTTTCGCGTGACGACGCTCGACTGGAGCGATTACGTCGGCCGCATCGCGATCGGCCGCGTGCACCGCGGCCGCATGAAGGCCGCCGACCGCGTCGTGCACCTGTCGCGCAACGGCACGCAGAAGGAAGTCAACGTGCGCGGCGTCTACCGCTTCGTCGGCCTCTCGCGAGAGGAGACGAAGGAGGTCGAAGCGGGCGACCTGTGCGGCATCTACGGCGTCGACGCGATCGAGATCGGCGACACGATCGCCGCGGTCGACCGGCCCGAGGCGATGCCGATCATCGCGATCGACGAGCCCACGATGACGATCGTGATGCGCGTCAACGACTCGCCGTTCGCCGGCAAGGACGGGGGCAAGTTCCTCACGTCGCGCCACCTCCGCGAACGCCTCGAGAAGGAACTGCGCGTCAACGTGGCATTACGCGTCGAGCAGGGCGAAACGGCGGACAGCTTCAAGCTGTCGGGCCGCGGCGTCATGCACCTCGGCTTCCTGCTCGAGACGATGCGCCGCGAGGGCTACGAGTTCGCGGTGATGAAGCCTCAGGTCCTGTTCAAGGACGTGAACGGCGAGAAGCAGGAGCCGATCGAGTACCTCACGGTCGACGCGCCGGCGGACGCCGTCGGCAAGGTGATCGAGATCCTCGGCACCCGGAAGGCGGAGCTGCTGAAGATGGACCGCAAGGGTTCCTTCACGCGCCTCGAGTTCACGGTGCCGGCGCGTGGCCTCATCGGCGTGCGCAGTCGCCTGCTCAACGCGACGCAGGGCCAGGCCACGATGCACCACGTCTTCCACGGCTACGGCACCTACCGCGGCCCGATCGAAGAACGCACGGCCGGCGTGCTCGTGTCGATGGCGCAGGGCCAGACGACGTTCTACGCACTCGACGGCCTGCGCGACCGCGGTGTGTTCTTCGTACCCGAGGGCGCCGAGGTCTACGAAGGCATGGTCGTCGGCGAGCACTGCAAGGACAACGACCTCGTCGTCAACGTCGTGCGCGAGAAGAAGGCGACGAACATCCGCAGCTCCAACAAGGAGACGTTCGTCAAGATGCCGCCGCCGCGCTCGTTCGGCGTCGAAGACGCGCTCGAATACGTCGGCGACGACGAACTCGTCGAGGTCACGAGCAAGAACATCCGCCTCCGCAAGGTCTGGCTGAAGGAGACCGACCGGAAGCGCAACGAGCGCAGCCGCGAGACGGTCTGATCACCGCTGCGGCGACCGCTACCGGATCACACCGCCGGCCAGCGGACCCGGTTGCCACGCGCCGGCGCCGATCGCGATGCCTTGCAGCCACACCGTCGTGCCGGTGAAACCGGGCGGCATCGTCCACGCGCCGTTCGCGTTGCCCGCCGCGTCGGCGAGGAGGAGATCGAGCACCGCTGGATTCGCGAGATCGACCAGGAGGGGCTGCTCGATGCCCGGCACGTCGGCGAAGCCCGTCGCGACGCTGAACACGACGGCCACGAGCGCGTTCGGATCCGCGGTGAACGCGAGCGTCACCGGACCGGGGCTCGACAGCGGCGCGACGCGATGAACGCCCAGCAGCGATCCGCTCGTCGGCACCGAGATCGAACACGCGCCGGGAACGAGCGTGCTGCGCACGACACGACCGGGATTGCTGCCGGGTGACACCCAGGGATCGAGCCAGCACTCGGTCCCCCACGGCTCGGTGCCGCCCTGCAGCGTGGAGTCGCTGATCCACACGGTGCTCGCGACGGAGCGAAGCGCGTTCGCCGCCAGGATCGCACCGACGCTCGAGCCGCCGCGCACCACGACGTGACTGCCTTCGAACACTGCGTGGTCGAGGTCGATGCCGGGAGCCGCGACGGGGAAGTACACCGTCGCGGAACCGCCGCCGACGAACTGGCTGTCGATCGCGGTCACGACGGCGTTCGCCGTGCACCTCGTCGCCGCGACCTGCGGCAGCGCCGTCGCCGACCACGCACCGGTCACGTCGCAACCCTGCAGGTGCACATGACCACCGACCACCGTCAGCGCGGCTTCCGTCGTCGCGCTCGGGAACGGACGCACCTGGCAACCGTCGATCGTCACCGTGCCCCCGATCACCGCGAGACCGGCGACCTGCAGCCCGACCAGGTGGAGCGTCTGGCCCGCGGGCACCGCCGCGACACTGACGCTGACGCCCTGCACGTTCGCGCCTGGCGCACCGCGGATCAGAACACCGATCCCCGCGGTGAACCTCGGCCACGTCCCGGGCTGCACGTCGATCACGTCGCCGGGCGACGACACCGCGAGCGCCGCGTCGATACTGGAGAACCCACCGGCGCCGACGACGTGCACGGTCTGCGCACGCGCGGCGGCCGCGAGCACGACGAGAACGGCAACGCGCCGGGGATTGGTCATCGAGAGAGTGTGGGCCCTTCAGTGGAGCAGGGACACTTCCGGGTTGCTGATCTGGAACCCGGCGACCGCGTCGAGGGTGAGCCCCTGCCACATCACGGGGAACCCGAGCGTGCTCGTCACCGCGGGCATCGACAGCGTCGCGGTCACCGGCGCGCCGGCCGCAGGGAAGCCGCCGTTCAGGATGAACGTGGTGAACGGGTCGAGCCAGTCCGTGTCCGCGAGGAACGGGAGCGTGAACGGGTTCACCGGCAGCGCGACGAGCACCCAGCCCGCGTGGCCGATCGGTCCGTGGAGACTCCCGCGCCACGTTCCCGCAGGCGCGATCTCGTCGAGACGGAGGCGCGGCGTGTCGACGACCGTCGCTGCGATCGTCGCCGCGAAGTACGGCGCGGTGCCGGTCAGCGTCACACTCGGTGCGACGCGTACCGAACCGGTGCCGACGATCACGAAGCCCGACGAGAAGGCGTTGATCAGCGCACTCGTGCCGTTGATCCGCACCGCGCCACCGGTCATCGTGAGCGCAGCCGCTCCGAACACCGCGTTGCTGCGCAGCAGGCAATCGACGAACTGCACGTCGCCGCCAACCTGGGTGAACCCGCCGTTGATCGACGGCGTCGCACTGCTCGCACCGTCGAAGGTGCATCCGTCGAAAACGGCGACCGAGTCGGTGCTGCTGCACGCGCCGCGGAACAGGCAGTTGCGTGCGATCAGCGCCGCGCAGTGATCGACGAGCAACCGCGTCGGACCGCCGCCGGACGTTTGCCCCACGCCATCGAGGAAGATCCGGCCGGCGTTGTTGCCGCAGTTCACCGTCGCGGGGTTCAACGAGCCGGCGGAGAACTCGAGTCCGCGGATCACGACCGCCTGGGTCGGGGCGATGCCGTTGATCCAGAGCAGCGTGGAGAAGACGCCCTGCATCTTCGCCCCAGGCTCCGCGAGGATGGTCAGTCCTTTCCCGACGATCTGAACGGCGACGTCCACGTAGGTGCCGGGCCGCACGAGCAGGATCGCGCCGTCGGGTGCGGCCGCGGTCGCGGCCGAGAGGGACGTGAAGTTCGCGCCCGGGCCGTTGCTCGCGTCGACGACGAACGTCTGGGCGGTCGCAACGGCAGCAAACGAGGCGAAGGAGAGAACCGCGAGAGTGTGGCGCATTGTCGTTCCCATGGAGTGTCGTTCGGGAGGCTCAACCGGCCTCCGAGCCGTCGATCAGTGCACGACGAAATAGTCCGGGTTGCCGATCTGCAGGCCGGCCACCGCGTCGAGCGACAGACTCTGCCAGACGATCGCGAACCCGAGCGTCGTCGACACCGCGGGCATGAAGAGCTGATGGCTCACCGGCGCTCCCGCCGCGGGTACGCCGCCGACGAGAACCAACATGCTGAACGGGTCCAGCCAGATGCTGTCCGCGACGAGCGACGGCACCGAGAACGCCGGTCCGGTGAGACTCACCAGCAGGAACGCCGCCTGCCCGATCGGCCCGCGCACGTCTGCCTGCACCGTCCCCGCGGGCGGGACTTCCTCGACGGTGACGTCGGGCATCGCCACGGTCGTCGCCGCGACCGAAGGCTCGATCGGCGACGCTCCGCCCACGAGCAGGACGGCGGGATCGAGCCGCGCTGCGCCGCTGCCCGCGATCGCGAAGCCGTTCGCGGCCCCACCGGCCGCGGGCCCGCTGGCGAGGGTCGTGCTCCCGAGCACGCGCAGCGAACCGCTGTTCATCACGATGCCGGGCTTGCCCACGAAGAAGCCTCCGGTGGGTCCGTGCACGCTGCAATCGACGAGCTGTACCGCGCCGCCGTCCTGGTCGATGCCGTTCACCTGGCGCGCGAGTGCGATCGGCGCCACCGACGGCGGAGTCGGAATCGTGCACGCGACCAGCACGACCTCGCTGTTCGTCAGCGTCGTCCGCCCCATGAACGTGCACTCGCGGAGCCACACGCCGCTGCACCCGGTCACCGTGAGGTGCGTCGACCCGAAGGTCGACAGGCTCGGGGACACGTCGTCGACGCAGACCAGCCCGAAATTGTTGGCACACACGAGACTCACCGCCGCACCCGCCTGCACCGCGTGCATCCGGAGCCCGCGCACCGTCACGCGCTGGTTCGCGGCCGTGCCCTGGATCGTCAGGGAGACGGGGCGAAGCTGCGACACGAGGCGAACGTCGGGATCGCAGAGCACCGTCAAGCCCTTGCCCGCGATCGTCACCGAGTCCGGATAGTCACCGGTGCGCACCTGCAGCACCGCACCGTCGGGAACCGTCGCGGCCGCGGTCGCGAGGCTCGTGAAGGCGGTGCCGGGGCCGTTGTTCGCGTCGACGACGAACGTCTGCGCACCGGCGGTGGGGACGAACAGCAGGGAGGAGAGAAGGAGGGCGGGGCGCATGCGGTGACGAGGAACGAGGTCGGGAGCGTAGCAGCGGAAGGCGAACCCGGGGTCCGTGCCGCGCTCGCGGGTCGGCGACGGACCGACGGCGAGCGCGTCGTCGGAGCGACGACCAAACGGCGAGCACGGCGTGCGGAGCGAGCCCGCGCCCAGCGCTGGCAAATGCCGCGCCGCCGCTCACTTCCCGGGCGCCAGCAGGAACACGAAGCTGCCGGCGTCGCTCGCCGTCTGCGCGAACCGCGCCGTCTGCTGCACGCCGAAGCGCGCGAGGCGGTGGTCCATGCCTTCTTCGACGCGGCTCGACAGGAACCGCCCGACGACGTACGGCCGCTCGCGGGAGGCCGGTCGGCGCAGCTCTTCGAGCACCAGCGAACAGAACGGCGACAGCGACACTCCGTCGCTCGCCTCCTGCGTGGCGTTGCTCGAACAGAGGAACTCGCGGCTGAAGCGCCGGCGGTGGTGCCCGGCGACGACGTCCTGTTCGCCGACGGCGCGGCCGCGGCGGATCGCCGTCGCCTCTTCGTCGAGCACCGCGCCCGAGTGGCAGCAGTCGAGGACCACGAGCACGTGCTTCGCCGGGCACTCGTCGAGGAACGTCCAGATCTCGGCGGACCGCAGGTAGCCGCTGCCCCCCTCCAGGGGACCACGCATGTCGCGAGCGCAGAACCCGAACGAACGGCCCTGGCGCACGCCGTGGCCGGCGAACCACACCAGCACCGCGTCGTCCGTCCCGACACCGCGCAGCCGCTGCAGTTCGCGCCGGATCGCTCCGTCGGTCGCATCGGCGTCGCGCAGGAGGACCGGACCGCCGTTGCGCCTCCACGCGGGATCGTTCGCCTGCAGCTGCGCCGCGACGGCCTCGATCTCGCGCACCGGGTTCGCGAGATCGCGCATCCCGGTACCACGGTAGTTGCCGATGCCGACGAACAGGCCGTGCACGTTCCCGTACTCCGCCGAGAACTCGCGCGTGTAACGAGGATCGCGCCGACCCGCGCCGTCACCTGCGCCGTCCGAGCCCGTCGCCGCGCGCGACCACGGCGCGAGCCACGCGGCTCCGATCGCGACGAGTCCGGCGACCGCCGCCAGGAGGACGCGGCGACCGGGTGCCGGCGACAAAGGCCGCTCTGCGGCGCTGCCGATCCGGCGCAGCGCGGCGACGACGTCCGCCGCGGTCGCGAAGCGCGCGGTCTTCGCGAACAACGTGCACGTGCGGATGACTTCGACGAGGCTCGGATCGACGCGCGGCCGCTTCGTGCGCAGTGCGCCGAGGTCGATCCGCGTGCCGTCGACGAACGAGGGCGCATTGCCGACGATGCAGTGGTACAGCGTGCAACCGAGAGCGAACAGGTCGGCGCGGGGATCGGCCGCGCGGCCCGCGACCTGCTCCGGTGCCGAGTAGTCGGGACCCGCGACGACGACGGGTCCGTCGGTGGCGGTGCGGTGGTGCAGCGAAGTCCCGAGGTCGCGCGGACCGAACTCCTTCGCGAAGGTGAACACGCCGAGCCGCGCCGAGCCGTTGGCCAGCAGCCGGATCGTCGACGGCCCCACCGCCCGGTGCACCACGCCCTCCGCATGCACGCACGCCAGCGCCTCGGCGACCGCGATCCCGAGCGCAGTCACCGCCGCTTCGTCGAGCGCACCGTCCCGCAACCGATCGGCGAGCAGTTCGCCTTCGTTGGGCTCCAGCACGAGCAGCGGACCGTCGGCCGTCTCGACGACGTCGAGGATCGCGGCCACGCCCGGATGGCGGATGCGCGCCAGCGCGCGGGCTTCGCGAAGGAGCCGGTCGCGCACGGGCGCCGTCCAGTTCGCGGCGGCCGCACGCGCCGCCATCTTCAGGACGACCGGCCGCTGCAACACCTCGTCGAACGCACGGAACGAGACCTCGAACGGAGTGTCGGTGTGGACCCCTTCGACACGGAACCGCGCGGCGATCGCAGGTGGCAGCTGCGGGCACATGACTGCGGGAACATACCGCCATCCGGTGCGCTGCAACGGGGCGGGCGCCGCGATGTGCGAGGGCAACTCGTCGGGCCGAGGTGGAGATGCGCGGTCGACGCGACTACCCTCCGCGGTCCGCCCGTCATGACCGGACCCTCGCTCGCGGAAGATGCACGCAAGAAGACGCTCGCCGCACTGGCCGAGCGCCTCGGCCACCGGTTCGCGGATCTCGGACTGCTAGATCGCGCGCTGTCGCACTCGTCCCTCGGCAACGAGGGCAAGAAGAGCTACGAGCGCCTCGAGTTCCTCGGTGACTCGTTCCTCAACTTCGCGGTCGCGGACTGGCTGTTCCGCGCCCACGACGAAGTCGCCGAAGGGGCCCTCACCGAGACTCGCGCCCGGATCGTGAGCCGCGGACCGCTCGCCGAGGTGTGCCGGCGCCTCGACCTGCAGAACCACCTCCTCTCCGGGAAGGGCCTGCGCGAACCGGAGCGCCAGGGCGAACGCATCCTGGCCGATCTCGTCGAAGCCGTGATCGGCGCAATACTGCTCGACGGCGGCGTCGCGAAGGCGAGGGCGTTCGTGCGCCGCCACGTGCTGCCGAAGGACCGGGGCGGAGAGCCCGCGGAACCGCGCAGCAAGGACACCAAGACCGCGCTCCTCCACTGGTGCCAGCACCACAAGATCGGCCAGCCGAAGTACGAGCTCGTCGAGACGATCGGGCTCCAGCACGAACAGGAGTTCCGCGTCCGGGTCGAGCTGCGCGACGGGCGCAGCGCCGAAGGGCGCGGCCGCACGAAGCGCGCCGCCGAGAAGGACGCCGCGGGTACGCTGCTCGAACGACTCCAGCCGCAACGCACCGAACCATGACGACCATCGCACTTCTCGGCACCGGCCTGCTCGGCGCCGCCATGATCGAGAACCTGCTGCAGAAGGGCGCGGCCGTGCGCGCCTGGAACCGCTCGCGCGACAAGCTCGCGCCGCTCGCCGGCAAGGGCGCGTTCGCCGCGGCGAACCCGGCCGAATGCGTGCGCGGAGCGGCACGGGTCCACCTCGTGCTCGCCGAGGACGCGGCCGTCGACGACGTGATCTCGCAGCTGCGCCCGGGTCTCGGCAAGGACGTGCCCGTGATCGACCACTCGACGAACGCGCCCGCGAAAGTGAAGGCCCGCTTCGCGGCGCTGCGTGCGCAGGGCATCCGCTACGTGCCCGCGCCGGTCTTCATGTCGCCGCAGAACGCGCGCGAAGCGAGCGGTCTCATGCTGCTCGCGGGACCGAGGGCCGATGCCGACGCCCTGGTGCCGGAACTCGCCACGATGACGGGCAAGGTGTGGCACGTCGGCGAACGACCCGATCTCGCTGCAGTCCACAAGCTCGCCGGCAACTCGGTGTTCTTCGCGATGGCCGCCGCGATGAGCGACGTCCTCGCCATGGGCAAGGGTTGCGACGTCGCGCCCGAGCAGATGCTCGCGTTGTTCGAGGTCTTCAAGCCGGGTGGTGCGCTGCCGTTCCTCGGCCAGCGCGTGCAGCGCGCCGTGGACGGTCCGGCGAGCTTCGAGTTGTCGATGGCCAGGAAGGACGCTCGGTTGATGACGGAGGCGGCGGGCACCGCGCCGACCCTCGTCCTGCCGGCCGTCGTGGCGGCGATGGACCGAGCGATCGCCCGGGGCCTCGGGCGCGCCGACTACGCGGTGTTCACGCGCGGCTGAAGCGGCGCCGCCGCAGAGTGCGAGGTCGGCAGTCGGTGGGGCGACCCCGGGAAACCCCGGGCGGGTTTCTCCCGTGGCTGTTCACCGGTGTCACGACCGATAGCGCAGGCCACACGCGATCCGCACCTGCATGAACTGGACGATCCGCCGCACACTCCTCGCCCTCGGTCTTGCGGGCACCTTCCTCGTGGCGCTCGTCGGCGTCGTGGCCGCCTGGTCGCTCGCCCGTCAGGAGAGTGCCGGCGCCGCGACGGTCGTGACACTGCAGGCTCTGCGCAACCACCTCGAAGGCGACATGATGCACGACGGCCTCCGCGCCGACGTGCTGGACGCCATGTTCGCGGCGCAGTGGGAGCCCGCCCGGCGGACCGAGGTCGAGAAGAGCGTGACCGAACACGCCGCGTGGTTCCGCGAGGCCCTGCAGAAGAACGCGGGCCTCGAACTCTCCGCGACGGTGAAGACCGCCCTGGCAGACGCAAGACCGTCGCTCGAGAGCTACATCGCGAGCGCCGAGCGCATCGTCGCGGCGGCATTCGCCGATCCCGCGAGGGGCCGGGCGATGCTGCCGGAGTTCCAGACCGCCTTCGAGGACCTGGAAGCGAAGAACGAGAAGCTAAGCGACGCGATCCAGGCCGATGTCGCCGCGACGCACGACTCCGCCGGCGAAGTGGCGAGCCTCGCGCGCACCCTGACGTGGTCGCTCACGATCCTCGCCGCCGGCATCCTGCTCGCGACCACGCTGTTGGTGGCGCGCCGCATCGTGAACGCGATGGCCGAACTCCTGCGGGTCGCCCGCGCGATGGGCGCCGGCGACCTGTCGGCCCGCGTCGCGCTCGCCGGCAGCAACGAACTCGCCGACGCCGGCCGCGCGATCAACGAAGCGATCGACGGAGTGTCGTTCGCACTCGGCTCGGACCGCGTCGACTGGCAGGTGGTGGGCCGCGACCGCGCCGATCTCGTCCGCATCCGGCAGCTGGTCGAGAACGCGCCGATCAACCTGATCTGTGCCGACCGCGATCTGAACATCTCCTACGTGAACCCCGCCGCGCAGCGCACGCTGGAGTCGATGCGGGAGCACCTGCCGGCGCGGACGGCGGGCGTGGTCGGCCGCCCGATCGACGCCATCGTCCCGCAGCCGGAGCGGCATCGCGACGCCCTGCGCGATCCTGGCCGGCTGCCCCACCGTTCGCGGATCCAGGTCGGCCCGGAGCACATCGATCTCGAGGCCGCGGCCGTCGTCGATCCGCGCGGCGAGTTCCTCGGTCCGATGCTGACCTGGAACGTCGTGACGCAGCGGGTCGAGAGCGAGCGGAAGCTCGCCGAAGCACAGAAGCGCGAAGAACGTCAGCGCGAAGAGCAGCACCGCTTCGAACAGGAGAAGACGCTGCGCGAGCAGGAAGCCAGCGCCCGGCGCGAAGCCGAGCAGCGCGCGGCCGCCGAACGCGAACGAGAACAGGCAGCGACCCTGCGCTGCTCCGTCGACGAGATCCTCCAGGTCGTCGATGCCGCGGCCGAAGGCGATCTGACGCGCAGGATCGAAATCGAGGATCGTGGCGCGGTCGGCAACCTCGCGCGCGGCCTGACCGCGTTCTTCGAACGACTCCGTAGCAGCATCGCCGAGATCGCGACGACGGCCGAGAACGTCGCCGGGGCATCGACGCAGATGACCCGGCTCAGCCAGACGCTCGAACGGACTTCCGGTCAGACGTCCACGGAGGCGTCGTCCGTGAGCGCGGCATCGAGCGAGGTGTCGAAGACCGTCGCCGAAGTCGCCATGTCGATGGAGCAGATGGCCCAGGCCATCCGCGAGATCGCACGCAACGCCAACGACGGTGCGCGCGTCGCCCAGACCGCGGTGCAGACCGCCGAGCGCACGACGGCGACGATCGGCAAGCTCGGCCAGTCCTCGGCCGAGATCCAGAAGGTCATCAAGCTCATCACGACCATCGCGGAGCAGACCAACCTGCTGGCTCTCAACGCCACGATCGAAGCGGCGCGCGCGGGTGAAGCCGGCAAGGGGTTCGCCGTCGTCGCGAACGAGGTGAAGGACCTCGCCAAGGCGACCGCCACCGCCACGGCGGACATCGAACACCAGATCACCGCGATCCAGACGGACACGGACCAGGCGGTGGCCGCCATCGGGGAGATCAGCGGCGTGATCGCGAAGATCCACGAGTTCCAGACGAGCATCGCGAGCGCGGTGGAGGAACAGACCGCCGCGACGAACGAGATCGAACGCCATGTCGCCAACGTCGCCGGGCGTTCGCGCGACATCACGGACGGGATCTCCAGCGTCGCGCGCGCCGCGGAGGACGCGAGCGCCGGCTCGAACGAGACGCAGACCGCGGCTTCCGACCTGGCCGAGATCGCGGCGCAACTGCAGACCCTGGTCAGCCAGTTCGAGATCGGGACCGAACGCCGCGGCCGATCCCGGGCCGCGGATCGCGAACTCGTCGGCTCCTGACGCCTCAGCCGGCCGGCGCGCGCAGCATCGAACGCACGCTCGCGAGCAGGGCTTCGCGCGTGAACGGTTTCGCGAGGAACCAGCTGTCCGGGGGCAGTTCGCCGGCGAGCCCGTCGTCGGCGTACCCGGACACGAACAGCACGCGGAGCCGCGGACGGCCCTGTCGGAGGCGACTGGCGAGTTCACGCCCACCGCAGTGCGGCATCACCACGTCGGTGACCAGCGCATCGAAGGTGGTCCGCGCCGCGACCGCCACCGCGGTGTCGCCGTCCCCGGCGACGACCACCGTGTGCCCGACGTCGCGCAGTGTGCGCGCGACGAGTTCACGCACGTTCGGATCGTCCTCGACGACGAGCACGGAAGCGGTGACCTTCGTCCCGACCGGCGGCACGGCACGCGGCGCCGCCGATTTCCTGCCGGCCACGGGCAGGTGCACCGTCACGGTCGTCCCGGCTCCCGGGGCGCTCTGGATGTCGGCGAAACCGCCGCTCTGCTCGGCGATGCCCCAGACCGTCGCCAGGCCGAGGCCGGTCGCCTGCCCCGCTGACTTCGTCGTGAAGGACGGCTCGAACGCCCGCGACCGGGCCGCCGCGTCCATGCCGGCGCCGTCGTCGGTGACCGCGAGACGAACGTAGCGCCCCGGGCTCAGGGAGCCCTTGCCGACGACGTCTGCCGCGCCGAGTTCGACGGCCCGCGTCGACACCAGGACCCGCCCACCTCGCGGCAGGGCATCACGGGCATTCAGCACGAGGTTCACGACGATCTGTTCGATCTGCCCGCGATCGACGTGGACCGTCGTCGGTTCTTCATCGCGGTCGAGTTCGAGCCGGATGTTCTCGCCGACCGCCCTCCGCAGGAGCCCGGCGAGTCCGTCGACGACGGCGCCGAGTTCGAGCACCTCCGGCGAGAGAACCTGCCTGCGGCTGAACGCGAGCATCTGTCGCGTGAGTCGCGCCGCGCGTTCGGCCGCCTCCGCGATCAGCGCCGCGTCGCCGCGCGCCGGACTCCCGGCCGGAAGCGTCGCCAGCAAGGCCTCGGAGCAGCCGGTGACGACCGTCAGGATGTTGTTGAAGTCGTGCGCGACACCGCCTGCGAGGCGCCCGATGGCCTCCATCTTCTGCGCACGGCGGACCTGTTCCTCGAGCCGGCGCTGGTCGGTGTTGTCTCGCACGACACAGAGCACCTCTTCGGCGGACAGTCGAGCGAAGCGAACTTCGCGAACGCGCAGGACACCGTTGATCTCCACCTGGTGTTCCTGCGGCGGCGTCGGCTCGCCGCGCAGTGTCGCTCGGACCTGCTCCATGACGACTCCCGCGATCTCCGCCGGAGCCAGATCTCGGAGGTTCTTGCCGAGAACCTGCTCCGGTCGGTACCGCGCGATCGCGCCCTGCGGCACGATCATGTCGACGCACGTTCCGTCGGCGCGCAACCGGTACGCGACGTCGAGCATCAGCTCCTGCACGGCACGGAGATCGCGCTCCGTCCGGCCGCGAGCCGCGAAGGCCGTTTCGCGTTCGGCGATCAGGGCGCCGAGTACGAGCGGCAACGCCAGGAGCGTGACCTCGAAGAGCTGGAGCGCGCCGTCGCGGTACTCGAGGGCCACACCGAGGAACGGTCCGAAGCCCCAGGCCGTGCCGATCGCGAACGCGATCGCAGTGACGGTTGCGGTGGTGATGGCGCCGCGCGGCCCGAAGCGCAGCGCCGCCACGAGGGCGAACAGGATCACCGAGTGCTGCAGCAGCACCGCCATGATGCCGGCTTCGCACCAGAGCGAACCGACCAGCCAGACGGCGACGAGGGCCGCCGCGATCGCCGCGGCCTCGCCCATCTTGCGAGCCGTGAGCACCGGCCGCGGCGCCACACACCACGTGCCGACGAACGGCACGATCGCGAGGATGCCGAGCGCGTTCATGCGCCACCAGCCGTCCCAGCCCGAATAGAAGGGCATGTTCCGGAAGCCCTCACACATGACCCGCGCGGCCCACGATGCACCGAGGCTCACGACGGGCGCCGAAGCGGCGGCGAGGAAGAGGCCGAGCACGTCGCGAATCCGCGCGAACCCGATGCGCACGCGGCACCGCCGCAGGATCCACGCACCGAGCGCGGCTTCCGCGATACTGCCGAGCGCGCCCGCGGCGACGACGGCGAACGGATAGCCGAGGCTCGCTCGGAAGGCCGCGCTGCCGACCCCGACCGCGAGCAGCGCAGGTGCGCCCCACCACCACGCCGCGACCACTGCGACACCGCTCGGCAGCCACAGCACGGCCCCGTGCAGCCACCCGCCGGGCGCTTCGCGCACCGAGGCGGACACGAACACCGCCGTCGCGACGACGAACAGGCCGAGCGCACTCGCCCGTGCACCGACGACACCGTTTCCTTCCTGGTCCCTCGCTTCCACGGGAAGACGCCGCGGTCCTGAGCGGGCCCGCGGCGAATTGCCCGATGGTCGGTTCGCGACGACGCGCGGTCAATGTCGGCCGCGCGCGGGCGCGCGAAAAATCCACGCCTTCGCCCTTCTTCGTACGCACTCGGCGCCCGCGGGCCAGGGGCCGCGCAACCGTGTCCCGGACGCGCTTGACCAGCGCCTTACCCGGAAGCCGGAGTTCGCCCGACGGGGCGGCGCTATCGTCCCGATCCTCCCCGGGAATCCCGCCCATGCACGCGATCACTCCGCGGTTCGTCCTCCTGTTCGCCCTCGTGACCGTGCCGGCGACCGCGCAGAAGGCGCCCGCCGTCGTCGAGCCGTCGGCGAAGGCCCCGCGCGGCGAAGTGCTCGAGTGGAGGAGCGCACAAGGACGCACCTACTGGTACCGCCTGCCGAAGGAGATGGGCGGCAAGGAGTCGACCAACCTCGTGCTGATGCTGCACGGAACCGGCCTCGACCACCGGTGGAGCTTCGCGAACTACTTCGACCTGCCGAACCAGCGTCGCCGCGACCTCATGCTCTCGCCGGACGGCCTCACACCGGGCCAGGGCGACACGTTCAACTTCGTGCAGGGCCCGAAGGACGGCGAGCAGATCGCGGGGCTCATCGCCGACTTCAAGGCGCGCTTCCCGATCGACCGCGTCTATCTGTACGGACACAGCCAGGGAGCGTTCTTCACCTACTGGTTCGCCGGGGAACACCCCGAACTGATCGACGGGATCATCGCGCACGCGGGCAACGTGCTCGACGTGAAGCACGACAAGCTCGCGAAGCAGAAGGTCGCGATCGCGATCCTGCACGGCCGCGCCGACGGCGTCGTGCCGGTCGACTGTGCGATCCGCACCGAGAAGATCTACCGCGACGAAGGCTACGCGAAGCTGAAGCTCGAGATCGTGGACGGCCTCACGGAGCAGAGCGGGCACTGGCCGCTCCCCGACAGCGTCGTGAAGCTGCTCGAGTGGCTCGACCAGGTCTCGACCCAGTCCGCGGCGCAGTCGCTCGCCGTCGTCGCCAACGAAGTGCGGGCCGAGGCCCCGGACCTCACGGTGATCACCGAGCACGCGAAGAAGGTGCGTGCGCTGCTGCCGAAGGCGAGCGAAGCCGAGAAGAAGGAGTTCGCCCCGGTGCTCGCCGCCCTGCAGGCATTCGTCGCCAAGGCCGCGCTGATCCACTCCGAACACCTGCTCGCAAGCGGCGAGGTCGCGGACCCGAAGGCCGCCTTCGGAGCCTGGGCGGTGCAGTTCCAGCGCGCGGACGCGGCGTTCGGCGACGACCCCGAGTGGAAGAAGCGCATGGTCAAGGCCCGCGACCTCGCGAAAGCGCACGAACAGGCCGTCGACAAGGCGAAGAAGGCGCTCGAGAAAACCAGCAAGAGCAAGGACGGCAAGGGCAGCAAGGAAGCCCGCGCCGCGGCGCTGAAGACGTTCGAGGACGCCTTCCTCGCGGCCTCGGCGACCGGGCTGCGCAGCGTTCTCGAACTGGCGTGCACGAACAGCCAGCCGCCCGACGACGAGTGCAAACGCAGACTGCTCGCGCTCGTCGAAGCGCGCAATGCCGCGGCGGTCGAAGCGAAGAAGGCCGCTGCGGCGATCGATCGGCCGCTGCTCGAGGAGCTGAAGACCGCCGCGCCGAGCCTGTTCGAGAGCTCCGAGTCGAAGGACGAGGGCAAGTAGGGCGCGCGCGGCGGCGGAGCCCTACGATCCCGCGCCCTTCCGCCCGCCAGGAGCCCGCGCCCTCGACTCGTGCCGCCGTCCCCCACCGACACCCTCGTCGAGCAGTTCACGCGACTGCCCACGAGCAAGAACGTGCTCGCGAACGTGCAGCGCACCGCGCACTGCAGGGTCGGCGGCCTCTGGGGCGCTTCGGCGGGACTCCTGCTCGCGATGCTGCAGCGGGCGCACGAGAAGAAAGGGACGCTGCTCGTGCTCACGGCCGACGACGTCGACAGCCTGCAGCTGCAGACCGACCTCGCGGCGTTCGGCGTCGGCGCCCACGTGCTGCCGCGCGAAGAACTCGGCGACGACGGGCTGCCCGATCCGACGTCGCGCAGCGAACGGCAACGCACGCTGCAGCACTTCGCCGCCGACAAGGCGCCGCTGATCGCGGGCATCGAGTCGATGCTGCAGCCGGTCGCGACGCCGAAGAGCCTCGGCCGCGCGCAGATGCTGCTCCGCGCCGGCCAGAAGGCCGATCGTGCGCAGGTCCTGCAGCGTGCGCAGTCCGCCGGCCTGCGTCAGGTGCCGCTCGTGCTGGCGCCGGGCGAGTGCAGCGTGCGCGGCGACGTCGTCGACCTGTTCCCGATGGCGGCCGATGCCGCCGTGCGCCTCGAGTTCCTCGACGACGTGCTCGAGTCGGTCCGCACCTTCGATCCCGCGACGCAGCGCACGACCGCCGTGCACGAGCAGTACTCGCTGTCGCTCGGTCGCGCGGACGACGGCGAGGACGGCGCGGTGCTGCGGCACCTCGTCCCGTCGCACCTGCTCGTCGTCGCGTACGAACCGCTGCGCATCGAAGAACGGCAGGCGCGACTCGTCGCGTTCGCGAGCGGACTGTCGCAACGCATCCAGGAACTGCAGGACACGCTGCGGCCGTGCGCACGCATCGACGCGAGTTCATTGCCGAGCCACGACCTCGACTACAAGGTGCTGTCGGCGGGTTCGGCGGTCGGCTCCGGCGAAGCGGATCCCGGCGGCCGCCTGCGGAGCGTGCGCGGCGTGCAGGGCCGCGTCCTGCTGTTCTGCCGCACGGAGGAGGAGCGACAGCGTCTCGTCGAGATCTTCGCGCACAAGGAGGTCGACCTCGCCCGGGAGAAGGTCGATCTGCTGCTCGGCGGACTGAGCCGCGGCTTCCGCATCCCGGATCTGCAGACGACCGCACTGTCGAACGTCGAGTTCGCCGGCGTGCCGCAACAGGCGCGCATCCGCGAACGCACGGTCGTGCCGAGTCGCGCGATCCAGAGCTTCTTCGAACTCGGGCCGAACGACCTCGTCGTGCACGCGGTGCACGGCATCGCGCGCTTCGAGGGCACCGAGCTCGTGCACAAGGGCCAGGGCACCGAGGAGCACCTGCGCCTCTGCTTCCAGGACGACGTCAAGCTGCTCGTGCCCGCGAGCAAGATCCACCTCGTCCAGAAGTACGTCGGATCGGGCGGGAAGGCACCGCTCGACAAGCTCGGCGGCAAGGGCTTCCAGAAGCGGAAGGAGCAGGTCCAGGAGGCGCTGTTCGACCTCGCGGCGGAGCTGCTCGACGTGCAGAGCCGACGCGCGCTGGTGCAGCGGCCGCCGTACCCGCAGGAAGCGATGGAGCGCGACTTCCTCGACGCGTTCCCGTTCCGCGACACCGCCGACCAGGCGCGAGCGTGGACCGAGATCCAGGGCGACCTGCAGAAGGCGACGCCGATGGACCGCCTGCTCTGCGGCGACGTCGGCTTCGGCAAGACCGAGATCGCGCTGCGCGCGTGCTTCCGCGTCGCGGCGACGGGACGCCAGGTCGCCGTACTGGCGCCGACGACGATCCTCGCCGAGCAGCATGCGCGCACGTTCCGCGCGCGCTGCGAGCCGTTCGGCCTGCGCGTCGAACTGCTGTCGCGCTACCGCACCGGCGCCGAGCGGCGCGAGGTCGAAGAAGGGCTCGGCAAGGGCAGCGTCGACATCGTCGTCGGCACGCACCAGATCCTCGGCAAGGACGTGGTGTTCCACGACCTGGCGCTCGTCGTGATCGACGAGGAGCAGCGATTCGGCGTGCGCCAGAAGGAACGGTTGAAGCAGCTGCGCGCCGAAGTCGACGTGCTGACGCTCTCGGCGACGCCGATCCCGCGCACGCTGCACGGCTCGCTGCTCGGCATCCGCGGCATCAGCACGCTCGACAACCCGCCGCCCGGCCGGCAGGAAGTGGAGACGCGCGTGCTGTTCCGCGACGACCGCGTGCTCCAGGACTCTCTGCAGCGCGAACTCGCGCGCAAGGGCCAGGTCTTCGTGCTGCACAACGTCATCAAGGAGCTGCTGCCGCTCGCGCAGCGCCTGCGGCAGTTGTGCCCGGACGCGCGGATCGCGATCGGCCACGGCCAGATGACCGAAGCGGAGATCGAGAAGACGGTGCGCGCGTTCGTGCGCGGCGAATACGACGTGCTCGTGTCGACGACCATCGTCGAGAACGGCCTCGACATCGCTCGCGCGAACACGATCCTGATCGACCGCGCCGAGCACTTCGGCCTCGCGGAGCTGCACCAGCTGCGCGGCCGCGTCGGCCGCAGCAGCGAGAAGGCTTACTGCTACCTGCTGCTCGACCGCGACGAGCCGCCGGGTCTCGAGGCGCGGCAACGGCTGAAGGCGCTCGAGGAGTTCTCGCACCTGGGCGCGGGATTCCAGATCGCGATGAAGGACCTCGAGATCCGCGGCGCCGGCAACCTGCTCGGGCCGCAGCAGTCGGGTCACATCGCGTCGGTCGGCTACGACATGTACTGCCAGCTGCTGAAGAGCGCCGTCGAGGCGGCGAAACAGCAGCGGCCGGTGCAGGTGCACGTCGTCGAGGTCGACGTCGATCTCCGTGTGCAGGCGTTCCTGCCGCTCGACTTCCTGAAGGACCCGCGCCAGCGCCTCGAACTGCTGCGCGAGATGGACGAAGCGATCGACGACGACCACCTGCAGTCGCTCGAAGCCGAACTGAAGGATCGCTATGGCAAACTGCCGACGCCCGTGCGCACGCTGCTCCGTGTGTTCCGGCTGAAACACGGCCTGCAGGGACTCGGTGTGCTCGGCGTGCAGTGGGTCGACCTGGATCGCGTCGTGGCGCGTCACCCCGTCGGCGTGCCGCTCGGCGGCGCGTGGCTCGACTGCTTCGCCGACGTGCGACCGGTCGAGGCCGGCAAGACGCACCTGATGCTGCCGCCGCTGCCGAGGAGGAAGCCGTACGAAGCGACCGACGTGCTCGAGTTCCTGCTCGCCGCGATCACCGGCAAGGCGCCGTCGCAGAAGCAACCGCTGCGGCAGGCACCGTCCGATGCCGGGGTGAAGAAACGCAACCCCGCACGCGGCGTCCGTTTCCCCTGGGAGGGTTGACGGCGGGGAGGCGAAGGCGCGCGGGACCTCTGCAGCGCGTTCGTCGAGGCGTTCGGCCAGCTGCCGGGGTTCAGCGGCCGATCGGCTCGCGCGCCGCCGGCAGCAGGCCCTGTGCGTCGAGCACCGCGCGGAGGCGACGCAGCAAGATGTCGTGGCCCTTGCCGTTCGCATGCGCATCCATGCGGCTGCACGTGATCCCGTCGCCGAGTTCCTCGGCGGTGAAGCGGAACGGCTCGCAGCGGATCCCCTGGTCACGACAGAACGCGGGAAGCGACTCGACCGGCGGACGCGAGTGGTCTAGCACCAGGAACGGCACGTTGGCGCCGGTGCACAGGTCGCGGATCTCCAGCAGCGCGCGTTGGCACCGCGGCCACCCGCGCGGTCCCTTGCCCCAGAGCTCGGGGCGGTACGTGCGGCCGGCACCCACCATCGCGGCGGTTCGCGCATCGAGGTTGGTGAACGTACCGAGCAGTTCGGCGATCGACGGCAGGACCGGCTGCAACGCCGACGACGACCACGACCACATGTCGTCGGGGACGACGAACGTCTCGGCGGGATCGGGCTGCTTGCCGAACACCAGCGTCTCGATCGAATCGCGAGTCGGCTCCAGGTCGTTGATGACGTAGACCAGCACGACCACGTCGGGATGCAGCCGCGGCATGAGGTCGCGCAGCGAGGCGGCCTGCTGCATGGTGTCGTAGAGCGGCAGCGCCGTGTTGACGACCTCGACCGGGCGATGCCCTGGATCCGCATTCCATTCCCGCTCGAAGCGCCGCACGAACGTCGTTTCTTCGTCGACGCCCCAGCCGAACACGACGCTGTCGCCGAGGAACAGGATGCGGGACGTGCCCGCCGGCTTCTCGTCCGCGACCTCGGGACCGCGCAGGCCGAGTCGGTTGGTGCGCACGGTGAACGAGCCGAGGTCCACGTTCTGCTCGGGTCGGTGCCGGAACAGGTAGCCGTCGAGTTCCTCGGGTGTCGGCGAGCGTCCCTCCCAGGGGAACTGCAGCAGCGGCAGGTAGCGGGCGAACTCCTCGTGGTAGTTGCGACCGACGATGTCCACGGAACGCAGCACGATCTCGACGCCAACGACTCCGACGAGCGTGCCGAGGGCGAGCGCGAGCGCCCCGAACAGCAGCTTGCGCCGTCGGCGGGATCGAGGCGGAGACGACATCGCGCGAAGGATAGCGCCGACCTCGGCGCGACCGCGCGCCGCATCAAGGTCCTGCAATCCCGACGCCGATGGCCCGGGCCGCGCGCGGGCAGCGCCCCGTCGCCGAGCACCCGCCGATGCCACCGCGCGTTGGCATCGTGCGGTGCAACCACTCGGTGAGGCCGCGCAGTGGTCGAGGGGCCGGCTGCACGACGCAGGGTTCCCCGCTCCGGGACCGGCGAACCGCCGCCGGGAGCCGTACGCGCGGGGCTGCCGGCGCGTCCAACGCGTTACTTCGTGAACACGAGAAAGCGTTGGCAGGGGCCGGGTCCGACTCCGTAGAAGTGCCTTCCCCCGCCGTCGTTGCCGCCGCTCCCGGACTGCTCATGCGGATCTCCCTCAGGCCATCTCTCCTCGCCGTCGGTTCGTACGCCGTGCTCGGCCTGGCGGCCCTCGCCGCACAGGAGCCCGAGCCGGCGCCGGTACCCCCTCCACCTGCCGAACCGCCCGCTCCGACGCCCGCGGAAGGCAACGAAGCGCAGGACCCGGAACCCGGGAAGCCGGCGAAGCCGCCGATGCTCGTCCTCGAGGCGGGCACGGTGCATCCCGTCGCCGGCCCGTCGATCACGAACGGCGTCGTCGTGATCGACGGCGATCGCATCGTCGCCGTGGGCAAGAAGGGCGACATCGAGATTCCGGCGGACGCGGTCGTGCGTTCGTTCCCGATGGGCCACGTGTATCCCGGACTCGTCGACGCGGCGACCGACGCGTTCACCGACGCGGCCCTGCGCGCCGAAGGCGGCGTCGATGCGGGCACGGCACTCGCCGACGTGCTGCAGCTTCGGCACGATCGCGAAGACGAACTCGTCGCCGCGGGCATCACGACCGCGTACGTCACCGTGCGCTCACCGGGCGTGGTGCGCCCGCAAGGCGCGATCGTGAAGCCGACGGCGAACGGCTTCGAGCCGTGGAGCGGTCGCGAACGCGCCGCGGTACAGCTGCGCATGACGAACGGCCCCGGACCGACCCATGCCCTGCAACGCCAACAGACGTTGCAGCAGGTCGACGGCCTGTTCGAAGGCCTCGAGGAGTACAAGAAGGCGTTCGCCGACCACGAAGAGGCGCTGAAGAAGTACGCGAAGGAGTTCGAGGACTACCTCGCGTGGCACAAGAAGAAGAAGGACGAGAAGGCGGGTGACAAACCCGGCGAGAAGAAGGACGAGACGAAACCCACGGCACCGCCCGCGGGCGACGCACCGCCGACGCCGCCGGAAGGCCGGCGCCGCGTGCGCCCCGGCGGCGGTGGCGGCGGCGGCGGCGAACCGCCGAAGGCACCGGGGGTCGGCGAAGTCGACGACGAAGCCTTCGCCGCCGCACTCGGGCTCGTCCTCGAGGCGATCGCGCAGGACCCGCCCAAGCAGGATCCGGGCAAGCAGGACCCGAAGCCCGCGCCGCAGGGACCTCCCGCCGGGGGCGCCGCTCCCGGTGACAAGCCCGCCGAGACGAAGGACGAAGCGCCCAAGCGACCCACGTGGCCGAAGCCGCCGGCGCGCGACCCGCAGAAGGACGCGCTGCTGCGAGTCCTCGACGGCGCCCTGCCGCTCCGGGTCGAAGTGCACCGCGCCGACGAGGTGCGCGCCGCGCTGCAGATGCAGCAGAAGCGGAAGATCCCGGTGCTCGTGCTCGAACAGGCGTACGGCGCCGACGAGTGTGCGGCGCAGCTCGGCGAACGCGGAACCACGACAGTGCTCACCGACCTGCTCCCCGCCGACATGCCCGAACCCTACGACGCCTTCGACCCCGCAGCGCTCGCAGCGAAGCTGCAGGACGCCGGGGTTCCGTTCGCGATCGCTTCGGGCAGTGCGCGCCGCGCTCCGTTGCTCCCGATGATGGCTGCCGCTGCGGTCGGCCGCGGCCTCCACCGCGACGCCGCGCTGCGCGCGATCACGCTCACGCCGGCCGAGATCCTCGGCGTCGCCACGGACGTGGGATCGCTGCAGAAGGGCAAGCTCGCCGACGTGCTGGTGTGCGACCGCCCGTTGTTCGCCAGCGACAGCCACGTCCTCCTCGTCCTGCAGAAGGGCCGCACCGCTTTCGAGACCAAGTGATGCACCTGCGCTCCTCCCTCGCCCTGCTCGTCCCGTTCGTCGTCGCGGTCGAACGCGCCTCCGCCCAGGAACTGCTGCTGAAGGCGCAGCGCATCGTCGTCGCGGCCGACACCGTGCTGACCGACGGCGCCCTGCTCGTGCAACAGGGCAAGGTCGTGTGGGTCGGCACCGACATTCCCGCGGACGCGCGGTCGCGGGCGAAGTCGATCGACTACGGCTCCGGAACGATCGTGCCGGGCTTCGTGCTCGCGGAGACCACGCTCGACCAGGACGCGGATCTCGCCGAGGGGGCACTCGCCTTCACGCCCGACCTGCGCGCCGCGGAGGCGTTCGACCCATGGGACGAACGCCTGCTGGCGCTGCCGGCGCTCGGCATCACGTCCTGCGCCTTCTCCCCGTCGCCGCGCAACGTCGCAGGCGGCATCGCGGCGTTCGTGAAGCCCGGCAAGGAACGCGGTGCGATGGCCGCGGCGGAACTGCATCTCTCCCTGTCGCTCACGGGCGCGGCGCGCAGCCCCGAGCGCCAGCCGACGTCGCTCATGGGCGCGATGGACCTGCTGCGCACGACGTTCACCGCGGCGCGCACGGGGACCCACACCGGCCCCGACGCCGCCGTGATGCACCAGGTGCTGCAGGGCTCGCGGCCGGTGTTCGTGCACGCGGACACGTGGGCCGAGATCAACGCAGCGCTCGACCTGTCGCGCGACTTCGGCTTCACCGTCGTGCTCGTGGGCGCCCGTGAGGCCGGCAAGGCCCTGCCCCGCATCGTTCAGCAGAAGGCGAGCATCGTGCTCGACACGCTCGTTCCCGAAGGCCGCCTCGAGCAGCTGCGCCTGCCCGCGCGCCTCGCCGAAGCGGGCGTGCCGTTCTGCTTCGCCGGCCAGCCGGAGAAGCTGCGCCTGTCCGCTGCGCTGGCGGTCCGGAACGGGCTCGACCGACGCACCGCGCTGCAGGCGCTGACGCGCCTTCCCGCCACGCTGCTCGACCAGCAGCAGGTCGTCGGTTCGCTGCGCCAGGGTTCGGCAGCCGACTTCGTCGTCTTCACGGGCGATCCGCTCGACCTCGACTCGGCGCACGTCGCGACCTGGGTCGACGGCATCCGTGTCGCGGGCAGTGACCCGGCGACGAAGCCCGCCGCGAGCACCCCTTCCGCAACCGTCGCCGGAGATGCCCGATGAACGCGCGCTTCGTTGCCGCAGTCACCGTCTGCGCCGCCCTCGCTTCCGCGTTCGTCACCGCGCAGGAACGCACGACGGTCTTCACCGGCGCGCGCATCCTGCCGGCGGGCAGACCGGCAATCGAGAACGGTGTCCTCGTCGTCGCGGGAGGGAAGATCCAGGCGATCGGCGGTGCGTCGCTCCCGCTCCCGGACGGCGCTGCGACCGTCGACTGCAGTGGTCGTACCATCACGCCCGGACTGATCGACGCGTCGTTCCGCGGCGGTGCCAACCCGAACGACCTGAACGAACAGAGCGACGAGGTGACGCCGCACCTGCGTGTCCTCGACAGCCTCGACCCGGAGGACCGTTCGTTCGAACGCGCCCGCGCGGCCGGAGTCACGACCGTGCACGTCATGCCGGGCACGCGCAACGTGATCGGCGGCCTCGGCTGTGTCGTGAAGACGTGGGGCACCGATCCCGCGACGATGGTGCTGAACGCCGAAGCGAGCCTGCGCATCGTGATGGGCGCGGAACCTTCGATGGGCAACCGCGCGATCCGCGGCGGCAGCGTCGACTCGATGTACTACCGCCGCCCCACCACGCGCATGGGCGTCGTGTGGGAAGCGCGCAAGGCGTTCTTCGACGCGAAGGTCGAGCCGGAGACCGTGCCCGGCCAGGCTCCGCCGGCTGCGAGCCCGGGCCGCGAGGTGCTGAAGCGCGTGCTGCAGGGCAAGCTCACGGCGTACACCACCGCGCGTTCGGAACAGGACATCCGCACTGCGCTGCGCATCGCCGCGGAGTTCGGCTACCAGACCGTGATCGACGACGCGCAGGACGCCTACCTCGTCGCCGACGAACTCGCGACCGCGAAGGTCATGGTGCTGCTCGGCGCGCCGAGCGCGCCCGCTGTCGCCGGCACCGCCGGCGCCGACGGCGCCGACCCACGCTTCGCGACGGTCCGCATCCTCGCGGAGCGCGGCATCCCGTTCGTCGTCACGACGGGCAGCAACCTCGCCGCGCTCGACCTCGTCCGCGAGGCGATGTTCGCCGCGCGCAACGGAATCGACGCCGCGAAGGCGCTCGACGCCGTCACGATCCTGCCGGCGCGCCTGCTCGGCATCGACCAACGGACCGGCAGCCTCGAAGTCGGCAAGGACGCCGACTTCGTCGTCTGGTCCCACGATCCTCTCGACCCGGCAGCCGTCGCCGAGTCGGTCTTCATCGACGGCAACTCCGTGCTCGCATCCCGATGAACACCCGGTTCTCCCTCGTTGTCGCCGCCTGCTTCGCCGCCTCGGCCGCGGCCCAGGACCTGATCGCCGTGAAGGGCGGCAAGGTCATGACGATCACGGGCCCGACGATCGACGACGGCGTCGTGCTGATCCAGAACGGCCGCATCGCCAAACTCGGCAAGAGCGCCGACGTCGAGATCCCGTGGGCGGCGAAGGTCGTCGATGCCGCGGGCAAGGTCGTGATGCCGACTTGGGTCATCGCCCACTCGCAGGGCGGCCAGCGCGGCTTCAACGAGAACATGCAGAACGTGCCGTGGCTCTCGGTCGCGGACGCGATCGACCCGGCGGCGATCTACTTCGAAGACGCGCTGCGCAACGGCGTCGGCACGATCCACGTGCTGCCGGGCAACCAGACGCTTCTCGGCGGTTCCGGCCTCGTGGTGCGACCCTCCGGCCGCACGGTCGAGGACATGGCGGTGTCCGGCAACACCGGCATCAAGCTCTCCCTCTTCTCCGCTGGCGGCGGCCGTCTGCAGCAGATCCGCAAGCTGCGGCGTGCCCTCGACGACGTGCGGGAGTACCTCGCCGACTTCGACCGCCGCAAGGCGGAGTTCGAGAAGGAGAAGGCGGCGGGCGCCATCGCAGCCGACAAGACCTGGACCGAGGAGATCGACCGCACCAAGAAGGGCGCGTGCGACCTCGTGCAGAAGAAGGCGAAGGGGTGGCTGTTCGTGCCTTCCGTCGCCGAGATCGACGAAGCGCTGCGGCTCGACAAGGAACTCGACCTGCAGATCGTGCTCGGTGCGAACATCGACGACGCGGTGCCCCAGCTCGCGAAGTTCGGCAAGCCGGTGATCCTCGACGACGCGATCGAATACTTCGAGACCGACGAGGAGACGCAGAAGGAGAGGAAGGTGTGCACGCCGAAGCTGCTCGCCGACGCGGGGGTGCCCTTCGCGCTGACGCTCGGCGCGGGCGGCCCGACCAGCTATCCGTGGTGGCAGCTCGGCACGTGCGTGCGCAACGGTGTCGATCGCCGCATGGCCCTCGAGGCGTTGACGATCGTGCCGGCGCGTCTGCTCGGAATGGAGGCGCAGATCGGCTCGCTGGCCGAAGGCAAACTCGGCAACGTGCAGGTGCTGACCGGCGACCCGCTGCAGGCGACGACGTGGGTGGAGACGGTGCTGCTCGAGGGCGAAGTCGTCTACGAACGCGCCAAGGACCCACGGCTCCAGTACCTGTTCGCCGAGGATGTGAAGAAGGCGAGCGACAAGAAGCCGGCGGACAAGGCGCCCGAGAAGCCGGCCGAGAAGACGGCGGAGAAGCGAGGCGAGGCGACGGGCACCGGCGAACCGAAGGCCGAGGTGAAGTGATGGACCGCGCGACTCGTACAGCGCGCCTCCGCCGCGCGGAAGCCGCGGCGCTCGCGCTGTTCCTCGTGGCAGCTCTGCCGGCGCAGGGTCCCGCGGGCGACGCGACCCCGTCGCGCGACTTCGCGGTCCGCTGCGGCACCCTGCTCGTCGGCGACGGCAGGACTTCGATCGCGGGTGCGTGGCTCGTCGTGCGCGACGGCAAGGTCGCATACGCCGGCACCGACGCGCCCCCCGCCGACCTTCCGATCGTCGACTGCTCGCAGAAGGTAGTGATGCCGGGCATCGTCGCGGTCGACAGCGACTTCGGCGGAGCGGCGGACTCCGACTACCAGGTCACACCCGACGCCCTCGCGGTCGACTCGTTCGACTTCGACCGCAAGTGGATGCCGGCGCTGCAGGGCGGCGTCACGACCGCGTACCTGTCACCGGGCCGCGAACGCCTCGTGTCCGGTCAGGGCGCGGTCGTCAAGGTGGCCGGCCGCGACATCGTCGAGCGCGTGCTGAACGAGAACGTCTGCCTCCGGGTGAACTTCGGCGACGGCGCGCTGCGCGCGCCGCGGGTGTTCGAGCCGGTGCCACACCCGACGTCGGACGAACCTCTCGAACAGGCGCGCATCCAGACGCCGACGTCGCGCATCGGCCTGCTCGCCGAGCTGCGCGCCCTGTTCGCCGCGGCGACCGATCCCGCGCGCAGGATCGGCGGCGAGGGTTCCGCGGAGAACCGCTACGACGAACAGCCGCTCGCCGACGTCGTCGGCGGCAAGCTGCCTCTGCGCGTCGGCGCCTTCCGGACGCAGGACATCCGCCGCGCCCTGCAACTGCAGCAGGAACTCGGCGTCCGCATGGTGCTCGAGAACCCGCAGGAGATCGAACCGGTCGCTCCGCAGGCGGCCGCGCAGAAGGTTGCGGCGACGTTCCGCGTGCCGATCCGGTTCGGCCAGCCGAACCCCGGCGGCGAGGACCGGCGGGACAAGACGCCGGAACCGCGCCCCGAAGCGCCAGCGCGCGCGGCGGCAGCCGGGATGCTCGTCGGCCTCTCACCGGCACCCGGCATCTCTCCGCGCGACTGGCTCGTCGCAGTGGGATTCGCGGTGCGACACGGACTGTCGATCGAGCGCGCGCTGCGTGCAGTGAACGCCGACGCCGCGGCGATCCTCGGTGTCGATTCCCGCGTCGGCACACTCGCGCCCGGCAAGGACGCCGACTTCGTCGTGCTGAGCGGAGACCCTCTGGCGATCGGCACCATGGTCGAAGCGACGTGGATCGACGGCCGCCGCGTGTACGCGCGCACGACGGAGACGAAAGCGCTCGCCGTGCGTGTGGGCCGCATCCTCGACGCCGCTGGTCACGTGTTCCGGAACGGCGTGATCCTCGTGCAGGACGGACGCATCAAAGGGGTCGGCGAAGACCTCGCGATCCCGTACGGCGCCCGCGTCGTCGACGTCCCGGGCGGTGTGATGACCCCGGGCTTCCTCGACGCGTTCTCGCACCTGGGTCTCGCCGGCGACGGCGCGCCCGTGCCGCCCGGCCAGCCGAACCAGCGCCTGCACGATGCAGTCGCACCCGACGACCCGATGTTCGGACCGGCGCTCGCCGAAGGCCTCACCACCGTACTCGTGTCCGGCAAGGACCAGGGGCCCGTGAACGGCCGTGTCGCCGCGATCAAGACCGGCGCGCAGGACCGCGACGGCATGGTGCTGAGCCCGATCGCCGGTTTGCGACTCGCGCACGACGCGATCGGGCCGGACGCGATCCGTTCGTTCGCCGAGCAGGTGAACCGCGGCAAGCAGTACGTGGAGCAGTGGCGCAAGTACGAGAAAGAGCTCGCCGAGTGGCAGCAGGGCAAGAAGGCACCGCCTCCCCCGCCGCCGCCCGCACCGACCGACGGAGCCCCGGTCGAGGACCCGGTCAGCGGCACGTGGGAAGCCGAGATCGACGTGCAGGGACAGATGCAGGTGAAGGTGGCGCTCGACCTCAAGCTCGAGGGCACCAAGGTCACCGGCACGATCCGCATCTCGTTCGCGGGCCGCGACCTGCCGCCGCAGGAGATCACGTCGGGCTCGTGGACCGATGGCAAGCTGAAGCTGGAGTTCCGCGGCATGGGCGGTTCGGCGTCACTCGAAGCGACGCTGCAGGGCGACACGCTCACCGGCAAGTTCACGATGGGCCGGATGGGCGAACAGGACGTCACCGGCAAGCGCACGAGCAAGGCGGGCGCGGCGACGCCGGCCGCGGCGACGAAGAAGAGCGACAAGCCGGCCGACGACGGCAAGCCGAAGGCGCCGAACGTCGACGAGAACCTCGAGCCGATGCGCGCGGCGATCGAGAAGAAGGCCGCCCTCGTCGTTCGGGTCACGCGAGGCGCCGCGATCGCCGCGGTCGTCGAACTGCTCGAGAAGGAGCAGATCCCGTACGTGCTGCAGGGCGCCGACGACCTCGTCGACGACCCGTCGTTCACGGCGGGCAGGAAGCCGCCCGTGCTGCTCGGGCCCGACGTGCTGATCGAAGAGAAGGGCGTCCTCCGCAACGTCGCCGCGATCTTCGCGGACCGCGACCTGCCGATCCTGTTCGGCACCGGCGACTGCGCCGGCGCTCGTTTCCTCGCGACGCACGCCGCGAACGCCGTTCGCTACGGCCTCTCACCGTCCGACGCGCTGCTCGCCCTGACCGCCTGGCCGGCGAAGGCGTTCCGTCTCGCGGACCGCGTCGGTTCGCTCGAGAAGGGCAAGGACGCGGACTTCGTGGTGTTCTCGGGCGACCCGTTCGAGCCGACGAGCCGCGTGCTGCTCGTCGTGTGCAACGGTGTCGTCGTGAAGGATCTGCGGGAGGAGCAACGATGAACGCTGCACTCGCAACGGCTCTCGCCCTGGCACTCGCGAGCCTGGCGACCGCACAGGACGCGGCGGCACCGCCGCCGAAGTTCGAGGTCTGGCACCCGCGCCGGCCGGTGAGCGAGAAGGACTACCAGGTCGCGAAGTGGGGCCCGCGCGGACTGCCGAGCCCTGGCTACGCGTTCCGCGCCGCGAAGGTGCTGCCCATCACGTCGCCGCCGATCACGGACGGCATCGTCGTCACCAAGAACGGCGTGATCGAAGCCGTCGGTCCGGCGAAGCAGGTGACGGTGCCGTCCGGGTACGAAGTCGTCGACTGCGGCGATGCGGTGCTGCTGCCCGGGCTGATCGAGCTGCACTGCCACATCGCGAGCGAGAGCTTCGACCTCAACGACACCGTCCATGCGACCAACCCCGAGTTCCGCACGCTCGACCTCGTGTCGATGGAGCACGACCAGGTCCGCACGGCGCGCGCCGGCGGCGTCGCGACGGTGCTGTACATCCCGGGCTCGGGCTCGAACATGGGCGGCTTCGGCACCCTGACGAAGACGTGGGGCAGGTCGCCGGAAGAAGCCCTGGTCCGCTTCCCGGGCAGCCTGAAGATCGCGCAGGCCGGCAACCCCGAGCGCTACAGCGGCGACCTCGGCACCGACATGATGGGAATGACGGAGGGCATCCGCCTCACCCTCCTCGACGGGAAGCGATACCAGGAGAAGTACGAAGCGTGGGAGCAGGGCAAGGGCGCGAAGCCGAAGTTCGATCCGACGCTCGAACTGCTGCGCGGCCTGTTCCGCCACGAGTTCCCGGTATCGGTGCACACGCAGATCTACCAGGTCGTGCTGACGACACTGCAGCAGCTGCGGCAGGAGCTCGGCCTCTGGACCGTGATCGTGCACGGCACGTTCGACGGCTACCGCCTGAGCGAGGACATGATGCGCGCGGGCGTGCCGGTCGCCGGCGGACCGCGGCAGTACTACTTCGATCCGCGCACGGGCCGCTTCGAAGGACTGTTGTCGAACTGGTCCCGCGGCGGCGCGCACGGCTGGCGCACGCCGGTGCTCGGTCTCGGCGCAGGCGGCGTCGGAGTCAACACCGACTCCCCCGTGATCGCGCAGGAACAGCTGCCGCTGCAGGCGGCGATGGCCGTGCGCCTCGGACTCGAGCACGAGTGGGCGCTGCGCGGGCTCACGATCAACGCGGCGACCTTCGTCGGCATCGAGCACCGCGTCGGATCGCTCGAAGCCGGCAAGGACGCGGACCTCGGCATCTGGAGCGGTGATCCGATCGATCCCCGCTCGTACGTCGAGACGATGGTGATCAACGGGACGATCTGCTACCGCCGCGACCCGAAGCGGCCGCAATGGTGACGGACCGACGATGACGAAGGGCCCTGCCTCGCTGTCGATGCTCGCCGCGGCGACGTTCGCGCTCGCCGGGGTGCTGCACGCGCAGACCGGGCAGGGGACGACGGCCCATCTCGCGGCCCGCATCCTGCCGGGCGACACGGCGCCGATCGACCGCGCGGTCCTGCTCGAGCGCGCCGGCAAGATCGTGGCGATCGGACCGCGCACGACGACCCCCGTGCCCGCCGACGCGACGGTCGTCGACCATGGCGACGGGTGGCTGTGCCCGGGCTTCGTCGACCTCCACCACCACGTCGCGGGCGGCGGCGGCGACATCAACGACATGACGATGCCGTTGAACGCCGAACTGCGCACCGTCGACGTCGTCAAGCCGAGCGAACTCGAGATCCGGCGCGCAGCGGCGGGCGGCGTCACGACGACGCTGTTCATCCCGGGCTCGGGCACGAACATCGGCGGCTTCGGCGTGCTGCTCAAGATGCGCTGGGGCGCCCCGCTCGAACAGCTCGTGGTGCGCGAGATCGGCGCGATGAAGGTCGCACAGGGCTTCAACCCCGAGCGGCGCAGCGGCGACCTCGGCCTCACGCGCATGGGCAGCAGCGAACTCCTGACCCAGCTTCTCATGCGCGCGAAGGCGTACGCCGCCGCGTGGCGCTCGTTCGACGCGGGCACCGGCCCACGACCGCGCTTCGAAGCGGCGCTCGAGAACCTGCGGCAGGTCTTCGACAAGAAGGTCCCGGTGCTCATCCACACCGCCGGCGCGCGCGACTGCATCGCGACGGCGCGAATGTTCCAGGACGTGTTCGACGTCCGCATGATCCTGTCGCACGGCTGCTTCGACGGCTGGGTCGCCGCCGCGGCGCTCGCGAAGCGGAAGACGCCGGTGAACCTCGGCCCGCGCATGTACGAGTTCGATCCGTACGGCCGCTTCCAGGGCACGTGCCAGGCGTACTGGGACGCCGGATGCCGCGACATCTCGCTCAACACCGACGCGCCCGTCGTGGCGGCGGAGGAACTGCAATTGCAGGCGGCGATGGCCGTGCGGCTCGGACTGCCGTGGGACGTCGCGTTCCGCGGCCTCACGATCCAGCCGGCGATCCAGATCGGCATCGCCGAACGCACAGGCTCGCTGACCGTCGGCAAGGACGCCGACTTCCAGGTCACTGCGGGCGATCCCCTGGACCCGCGCAATCAGCCGCTCGCGGTCTACATCGAAGGCACCTTGGTCCACCGACTCGGAGACGTGCGATGAAACACCTCGCCATGTTCACCGCGCTCGCTGCGCTCGCCGCCGCGACCGCCTCTGCGCAGGACACCCGCCCGATCGCGTTCACGAACGCCCGGCTCCTGCCGATCTCGGGTGCGCCCGTCGAACGCGGCACGCTCGTCGTGAAGGACGGCAAGATCGACGCGATCGGTCCCGACGTGCAGCCGCCCGCGGGCGCGCGCATCGTCGACGCGACGGGGATGACGATCCTGCCGGGCCTCGTGAGCGCCGTGTCGCGCGCAGGAATCGTCGACCGCACGACACCGCCGAGCGGCCCGGTGCCCGGCGGACGCCGCGGGCGGGGCGAACCGATGCCCGGCCCCACCGGCGGCAACGCAGTGAACCAGGTCGCGACGAAGGTCGTGCAGAGCCTGCAGCCGAAGCAACCGGTGTTCGGCGATCTGCTGCGCGCAGGCGTCACCTCGCTCGCACTGTCACCGGCGGGAAGCGGGTTCCCCGGACTCGGCGCGCTGCTCCGCCCGGACGGCAAGACGATCGAACAGCTGACCGCGGACGACGACGCGTTCGTGCAGATCGTGATGGCGCGCGACGCGGGGACCAAGAAGCTGCTGAAGGAGCAGTTCGAGAAGGCGAAGAAGGTCGTCGAGGACCGGAAGAAGCCGGCGGAGAAACCCGCTCCCGCCGAGGCAAAGCCTGCCGAGACGAAGCCGCCGGAGCCGAAGACCGAGCCGCCGAAGGGCGAGCAGCCCCCGAAGCCCGAACCGAAACCGGAGCCCAAGCCCGAGCCGAAGCCGGAACCCAAACCCGAGCCGAAGCCCGAGGGCCAGCAGCCGGCGCCGCCGCCAGCCGCCGCACCGGCGAAGCCCGAAGCGCCGAAGGACCCGAACGTCGAACTGCTCGCGGACCTGCTCGAAGGCAAGCAGCGCGCGATCGTGCAGATCGACAGCGCCGCGGACCTCCTGCACTGGCAGCAGGCCGTTCCCGACGACCTGAAGTTCCCCCGCACCGTCGCGGTGACGCGGCACGACACGTACGCCGGCACCGTCGACAACGTGCTCGACCAGGCGAAGGCGATGCAGTGCGCCGTGCTGATGCCGCCGGACCTGACGACGCTGCCGCGCTCGCGCCACCTGATCCACCCCGCGCGCCGACTGCACGACGCGGGCGTCGAGATCGGCTTCGTGCTCGGCGACAACCCGGTCGCGGTCCGCATGCTGTTCTTCCGGCTGATGGAGCTCGTCCGCACGGGACTGCCCGCGGACGTCGCTCTGCGCGGCGTGACGCTCGTTCCCGCGAAGGCGCTCGGCATCGACAAGACGTGCGGCTCCCTCGAGGCAGGCAAGGACGCGAACCTGCTCGTGTTCCGCGGCGACCCGCTGTCGCCGACCGGCGAACTGGCGCAGGTCTGGCTGAGCGGCCGCGAAGTGCCGCGGGAACCGTGACGAAGGCGACGAGGATCCACCGATGATGCGCATCGAAACCCTGTTCGCAGCGTCGCTGACGCTGCTCCTCGCGGTCGACGCCACGGCTCAGGGGCGCGGTCGACGCGGCCAGCGACCCGGCGGCCCGACGCCACCTGCGGCCACGCCCGAAGCGAAGCCCGCGGAGGCGACGGACAAGAAGCCGAAGGCGTACACCGCGATCGTCGGCGGCGACGTCTACCTCGGCACCGGCCAGCGGCTCACCGGCGCGACCGTGCTGATCGCGGACGACAAGATCGACGCGGTGGGGCACAACCTGACGCTGCCCGAAGGCACGACCGTGATCGACGCGAAGGGCAAGACCGTGAGCCCCGGCTTCGTGTGCGTGCTCGGCAACGGCATGGGCGCCCCGCGCAACGGTCCGTTCGCCGACGCGGTCAACCCGTTCGATCCCGAGATCAAGCAGGGCCTCGCCGCCGGCATCACGACCTTCCTGGCCGGTTCGACCGGTTCGTCGGCGACGCCGTCGGGCAGCAATGCCGTCGTGAAGCTCGCGTACGGCGACGTGAAGGGCATGGTGCTGAAGGAGGACGCGGTCGTGGGCATGAGCGCGAGCCTGAGCCTGGCGGACCGCGATCGCTTCGCAGACACCGTGAAGAAGGCGAAGGAGTACCTGAAGGCACTCGAGGACTTCCCGAAGCAGAAAGCGGCCGACGCGAACGCGAAGGAGCCGCCGATGCCCGCCGGCGCCGACAAGATCGTCGCGGTGCTGCGCGGCCAGGCGACGCTGTGGCTGTCGCTGAGCGGCGGCGGCTTCAATCCCTTCGGCGGCGGCCGGCGCGGCGCGGCGCGCACGTCGGACGTCGACGCCATCCGGCAGGGACTCGACATCGCGGCGATGCTCGGCCGCGGCGTCGTGTTCCAGAAGCCGACCAGCGCGTGGCTCGTGCCCGACGAGATCGCCGCGACCGGCTCCATGGTCATCCTGAGTCCGCGCGACCGCCTCCCCGCGGACCCGGCGGCACCGGACACGACCGGCAGCAACCTGGCCTCGGCCGCCATCCTCGGCAAAGCCGGGGTGCCGGTCGCCGTCACCTGCCCGGTCGGCATGTTCGGCGGAGCCGGCGTGAGCACCGGGGGCATCCTGGGCCAGGACCTCAACACTCCCCACGTCGACGCGGCATTTGCGGTCCGCGGTGGTCTCGACAACCGCAAGGCCCTGCGCACCATCACCTTGGACGCAGCCAAACTGCTCGGGGTCGACAATCGGGTCGGCTCGCTCGAGGCGGGCAAGGACGCCGACGTCTTGATTCTCGACGGCGACCCGCTGCACTATGCCACCTTCGTGACGACCGCCCTGGTGAACGGGAAAGTCGTCTACGAGAAGGCCAAAGAGCCTCTGTATCGACACATCGCGCGGTGAGGTCGCCCCGACCTTCGCCCCGCTGCCGACGATCGCGCGCGGATCGCCCGACTGGCGGCGCGCCTGGCAAGGACGACCTTTCTCATGAGCGTAGAGAGCCTGAAGGAACTGGACGACTTCTTCCGCAGCATGCGGCAGGCCTTCAACAGCCGTGATCTCAAGACGTTCCGTTCGCACTTCTGGACCGACAAGCGCTTCCAGAACCTGGACGCATCCGGTCGCCGCGACCGTGGCTGGGGCGAGTTCGAAGAAGTGCTCGACCAGGAGTTCCGGTACCTGGAGTCGGTGAAGCTCGAGCTGAAGGACCTCGACTTCCAGGTCTTCGACGACCAGTTCGCGACCGTGATCGGCAGCTGGAAGCTGTCCCAGGTCGACCCCGAGGGCCGCAACCACGACCAGGGCGGCCGTTGCACCTTCTCCCTGTGCCGCATGAGCGACGATTGGAAGATCGTCGCACAGCACTACTCGCCGATGTCGGCGGAAGAAGCCGCTGCCGAGTAGCAGCGGCCCTCGACCGCTAGATTGGCAGCTCGTCCCGCGTTCTCCCCGCGCATCGTGACTCCCGCGGCATCATCGACCACGTCGGCCGTCGCCACGCAAGGCGACACACCGATCCCCTACCAGGCGACGCACAAGATCCGCCTGGTCACGGCGACCGCCCTGTTCGACGGACACGACGCGTCGATCCACATCTTCCGCCGCATCGCGCAGGCGACGGGCGCCGAAGTGATCCACCTCGGCCACAACCGTTCGGTGCAGGAGATCGTCGACGCCGCGATCGAGGAAGACGCGCAGGGCATCGCGGTCACGTCCTACCAGGGCGGGCACAACGAGTTCTTCCGCTACATGTTCGACATGTTGCGGGAACGCGGCGCCGGACACGTCCGCATCTTCGGCGGCGGCGGCGGCGTGATCCTGCCGGAGGAGATCGCGGCGCTCCAGGCGTACGGCATCGCGCGCATCTACTCGCCCGACGACGGCCGCGCGATGGGCCTGCAGGGAATGATCGACGACATGCTGCGGCGCTGCGACTTCGCCACGGGCGAACGCAGCGACGCGCTGCCCGCGCCGAAAGCGACCGATCCGGTCGCGACCGCGCGCGCGATCTCGCTGCTCGAGAACTTTCCCGATGTGCATCGCGAGGCGATCCGGGCAGCGAAAGCGCGGATCGCGACGCCGGCGCCCGTTCTCGGCATCACCGGCACGGGCGGCGCAGGCAAGAGTTCGCTGATCGACGAACTGCTTCGACGCTTCCTGCTCGACTTCCCGACCCATCGCATCGCGGTGCTGTGTGTCGACCCGACGCGGAAGAAGACCGGCGGCGCGCTGCTCGGGGACCGCATCCGCATGAACGCGGCCTCCGACGCTCGCGTGTTCGTGCGCTCGATGGCGACGCGGCGCGCGAACATGGCCCTGTCCGAGTCCGTGCAGGACGGGCTCGACGTGCTCCGCGCCGCGGGATTCGACCTGATCCTGCTCGAGAGCAGCGGTATCGGCCAGAGCGACACCGAGATCGTCGAGCACGCCGACGTGTCGCTCTACGTGATGACGCCGGAATTCGGCGCGCAGAGCCAGCTCGAGAAGATCGACATGCTGGACTACGCGGACCTCGTCGCGATCAACAAGTTCGATCGCCGCGGCGCCCGCGACGCCTTGCGCGACGTGCGGAAGCAGTACCAGCGGAACAAGAAGGCGTTCGGCACGCCGGTCGAGCAGATGCCCGTCTTCGGCACGATGGCCGCGACCTTCGCCGATCCCGGCACGAACCGCCTCTACCGCGCCGTCGCGAAAGCGCTCGACGACAAGCGCCCGGGCCGTTTCGCCAGCAGCGTCGACCTGCGCGAGGGCGAACCCGAGACGACGCACGTGATTCCGAGCGATCGCGTGCGCTACCTCGCGGACATCGTCGACAACAACCGCCGCTACAACCGCTGGGCGATCGAGCAGAGCGACATCGCGGAGCGCTGCCACGTGCTGCAGCGCGCAGTCGAGGCGCTGCCGCCCACCGCCTACGCAGCGCGCGCCGAGATCGAACAGCAGGTCACCGCGGCGCAGAAACAGCTCGCGCCGGAGTGCCGCGACCTGCTCGCGGAGTGGGACGTTCTCGGCAAGCGGCTCTCCGCCGAGTTCTTCGAGTTCCAGGTCCGCGATCGGGTGGTCCGCGTGCAGAACCACACGCGGTCGCTGTCCGGCCTCGACATCCCGAAGGTCGCGCTGCCGAAGTTCCGCTCGCACGGCGATCGGCTGCGCTGGCTGCTCACCGAGAACGTGCCCGGCCGCTTCCCGTTCGCCGCCGGCGTCTACCCGTTCAAGCGCAGCGCCGAGGATCCGACACGCATGTTCGCGGGCGAGGGCGGGCCGGAGCGTACGAACCGCCGCTTCCACTACCTGTCGTCGGGGCAGCCGTACAAGCGGCTCTCCACCGCGTTCGACAGCGTCACGCTCTACGGCGAGGACCCGGCGCGTCGCCCGGACATCTTCGGCAAGGTCGGCAACGCCGGCGTCTCGATCTGCTCCCTGGACGACGCCAAGCGCCTCTACAGCGGCTTCGACCTCTGCGACCCCGTCACGTCGGTCTCGATGACGATCAACGGCCCGGCGCCGATGCTGCTCGCGTTCTTCCTCAACGCGGCGATCGATCAGCAGTGTGAGAAGTGGGTGCACCAGAACGGGAAGGTCGCGGAGGCGAACGCGCGCATCGATGCGATCTTCCGCGAGCGCGGCGTGCCGCGACCGCGCTACCGCGGCGCGCTGCCGCCGGGCCACGACGGCCTCGGCACCATGCTGCTCGGCGTCACCGGCGATCAGGTCGTGCCCGCCGAGGCGTACACCCGCATCCGGCGCGAGACGCTGGCGACGGTCCGCGGCACGGTGCAGGCCGACATCCTGAAAGAAGACCAGGCGCAGAACACCTGCATCTTCAGCACCGAGTTCGCCCTGCGGATGATGGGCGACGTGCAGCAGTTCTTCACCGAGAACCGCGTGCGCAACTTCTACTCGGTGTCCATCTCCGGGTACCACATCGCCGAAGCGGGCGCCAACCCGATCACGCAGCTCGCGTTCACGCTCGCGAACGGGTTCACGTACGTCGAGTACTACCTGTCGCGCGGGATGCACATCGACGACTTCGCGCCGAACCTCAGCTTCTTCTTCAGCAACGGTGTCGACCCCGAGTATGCGGTGATCGGGCGCGTCGCACGGCGCATCTGGGCGAAGGCGATCAAGCAGCGCTACGGCGGCGCGGAGCGCAGCCAGATGCTGAAGTACCACATCCAGACGTCGGGTCGTTCGCTGCACGCGCAGGAGATCGACTTCAACGACATCCGGACGACGCTTCAGGCGCTCTACGCGATCTACGACAACTGCAACTCGCTGCACACGAACGCCTACGACGAGGCGATCACGACGCCGACCGAGCACTCGGTGCGTCGCGCGATGGCGATCCAGCTGATCATCAACAAGGAGCTCGGCCTCGCGAAGAACGAGAACCCGCTCCAGGGCAGCTTCGTGATCGAAGAGCTGACCGACCTCGTCGAAGAAGCGGTCTACGCCGAGTTCCATCGCCTGTCGGAGCGCGGCGGCGTGCTCGGCGCGATGGAGACGATGTACCAGCGCGGCCGCATCCAGGACGAATCGCTGCACTACGAGACGCTGAAGGCGAACGGCGAGCTGCCGATCATCGGCGTCAACACGTTCCTCGGCGCGGACGGCTCGCCGATCCACGTCGTGCACGAAGTCATGCGCAGCACGGATGAGGAGAAGCAGGCGCAGATCGACGGCCTCACCGCCACCCACCGTTCGAATGCCGACGCCGCGCCCGCGGCACTCACCCGTCTGCAGCAGCAAGCGCTCGCCGGCGCCAACGTCTTCGCGAGCCTGATGGACGCCGCGAAGTCGTGCTCGCTCGGTCAGATGTCACAGGCGCTGTACTCGGTCGGCGGCCAGTACCGGCGCAACATGTGACGCCGGTGACTGCCGTGCGATGATCGCGCGGATGACCGCCGCACTCCTGCCCCTTCGTTCGTTCGCCGCGAGCCTCGCACTCGCCGTCTGCGCAATCGCCCAGGACGCCGCCCCCGCCGACGTACCGTGGGACGATGCGCTGCCGCCCGGCACGGCGGCGCACGTCACGAAGGCGCTCGCCGATTCCCCGCGGCACGGCGAGTGGGTCGACATCGCGATGGCCGACGGCACGAAGCTCGTCACGTGGGTCGTCTACCCCGAACGGCAGGACAAGGCCGGCGTCGTCCTGGTGATCCACGACATCCGCGGCATGAGCGACTGGATCCGTGCGGTCGGCGACCAGCTCGCCCAGGACGGGTTCATCGCCGTCGTGCCGGACTTCCTGTCGGGCAAGGGCAAGGACGGCGGCGGCACCGCGGCGCTCGCAGGTGACGTGGGCCAGGCGATCCGCAAGCTCGGCGAAGACGAGATGCTCGCGCGCCTCGACGCCGCGAAGGCCTTTGGCGAAAAACTGCCCGCCTCGAACGGCAAGACGGCGGTCCTGGGCTTCTGCTGGGGCGGAACCCAGAGCTTCGGCTACGCGCTCGGCCAGCCGAGGCTCACCGCCGCGGTCGTCTTCTACGGCAGCATGCCCGGCTCGACTGCCGAAGCCGCGCCGGAGGCGAGGGTCGCGAACATCGGAGCCCCGGTTCTCGGCCTCTACGGTGGCAACGACGCGCGCATCAACACGACCCTGCCGCCGACGATCGCGGCAATGCAGAAGGCGGGCAAGACGTACGAGTTCCACACCTTCGAAGGTGCGGGCCACGCCTTCACGAGTCGGCAAGACGGGGCCGGAGGCGCCAATCTCTCCGCGACGCGCCACGCCTGGCCGCTCACTCTGACGTTCCTGCGGCGCCACCTGAAGTGACGCCGCGCTCCGCGGCGGGCGCTACCAGCCTTTGATGTTCTTGCCGAGCGCGTCGATCTTCGCGCCGAGGCATTCGCGGACGTGGTCGCGCGCGCGCATGTAGTGGCTGCGCAGCGTGACCTCCTTGATGCCGTCCGTCTTCTCGGAGATCTCGGCGAACGTCATCTCGTGCTGACGCCGCATCACGTAGACCTCGCGCATCTGCTTCGGCAGCTTCGCGACGCACTCGGCCTCGGCCTTCTCGAGCTCGCGGAAACGCACGATCTGCGTCGGCGTCTCCTCGTTCGAAGCCGCGCCTTCGGTCACCGACGGCGGCCGGGTGTCGCTGTCGTCGCCGGCATGGTCGCCGCGGCCGAGCAGGCCCAGCCGCCGATCGCGGTCGAAACGCCGCCAAAGGTCGCGCCACAGGTTGCCCGCGAGCGTCTGCACCCACTTCCAGAACGAGTCCTTGCCACGGTGCTCGAACGTCTCGATCGAGGTCAGGATCTTCAGCATCGTGTCGCTGACGAAGTCCGTGAACTCGATGCCCGGCGGGAACGAGCTGTTGCCGAATCGGGTGCGCAGGTAGAAGACGATCTTCGCGGACAGGTCGACCCACGCGCGCGACTTCTCGCCGTGCACCACCTCGCGAACGAGGAACTCGGTGCCCATCGGCTGCGGCTTCTCCGGAGGCGGGTTCGGTTCGGGGTCCTTGGACTTCATGGCAGGTCCGCCGAACGGATTCAGCGGGGCGAGAGCAGATCGGAGAGCCGTGCGTCCGGCGACGCAGGTCGGCCGGCGAAAGCCGCCGGCACGGTTACCGCGCCGGGATCGGTGTCGAACGCGGTGGCAGCCTGCACATCATGCCACAGCAGCGCCTCGAACAGGCTCGGGACGGCGTAATCCCAGGCTGCGCGCCACGCGATCTCACCGTCGCGCCGCGACCAGAAGAGCATCGCCGGCGGCGACCCGGACGTGCTCTCGAGCAACGACGCCACCGCGGCCAGGTGGCGCAGATCGCCATGCCATCGACCGCGCAGGACGAAGTTCGGTCGGCCGCCGCCGGAGAACGCGTACTGCACGGAGCGCAGGCGCGAAGCGGCGTCGCCGTTCGCCCACGCGTCGGCCGTGACCGACGCCTGCCACTCGGCCTGGCGCACGACACCGTCCGCGTCGAACGCCGTGCGGAGGGCATCGACGTGAGCGCGCAGAGCCGGCACGTCCACGCCGGCCCGCCCCGACTCGGCCACCGACGTCGCGCGGTCGAAGAACTCGTGCGAGCACGACACCGCATCGGCGAACCGTTCGGTGCCGGCGATCGACGCGAACACGAGCAGCGGGAAGCGCCGCCCCGCCCGATCGCGACTCGCGACCATCACGCCGACGAACGTGCGGTCCGCGCCGGGCCGCTGCCAGCAGAACGACACGGGCTCCGCGAGATCGGGACGGCGCCCGGCGAGTGCGTGCCTCGTCCATCCGTCGTTGAACCAGTCGAAGGTCTTGCTGTCCGGTCCGTCCACGGTCGCCTGCCGCTGGAAGTCACCCGCGGTCGGCACCTTGCCGAAGTAACCCGTGCCGCGCAGTTCGATCGTCACGGCAGCTTCCACATCGTGCTCGCGAGCACGTAGCGATCGCCCGGCCACGAGTTGTCGAAGACGACGGCCGTCTCCTTGCGCAACAGTGTCGCGATCAGCAGCACACGATCGTTGCGCCCTCGCAAACGGAGCGTCGACGTGCACTTGTTCTCGCTCACCTTCGTCTCGCCGATCGAGAACAGGCGCTTCAGACACCACGGTCCGGGTGCGAGGCGTCCGCCGTACACCCACGTCGTCGGGACCTGGTTGCCGCGTGTGTCGAGCAGATCGCCGAACGTCAGCGATTCGCCGGTCGACAGCTTGATCGACAGCAACAGCGACTCCGCGGGACCGAGTGGCCAGGACACCTCGGTGTCCGGCGGCATGCGGATGCGGCGCTTCTCGTCCTCGCCGGCGATCCTGACCTCGGCCACCCCACCCTCGCCTTGCACGTCGAGGATCGTGTCGACGCGAGGCTGCTGCATTTCGCCGGCCGTGCCGTACAGCAGCTGCCGCAGCTCCTGCACGGCGTCGAGATCCGCCGCGAAAGCCGGATCGGGCTCGAAGGCGCTCTTCGGCACGAGACGGTCGATCGTCGCCTTCAGCTCGGTCATCGCGTTAACGGCTTCCATCATCTGCACCGCACTCGCATCGGCGGACGCGGATGCCGCGAACGGGAAGCCGGCGAGCATCTGGTTCCACGCCTTGAACGGCTTGTCCTTCGCGAACTTCGTCAGCGCACTGCGGCACGCCGCCCACTCACGGTTGCAGATCGCCTCGACGAGGGCGATCTCGAGCTCCTGGAAGCGCTCGCGGATCGCCTTCTCGCGCCAGTCGTAGTCGGTGATCCGTTGCCGCTCCGCGAGGAAATACGTGTTGGCCTTCTTGGCCCGCTCCTCGATCTGCGGCGGCGCCTCGTCGCGATCCGCACCGGGCGCCTTCGCCCAATCGGCCTCGCCGTGCTGGTGCCGCTGCGTCTCCTGCTGGATCAGGCGCGGCAGGTCGGCCTGCATCTCCGCCGAAACGACGCCGAGCTTGCCGACGACGTCGCGGCCGAAGCGGTAGGCCGCCAGCAGCTCGGGGATCACCGCGAGGCGGCGACAACCGTACGTGTCCTCTGCTTTCGCTTCGGTCCCCTGCCGGGCGACGCGCTCGAGCCCGGACAAGAAAGCGCTCCAGCTCGCTTCGTAGTCGTTCGTGACGAGCGCCGTGAACTCGCGCCGCTTCTGCTCGACGAACTCCGTCCAGCCGCCGCCGGCGAGATCGCGCAACGGCCGGTTCGACGTCGCACCGGGACGACCCAGCGCCTTCTCGGCGTCCTGCTGCAGCGTCTCGAACAGCTGCTCGATCGTCAGCGCCTCGGTCTTCACCGAGAGCCGGCTGAAGAGCGGCCCCTTCGCCGAGACGGCCAGCGCGGCGGAACCCCAATTGCGCGAATCCGCGACCGCCGCCGAGAAGACGTCGAAGCGAGTGTCCGTCTCCTTGAGGCCGCGCCACGCGGCGGGGAACAGATCGGCGAACGGCAACGCCTTCGCGGCGACGAGGTCGTTCTTGTCCTCGCGGCCGAGTGTGCCCTGCAGCTTCTCGCCGGTGCTCTTCATGGAGCCGTCGCGCGCCGGCACCACGAGTTCGAGCTTCCGCAGTGCGAAGAGGCGATCGAAGTGGAGCAGCGCGGTCGGCGTCGAATCGACCGCAGCCTGCCAGAGAGCGAGCGCAGGCGGCCGATCCGCGTCCGTCCGGGTGCCGAGGGCCCGCAGTCCGTCCTCGACAGCCGCGAGGCGCCGGCGACCGTCGGCGTAGGCCTCGTACACCTTCGCCTTGGCGGCGGCATCCGCGGTCGCGACGGACGCGTCGGGGAGTCCGTCGGCAATGCGCTTCGCCTCCAGGTCGGCGTACGTGTTGAGCCGCTCCTCGGCGTAGGCGACGAGCGAACGGTCGTAGTGCACGTCGAGCTTCTCCCGCACGTTGCCGCGGTCGATCTGCACGTTGTCGCTGTCCAGCATCCTGCGCTGCGCGTCCAGCGCCGCGCGCAGGGCCGCGGGGTCCTTGGTACGGCTGCCGGCCGCGGCCTCGACCTCCTTGCACGTCGACGAGAACTCCGACATCGCGCCCCAGCGGAGCACGAGCGTGGTGAGCGCGAGTACGGCGATCGCGGCGAGACCGCCGTTTCGCAGCACCTTCTCGCGCTTCAGCGCCTGGGCCGTCGGCGCAGCGAGCGTCGCATCGTCGAAGACGACGCGCTCGAACAGGTCGTCGACGAAGTAGCAGCGGCGCTGTTCCTCCGGCACGTCGAGTTCGAGTTCCGCCGGCCGCAGCACCTTCAGGATGCGATCGATGGTCGTGCCCTCCTGCGTGCCGCTGGTGAAGTAGACGCCGCGCACGGGAGACACTTCCTGGTAGGGGTTCGCCTGCTGCAGCTTGCCGAGGAAGCCCTGCAGCCGTTCCTTCAGCCGCAGGAACTGCAGCGGGAACGCGTAGACCTGGGCTTTGCGCTTCTTGAAGTGATCGCTCGCGAGCAGGTCGATCCGGCGTGCGGTCAGCGCGCGGTAGAGCTCGTCGAACTCCTTGCCGAACTGCTCCGACAGCACGAACTCGCGGCCGCGCTGGAACGGGAACGTGAAGCCCCAGACCTGCTTGCGCTGGTCCTTGTTGAGCGTGTCGAACGTCTCGACGAAGCCGCGCAAGCGGTCGCACTTCGTGAACACGACGTAGACGGGAAAGACCGCCTGGAGCTCGCGCGTCAACTCGTCGATGCGGTCGCGGACGTTCTCCGCGTGCAGGTCGAGTTCCGCGTCGGTCGACTCGGCGAGTTCGGCGAGGCCCATGGCGACCACGACGCCGTTGACCGGACGCTTGCCGCGCCCGCGCTTCAGGAGGCGCAGGAACGACATCCACTCGTCGCGGTCCTCGGCCTCCGTCGTGTAACGACCCGCGGTGTCGAGCAGGATGCCGCGGTCGGCGAACCACCAGTCGCAGTTCTTGGTGCCACCGAGCCCGCGGATCGCGCTTCGCCCCTTCGTCATGTAGGGGAAGCTCAGCCCCGACTGGCGCAGCAACGTGCTCTTGCCGGACCCCGGCGGACCGATCAGCATGAACCACGGGATCGAGTGCAGCGCCCCGCGTCCCATCTTCGACTTGCGCAGCAGCTCGAGCGACTCGTCGAACGCAGACTTCAGCTCCTCGATGCCCGCGCGCTGGTCCGGCCGAGCACCGGCGGCCTGCGACTGTCCCTGCGCCTTGAGCGCGGCTTCGAGGGCACCTGCGGCCTTCTGGGCCGAACGTTGGCGCAGCCACAGCACGACTCCGCCGACGACGACGATGGCCGCCGCCGCGATGTGCAGCCAGATCGACGGCACGCCGGACAGCGTCCCGACGAGATAGACGACGAGAACGAGCACCACGATGCCGAGCGCCGGTGCGGCGCGCTGCGACAACAGGCTCTGGAGAAAACGACCCATGAGTGTCCTCGTGGCGCCGGGATCAGCCCGGCATCGAACGTTCGAGCTCGCTGCCGAGCCGTGACGCATCCAGGTACATGAGCCATTCGAAGAGGCCCCACAGCAGTGCGATTCCGGCGAGGCCGGCCGCGACCAGCACGACCGGCGGCAGGCGGCCGACGCTCTGCGCGACGGACTCCTTGCGCTCCCAGTGCGGCGCGAGCGGCAGCGCCTCACGACCCTCGGCGATCCGGCGCGACAACGAGAACAGGATCTCGCGCAAACGCTCGGCGCCGGACGTGTCGATGTTCATGCCGCGGAAGCCGAACGCCAGACAGGCGGCGTAGACCTCCATGATCGCGATCGTGTGCGGATCGAGGCGGCCGCCGCGACCGAGCTGCTCGATGCGACGGAAGAACTCCTCGCCGGCGTTGAACTCGCTGAAGATCTCCGCGGCGAGCGGGCGCCGGAGCCATTCTTCGCGCATCGGCCAGCGGCTCGCGAGCACGACCTCGTCGATCAGCGCGACGAGTGCGTACTTCGCCTGGTCGACGGTCTCCTTCGAGTAGCCGTGATCGCGACCGGCGGCATCGAGGCCGCCGAGCTGCTCCCGCGCGCGTGCCGACATCGTGTCGTAGCGCTGGGTATCGCCGGCCTTCGCGTCGCCGGGGCCGGCCTGCAGTTCGACGACGAACGCGAACACACCCGCGCACAGGTCGACGAGATTTGCGGTCCGATCGGTGGAGCGGCTCACGAGCCCACCTTCTTCACCGCGAGGCACTCGACCTGGACCTCGTCGAACTCCGTCGGAATCGACAGGGCGATGGTGCGCGCGTCGCGCACGGCCTCCCAGTGCTTGCCTTCGCGCGTGAGGGCGAAGTAGTGACAGCCGGGTCGCTGCGGGATCTCGGTCGGCGGGACCGGCACGTGCACGAGCGGCACGCCGCGCACGTTGTAGGTGCGGATCGAGCCCATCTGGTCGGGCGACGTGACCTTCACCTTGAACGGCGCTTCGCGGATGAACTTGTCGGGCGAGCTGTTCCCGGCGAGCGACAGGTAGAAGTCGGCGCGTTCGAACAGGCTCTCGTCCTGCACCTGGCCCACCCACTCGTCCGGCCCCTTGCGTTGCAGCGGGATGCCGACGCACGTCTCGGGCACGATGTTCTGCGGCAGATCGCGCAGCTGGCGGTCGAGCTCGGTGAACGTCGCGGTCAGGTTGCTGTGTTCGTACGGCGGGACCGACGTCGGCCGGCGGTCGGGCGAGAACGTGCACAAGGCGCCGACCAGCGACGCGAGCGTCGCGTACGCCGCCTCGGGGTGCACGAGCGGCGAACGGCAGTGGTGCGCGACGAGCGGCAGGTGCGTGTTCACGGTGTGGCGCAGCCAGAAGCCGGCGGCGTCCGCGGCGGTGAACTGCACCGTTCCCCCGGCGCGCTGCCCGCGTTTGCCGGCGAGTTCCTCGCTCTTGCTGGAGAGCAACTCCGCGGCGCGCTTCAGGATCTTCACCAGCGCAGGCGACGCGCCGACACAGAGGCAGGTCGGCACGAAGTCCCTGTCGAGCTGGTACGCGCTGCCCGTGCGCACGACGCGTGCGACCTCGAGCGACTGGTAGCCGTCTAGCGACTCGCCTTCCCACAAGACACGCAGGTCGAGGTCGCCGATCGCGACCTCGCGCGTCGTGGCACCGGCGAGTTCGTCCTGCATCTCCACCTTGCGCCGGCGATAGCGGCCGATCGCGCTCGCGTCCTCGGGCTTCGACAGCATCGAGCCGGGCCGCGCTTCGCGAACGGCGAGGTGCACGCCGAGCACGTTCGCGCGCGGATGGAACGCGTCGGCGAAGCGGCGGCGAACGGGCAGCGGATCGTGCGCCGGGGCGCGGAAGCAGACTCCGTCGCGAAAGACGCCCCCCGCCTGGAGCACGACGAACTCACCCTGAACGAGCGCGTCGGCGTCGACCTCGAGCGAAGTAAGTCCGTAGCCGAACGGCGACACGCCGTGGACCCGCGAATGCAGCTGGTGCAGCAGATGGCGCTCCCAGGCCTGGAAGTGCTGCGGCCCGAGGAACATGCCCTCTTCCCACAGGACGTGTTCGTGGCTCACGTCGTCCTCCGGGCGCGGGAGCGCAGGGGCTGCGTGGCGGCGGCAGGATCAACCATCGCTGGACTTCGCACGCGGCGCCTCCTTCTTCTTCGGCGTCGACTCGGCGAGGCGCCGGCCCACGACCTCGAACGCCACTGCGCTGCCCTTCACCTCGAGCGGCAGCCGCCACACTTCGTCGGGATCGCTGTCGCGGTGCGTCTGGAACGCCGCAACGAGGCCGACATGGGTCACTTCCTTCGGGACGTTGATCCTCTTCACGACCGGAACGGCCGGCTTGCCGTCCGCGAGCGGCGGGATCTCGACGCGGAGCACGCTCGGCGCGTCGGGTTCGAGCTTCGCCGCGTCGGCTTCGAGGAACGGCGGCAGGCGCCCCTCGTCGATCACGCATGCCGGCAGGAAGTCGGCGCGTTTGTCCTTCGACAGGAACGCATCCGTCTTCTTCAGGAAGAAGACGTAGACGGAGACGGTGCTCGCGGCGCCGTTCTGGCTCGGGTTCATGCCCGCTCCCGCTTCCGCCTGCACGCGCAGCTCGTAGGTGGAGCAGGCGCCGAGCACGGCCGCGAGCAACAGGGACAACGATGCGCGAAGGGTTCCTCTGACGGTCATCACGTTCCTCGTGTCGATTCGATTCGCGGCGCTCAATGGCCCGGCGCCCGGTCCTGCAGACTCTTCTGCAGCAACCTGTCGAGTTCCAGTTCGAACTGCTTGCCTTCGGTCACTTCCTGGAAGACCTGGGTGTAGAGCTTCCACAACGTCGAGCCCGCAGCCGCGTTGACCAGCAGGCCGAACTTCGCTTCGCGCCCGGCGATGTCGACGAGCTTCTGCGGATCGAGTCGTTCGCGCACGGCGCGACGCACCTGCTGCGAGCCCTTCAACAGACCTTCGACGATGCCGATCAGGTCGTCGTAGAACTTGGCGAGGAAGGCGCCGGTGGGATCGTTGGGGCCGTCCGGGGCCCACCCGAGCGCGAGCTGCCGCACCTCGGCCGCCGTGCGGGCGCCGCCGCGGCCGGTGCCAGTGCTCGTCGCGCCGACTTCGAGGTGCTTGCCGAGGGCGCGGCGAAGGTCGAGTGTCCGTTCGATCCACTGCGAAGTCGTCTCGACGAACTTCGCGAGGCGCGCCGCGAACGCCTGCACGTCCTCCGGCGTCCTGAATTCGCCGGGGCCGACGAGCGTCCGCGACAATTGCGCCAGCGAACGGTGCGCACTCGCGAAGAACTTCGCCTGCACGTCCGCTTCACCGTCGTCGCCTCCGGCGGGTCCGCCTCGCGTGGTGCGTGCGATCTCTTCGATGCGCGAGTGCAGTTCGGCACTGCCGACGGTCGAACGCGCCTCCTGCAACGTCTTGCGCAGCGCATCCATGCGCTCGGCCGCCGGCCGCTCGGACACGCGGGCGTACTCGGCGTACATCCGCTCGCGGAGGCGGTCGGTGCTGATCGTCTGCACCATCGACGTCGCCTCGAGATCGGGCGCACTCGCGTGGAAGGTCAGTCGGAAAGGCCGGATCACGATCACCGTGCCGTCCTGCAGCGGCTGGGGCACGTCCCCCGGCAGCCGGATGCCGTCGACCTCGGTGCCGTTCGTGCTGTTGCGGTCGACGACGACGAAACCATCGGACTGCTTCTCGATCAGCGCGTGCGCCGACGAGACCATGGGATCGTTGAGCCGCACGAGATTCTCGACCTCGCGCCGCCCGATCGTGACCTGATCTCGGTCGAACACGAACTCCTGCGGCGACGAGCCGTCGCCTTCGCGCTCGACGACGAGACGGAACCCCTTCGACGGCGCGTCGACGCGTCCGGCGCGCGTGCTGTCGAGACTCGGTTGCGACAGCAGGTCGGCGCGCAGCTGTTCGAGCACCTCGCGACACACCGCGGCGACCGTGGTGTCACGTTCACCGGCAGCGAAGAGGTCGACACGTACCCGCTGCTGCAGCGCCTCGAGGTCGGCGGCGACCTGCTTCAGCAGGAACGGCGACGACTCGGCGTGACTGCTCCCGTAGCTGAAACCCGGCACGCGCGTGACGAGCTTGAACGCGATCTGCAGGAGCGCCTCGAAGATCCCCGGGTCGAGCGCCGCCCCGCCGCCGGCGGCCGCGGCGTTCGCATCGCGCGCCGCGCGTTCGTGCAGGACGTTGGCCGCGTCGAAGCGCGCCCGCAGTTCCTTGCCGGACGTCATCTGGCGCAAGCGTGACGTGATCTGCCGTTCGTCGGCAGCAGCCGCGCCGTCGTCCGCGAGGCGCCGCAGGCACTTCGCCACCGCCTCGGCGACATCCTCCATTCCCTGCTGGTCGTTCACGAGCAACGTGCGGAACAACAGCATGCCGAGCCCGTGCAGGTCGACCGGCGGACCGAAGCGCCGGTGGAACGACGCCCGCATGTCGAGCTTCTTGCCGTTCCAGTTCGCGCGCGGATCGGCCGCATCGAGCTGCACGCCGGCGACGAAGCCGCGCGCGCGGATCTCTTCGAGCTGGACCCACAGGGTCGCATCGTCCGCGCCCCCGCTCGGCGCGAGGCCGACGACGTCGCCCGGACGGAACTGCTTCAGGTTCGCGGTGCCCTGGGCTTCCGCGGCGAGCCGGACCTTGCCGTCGCCGGCGGGCGTCGCCCGGAACGCGACGCTCATCGCCGACGCCTGCGCGTCCTGGCTCAGCACGTCGGGCGCGACGAACGGCCGGTTCGGCAGGTCCTCTCGCATCTCGAGGCCGGGCTCGAGCAGGTTCGCGAGCGGCGAATCGGGCGCAGCGCAGGCGGAGGCATCGGCGGGCACGAAGCGCAGCGGGCTGCCGAGATCGATTACGTGCGTGCGGGCGGTCCACCGCACCGGTGCGGCGCCCGGGACCGCGTCGAACGTGGCCATCACGTTCGACGGCGCGATCCCGAAATGCGGACGGTCGAGGTCGACGTGCACGGCACGTACGCCGCGACAGACGTCGACGAACGCGTTGAGCTTCGCCAGCAGCACCTCGCGCGCGAAGCGCACCGGATCGCCCGCGAACAACCACTGCCCCGGCCCCGCGAGCGCCGCAGCGCGTTCCTGCGCGAGCGCCTGGCGGCCAGTCGACGCCATGCCGGCGATCACGTCGTCGATCGCGCCGCCGCCGAGCAGCGTGCACAGCTCGTCGTAGTCGAAGTCCTGCAGTTCGAGCGCGATCGCGCGGAAGTCGTGGAACGACACGATGCGCAGGTGCTCTTCGGCCGGAACGACCGCCGTCGCGGCCGCCGCCGGATGGCACGCGGCGCGGTGCTCGCACGACAGGCACGGCAGCACGGCGGCGGCGCGAGCCGCCGCCGCATCGCCCGCGGGAGCGTGTACGAGCCGGCCCCAGTCCCGGAACAGCTGGTTGCCGATGCGCACCGTCACGCCGTCGCGGGGCCGCTCGGCGTTGGCGCCGGACACCCGGTAGAACACGCGCGAAGGCTGCTCCTGCGTGCTGCCGTGCAGATAGCGCCACGTGTCCTCCGAGTACGGCAGGAGCCCGTTCGCAGCGAGCCGTTCGTCGTCGCGACAGACCGTGAGCACGAGTCCGGTCTCCGCGCAAACGGGATGGAAGTAGCGATCGACCTTGCTGCAGTACGTGATCGGCGGCGCTTCGAGCAGGCCCGCCGGGACGGCAGCGCGCGCGATCACGTGCGGGGACGAAACGCCGTCGAGTCCGGCGGTCTCGCGCTGCCACAGTTCGTCGACGTCGCGATTCGTGAGCGGCCGACCGTGTCCCTTCACGCGGCTCGCATAGGCGTCGCTCTGGAGCTTGAGCGCGAACCGCCGCACCCGCTGCCCCGAGTCGGTCGCGATCTCCGCCAGCAGGACCCGCGCGAACCGGCCCTCGTGCAGGACGACGAACGACTGCCGCCGGTCGCCGTCCACGTGCACCAGACGGATGCGCAGTCCCCCGTGCGTCGCGCCCAGAACGGGTTGCTGCGCCCCGGGATCCATCCGTTCGCTGCTGTCGCGGCCGGGCATTCTCGCATGAGACTTGTGGGCCGTGGGGATGTCAACGTCGCGGCAACTCCACGGGCGATCCTCGACCGGAGTGCCGCGGCGTGGCCATCTACTTCGCCTCGAGCAGCACCAGCGACCGCGCGCGCCAGTCGAGCAGCCACGGCGATCGCGCCAGCACATCGCGACCGAGCAGCCCCTCCGTTCCCGAAGACCCGTGCACGATGACGTGGTCCCACGTGCGGGTTCCCAGGGCGAGGCTCGACACGGCGAACGGCCGGTCCGGGCGCTCCTCACCACCGACCCCGACCTCTCCGCCGCCTCGACGCTCGACCCGCACGTCGCGCACGCCGGCCTCCATCAGCGCGACCCGCAGGTCCTCGGCCTCGCGCCGGCGCGCGTTCTCGACCTCTTCGGTCGCGTCGGGGAGCCGCAGGCTCTCGACGACCTGCATCGGCAGACGAGTCGAACTGCTGCCCGTGTCGAGCAGCAGTTCGAGGTCCTGGCGTCCGTCGATGCGCACGAAGATCCATGGCCGGTCGTCGACGATGCGCAACGGGATCCGGCCGATCGCCCGGTACCCGAAACGATCGAGATCGGCTTCGATCGTGTCGAACGACGTCACGAACACCCGTTGCGCCGGGCCATCGAACAACCACGCGGCTCCGGACAGCGTGTCGGCACCGAGGATGCCGTCGGCAGGGAATCGCGGATCCGGGACGAACTCGGGGACCGAAACGGCGGGGAACGAAACCTCGCCGAGGCGAAACGCCGGCACGATGGCGGTGGCATGGCTCGTCAGGCGGGTGCCGGTCGAATCGACGATCTCCGTGCGGCGCGACTCCGAACGGGCGAAGCCGAGACGGGCGGCGATGCGGGGCGTGACGAACGACAGCTGACTGCCGGTGTCGAGAACGAACCGCGACGCCCCCGCGGCACCGAGGCGCAGCTCCACCGTGCAGAGGTCGTGGCCGGAGAGCGGCAACGGGTGCTCGTGCGCACCGGCCCCGCAGGCGGCCACGAAGGCCACCGTGAGGCCGGCGACACGGCGAACTGCGGAGTTCGCGGCGGCGATCACGGCTCGATGCGCGCCTTCATGAAGTTCCCGGTGACGATACCGGACGTCGCCAGATCGAGCTGCACGGGCTGCCACGCCAGCGTCGCGCCGACCAGGGCCGGGTTGTTCGGGACGGACACCGGCAGCGCACCCGTACCGTCGCTCGCCACGGGCAGCATCACGCTGACCTCCGGGTTGACCCGCAGCGCGCACCCGACACCGCCGACGGCAACCGGCGCTCCGAGTTCGAACCCGCCGCCGAGCAGCACGGTCGGATGGGTCGGCTCCATGCCGGCACACTGCACGGCGGTGTTGGCACCGAGATTCCAGTCGACGGACGAAGCGAGAGCGGCGGGCGACTTACCCGTCGATCCGACGCACGCCGGCGCCGACGCATCGACGACCAGTGTGTGGGCGAAGTCCGTGACGTTCGCCATGTCGAACTCGTCGGGCCCGATCGGCGCGAAGTACTCGTGCACGACGCCGAGGTGGTCCTTGATCTGGACGCGCCACGTCTCGACGAACTTGACCCTGTCCAGGCGCTGCTCACTCGGCGGGATGTCGAACGTGATGCTGCCGCTCGTGTCGCCGGCGGCCGCAAGCCCCGCGGGGTAGTCGCAGAAGTGCAGCTCGTATCCCGGCTCCGCGACGAACTTGTCGACCAGGACGACCATTCCGTTGCTCTGGATCATGGCATTCGAAGGCACGTCGCCAGGCCCGGTGACGATGCTTCCCGAGCCGAGCGTGGTCGTGACGTGGCCCGACTTCAGCGCCCAGCCGGAGGGCAGCTGCAGGATCACGGGATCCTTCGCGTGGATGGTGATCGGCATGTAGTGGTCGGATGGATTGCCGGGCAGGGTGATCGTGCGGCCGTGCACCGTGAGGGGCTGTGCGGGCATACCTGGCGGGATCGTGGCCGTGACGACGCTCTCCTCGACTTTCTTCTCCCACTTGATGGTGCCCTCGCCGGCGGCGGTCTTCACCTTGGCCTCGCCGCTGCAATAGGACGGCCCCATGCCCGCGACCGCGATCAGACTGCAGAGGAAATTCGTGTTCAGAACGCTCATGACAAACTCCTGATTGTTGATTGGAAGAAACGAACGGAAAGGAACGATGGAACGGAAGACGTTGCGCGACTGATTGCCGACGCGTGCAATCAGAGGATGGTGACCCTCGGGCACTCCGTGAAGCTGACGATGGTGACGATGAAGATCGTGCCGCCGTAGGTGAAGACGCCGGAGTTGTAGAGCCCCATGCTCTCGAGCAGCTCGTGCACCACCTCCTCCTGGTCCTCGGGCAATGGCGTGCAGTTCTCCATCACCCACTTGAAGAGGGGGCAGTCGAGCGGGTCACCGTCGTCCGATGCGACGCCGACATCCTGAATCGGCGTCGACGTGACAGACAATGGGAGGACGGGCTGGAGGACGGCTGTCATGGCATACAGAACCGTGGACAGAGTGGTGGCAAGGAATGGCATTGGTGATTGCGCGGGCGGGAACCACGCGTGTGCCGTTCGGCGGAGACGTTCCGCCGCTACGTTCGCGGGGCGCGGGGACATGCCGTCGGTGTCCATGTGACAACGACGAACGCGTCGCCATGCGCCCGCTATGGACGTCGGCGTCGAACACGAGCGGAGGAGAATCCTCCGTGATCGTCAGCGAACGAACGCCGTCGCCCACTCCGGGCGCGTCGTCGCCGCGCGCGGCGGCGACACGAACGGCGGCACCTTCGCATCCGGCTTCAAGGGATCGGCACCCCGGAAGGCGAGCTGCGCGGCACGCGCCATGAGCTCGCGCGCCCTGTCCTCGTCGGGTGCGCCGGCGAGCCCCGTGGAATGCAGGTGCGCGAGGTAGAAGCAGGCCTCGCCATCACCGGCAGCCGCTGCTGCGTCGAGCCGCGCGAGAACGTTCGGTCCGACGGCCGGCCCCTTCGCGCGGAGCACGATGCGCACGATGCCCTTGACGGCGAACAGGTCCTTCTCGCCGCAGCGCTGGTAGTGGAACAACGCCTGCTTGCCGTCGCCCTGCTCCTCGAACACGAGGCCCACGAGGAAGCGCGGCAGGCCGCGCGAACCCGCGTCCGCGGCCGCCCGCAGCCGCCGCAACGCGGAACCGAGCTCCGCGTCGGACGTGCGCGCACCGAGCCATAGATCGAGGATCGCGAGGTTGCAGCACGCCTCGAGGCTCCCGAGCGAAGCGGCCTTCGCCCACCAGTGGCCGGCGGCGCGCACCGCCGCGCGTTCGTCGCCGTGCACTGGCTGCCCGATCGCCAGCACGCCGAGTTCGTTGTACGCGTCGGGCGAGTCCCGCCCCCACGCCTGGTTGCCGGCGACGATCGTGAGGCGGTGCATCGCGTCCGCCCGGCCCGCGGCGACCGCGTCCTTCCAGAACGCGATCGAATCGCCCGGGTGTGGACCGCGGAAGTAGCCCCACTGGCCCGTGAGGTACATCGCCGCGAACAGCGCGCTCCACACGGCCATGTGGATCGTGTTGGTCGCGCGAGGCGCGAGTGCCGTTTCCCAACGCGTGTTGAGCCGACCCGGCGCGCCGGTCCGCGCGAACCGATCGAGCCATTGCACCATCGTGTTGAGCACGGGCACCGGGAACAGCTTCGCGAAGAGTTCCGGCGCACCGATCGCGCCGAGGAGCTGGAAGAACACGATGTAGCCGAGGCCGTAGCCGGCGCCGAAGAGCAGCCGCCCGAGATTGGTGCGCGGCGACGTCGACGGATCGGTCATCAAGAGGTGCAGGCCGAGGAACGCCGCCGCAGGCATGTTCGTGCTCGCGAACAGGTAGACCCCGGTGCTCGCGGTGTAGCCCGCGTTGATCGCGGCCATCACCGCCGCCGCCGCGAGCGTCATCAGCGTCACCGCGAAGAAGTGCTGCACGACGAGGCCGAGGCAGAACAGGAACAAGAACACGTGCGGCGGCCGCTCGAGCGTCGTCGCGAGTTCCTTCGCCTGGGTGAGGTCCACGCTGCCCGTCGCGATCAGCACGATCGCGGTCACCGCGAGTCCGAACCCCGACGGGTTGAACACGTGCGTGCGGCGGCCTTCCTTCTGCCACTTCACGAACTCCTTGCCGAGCAGCCCGGCGGCGACCATCACGAACTGCCACACGAACCAGTCGTCTCGGAACCAGATGAAGAGGTTCGTGCTCAGCACGATCGGCGTCGGCCCCGAGCTGAGCCACCACGGCCGACGCCGGGTCCACGCGAGCAGCGCGTCGAACGCGTAGAGGAAGAACCACTGCGCGAGGACCAGCGGCAGCTGCCGGAAAATCGGGCTGTGCTGTTCGTGATCGAGCCAGAACCAGCCCCAGTACGCATACAGGCTCGTCTGCACGCAGGCCTGGATGTAGTGCTGCTTCACGGGCGGCGCCCACTGCACCGCGAGCGTGCGCCCACCGCGTTTCGCGCCGAGGATCAGCACCCCGTACCACGCGAGCAACGCCGAGGCCGTCCCGACGAAGGCCCACAGGACGTGCGGATTGCCGTGCACACGGGGCAGCGCGACGAAGGCGACGAGCGCCGCGATCATGACGAGCGGCAGGCGCACGAGCGGCGACGTTCCGGTCATCGACGCCTCATTCGAGACCGAGCGCACGGCGGATCGCGGCGCGATCGACCTTGCCGCCCGCGAAGTCGTCGAAAGCCCGCGCGGGCGGCGTGATGAGGTGGCTCGCGATGAACGGCGCGCCTTCCTCCGCGCCCTGCTGGCTGTCCTTGAAGCAGCACTCCCACTCGAGCGTCGCCCAGCCCTCGTAGCCGTACTTCGACAGCAACGAGAACACGGCCGTGAAGTCGACCTGCCCGTCGCCGAGCGAACGGAAGCGGCCGGCCCGGTTCTGCCAGTTCTGGTAGCCGCCGTAGACGCCAGTGCGGCCGTTCGGGCGGAACTCGGCGTCCTTCACGTGGAAGCACACGATGCGCTCGTGATAGAGCTCGATGTACTGCAGGTAGTCGAGCTGCTGCAGCACGAAGTGGCTCGGGTCGTACAGGAGGCACGCGCGCGGATGCTCGTCGACGTGGTCCAGGAACGCCTCGTAGCTGGCGCCGTCGTGCAGGTCCTCACCGGGATGCACCTCGAACGCGCAGTCGACGCCGCACTGCTCGGCGTGGTCGAGGATCGGCCGCCAGCGCCGCGCGAGTTCCTTGAACCCCTCCTCGACGAGCCCGGCCGGGCGCTGCGGCCACGGATAGACCGTGTGCCACATCAGGGCGCCGCTGAACGTCGGCATCGCCGACAGGCCGAGGTTGCGGCTCGCGTCGAGGCAGAGCTTCACCTGCTCCGTGCCCCACCTGCACATCGCGTCGGCGGTGTTCACGTCGGCCGGCGCGAACGCCTGGAACATCGACGTGTACGCCGGGTGCACCGCGACGAGCTGGCCTTGCAGGTGCGTGCTGAGTTCGCTGATCTGCACGCCGGCCGCGGCGGCCGTGCTGCGCAGTTCGTCGCAGTACGCCTTGCTCGTCGCCGCCTTCTTCAGGTCGAGGCAGCGCGGGTCCCACGACGGCACCTGCACGCCCGTGTAGTCGAGTCCGGCGGCCCAGCGGCAGATGGGTTCGAACCGGTCGAACGGCGCGCGGTCGGTGAGGAACTGCGCCAGGAAGATGCCGGGGCCTTTCATCATCGCGCCAGAAGGTAGCCGCGCTGCCCGGACTCGCCCATGGCCGCGCGCGAAACCGTCGCCCGCCTACTTCGCCACCTCGACCCACTCGCCTTCCACGGCCGATTCCAGCGCCGCGGCGAGAACCCGCTGCACGGCGAGCCCGTCGTCGAAGTCGGGGTGGAACGGAGCGCCGTCGTGCAGCGCGCGGACGAAGTCGGCGAGGTGGTGCACGAACGTGTGCTCGTAGCCGACGATGTGCCCGTCGGGCCACCAGTTCGACGCGTACGGGTGCACGCCGTCCATGCACATCACGGTGCGGAACCCGCGTGCGTCTTCCGGGCCGTCCGGCAGGAAGACCTCGAGTTCGTTCATGCGCTCGAGGTTCCAGCGCAGCGAGCCTCGGCTGCCGTTCACTTCGATGCAGTTCATGTTCTTGCGACCGTGCGCCACGCGAGTCGCCTCGTACGTGCCGATCGCGCCGCCGCGGAAGCGCGCGAGGAAACAGAACGCGTCGTCGACGTCGACCTTGCTGCTACCGCCGCGGCCGCCCGGGCGCTTCTTCGTGAACGTCTGCTGCACACCGCACACCGCTTCGAACTCGAGCCCGGTGAGCGCACGCGTGAGGTCGATCAGGTGTGCGTTCAGGTCGCCGTGTGCCCCGCTGCCCGCGATCTTGCGCGACGTACGCCAGCTGGCCGGTACGTCCGCCGACGCGAGCCAGTCCTGCAGGTAGACCGCGCGGACCTGGCGCACGTCGCCGAGGTCCCCCCGGGCGATCATGCGCGCGGCGAGCGCAGTGGCCGGCGCCCGGCGGTAGTTGTGCCAGACACCGACGCGCACCTTCTGCTTCTTCGCCAGCGCCGCCATCGAACGCGCCTCGTCGACGGTGAGCGCCAGCGGCTTCTCGCACAGCACGTGCTTGCCGTGCCGCAGCGCCGCCGTCGCGATCGCGCAGTGACTGTCGTTCGGCGTCGCGACGTCGACCAGGCCGATCGACGGGTCCTGGAGCACCGCGTCGAGATCCGTCGTCGCCTTCGCGAACCCGAACTTCGCCGCCGACTCGGCCGCGCGCCTGCGGTCGCGCCCCACCACCACCGCCGGCACGACGTCCATCGGCAGGTCGAAGAATCGGTTGCACTGGCGGTACGCGTTGCCGTGCGCTCGCCCCATGAAGGCGTGGCCGACCATCGCGACGTGGAGAACGGGGCGCGCGCGGGACGCTGCGGTCATCCGCCCGACGATAGGCCGCCGACCCGGCGAAGCTTCGCTCGGCGCGACAATTCGCGACCGGGTCGATGGTCGCGGTGGTTCAGCGCGTGCCGCCGAACAGCACGCGCAGGTTGCGGTCTCCGGGCGCGAACGTGCTCCAGCCGAGGAACAGGTCCGGCAGACCGTCGCGATTCCAGTCGCCGACGTCGAATGCGAGCTTCGCGTCGCGGTCGCCGACGCGCGCCGGCGACACGAACTGCGCCGGCCCGAACTCACCGGACCCGGTGCTGAGGAAGAACGCGACCGACGTGCTCTTCTGGCCCGTCGTGTTGGACGTGAACTCCGAGACCACGACGGCGTCGACGTTGCCGTCCCCGTTCACGTCGGCGAGGCGAAGCGCGGTCGGCTGCCCCGGCGCCATCGGCTGCGGCGACGCGAGGCTCTCGACGAACGCCGCGACGTCGACGGGCGCCGGCGCAAGGGTCGGCAACGCGACGTTGCGGTAGAGATGCAGCGCGCTGTCGCCGGCGCCGGCGACGAGCAGGTCGACGAGGCCGTCGCGATCGAAGTCCGCCGCCGCGATCCGCGTCGGCGCATTGCCCGCGAGCAACACCTGCGGCCCGCCCGCCGCAGCCGACGGCTCGAACACGTCGTGCGCCGGCGAGCTCCCGGCGCGATAGCGGTAGAAGCGCACGTGATCGCCGTCGATCGCGCCCACGACGCTGTTCTTCGGGACCGCGAGCGCCAGTTCGAGCTGGATCCCGCCGTTCGTCGTCGCCGCGAAGTCGCCGAGGGCGAAGGCGGTCGCGTTGCCGTGCACGAGGGTCGCCTGCGTCGGCTGGTGGAACGGGAACTCGCCGACCAGGGGCGACACCTTGCCGCGCATCAGGAGGAGCGCCGCGGTGTCGTCGCCGGCGGGCGCGTTCGCGAAGCACAGCAGTACGACGAGGTCGTCCACACCGTCCCCGTCGACGTCGCCCACTCGCACACGCGTCGTGTCCGCAACCGACAACGACGAGACCGCCGCATTCGGAACGACGGTGCGAAGCGGCGCGGACGTCGCTTCCGGAACCTGGGGTGAGCTGCCCGCGGGGTCGTGGCGCCACACGCCGACCCGCGAATCCTCGCCGACGAACACGAGCCGATCGATGACGCCCGCGGGCGACGGCAACAGGGCCATCGAGTGCGGCAGCAGGCCTGCCCAGTTGAGGCGATGGCTCGGCCGCGGGAAGCCGCCGTAGCCGTCGTTCTCGATCAGGTCGATGGTGTTCGCGCGGGCCAGGGCCAGGTCGCGCACGAGACCGGCGCCCGCCACGCTCACCGGGTGGAAGTTGCCGCCGACGAGACCCTCGATCGGCGCGAGCACGATCGCTCCCGCGTCGGGCGGCAGGAGTCGCTGGATGATGCCTTCCTTGAACACGAGACGCGTCGACAGGCGACGCTCGATCTGGCCGTCGATGAGGCTCTCGTGCACCACGAAGACGGCGCGCGCTTCGGGCGAGATCGGCGTCGGCGCGAACGCACGGCCGAAGTGCAGCGCGGAGATCTGCCGTGGCAGTTCCGCGCCGATCTCGACGCCGCCCTCGACCGGGCGCCAGCCGTCGGGGCTGAAGTAGAGGAGCGCGAGCGAGATGAGGCTCGGGTTGCCGGCGACCGACACCGCGAGTTCGACGGGCGGCGAACCGTCGAGATCAGCGACGAGACTCTGACCGAACGGTTCCGTCGGCAGGATGCTGGTCGTCCCGGGCACCGGCGCCGTGAACACACGCGGCGTCACCTGCGGCAGGATGCCGAGCGTCGGGAACGTCGCCGGCACGTCCTGGAGTCCGCTGAGCACGAACCCGAGCGACTGCTGCGGTCCGTTGCGGCACGCGTGCAGACCGATCGCCGCGGACCCCGGATCGGGCGTGTACCCAGGAATGGTGAAGTCGAGCGAGGTTCCGCTGGAGAACTGGCCGGTGCCGTCGCCCCACGCGACGTCGAGTTGCAGCGTCGTGCCGCGGAACAGCGCCACGTCGAGATGGCCGTCGCCGTCCAGGTCCGCGATCTCGACGGAATCGTGCACGAGCGGGCGAACCGGGAGGTCGATCGACTGGAAGGCGGGGACACCGAGCACCGAACGCGCGAGCAGCACGACCGGCACCTGCCCGGTCGGCGCCGCGTCGCTCGGCAGGACCACGACGTCGTCGAGTCCATCGCCGTCGAAGTCGCCCGCGCGACACCGCGAGCCCGAGATGCCCGGCACGCGGTACGTGTCGCCGAGCGGTGTCGCGGGCCGCGCGCGGCCGAGCACCACGTGGTGGACCGCAGTCTCCGTGCCGGCGTTCGCGAGGAACATGTCGGGTACGTGGTCGCCGTTGAAGTCGCCGCTGCAGATGTCGCGCGGGAAGCGTTCTTCGGCGACCTCGTGGTCGCCGATCCGTCGCGGTGCGGCGAACGGCTGGAACATGCCGTTCTGCTGCGAGAGCAGGAGCTGCAGGAACCCGATGCCGCCCTGCTCGGACAGCACGGCGAAGTCCGGTGCCGCGGTCGCCTCGGTGCCCGGCTCGGCGTCGAGAAAGAGCGGCACCAGTGCGACCGGCGGCCTGTCGAGCACCGCACCGCGCGGGCCGAAGAACGGCTTCGGATTCGCGAAGAGGAAGACGCGGCTCGCCACGAACTCCGCCGGCACGGCGCCGAGCGTCACGCGCAGCACGATGTCGACCTGACCCGGACGGCCGTCGGGCGAGGCGGGCATCGTGAACACGAGCCGGTCGGCGCCAGATTCCGCCTTGCGGAAGTCCTCGGCGAGCAGCTGGGTCTCTCGCTGCCCCTTCCGGAAGACGATCTCGAGGCGATCGAACGCGAGCGGCGCCACGTCGGCGGTCGACGCGAGGTCGGGCGGCACGAGCGCCGTGCCGATCAGGGTGACGAGGCTGCCTCCGGTCGACGGCCCCTGGCTCGGCAGCGCGACCGCGATGTCGGGGCGATAGAACGCGTTCTCGATCGTCGTCGACTCGCCCGCGACCGCGTCGCGCACGAACAACGTCGCCTGCCCCGGCAGCGACGCGCCGGGCACGACCGCGGACACCACGGGAACCGCACCCGCGGGCATTGGCTCGAACCGCACGTCGGTGCAGAGGCGCGTGACGCGCGGCCGCGGGCCGCCGCCGGTGCCCGCGCGCGTCGGATCCGCGGTGGACACGAGCACCTGCAGGTTCGCGGCGTCGGTGCTGCGAAGGCCGGTGACGCGAATGCGCACCCGTTCGCCGAGCGGCGACAAGAACTGCTGCGCCGGCGGCGCGGTGAATTCGAGCTGGGCGCGCGGCTGTCGCACCAGCACGATCGGCGCGGGTGCCGCGATCGCGCGGCCGTCGACGAACACCGTGAGCCGACCGTCGACGTCGGCGGCAGTCGGGTCGCCGATCGCGGCGACGAGCGGCGCCGTGTCGAGAGTGAACGCGATCAGCGTCGAGCCGCCCTGCCCCGACGCGACCGGCGCAAGCTGGTCCCAGCCGGTGCCGGCTGCGTCGATGCGCACGCGCAGCTGCGCCGCCGCGGCGATCTGCGCGTTCGCGACGACGACCGTGCGGGTCGTGTTCGGCGCGGGGATCAGCGGCAACAGCGGGTCGAGACTGAGTTCGGGCGCGCGCACTTCGCCCGAGCCGCCACCGCCCGAGTTCGACGCGATGCCGCCGATCAATCCGGCGCCGCAACCGGGCAGCGACGCGAACCCGCATGCGAACGCGATCCCGAGCAGCCAGCGCTTCGGCGACATGATCGCGCGAGTCTACCCGGGGACCGCGACCCGCGGGCCGGGGTGTTACCCGCGATGGCAGCGGGCGCCGCGCCGGGGCGTGGTGGTAGAACGAGCGCGATGGCGAACCCGTCCGCACCGAACCGCCCCCGCCCCGAGCGCCGCGTCTTCTGCAACCGCACGCTCAACATGCGCTCCGTCCGCGCGATCGGGTTCGACATGGACTACACGCTCGTGCACTACGACGTGCGCCAGTGGGAAGCCCGCGCGTTCGCACACGTGCAGGCGACGCTCGCGGACAGCGGGTTTCCCGTGCAGGACCTGCGCTTCGATCCGGACGCGTTCGCGCGCGGTCTCGTGCTCGACACGAAGCTCGGGAACATCGTGAAGTGCAACCGCTTCGGCTACGTCACGCAGGCGACGCACGGCTCGCACGCGCTCGACCACGAGGCGCAGCGCAAGGTCTACAGCCAGGTCTGGGTCGACCTCAGCGACGAACGCTGGGTGTTCCTCAACACGCTCTTCTCGCTGTCCGAAGCGTGCATCTACGCGCAGCTCGTCGACCTGCTCGACCAGGGCGTGCTGCAGGCCGACCTCGACTACAAGGGGCTCTACGCCGTCGTCGTCGAGACGATGAACAAGGCGCACCTCGAAGGGCGCCTCAAGGCCGAGATCATCGCCGACCCGAAGCGCTTCGTGGACGTCGACCCGGACCTGCCCCAGACACTGCTCGACCTGCGCGACGCCGGGAAGAAGCTGTTCCTCGCGACGAACTCCGAGTGGCACTACACGCGCGCGATGATGGAGTTCACGTTCGCGCCGTTCCTTGGCGGCGCACCGTGGCAGAGCCTGTTCGACCTCGTCGTCGTGCAGGCGAAGAAGCCGGGCTTCTTCGAGGCGTCGGCGCCGTTCTTCGAGGTCGTCGACGACGCGGGCAACGTGCGCCCGATGAAGGGTGCGCTGCGCGCGGGCGCCGTCTTCCGCGGCGGCAACGCCGAACTCGTGCAGCAGCACTTCGGCGCCGACGGCAGCGAGATCCTCTACGTGGGCGACCACGTCTACGCCGACGTGCACGTGTCGAGCCAGATCCGACGCTGGCGCACGGCGCTCGTGCTGCGCGAACTCGAGGAGGAGGTCGTACAGGAGCACGCGTTCGCGGCGGACCAGACGCAACTCGAACAATGCATGCGCGAGAAGGAGGGTCTCGAGCACGAACAGGCCACGCTGCGCCTCGCGTTGCAGCGCCACGAACACGGCGCGCCGATGCCGCCCGACGTGCCAGGCGCCGTGCCCGCGATCCAGGAACGGCTGCGCGCGCTGCGGCCGCTGCTCGAGTCGCTCGACCAGCGCATCGTCCCGCTCGCGCGCACGAGCGGCCAGATCGGCAACAAGCGCTGGGGGCCGTCGATGCGCGCCGGCAACGACAAGAGCCGCCTCGCGCGCCAGATCGAACGCTACGCCGACGTCTACACCTCGCGCGTGTCGAACTTCGTGCACCTGACGCCGTTCGGCTACCTGCGCGCCGCGCGCGGCACGCTCCCGCACGACCACGCCGGCGGGTGATCGGGCGGGATCCCGCACCGCGCTCCGTGATCCACGCGAGTGCCGAGCCCCACCGATGGTCGGGTGCGCGTGTCCGGATCCACGACGCCCGCCGGCTCCGGCCCGACGCCGCGCGTCCGCGATCCAGACGTCGCCGTCGCGGCACGAGAATCGCCTGCCGCGGTCCATGCACCCGATCACCCGCCTCGCGTCGTTCGTGGCTCTGCTGCTGCCGCTCTCCCAACTCGCCGGCCAGACGCCGTGCGGCACGCCCCATCTGGTCGGGTTGACCCACCCGGCCACCGCCTCGAGTACCCGCCTGTTCGACGTGTTCGCGCTGTCGACATCGGACGTGTGGGCCGTCGGCCAGCGCCACGAGGACGTCCTCGGCCAGACACACTCGTTCTCGTGGATCGTGCACTGGGACGGCCAGCGCTTCACCGAGGTGCCTTCGCCCAGCCCGACGATCCCGGGTCTGCGCACGTGGTGCGAGTTGCGCGCGGTCGGCGGCACGGGTCCGAACGACATGTGGGCGGCGGGCCTCTACGAGCGCCGCTTCCCGAACAACGGCCACGTCGGTCCCCAGATCCTGCTGCTGCACTGGGACGGTTCGAGCTGGACGCAGATCCCCGAGCCGCTGCCGCAATTCACCTACATGGCGTCGGCGAGCGGCACCCGCATCGACGACATCGAGGCACTGGCCCCCAACGACGTGTGGTTCCACGGCTGGTGGCCGGGCGACCAGTTCACCGGCGCCGGCCCCCTGACCGTGCACTGGGACGGCAGCAACGCCACCGTCGTGGGCATCGCACCGCTGCCGAACTCGAACAACATGTGGGGCTGGAACGACGTCGACACGGTGCCGGGCGGCGACGCGTGGGGCGTCGCGTCGACCAACGGGGGCAACTACTCGACCTACGTCGCGCGCCGGACGGGCGGCAGCTGGACGCTGCTCACGGTGCCGAAGCTGCCGCTGACCTACTACCAGATGTTCGCGGTCGGAGCGCGCACGAACGACGACGTCTGGGTCGGCGGCTCCGAGCAGACCCTGAATCCGAGTACGCCGATCGCGCCATACACGATCCACTGGGACGGCACCGCGTGGACGCGTCACCCGACCGCGGGCTACGTACGCGCGTTCGTGACCTTCGCGAGCAACGACGTGTGGGCGTTCGGCACGACGATCGAACACTGGAACGGCGCTGCCTGGACGCTGGTCGAACGCTTCGCCGACACGCTCGCCGCCGGGCAGAGCCACGGCGCATCGGCGACGGGCCCTTGTGACATCTGGACGGTGGGCACGCAGTGGACGACGGCGAACGGACCGCCGGTCATCGCGCTGGCCGCGCACGTCGGCCCGGCGATCGCCGGCTCGGCAACGCTGCGCCTGCCGTGCTCGGTGCCACCGCTGCGCCAGAGCCTCCTGCCTCTGTCGCTGCCGGTGCTCGGGCAATGGCTGCGCCTTCAGGTCGACGATCCGTTCGGCACCGCGGGTGTCGGGCCGTTCGCGCCGAACGCCTGGCTGTTCTCGTTCGGCCCGGGGCCGCTCGCACCGTGCGGCGTGGTCCTGCCCGGCATCGGGCTCGGCGGCGCGTCGATCGAGATCCTGCTCGACGGCTCGTTCGTGATCGCATCGCTCGGCATCTGGTCGCCGGGCGCACCGACCGAGCACGCGTTCTTCCTGCCGCAGGATCCCGCGCTCGCCGGTCTCCCGCTCGCCTCGCAGGGGCTGTTCCTCGACGGGAACGGCCTCCTGCTGACCAGCGCGATCGATCTCGTGCTCGGGCAGTGATCGAAGAACCCGAACCCGATCGAGGATCCGCCGAGGGAGGACCTCACCAGGTGCCGACCCCCATGCGTTCAACCCCGACGACGGAGGAGCGCTGCGATCCCTGCGGGCCGCGGCGCCGAGCCCGCATCCGCGCCGAGTCGGTCGCTCACCGCACGAACACGCCGCCGCCGCTCGTACCGATGAACGGCACGGAGTTCTGCGGCGAGATCGCGACCGACGTCGCGGCCTGCGGGCGCAGGCCGGTCGTCAGCAGCACCCAGTTGTCGCCGCGGTTCTCGCTGTAGTAGACGCCCGCGTTGCGGCCGTCGTCGGCGTCGCCCGGGCTCACCGCGTAGACGCGCGTCGGCACGAGCGGGTCGACGGCGAGGCCGGCGATGGTGTCCGCGTTCATGCCGGTGTTGCGGCGCTGCCAGTTGTTGCCGCTGTTCGTCGAGCGGTAGACGCTGTCGTTGACCGTGCAGGCGTAGATCGTCGACGGCGTCACCGGGTCGATCACCACGGCGTTCAGCACGGGGTCGTTGAGGCCGGTGTTCGCGCCGCTCCACGTAGCGCCGCCGTCGGTCGACTGGTACATGCCGTTGCGCGTCGCGGCGAAGAGGCCCGGCGTCGCGTGCATCGCGAGGCCGCGCACCGTGAGGTGGCCGAGGCCGGAGTTCGACGCGGCCCACGTGTCGCCGCCGTCGAGCGAACGGAACACGCCGCCGAGTTCCGTGCCCGCGAACACCGTCATCGCGTTCTGCGGATCGATCCGGAGCGCATTGACGACGAGGTCCGTGAGACCGCTGTTGATCGCGGTCCACGACGAGCCGGCGTCGAGCGAACGGAACACGCCGCCGCCCAGCGTGCCGGCGAACAGGGTGTTCGCATTGCCCGGGCTCACCGCGACCGCGGCAACCGCCCAGCGCGACAGGCCGCTGTTGCGCGCAGCCCACGTCGAACCGGCGTCGCTCGACACGAACACACCGGCACTCGTCCCGGCCCACAACGTGCCCGGCGCGGTCGGGGCGTGCGCGAGCGCGTTCACCACGCTGCCCGCGAGGCCGCTGCTGCGCGACGTCCAGCTCGCCGCGGTGTCCGTGGACACGAAGACGCCGGCACCGTACGTGCCCGCAACGAGGCGCGTCGCGTCGGCCGGGTGCACGAGCACCGCCTCGACGTCGGAGAACAAGAGACCCGTGTCGACGAGCGACCAGTTCGCTCCTGCGTCGGTCGTCTTGTAGACGCCGCCGCCGTCGAGCGCCGCGTAGAGCGTGCCCGCGTTGAGCCGGTCGAGCGCGATCTCCTGCACCGCGTGCAGGCTCGGGATGCCCGTGCGCGCCGGCGCCCACGACGTGCCACCGTTCGTGGTCTTCCACACGCCGCCCGCCGGCGTGCCCGCGTAGACGAGCAGCGGATCGAACGGGTCGACGACGATCGTCGCCACGTCGGTCGGACCGGCGCCGGTCGCCGACCAGTTCGCCGCGGCGTCGACCGTCTTGAAGATGCCCGCCGGCGTGCCCGCGTAGAGGATCGTCGTGTTGGACGCGGCGACCCCGAGCGAGTGCACGTTCTGGTTCGTGAGGCCGGTCGCGCGCTTGCTCCACGACGACGCGCCGTTCGTCGAACGGAACACGCCGTTGCCGATCGTCGCCGCCCACACGGTCGCCGGCGTGCCCGGATCGACGACCACCTTCGTCACGTCGGTGTCGAAGAGGCCGTTGTTCACGACCGTCCACGAACCGCCCGAGTCGGTCGTCTTCGCGACGCCGCCGCGCAGCAGGCCCGCGTAGACCGTCGTCGTCGTCACCGGATCGACCGCGAGCGACGACACCTCGGCGGTGCCGCCGAGCGGCACGATCACCGCGTCGGGCAGGCCCGAGCCGGTGGCCGACCACGTGACGCCGTGGTCCGCGCTGCGGTAGACGCCGCGGTTCGCGGTGCCCGCATAGAGAACGGCGCCGCCGTCGGTCGCGAGGCTCGTCACGCTGCCGCCTTCGAGGCCCGACGATCGGGCCTGCCAGTCGCCGCCGCCGCCCCCACCGCCTCCACCGCCTCCACCGCCGCCGCCGCAGGACGCAGCGACGAACGCGGGCAGGACCACGATCCACGGGACGAACGGATGGCGCATGGGACGACCTCTCGGCGTACGGAGAACGCCGGAGTATCGACACGGCAGGCATGCGGCTCCTGGGCAAACCGTCTCGCGGCGAGACCGGCCCGACGTCAGCGGATCTTGCCCTCGGCGGCAGCGCGCAGTGCGGCCGGATCGAAGCGGCGGCCCGCCTTCCAGACCACCTTCGTGGCGCCGATGGCGCCGATGTCCTCGTCGGGCTTGCCGTCGACGAGCACGAGGTCCGCGACCTTGCCGGCCTCGATCGTGCCGAAGTCGGCCTCGACGCCGAGCGAACGCGCCGCGTGCTGTGTCGCCGCGCGGATCGCGGCGAGCGGGGTGAATCCCGCGCGGACGAGCAGCTGCAGCTCGCGGTGGAGGCCGAAGCCCGGGATCAGCAGCTTGCCGCCCGGATCGGTGCCGGTGACGACGATGCCGCCGCGGTCGTGCACGCGCTTGCAGAACTCCAGCTGCTTCTGCACACCCGACGCGAACGCCTCACCCTGCTCCTTGCTCATCGCGGCGATGCGCTGCATCCGGGCCTTCTCGAGCCGGCGGATCGCCGGCGACAGGTACTTCTCCCAGTCCGGCGTCACGGGTTCGAAGCCTGGAACCCACTCCGCGAAGCTCACGGTCGTCGCCGAGAGCGCCACACGCTTCGCGACGATCGCGTCGATCAGGCGCTGCACCGGTTCGCTGTCGAGGTCGAGCGCGCCGATCGTTCGGAACTTCTCGACCCACTGCGCGAAGCCCTTCACGTGCCACGGCGCGAACTCGCTCATCGCGAAGAGTCCGTGCTCGAGGCGGTCGATGCCGAGTTCGATCGCGCGCGCCGCCGTGATCGTGCCGAGATGCCCGGTGACGCGGATGCCGCGGCGATGCGCCTCGTCGAGGATCGCCTTGCACTCGCCGTCCGTGATCTGCATCTGCAGCTTGAGGCCGTCCATGCGCGGGCCGTGCTCGGCGAGCCACGCGAGCGCCTCCTTCTCGTCCGCGTAGCCCTTCAGCCAGTCGATCTCGCCCTGGCCCTTCTCGAAGTACGGCCCCGCGGTCATGAGCCGCGCGCCTTCTTGTTCGCCCTTCGCGAGCCGTTCGCGCAGCGCATACGCGGCGACAGGGTCCATCTCGCCGGGCGAGAACGTCGTCGTCACGCCGCCCGCGAGGAACAACAGCGGATACGCCTCGTACTGGTCCTTGCCGTCGACCGTGAAGCAGTGGCCGTGGGTGTCGAACATGCCCGGCACGAGCGTGCCGCCGACGGCGTCGACGACGACCGCGTCCGCGGGCACCCGCACGTCGGGACCGACGGCCGCGATGCGGTCGCCGCGCACGAGCACCGTGCAGCCCGTACGCGCCGGCGCTCCCGTGCCGTCGACGAGGCGCGCGTTCACGATCGCGACGGGCGGCTCGCCGGGGTCGGAAGCCACGAACGGGAGGACGGAGGCGAGAGCGAGGACGAGGGCGGGCATGCACTGGACTACGCCGAACGGACGCACCGTGTTGGCGCATGGGCGAAGTCGCCGCACCGCGAGGCGGCGCCGCGCTATCGTCCCGCGCCATGCGCGACGCCGTCTCCGCCACCCTGCTGGCCCTCTGCTTCGCGACGACCGGCAGCGCGCAGGCACCTCCCGGCTTCCGGACGTACGAGAACAAGCTCGCGCGCCTCTCGTTCATCTACCCGAGCGCCTACGAAGAGCTGCCGATGCCGCCGACGGAGCAGGTTCTCGTCGCGAAGTTCCTGCTGAAGCAGTGGCCCGGCGACCTGAAGAGCCTCGGCGAGGTCTACCGCGGCGTGACGCCGGAGATCCAGACGTTCGTGTTCGACCAGGTCGGCCCGGTCACCGGCGCGAAGTCGCCCGAGCCAGCGCCGCCGCAGAAGCCGACGACCGTTCGCGAGGCGATGGAGTCGCAGAACCGCGTCACGACGTGGACCGGGTTCACAGCGCGCTTCCGCGAACAATGGAGCCTCACGGAGGTGCCGAAGAAGCCGGGGCACTTCACGATGCGCTTCACGGGTCAGTGGTTCGACGATCGCACCCAGGTCCGGCCGGTCGGCTACCTCGTGCGCTTCGACCAGGGCAACACGACCTTCGGTGTGTACGGGCACACACTGACGCCGCACCAGGCAGCCTTCGAGAAACAACTCCTCAAGGTCGCGGGCAGCCTTGCGCTCACCGAGGGTGACTCCAGCGACGCCGCGGAGCAGAACCTCGATCGCCTCTACGAGAACAGCCCGCTGCGCTCGATCCCGGCGCGAAAGAAGGCGCGCGCCGATCTCGCGCGCGGATGGAAGGCGGTCGACACCGAGAACTACCTGATCGTGCATCACTCGAAGAGCGAGGGGCTGATCAAGCAGATCGCGCGGGAGATCGAGGCGATGCGCGTGCTGTACTCGCAGCACTTCCCGACGCCCGCGCCGATCGAAGCCCTCAGCGTCGTGCGCGTCTGCCGCACCCGCGAGGAGTACCACCAGTACGGCGGCCCGCCCAGCACCGGCGGCTACTGGCACCCGGGCAACGAGGAGCTCGTCTTCTTCGACTACTCGTACACGATGAAGACGCTCGACGACGACGAGCGGAAGGCGATGCGGGGCCGCGTGCTCACCAACGACGACTCGCTGCTCGTGCTCTACCACGAAGCGCTGCACCAGTACATGCACTACGCGGTCGGCGAGTTCGCACCGCACGACTGGTTCAACGAGGGCTACGGCGACTACTACTCGGGCGCCGTGATCTCCGAGACGACGAAGAGCGTGACGCGCATCGACCCGTCACCCTGGCGCATCCACCTCGCGAAGGACATGTGCGAGTACGGCGACGGCTTCGTTCCGCTCGAGCGACTCCTGAAGGCCGAGCGCGGCGAGTTCTACAACCCGGCGCGAGCCCGCCACTACTACGCCGCCGCGTGGTCGTTCGTGTACTTCCTGAAGGCCAGCAAGGAGGCCGCCGCCAACCCCGCGTGGACGCGCATCCTGCCCGACTACTTCGAGACGGCGAAGACGACCTACCGGACGGAGGTCGCGCAGCTCGGCGCGGAGCCGACGCTCGAAGCGAAGATGCTCGCCGGCGCGAAGGCGCGCACGGCGGCGCTGCGCAAGGTGACCGACGGCCTCGACCTCCCCCAGCTCGAAACGACGTGGCGCAAGTGGGTCGTCGACATGCGCGACCCGTGGCCGAGCAAGCGGCAGAAGCGGAAGTAGTCGCGGATCACTTCGCCGCCGCGAGTGCGCCTTCGATCGCCGCGGCCGTCTGCGCACCGCGAAGGCCGAAGCGCACGACGCCGTTCGCGTCGACGATGTAGGTGACCGGCGTCACGTTCGACCAGTCGACGTGGTGGAACGCGTCGACGAACGCCGCGTCGGCGAGCAGGATCGGCCGCGCGAACGCCTTCGCCGAGATGGTCTGCGCGGTGAGTTCGGGCGGGAACTCGAGCACGCGATCCGTCATGACGTGCAGCAGTTCGACGTCGCCGGCGAGCGCCTTCTCGAGCGCACGGATCTCCGGCGCCTCGCGATCGCAGGAGTGGCAGCGCGACCGGAAGAAGTGCAGGACGACGCGCCTCCCGCGCAGCGCCTCCGCGCTCCACTCGCGACCAGCGGTGTCGCGCAGCGCGAACTTCGGCAGCGGCTTGCCGACGGAAGCCTGGATCAGGCCGTCGACGTGCGAACGCACGAGCGACGTGGCCGCGAACCAGCCGCCGACCAGCACGGCGATCGTGCCGAGGGAGAACGCGGTGCGACGCTTCATGGGACGGGAGGGCGCTCCGCGCGCGATCGGCCGGCGAACAGGGTCCGCTCGGCCGATCTCACACGCATCGCCCCCCGACGAGACGGGACAGCCTGGGCTGGATGCGGCGCTCGAGTGCTCAGAACTGCTTCGTCGCGCAGTTGGTGCGGAACCAGCCGTCGACCTGGTCGAACGCGATCGCCTGGAAGCTCATCAGGAGACCGGGGAACAGGCCCGCCGGCAGCGTGTAGATCTTCGTGAGGCTCGGGGAGCCGATCGCGAAGCTGCCCGACAGCGACGTGAAGCCGTAGAGGCCGAGGCTGTCCTCGACCGCGAACGTCCCGGGCCAGGTCGGGTCGGTGCACAGCGGCCCGAACCACGTCTGGAACGTCGGCGAACCCGGGTACGACATCAGCACGAGGTACGGCATCTGCTGCGACACCGCGTTCGTCTTGTTCGAGATCGAGAAGATGAGCAGGTTGCTCGCCGAGATAACCTGGAAGCGCCGCGCATACAGGCTGAACGAGACGCCGCCGAGAGTGCCGGGTGCGTTTGCCGTGACCGTGAACGCGCCGGTCGGCGAGCCGAGCACGAAGATCTGCGCGCGGCCGTTCGCATCGGCGGTCACCGGAGACGTCGTCGACAGCACGACGCCGGCACCGGCGGTGAACGTCACCGGCGCGTTCGGCCAGGGGTTGCCCGACGTGTCGCGCGCCTCGACGACGAGCGGCTGCACGAAGGCGTCGCCGAACGTCGCGATCTGGCCGCCGCCGCTGATCGCGGCCACCGAGTTGACCGGCCCGACCGGCCGGACGCGGTTCAACGACGCGGCGCCGTTGCGCTCGGTGAACCAGAGCGCGCCGTCCGGACCGAGGCGAAGGCTCGTGACGTTGACGAAGCCGGAGCCCCAGTTCGTCGGCGACGGCTGGCCCGCCACGGGAGCGGCGGGCGCCCACACCGTGGTCTTCTCGAGGCGGCGCAGCTCGCCCGCGAAGTAGTCGAGGTAGAAGGCGTTGCCTTCGTAGGCGGGGCCGAAGTCGAACGATCCGCCGAGATTGCGGTAGCGCGCGCCGCCCATCACCGCGGCCCAGCCGCCGCCGTGCGACACCGACGCGAGCGGACCGACGAGTCCCGGCGGCTGCGTACCCGTGCAGCTGAAGCCGGCGTTCGCGCCTTCGCGCCACGGCCAGCCGAAGTTGACGAGCGGCAGTGGACCGACCGAGGGCCGGTCGTACTCCGAGTACTCCTCCTCCGCGCCGGCACCGACGTCGCCGATGTACAGGCTGCCGGTGACGGGGTCGATCTCCATCCGGAACGGGTTGCGCAGGCCGTGCGCGAGCACGAGCTGGCTGAAGTCGGTGGCGGCGCTGTTCGGATTGTCGCCCGGATCGAGCGAAGAGAACGTCGGCGTCACGGTGCTCGCACCCGCCGGCAGACCGCTCACGTCCATGCGGAGCAGACAGCCTGCCTGCGACGTGAGGCTCTGCGCGTTGCACATCGTCGCGTCGTCGCCGACGGTGAGGTACAGCTTGCCGTCCGGACCGAAGCGCACCGAGCCGCCGTTGTGGTTGCCGGCGTTGTCGGGCAGCGTCGCGATGACGACGCAGCGGCTCGACCCGAGGAACGCGAGGTTCGTGCTCGTCGGGAGTCCGAGGTCGCCCGTGCACGTGAAGCGGTCGACGTGCATGAAGTTGTCGGCCGTGCTCGAGTAGTAGACGTAGAAGTAGCCGTTCGTCGCGAAGCCGGGATCCGCAGCAATGCTGAGCAGCCCGCGTTCGCCGCCGGACTCGACGTTCGGCACCGTGCCGACGAGCACGCCGGTCCCGTTCGCGAACAGCGTCACCGCGCCGGCGGAGTCGGCGACCAGCACACGCCCGTCGGGCAGGAAGCAGAAGTCGTTGCTGGCGTTGAGGCCGGTGGCGAGCAGCGTGTCGATCACGAAGCCGGTCGGGACGGTCTGCGCGACCGCGAACGAAGTGAGGGTCGTCGCGGCAGCGGCGAGCAGCGAAGTACGCAGCATGGGCATTCCTCTCTGGTGGTCCTGCGCACTCGGGGGGCTGGCACGCGGGAGCGCGAATCCTACGCACGGACGGCGCCGAGTGGTCGCCTTCGCTTCGAGAAGAAAACGGCGGACCGCAGCGCGGCCCGCGGCCGCCCCCACCGGGCCCACGCCGGCTTTGTGCTTTCCGCGCCGAACCCCACGAGTATGTTCCTGCGCCTTCGGGCCGGTCAGGGCCCGGAGACAGCAACCGTGACCATTCGGATCGGCGGAGTCCCGTACGGCGTCGGCGCGCCCCTTCTCGCGGGCATGGATTCCGACCCCGCGGTGACGCTGGTCCGCGAGGCGCCGACCCGACTGATCGAACGTCTGCGCGCCGGCACCCTCGACTGCGCCCTCGTGTCGTCGATCGAAGCGATCCGCGCACCGGGCTACGTGATCGCCCCCGGCCTAGGCATCGCGTGCAAACAGGAGATCCGCTCGGTGCGTGCGTTCCGCCGCCCCGGCTCGCCGATCCGCACCGTCGGCCTCGACCAGAGTTCGGCGACCTCGGTGGCGCTGCTGCGCCTCCTGCTCACGAACGTACACGCCGCCGACGTCGCCGCCGACGTGCGCTTCGAAACCATCGCGCCGACCCGCACACCCGACGCGCTGCCGCACGACCTCGTGCTGCTCATCGGCGACAACGGCCTGCTCGCCGACCCGGGCCGGCGCTCTGCCTGGGACCTCGGCCGGGAATGGCGGCGATGGACCGGCCTGCCGTTCGTGTTCGCGCTGTGGGTCGTGCGCGCCGGCGCCGACGCCGCGGCCGTGCTGCCCGCGCTGCGCGCCGCTCGCGAACGCGGCCGGAAGCTCGCCGCGGTCGACGGCACGCACGGCGCCGCGCACTACGACCTCGACGACGAAGACCGCCGCGGACTCGCCCGCTTCTGGGCCGAGTGCCGCGCCCACGGGCTGGCCACTGCCGGCGATCCCCCGTTCCTCGACCGCGCTCCGGTCGACCACGACTCCGAAACCACGCGATGAGCACCGAGATCGGTCAGAAGAACCTGTTCGAAGCCAGCGAGAAGACCACGATGGCAACCGCCAAGGAACCGAAGGCGAAGGAACCCCGCGCGAAGTCGGGCTCGGCCGAGACGGCCGAGTCGATGGCGAAGCGCCAGCGCGAGATCTCGGTGAGCGAGTTCTTCACGAAGAACCGCCACTTGCTCGGCTTCGACAGCCCGCGGAAGGCGCTGCTCACCGCGGTGAAGGAAGCGGTCGACAACAGCCTCGACGCCTGCGAGGAAGCGCGCATCCAGCCCGACATCAAGGTCAAGATCTCGCGCATCGGCCAGAGCGAGAAGCAGTACACGATGACCGTCGAGGACAACGGTCCCGGCATCGTCGCGAATCAGGTCGGCAACGTGTTCGGCCGCCTGCTCTACGGCAGCAAGTTCCACCGGCTGCGCCAGAGTCGCGGCCAGCAGGGCATCGGCATCAGCGCGGCGGGCATGTACGGCTTGCTGACCACGGGCAACCCGGTGCGGGTGAAGAGCAAGCCCGGCAAGCGCGCGCAGGCGACCGCCTTCGAGATCACGATCGACACCGCGAAGAACCGGCCCGACGTGGTGCAGAAGCCGTTCGACTGGGGCGAGAAGGATCACGGCACCGAGGTGTCGATCGACCTCGAAGGCGAGTACCGCCGCGGCCAGAAGAGCGTCGACGAGTTCCTGAAGCTGATGGCCGTCGCCAACCCGCACGTGTACCTGCACTACACGGATCCGGACGGCAACGTCATCGAGTACCAGCGCGCGACGAAGGAACTGCCGCCCGAGGTCGAGGAGATCAAGCCGCACCCGCACGGCGTCGAGCTCGGCGTGCTGCTGAAGATGGTCAACGAGAGCGAGAACCGCACCGTCAGCGCGTTCCTGCAGGAGGACTTCTCGCGCGTCGGCCCGACGGTCGCGAAGGAGATCTGCACCAAGGCCGGCATCAAGCCCGAGAGCAACCCGCGCCGGCTCGAGACGAGCGACGTCGCGAAGATCAAGGCGGCGATCGACCAGACGAAGATCATGGCGCCGCCGCTGTCGTGCATCGCACCGATCGGCGAGGACCTGATCATCACGGGCCTCAAGAAGGAGGTCGAAGCCGACTTCTACGTGGCGACGTCGAGGAAGCCGGTCGTCTACCGCGGCCATCCGTTCGCGATCGAGGTGGGCATCGCCTACGGCAAGCCCGGCGACACGCTGCACATGACGGAGAGCGGCAAGATCGTCGAGGTCGCGACGAAGAAGCCGGAGAACCAGGAAGTGCTGATGGGCGCCGCCGACGAACCGGTGCGCCTCATCCGCTTCGCCAACCGCGTGCCGCTCGTGTTCCAGCAGTCGGCGTGCGCGATCAGCAAAGCCGTCATCGACTGCAACTGGAAGAACTACGGGCTGCAGCAGCCGCGCGGCGCCCTGCCGATCGGCCCGATGGTGATCTTCGTGCACTTCGCATCGGTCTGGGTGCCGTTCACCAGCGAGGCGAAGGAGGCGATCGCGTCGTACGACGAGATCCTCGAGGAGCTGCGCCTGGCGTTGATGGACGCAGGCAGGAAGCTCGGCACGCACGTTCGCAAGGGCAAGAAGCTCGCGAACGAGTTCAAGAAGCGCAACTACATCGAGGTCTACATCCCCCACCTCGTCATCGCGCTGAAGGACATCCTCAAGCTCGACGAGAAGGACGCGACGAAGGCGCGCGACAACCTCACCGCCGTGCTCGAGAAGTCGCGCAAGCTCTGAGTCGAGTCGCAGCGCCACCGCACGAGAACCCAACCGAGACGGAACCCACCCATGGCAGCCAAGAAGTTCACCCCGAAGCCCCAGCCGAAGAAGAAGGACCGCGGCCCTCTCAGCGATCTCGACAAGGTCACCCTGCGTGAGATCAAGGCGTGCGCGACCCACGTGCACAAGGCGATCCTCGAGCAAGGGAAGCCCGAGCTGAAGTTCCCCGACCGCTCGCTGAAGAACGCGCGCTACGACAAGAAGGACGGCTACTTCGTGATGGGCCGCTCGCGCGTCGAGCGCACGCTGTCCGTGAACACCGTCAAGTCGTTCGCGCAGACGCTGAAGATGATGGCCCTCTCGCAGCAACTCGTCGACGAAGACGACTTCGCGACGAAACGAGAGGCGTACTACGTGTCGAAGAACTGGGAAGAGGCCAAGTTCGACGAGCAGCCCGAGAGCGACGCGACGATGGACGACATCGAAGCGCTCTTCTCGCTCGACGGCGTGATGCGCGAACACCTGCGCTTCAAGGCCGACGAGCACGGCGGCAAGGTCGCCGGCCAGCTCGTCGTGCTCGACCGCGACCGCGAGTCGGGCCGCCCGCTGCGCATCGACTGCACGGGCTTCGGGTCCGGCGCGTACTCGATCCCGAGCTCCGTCGAACACCTCGGCTTCGAGACGAAGGCGAAGTTCATCCTGGTCATCGAGACCATCGGCATGTTCGAGCGCCTCTCGCAGCACAACTACTGGCGCACCGCGAACTGCATCCTGATCGGCACCGCGGGTGTGCCGACGCGCGCGACGCGGCGCTTCGTGCGCAAGCTCGCCGACACGCACAAGCTCGCGGTCTACGCGTTCAACGACTGCGATCCGTACGCCTTCAGCAACATCTACCGCACGCTGAAGGTCGGCTCGGGCAATGCCGTGCACCTGAATCAGTTCTTCTGCGTCCCGCAGGCGCGCTTCCTCGGCGTGTCCCCGCAGGACGTCGTCGACTACGACCTGCCGACGCACGACCTGAAGGACGTCGACCGCAAGCGCGCGCAGGACATGCTGAAGAACGACCCGTTCTTCCAGGCGCACAAGGAGTGGCAGAAGGCGATCGAGATGATGCTGAAGAGCGACAAGCGCGCCGAGCAGCAGGCACTCGCGAAGCACGGCCTCAACTTCGTCATCGAGGAGTACCTGCCGAACAAGCTGAAGGAAGCGCAGAAGTTCCTGCCGTAGCGGCCCGCGCGCGAGGGTCCGCGGCGCTGTCGCCGACCTCCGACGCGCCGTCGTCGACCCCGGCCGTCATCTGCTCGCGACGAGCGCACGCGACGGCCGCGGACGAACGCGCGGGACCTCGACCTCGGCGGGCTTCCCCGCTGCACCGTCGATCCGGAAGCGGCTGACCAGCGCCTGCAGGGATCCGGCCGCCTGCGACAACCCGTCCGACGCCGTCTGGCTCTGTGCCGCACCCTCGCTCGTGGCGACGGCCGCACTCGCGACGCCCTCCACGTTGCGCGCGATCTCCGACGCGGCGCGCGCGGCGCCCTGCACGTTGCGGCTCATCTCGTTCGTCGTCGACGTCTGCTCCTCGGCCGCGCTGGCGATCGTGCCCTGGAACTGGTTGATGCGGGCGATGCTCTCGCCGATCTCACGGATCGCGACGACGGCGTCGCGCGTCTCGCCCTGGATGGCATCGATCTTCCGCCCGATCTCCTCGGTCGCGCGCGCGGTCTCCTTCGCCAGCGACTCGACTTCGCTGGCGACGACGGCGAACCCCTTCCCGGCTTCACCCGCCCGCGCCGCCTCGATCGTCGCATTCAGGGCGAGCAGCTTGGTCTGCTGCGCGATCGCGCCGATCACCTTGACGACTTCGCCAATCTCGGTGCTCGACTCGGCCAGTTTGCCCACGCGACCGTTCGTACGTTCTGCGACCGTCACGCCGTCCGTGGCCGTACGCGCTGCCTCCGCAGCACTGCGTGCGATCTCGCGGATCGACACGCTCATCTGCTCGGTCGCCGAAGCGAGCGTGTGGATGTTCGTCGAGATCTCGTTGGCCGACGTCGACGCCTCCCGTGCCTGCGCCGCGGTCTCGGTGGCCGCCGTCCCGAGGCGCTCGCCGACGCCCCGCACCTGGGTCGATGCCGACGCGACGGTCTCCGACGTCCGCGCGATCTCGGCGATCGACGACCGCAAGTTGCCGAAGAACGCGCCGAGACCCGAACCAAGCCTTCCGACGGCATCGTCGCCGTCCGTCGGCACCGCGAGGGTCAGGTCGCCCCGACCCGCGGCGTCGACGACCGCGAGGATCGCGTCGACTCGCCGACCGAGCTCCGCGGCCTGCGCACGCTCCTGCTCGACCTTCTGCCGCTGCATCTCTTCGCGCTCCGCGGCGACTCGCTGCTTCTGTTCGGCCTCCGCACGCTCCGCGACGACACGCTGCTCGGCGAGCTCCAGTTCGATCGCCTGCGCCGTCTTCGCCTTCTCCTCCGCGGCGAGCTGCGCGGTCACGACGTCCCACGTGACCATCGCGCCGATGTGCTGCCCGCGTTCGTCGCGGATCGCGCACCCGACGACGTCGACGGTCTCCGGGCCGAACCGCAGCCGCGCCTGCAGCGGCAGCTTCGCCGGATCTCCGAGCCTCGCGGCCTGCAACGCCGGATCGCGGTGGATCACCCCCACCGGTTTGCCGAGCAGGTCGTCGGCCGAGACGGACATGTGGGCCTGCAACCGCCGGAACATCGCGCGTGCCGCCGGATTCATGTAGCTGAGCCGCAGGTCGCGCTCGACGTACACGATGTTGATCGACGCGTTCTCGACGAGCTGACGGATGCGGCCGACTTCGGCGCGTTGCGCGCCGACCTCCTTCCACTCGACCCGGTCCGCCCCGAGCGCCTCGCGCATGTGCATGAGCGTGCCGTTCAGGGCCTGGCCCATCCGGTTCACCTCGGCCAACGCGTTCTTCGCGACTTCGCGGCCGAGATCGCCGCCGGCCATCCCCTCGATCACGCCGACCGTCCGGTCGATGGGCCGCACGATGCTGACCGCGAGCGCCCAGCCCATGAACGCCAGCATCACCAGCATCGCCGCGGCGAAGCCGATCATCAGCGTCGTGCGCCAGTCGATCGTGACCTTCGCCGCTTCCTCGGTCGCCGCACTGCGCGCGACGGCGATCTTCACGATGCGGTCGATCGCGTCGCGATGTTCGCGGTAGGCGGGCCGCAGCGTCTCGTCGAGGACCTGCTCGGCGCGTGCACGGTCGCCGCGACGCAGCGCCGGCACGTAGTCGGCGTCGAGCGCCGTGTAGAACGCGATCGCCGGCGCATGCGAAGTGTCCAACAGCAGCGCCTTCAGTTCGTCGTCCGCGAGAGCGCCGCCCCAGAACTCGTGGCGCGTGTCGAAGTCCCTCCGCAGCACCTTGCACCGCTCGACGAGCGCGTCGAGCCCCTTCGCCTCCGGCTCGCGCAGCATCTCCAGCACGACGAGGTAGGTCTCGATGATGTACTGCGGCGGAGGCAGCACGTCCGCGATCAGGTCCTTGTTCGTGACGATCTCCTGATAGACGGGACCGTTGACCTTCAGGTGCCGCAGCGTCGACAGCCCGAGCCACGCGACGCCCGCGACGGCGACGAGCGCCATGACAACCATCGCGCCGAGGCGGCCGCGGATGCTGTGGAATGGGAACTTGGTGAAGCCGGTCATGTCCCTCGCGTGGCGTGTGTCGACCCGGGGCATCGACGCGGCCGAACGACGCACTGGACCTTTCAGCCACCGGGAAATACCCGCGTACGGAGCATCCCCGAGTCGGCACGAGCGGGACCCGCGGCACCTTGCCGGTCAGCGCTGCGTGAGCAGCCAGTTCGCGAAGACCTCGTTGAACAAGGCCCCGGGCCGTCGTTCGCGCAACTGCGCCACCGCGCGCACCGCCGACATGCCCCCGCGCATCATCACGAGCGCCGCGACGAGCGCCGACCGATTGAGGCCCATGCCGCAGTGGCTCAGCACACGGTGCCCCTTCGCGACGAGTGCGGCGCCGAGATCGGCGACCGCGTGCAAGCGGTCGAGGTTGGGCAGGTCGCCGTCGTGGATCGGCAGGTAGACGTAGAGGAACTGATCGGCTGCGGTCGGCACGCCGTGGTCGACGTCCCCCTCGAGATCGATCACGACCGAGATCCCCTTGTCGTGAACGGCCTGCCAGTTCTCGATCGAACCGGACAGGAACAGACACCCCGCGTCGTCGACCTGCGTGATCTCGGAGAACTGGCGCACCGCCGCATGTTCGGGGCGGCGGCGCGATCCGGCAAGCGCGGCGATCAGTGCAGCGAGAAGTCGATCGTGTCGCTGAAGTCGATCGACCCGAGGCACGACGAGCCCACGAGCGTGAACCCTTGCACGGCCAGCGCGCCGCCGACGAGCGTCGGATCGGCCGGCACGGCGTAGACGAACGGGTTCGGGAAGAACGCGATCGGATCGACACCCAGCGTGCAGTTGCAGCCGAACACGGGGAAGAGCGGCGCCGTGATCGGGAAGCCGCCGATCGTGGCCGACAGACCTCCGTTGCCGACGGTGACCGTGACGGTCTGGCCGAGCATCGGCAATCCGGTGGCGGCGATCGAAAGCGTGCCGCACTGCGTCGGGCGCGTGAAGTAGCTGGGATTGCCACCGGCCCAGCCGCCGTAGTTGGCGAGACGCAGCGTGTTCGGCGTCTGCTCCGTGAAACAGACCTTGTAGCGCGAGCTCGCGGACCCGCCGCCGCTGAACTCCCCGACGACGTTGCACTGCCCGTAGTTCTCGGGGGAGGACGTGTTCATGCCGGCGCGTTCTTCGACGCGGACACTGCTCGTGCTCGGGAGGAACGCGAGAGTCACCGCTTCGACGCTCTGCGCGAAGCCGGCGCTGCCGGTCGTGAGGCCGACGACGAAACGGATGCCGTCGGAATCGATCTCCGGTTCGCGGTCGTCGGCGCCCGGCACGTTGTTGCTGGCGACGAACGACGCCTGGCTCGTACCGTCGGCAACGAGCACCTTGCCGACCACGTCGCGAGGACTGCCGACGGTGCCCGTGACCTCCCAGCACACCGGCCAGTACCGCTGGCCGTTCAGGTCGATCGGCGAGCTCGGCGACGGCGCGGTCTCTTCGCTCGTCGTGAACGCGACCGCGAACTGACCGCTGTTCAGGGCGCCGTTCCATCCGACGTAGCGCCCCCAGACTTCCTGGTCGTTCGGCGGGAAGGCCCACGTGCGCTGCCAGGTCACGAGGTACTGCTGCACACCGCTCGCGGGACCGCACGACTTGCTGATCGACGGCCGGATCTCGTCGACGGTCGCGTTGCCGATGGCGATCGCGTTCGTCGTCACGAGCCCGCCGGCCGGCGTCACCTGCTTCATGTAGATGTCCGACACGCCGAGGGTCTTCTTGTTGAAGACGACCGTGTAGCGACCGGGGCCGAAGTACGGGTCGCCGCCGACGTCGGGATGGAAGTTGTTGCCCGCCGTGCCGACGACCCCCTCGCGTTCGATGTCGAACTGCGTGCCGAGCACGGCGTTCGACGCGACCGTGCGCCCGGCGATGAACCAGAGCAGGCCGATGCGCACCTCGGACACGACGAGGAAGTTCTGCGCGTAGTTGTTGCCGGCGACCGCGACCTTGAGCCAGTCCTCGGCCGTGAAGTCGATCGTGAAGTCGGTCTGCACGAGGTTGAGGTCGTTGTCGAACAGGAGGCCCCAGCAGTCCTGGTCGGTGGCGCTCCACTGCCGCTGCCACACGAGCAACGTGCGCCCGTTCAGCGAGCTGGTCTGGATCGCCGCGACGTCACCGTCGTGCTGCAGGATCGACGGGTTGCCGAGGCCCCACCAGTAGTTCAGCGTCGGGTCGAGCACGATCGGCAGCGCCGCGCTCTCGACGAACGACCCGGGGATCTCGAGGTGCGCGGCCTCGCCGGTCCAGGTGATCGGCAAGGCGAGGCGGCGGCCGTTGCCGTCGATCGCGACCGCCTTCGTGTAGTCGACGTGACCGAACTCGGTCGAGAACCGCAGACCGCCGTCGATCGTGCTCGGCTCGTACCCTTCGCCGCCGATGCGCACGTCGACCGCGATCGCGCCGCGGTTCGGCAGGCGATCGAACACGAACGACTGTTCGAGACTGTCGAGCCGCGCATCGATCACTTCGGTGAACGCCGAGCGCCGCGTCACGACCTGCGGACCGGCGGTCTCCGGCTGGCCGTCGCCGAGCGACAGTGTCTCACCGCCGACCGTCGCCGCTGCGACTTCGAGGCGCAGCGGGAAGTTGTGCGGCGCGTGCGAACCGAAGAACGGGATCGTCGTGAAGCCGCGGCCGTCGAAGCTCGCCTTCCACGCGTTGCCGCACGCCCACAGCGGACCGTCGGCGCGAGGCCGGTCGAAGACGACACGCGACAGCGAGGACTTCGCCTGCGGGGTCGGAACGTCGGAACGGGGGGACTGTGCCGAGAGCGCCGCCAGGGCGAGCGAGCACGAGAGGAGGGGCAGGATCTTCATGCGGTTCCGGGGGAAGGGGCGCCGGGGGCGCCGTCCCCCCGCAGAGCGGCAGCGCCGGGGAAACCACACACGGAACGCCGCCGGCACTGGACGAGCCGCCCGTCGGGTGCACGATCCCGCCATGGCAGGAGTTCTTCGCGCCGTGCTGGTCGCCTTCGCGACCGCGCTGCCCGGACAGGAGGCGACATGGCACCTCCGCATCGAAGGGCGCGACATCCCGCCGCACATCGTGTCGCTGGCGGGAACGCCGGCATCCCCCGCACCCGGGGACCTGCTGCGTCTCCACGACGTCGCGCTGCGACTCGACCGCCTCGTCGACCACAACCTCGCGAGTGCGCGCCTGATCGGCGGGCGGCTCGCCTGCAGCGGGCCCGACCGCCACGAGTTCGTCGCGGTCGACGCGACGCGCCTTCTCGAGCTCGCGCCGGCTGCTCGTGCGCGCTTGCGCGGCGTCGTCGTCGACCGCTGGAGCGAACGCATCGCGGCGGCCCTCGACGACCTGCCGGCGGACGTGCCGCTCGTGGTCCTGGCAGCACCCGACCGCGCACTGCCGTCGCTGCCGCCGCGGACACGACACCTGTGGCTGCGATGGAACACCGCCCGCGGTCCCGATCTCGGCCCCGCCCGCACCCTGGTGGCGCTGCGTTCGCTGTATCTCGACGGCGGCGGCAGCGTGCCCATCGACCTCGCGACGTTCGTCGAAGCCATCGGCCTCCGGCACCTGACGGTGCGCGGTTGCGTCGTCGATCACGGAGACCGCATCGGCGCCTTCGGTGAACTGCGCGCATTCGAGAGCCGCGACGCCGCGGTGGACCTCGCGTGGCTGGCTCCCGCGACCACACTGGTCTCGGTGCGCATCGCGGGCGCGAACGTGCGTTCCCTCGACGACCTCGCCGCCCTGCCGCGACTCGCCGACGTCGTCGTCGCGGACGCCCCCATGCTCGCCGCACTGCCCGCGACGGGTTTTCCGGCGCTGCGGCGGCTGCGCCTCGAACGCACCGCCGTGGATGCCCGCGCGGTCGCGTCCTTCCGCTCGACCCGTCCCTCGTGCGACGTCGACGGACACATCGACACCGACGGACTGCAGGCGGTGCTCGCGACGGCGAACCGCGTCGTCGTGACCCGGCGCGGTGGAGTTCCGGGACCAGGCCTCGCTCCAGAACGCGAGACCCTGCTCGACGACGACGCACCTTCGACGGTGCGCGCCGCGGCGGCGCTGTTCGCTCCGCGAACGAGAGCGCGCCCATGCGCGACGGGCCCGCCGGGCCTCGAGTTCGTGTTCTGGCGGCAGGAGCACCGCGTCGCGACGCTCGCCGTCGAAGTCGACGCGGGCCGGCTCCGGTGGGAGGACGGGCCGTGGAGCGAAGATGCCTCGCTCGGTGACAGCGACACCGCGCGCATCGCAGCATGGCTCGACGCCGCGGTGGCCGCCGCGAAGGCACGTTCCGTCGAAGCACGCTGAGCCACGCCGCGCGCGGTTCACCAGCGCACTTCGAACACCGCGGCGCGGCCCGCGGTGGCCGGCACGTCGAACTCCCGCGTCTCCTTGCCGCGTTCGACCAGGATCCGCAGCGCTCCGGCTGGCGCGCCGCGCAGGTCGGCGCGACCCAGGGCGTTGGTCCGTTCCGACGAATCGCCGCGGTTGCCGGCGTCGTCCAGCAGATCGAGGGGTTTGCCGTCGTGGCCGAGCACCGCCACCTCGGCGCCTTCGACCGGCATGCCGTCGGCGCCCAGCACGCGAACGAACAGCACCGGACTCGGGGGCAAGCGCAGGTCGAGCTGCGCCGGACCGGGCCGCAGCGCCTGGGTCGTCAGGGAGTGGAAGACGTACCCGCGCTTCCGCATGCGGACCACGGCGGCTCCGGGGGACGCGACGAGACGGAACTTCCCCTCGGCATCCGTCTCGTCGTGCCCGCCGCCCGCATCCGTCGATGCGGTGACGACCACCCCCGGGAGCGGCGCCAGGGTCGTCTCGTCGCGCACGACTCCGTGGACCAGCACGAAGTCGTCGAGCCCTTCGCCGAGCACGATCGTCGCCTCGACGCCGGGCTGCACACGCCTCCGTGCCGGCCAGCCGTGTTCGGGAAACGCCCACACGATGTGTTCGCCAGGCCCGCAATCGACGAACTGGAACCGCCCGTCGAGCCCGCCGCCCCGACTGTCGGACGTCGGCGCGTGGTCGAGGATCTCGGGAACGCCGGCCGCGAGACCGCGCAGCGCGCCCGCAGGCCGCTTCAGCACGACGCGCGTCTGGACACCGTTGCCCTGCGCGTCGACGACGCGGCCGAACACGGGCTTCGCCGCCTGCAGGCGCAGCGTGACTTCGTGATCGCCGGGAGCCAGGTCGATCGCCTCCGACACCGTCCACGGGAACATGAAGGCCCGTGCACTCACGCAGACGCGCCCCTTCGGCTCGCGTTCGATCACGACGCGGCCTTCGTTGGTCGCGAAGTCCGAGCCGTACACGAAGTCGGGCGTCTCGTGCACACGCACCTCCGCGCTCGCCGGAGAACCGTCGACGCCGAGCACGGTGACGAGGAGCCGCGCCTTCGGCGGCTCGGACGCGGGCGGCGGCATCGGAGCGAGCCGGAGCGCCACTTCGCGCTGACCGCGCGGAACGTCGGCGATGGCCGCCATGCACCCCTGCGCCGTTGCCTGGACCTGCCAGGCGACGTCCTCGGCACGCACCACGAAGTGGCGGTCCGACTGCCGGTCGACGAAGAACTCACGCCTCTTCGGGGCGAGTCCGCGGCCGGGCATCGTCGCGGCGCGCGCCGGCGCGTCCTGCGTCCACGCGGAGACCCGCGGGGCAGCGACGCCCTCCGGCAGCACGATTCGCACATCGACGTCGATGCGATGTTCGGCGCGCAGCAGCACGACGGTGGCGTCGCCGCCGCCCATTCCGACCGTCGCACGCACCGCCTGCGGAGCGGTGCAGTCGTCGGCTTCGGCGGAGATCTCGTAGAGACCGTGCGGCACGAGCAACACGACGTCGCCGTCGCCGTTCGTCGCGCCCTCGTTCGATGTCTTCGGCACGAGCACGTGCTGGCGCGGGACGTCGTTCTGCGCGCCGCCGTTCGCCGTCACCTTCGCGCCGCCGATCGCCTGGCCTCGTCCATCGACGACTCGCACCCGCAGCGGGCCGAGGTCGGGCACGATCATCTCGACCACGCGCGGATCGGTCGCGGACACCAGCAGCGGCCCCGTGAACGCCAGTTCGCCGAGGCGTTCGTGCCGGAACTCGAGCATCTCGAACTGGTCGGTGCGCGCCACCGTCGTGCAGAAGCGACCCGCAATGTCGGTCGCGCCGATGTCGTGGCCGTACAGGCCGAAGCCCTTGCGCCACGTGACGTCGACCGCGACGTCCGCGCACGGTGTTCCGTCGCGCGTGCGCAGGGACAACACGAGACCGTCCCGCACCGCATCGGCGATCGGATTGCCGTCCTCGTCGAGACACCGGAAGGACGCGGCCGGCGCGCTGCCTTCGAGACGCGGTTCGGCGGTCCGTTCGTCCGGAGCGGGGATCGACCCGGGTCCCGCCGCCCCGGGAACCCCGGCATCCCGGCTGCCGCCGACGGGCTCCGGCTCCGGCGGGCGCGGCTCCGGCGCGTGGAGCAGCCACGACCGCGCGAGCAGCGCCACCGCCGCGAGGACGGCGAGTGCGGCAAGGAGTCGAGGGGCCTTCATCGGAGCAGGAGGCTACGCGGGACCTCGATCCCGTGCTGGGCCGGAAAACCCGGATTGAGCCGGCCGACGTACGCAAAACGTCGCCTCTGCGTTCGGACCGGAACCATGCCACCGCTCGACCGCGGGGCGGCCGGCACGCCGAACCATGAAGCACCCTCGCTCTCTCGTCGCCCCGTTCCTGCTCGCGCCGCTCACGATCACGGCCGCGTTGACGGCACAGCTCCCGCCTCTGTCGCCGAACCCGCCCACCCTCCGCGCCGCGCCGCGCGCGACCTGGACCCTCGTGGCCTCGGCCGGCAACACGACGAACGGCACGCTCTCGAGCAGCACCTACGCGCCCGCCGCGAACACGACGTTCCGCGCGGACAACCCCGGCGCGGCTAGCAGCGACGCGATCTGGGTCTTCGGCGGCTGCCTCGCGAACAACACCACGACCACGGCGAACGACCTGTGGAAGTTCGACGCGGTCGCCGGGACGTTCACGCAGGTGATCGCCGACGGCGCCCCCGGTTCGCCGGCGCATCGCGGCCGCGCTTCGGTCGCGTGGAACCCGCAGACGAACAAGCTCGTCGTGTTCGGCGGCAACACGCGCGGCGGCCCGACGGGCACCGGCACGGCGACCCTGCTCAACGACACGTGGGAGTTCGACCCTTCGACGAACACGTGGACCGACGTCACGCCGCCTAGCGGCAATCCCGCGCCGCGGCAGCACGCGGCCATGTGCTTCGAGCCGCTGACGGGCGGCATGCTGATGTTCGGCGGCCAGCAGAACGACGCGGTGCCGCACGTCATCGACAACCAGACGTGGTTGTTCCTCGGCGGCGCGTGGATCCCGATGAGCCCCGCCACGCTGCCGCCCGCGCGCACGCAGGCGAGCCTGATGACGCGACCCGACTTCAACGACTGCGTGATGTGCGGCGGGCTCGACCAGACCACGTACAACAACCCGCCGACGAACACCGTGGTCGAGCAGATCCGCTTCCTCGACGTGTGGAAGTGGAACGGCACGGACTGGGTGCTGCTGAGCAACTTCGACGTGCTGACCGCCACCGGCACACAAGGCCTTCCCGCGGCGGCGATCGGTCAGCAGGCGGTCTACGACCCGCTGCGCAAGCGCATCGTGCTCCAGGGCGGCAACGGCCACAACGTCGCCACGAACGTCACGTATCTCTACGGCACGCTCTACGGCGGCGCGCCCACCAACTGGACCAGCGAGTTCGACTGCGTCACCAACACGTGGTCGCTCTACAGCCGCGCTTCCACCACACCGACGGCGTTCGGCAACAACGACAGCGTGATCGGGCGCGTCAGCCGCTCCTTCAACGGCTTCGTCCCCGCCACCGGCAAGGTCTACAAGGTCTGCGGCCAGAACGCGGCGGCCACCGGCTCGCGGCCGACGGCGAACGTGTACGAGTACCAGGCCTCGCCGGTTGCGAAGGCCGACGTGTACGGCGGCGGGTGCGTGGGCCCGGGCGGTCTGCTGTCGCTCTCGGTCAACATGCTGCCGTGGACGACGCGCACGTTCGAAGTGCAGGCGAACAACCTCGGGCCGATCTCCTTCGGCCTCGTCATCCTCAGCTTCAGCCAGGTCGGGCCGGGCTTGTTCCCGCTGACGAACCTGACCGGCTTCCTGCCGGGTCCAGGGCTCGGCTGCGACCTGCTGATCGGCTCGCTGGACATCACGGCCTTCACCGCGCCGTTCCCAGGATCGACGCAGACCTGGCAGCTGCCGCTGTCCGACATCAGCGTCGACCCGACGCTGCCCGGCCTCGACTTCTTCGTGCAGGTGCTCGAACTCGACTTCAGCTCGGGCTGGATCGGCACCTTCGCGACGAACGGGCTTTCGTGCGAAATCGGCGCCATCTGAAGGCTGGCTGGCCGCGCGACCGAGCCGGCGCCAACATGCGGCGATGAGGCCCATCCGCTTCGTCGCCTTCCCTCTCCTCCTCGCCGCCAGCGGCTGCATGTCGCTTCAGTACGACCTCGGCGCGATCCCCTTCTCCGTGAGCGCGCAGCCCGCGCCGAAGGGAGCCCGCACCGAGCCGTTCGTCACCACCGGCAAGTCCGTGCTGTGGGTGCACGGCCTGCTGGGCGACAGCCAGGCCAACGTGGCGGCGCTGGTGAAGGAAGCCGGCGGCGACTGCACCGGGATCGCCAACTTCCGCGTCGCCAGTGCCGCGTCGTTCCACGACTGGTTCCTGACGCACCTCACGCTCGGCCTCGTGCGCATGAAGACGGTCACGGTCAGCGGCGAACGGATCGTGCGCTGACGCGGTCACGCCGCGACGACCGCGCGCACCGTGGCCTCGTACACGTCGACCGTGTCCCCGACGTCGCGCGCGTAGCCGCCGCCCATCGTGACCACGAACGGGGCGCCGCTCGCGCGCATCGCCGCCACGACGAGACGGTCCCGCTCCGCGAGCCCGACCTTGCTCACCTTCAGGCGGCCGAATCGATCGCCGGCGAACGGGTCGGCGCCGCTGATCCAGCAGAGGAACTGAGGCCGGCTCCGCGCGAACGCCTCCGCGAGGCCGTCGCGCAGGCATTGCAGGTACTCGTCGTCGCCAGCGCCCGACGGCAGCACCACGTCCAGGTCGCTCGTCGCCTTCTCCGCGGGAAACGGTTGTTCGCCGTGGATCGAGAACGTGAACACTCGGCTGTCGCCGCGAAAGATCGCCGCCGTGCCATCCCCCTGGTGCACGTCCGTGTCGACGACGAGCACGCGATCGATCCCCGCCTCGCGCTGCGCGATGCGCGCGGCGATCGCGCAGTCGTTGAAGACGCAGTACCCGGCGCCGCGAGCATGCCTGGCGTGGTGCGTTCCCCCGGCCAGTTGCAGGGACGCCCCGTCGCGCAGCGCCGAGCGCGCAGCGGCAAGCGTTCCGCCGCAGCTGCGCAGCGTGCGTTCGACGAGTTCGGTGCTCCACGGGAACCCGATGCGCGCCATGTGTTCGGCATCGAGCCGGCCCGCGGCGAACGCGTCGACGTAGTCGGCATCGTGCACGAGGAGCAGTTCGTCGCGTGTGGCGCGCGGCGCGAGCACGAGTTCGACGCCGGTCGCGGCCGGCCACCGCTCGATCCGTTCGCGCAGGAGCCGGTACTTCTCGGCGGGAAAGACGTGCTGCCGCGGCAGCGGGAACTCGAACGGGTCGGAGTAGAAGACCCGCATCGGGTCACTCGACGCGCAGCGGCAGCACGCCCTTTCGTTCGCGCAGGCGGTTCATGAACGCGAGGATCGCCGGCCGGCGCACGATCCGCAGTTCGAGCTTTCGCTTGCCTGGGAAGTCCGTCAGCAGCAGTCCGATCAGCATGGTCAGCAGCCCCTGCCCCGGCAGCACGAGCATCGCGATCCCGGCGAGTACGAAGACCGCGCCGACCATGTTCTTCAGGAAGCGCAGCAGCCAGCCGAACGAACGCCGACGATCCACGACGTCCTTGGGCTGCGTGACGAAGTAGTCGGCGGGAAGGCGCACCACGAACACCGGCAGCAGCACCGCCGCGAGCACGAGCGAGCCGAGCGACAGCACGGTCATCCACACGACGAGCGCTTCGTGTTCACCGAACCACGCCGCGACGCCGCCATCGCCGCCGCCGACACTCGCCCATCGCGCCCGGATTGCTGCCACGCCGCCGAAAGGCTACCGCCGCGGCCGGCGCGCCGGAACGACGGGAACCTCCACTCGCACTGGCTCGAATGCCGATGGGCCGCTACGCCTATGGCCCTCCAACCCATGGTCGAAGCCAAATCCCCCGCTGCCCAACTCGAAGCGAAGATCCGCGAACGCACGGCCACCGTCGGCGTCGTCGGACTCGGCTACGTCGGTCTCCCGCTGCTGCGCGCGTTCTTCCAGGCCGGGTTCCCGGTCGTCGGCTACGACGTCGACACGCAGAAGATCGACATGCTGAAGCGCGGTGAGTCGTACCTGAAGCACCTCGGGGAGGACTTCGTCGGCGAGCTGTCGAAGTCGCCGAAGTTCCTGCCCACCGCCAATCCGTCCGACCTCGCGAAGGCGGACGCGATCATCCTGTGCGTGCCGACGCCGCTCGGCAGGCACGGCGAGCCGGACATGAGCTACATCGAGAAATCGACCGAGATGGTCGCGAAGGTCCTGCGGAAGGGCCAGCTCGTGTCGCTCGAGTCGACGACCTACCCCGGCACCACGCGCGGCGACTGCATGCCGATCCTGGCGAAGACGGGCCTCGTCGCCGGCAAGGACTACTTCCTGGCGTTCAGCCCCGAACGCGAAGATCCGGGTCGCAAGGACCACAGCACGCAGACGATCCCGAAGCTCGTCGGCGGCACGGACGAGACGAGCGGCAAGCTCGCCACGATGCTGTACGCGGCGGCGATCAAGAAGGTGATCCCGGTCGACAACGCGGAGGTCGCCGAAGCCGCGAAGCTGCTCGAGAACATCTATCGCTGCGTCAACATCGCGCTCGTCAACGAGCTGAAGCCCGTGCTGGGCGCGATGGGCATCGACATCTGGAAGGTGATCGACGCGGCGGCGACGAAGCCGTTCGGCTTCCAGGCCTTCTATCCGGGCCCCGGTCTCGGCGGTCACTGCATCCCGATCGACCCGTTCTACCTCACGTGGAAGGCGCGCGAGTTCGGCCACCACACGCGCTTCATCGAGCTGGCGGGCGAGATCAACAACTCGATGCCGCACTACGTGATCCACAAGACGATCGAAGGCCTGAACGAGGTCGGCAAGCCGCTGCGCGGCAGCAAGGTCCTCGTGATCGGCCTCGCGTACAAGCCGGACGTCGACGACGTTCGCGAAACGCCGGCAGCCGAGATCATCAAGCTGTTGTTCGAGCACGGCGCCGACGTCAGCTACCACGACCCGCACGTGCCGCTGTTCGCCGGCATGCGGAAGTACATGGAGTACCGGATGCACTCCGTGCCGCTCACGCGCGACAACCTGAAGGGCGCGGACTGCGTGCTGATCGTCACGAACCACGCCGCGGTGGACTGGAATGCCATCGCCGACCACTCGAACCTCGTGGTCGACTCGCGCAACGCGCTCAGCAAGCTGCTGCCGATCGCCGGCAAGTACGTGCAGGCGTGATCCGGTTCGCCCTTCGGGGCGAATCGAATCGGCGAACACGGCGGACGAGCAGTGCATCCGGCTCGCCTGCGCATCTCGCGCAGGGCGCCGCTCACCGCCGCGCGAGGAACGCGGCGAGCGCCGACCGAAGCGTGTCGCCGGCGACGCCCCAGAGATCGACGTGTCCCGCACCCGGGATCTCGACGAGTTCCTTCGCAGCAGCTCCACTGCGCCGCAGCAGTTCCGCGGCGGCGCCGTCGCCGACTTCGACATCGGCGGTGCCGCACACGAACAGGGTCGGACAGGTCACGCACCCGATGGCGTCGACCGGACGCAGGTCCGCGGTCCGAGCGCCCGTTCGGAGGCCCGCGAACCAGGCCATCGGCAGCGTGCACCACGCGGCGAACGGCAGCCACGGCAGTCGCCCGGCGACCGCGCCGTCGATGTCGCGGTAGCACGCCTCCAGCACGACGAAGTCCCAGGTGGGCGCCGGGACGCAACGGACCGCGCCGTACACGACCGCCGCGGCCCCGAGCGACACCCCGTGCGCGCCGACGGTCGCGATTGCCGCGGATCCCGGCCGCCAGCACGACGCAACGTCTCGCACCGTCCGCGGCACGAACGAGCCAGCCGCGACCGGTCGCGCCATCGGCGGCCGTGACGGACACGGCCTCCACCGGGCGACCCGCGATCGTCGTGCGCATCTCGACGGGCACGTTCCACGGACGTGTGACCACGAGTGCGGCGACGAAACCCGCGCCGAGCCACGACGTGACGGTGCCCGCAACGATCACGACCCAGCGCTTCCACCGCGCGGGACGGCGTGCGCGCGAAGGCGATGGAGTCATCGCCGAACAGTAGCGGCAGGCGCCGAGCGTTCCCGTTCCCCGCGCGTAGCAGACGCGCGTCATCCGTGCCGGCCGGCGCACACGCGTCGCTCGCGGCACCGTCCTTGCTTCTGCACCGATGCACGTCGTCGCCCGCGTGCAAAGCAAGGAACAGAATGCCGAACGTTCTCCTCCGGGCGACCCTGTGCGCAGGGATCCTCGCGTTCACCACCCATGCCGCCTTCGCGCACGGCGGCCAGTACCGCGGCCCCGGCGACGTCGTTCCGCCCGGCCCCACGGGCCCCGGCGGCAACACGCCCGGCCCCTCGGAGCCCGGACCGACGACTCCCGGACCGACGACACCCACGGCGCCGACGCCGACCGGAGGGCGGCCCGGATCGACGGGCGGTTCCGGCTCCGGTCCTGGCAACCCCGGCGGCGGCGCAGGTCACACTCCGGGCCGGGCCGAGATCACCGAGGATCTCACGGAGTGGACGTTCTGGTGGGAGTTCAACAAGGACCGCTACCTCGGGCTGAAGGCGGCCGTGCACGATCCAGGGGCGACGACGAGCGAAGACGAGATCTTCCTCGGCAAGCGTCGCCGTGCCGACACGCTGAAGCCCACCTCCGGCGAGATCCTGAACGACGTGCTCCCGGCGCTGAAGCGAGCGATCGACGCGACGAACCAGAACGACATCGTGTCGTCGTGCATGGTCGCGATGGCGAAGGCGGGAGCGAACCACCCGGACTTCGACCTCGTCGACGTGTTCGCGCCGAGGCTGCAACGTCCGCAGCAGGAAGTGCGCGAAACGGCGGCGCTGGCGATCGGGATCGCGGGCATCGCGAAGGAGAAGGAGCTCGACCTGCTGCGCGGTCTCGTGCTCGACGACGCAACCGGGCGCGCCGCGTACGGCAAGGCCGTCGACGCCCGCACCCGCTCGTTCGCGGCGTACGGTCTCGGCCTGCTCGCACGGCGCAGCACCAACCCAGGCACGAAGGAGATGGTGTTCGAGGCTCTCCAGAAGGTGCTCGAGGACACGGCGATCGGGAACCGCAACGTGAAGGTCGCGGCGATCCAGGCCATCGGCGTCCTGGAGATCGGGTCGTCGACCCCGGCCGACCAAAGGCTCCTCGAACGCGCCGTCGACTGCCTCGCGCACTGCTACGGCCGCGACGCCGGTCCGGCCGAGCAGCTCGTGCAATCGCACTGCCCCACCGCGATCGCGAAGCTCCTCGGCCGTGATCGACCGGCGAGCCGCGAGTTCGAGGCTTCGTTCGCGAACGACCTGCGCGGCAAGGGGCGCCTCGCCCGCGCTTCGCACGACATCGCCCGCTCGTGCGCACTCGCGATCGGCCAGCTCGCGCGACCCGACGACGAGGCGATGCAGACGGTGCTGCTCGACGTCTACCGCAGTCACAGGGACGCGCAGACGCGCTGGTTCGCCGCGCTCGCGCTCGGGCGGATCGGCGGGAAGGCGAACCGCGACGCGCTGCTGCGAGCGTTCGCGGAGGGCTCGAAGAACCAGCAGAAGCCGTGGCTCGCCCTCGCGCTCGGGATCCTCGAATTCGACCGGCGCGCACACGAGCCGCAGACGGACCCCGACCGGCTGCTCGGCGAGCGGCTGCAAGACGCGTTCACCCAAGCGAAGGACCCGTCGCTCGTCGGAGCGCTCGCGATCGCACTCGGGCTGTCGCGCACCACGGACGCCGCGCCGGCGTTGCGTGAGCGCATGCTCGCCAACACCGCGAAGGAGCAGATGGCCGGCTACCTCTGCATCGGCCTCGCCCTGATGCGGGACCGCGACTCGTGCGAAGACCTGCACGGCGTGCTGCGCGCGGCCGAGCGTCGCCCGACCCTGCTGTCCCAAGCCGCCGTCGCACTCGGCAAGCTCGGCGACAAACGAGCGGCCGAGGCGCTGCAGCGGCGACTCGAGGACGCTGGTGGGATCTCGAGCCTCGCGACACTGGCTGCGTTCGCCAGCGCGATCGGGACGATCGGCGATCGGCGGTCGATCCGGGCCCTCGACACGATGCTGGGCAATGAGGAGCTCCGCGACCTGCCGCGCGCGTTCGCCGCGGTCGCCCTCGGCGGGATCGCCGACAAAGACCCCTTGCCATGGAACAGCTGCTTCGGTGCGGACACGAACTACCGCGCCGCGGTCGAGACCCTCACCAACGGCTCGACCGGGATCCTCGACATCCTGTGAAGCGAGGGCGTGCGGACTGCGCTTCTGCCGCCCTTTTCCCCAGGGGACCTTCCCCCCGGGCCACAGCTACGATCCCGCTCATGCGCATCCTCACCAGCATCCTCGTCACGACACTCGCCCTCGCTGCCCAGGAGCCGGAACGCAGATCCCACTTCGAAGTGCGCCTCGCCTTCGGCGGCGGGCAGTGGGAGCACGACAGCGACGGCGGCGGACCCGACGACCAGACGGATGCCGGGTTCCTGCGCATCGAGTTCGAAGCAACGACCAAGAGCGGATTCGGCGGCGGGCTGCGGTTCGAAGGAATCGCCTCCGACGACGACCTGTTCGCCGACACCGGGTTCGCCGCGAGCGAGGCCCGGTTGTCCGACATCTTCCTGCACTTCACCTACCGCGTCGCCGCGGAGCGCTTCGAGATGCCGTTCCGCATCGGCATCCTGCTCGAGGGCTACGAGCTGCAGGAGAACGTGACGGACAACGAAGCGACCTACGGATCGATCGGCCCGTACCTCGAGATCGCGCCGGAGTTCGCCCTGATCGCGCGCCGCCGGCTCGGGTGGTCGCTCTACGGCGAAGTCGGCGTCGGCGCAGCAGCAACGGCGATCGACATCGACGGCGACTCGAACGACTACGTGTCGTCGACCGTGATGTGGGGCGCCGAGGTCGGCACGCGCTTCCGCGCCGGCCCGGCCGAGATCGGCGTCGCGTTCGTCGGCCGCTGGCGGTCGATGGACGAGAGCGACGAGGAGAACGGGTTCGTCGTGCTGGGTCACGACGCGAGCTTCCGCGGCCTCGTGGTGTCGGGCGGCGTCGTGTTCTGACCGGACCGCGTGCTTCGCACGCGCTCCGCACAGGACCTTGCCGTGCGCCTCTGGCGCACCGCTCCGGTTCTGAGGCGTGCCCACCCCACTTCGCACACGCTCCGCACAGGACCTTGCTGTGCGCCTCTGGCGCACCGCTCCGGTTCTGAGCATGGTGGCTCGCCGTTCGGCGAGCTGCGTCAGCAAAGAACAGGTGC
>CAZIFB010000010.1:86776-114937 GCA_964538915.1 uncultured candidatus Brocadiaceae bacterium | reverse complement strand
GCAGCACCTTGACCTCGGTCTCCGTGTCGGCCTCCGTGTAGAAGTCGGCGTCGATCCGCCGGACGAACGCGCGGCGGTCGTCGTAGTCGAAGCGCTCGACGAGCCATGTGTCGCCCTGGTGGCCGTAGATCGCGCCCTCGTGCACTTCGGTGATCGCGGACGGCCGGTCGATCTCCGCGAGGATCGTCTTCGACTCGACGTCCTGGATCGTCACGTTGTCCATGTCGGCGGCGGTGAGGCTGACGCCATCCGCCGGATACGTGCGGTCCGCGTAGTGGAAGCGCCCGGCCTGGTGCACGAGCACGCCGAGGTCGTGCGTCAGGAACTCGAGCACGTCGCGTGTGCCCGCCGCCTGTCCGAAGGACTCGTCCTCGTCGAACGGCAGCTCGAACGCCGCGCAACGAACGTGGTTGGTGAGGATGATCGCGTTGTCGGGGTCGATGCTGACGGCGTCGCGCGGCGCGTCGAACAGGAACCCCGGATGCTGCATCAGGAACTGGTCCATCGCGTCGCTGCGCGCGACGAGCACGACAGCACTCTCCTGCGTGCGCCGGCCGACGCGGCCGGCGCGCTGGAAGGTGCTCGACACGGTGCCCGGGTAGCCGACGAGAACGCACACGTCGAGGCTGCCGATGTCGACGCCGAGTTCGAGGGCGTTCGTCGACACGACCGTGCGGATCGTGCCGTCGCGGAGCCCCTTCTCGATCGAGCGGCGCAGGTTCGGGAGGTAGCCGCCGCGATAGCCGGCGACGCGCTCCTGGTCGACGTGCCGCGCCTTCGCCTCGTCGCGCAGGTACTTGAGGAGCACTTCCGTCTGGCGCCGCGAGCGCGCGAAGAAGATCGACTGGAGGTCGCTCTTCAGGAGCCAGCCGCCGAGCTGGCGCGCTGCTTCGCTCGCCGGGACGCGCAGGCCCGACACCGCGGACACGACCTTCGGGTTCAGGAAGACGTAGTGCTTCCCGCCGCGCGGACTGCCGTCGCGATCGACGACCTGCACGGCCTTCTCGAAGAGACGGCGCCCGTGTTCGCCCGCGTTGCTGATCGTCGCCGATGCCCCGCAGAAGACCGGGTCGCTGCCGTAGTGGCGGCAGATGCGCGCGAGCCGCCGAAGCACGTTCGCGACGTGCGAACCGTAGATGCCGGACAGCGTGTGCAGCTCGTCGACGACGACGTAGCGCAGGCCGGTGAACAGCCCCTGCCACTTCGTGTGGTTCGGCAGGATGCCCGCGTGCAGCATGTGCGGATTCGTGAGGACGAGTGTGCCGTGTTCGCGTAGCGCCTGTCGCACGGCCGGCGGAGTGTCGCCGTCGTACACCGCGACCGTGAGGTCGGTGCGGCCCGTCGCCACCAGCAGCTTCTCGACGTCCGCCATCTGATCGCGCGCCAGCGCCTTCGTCGGATAGAGGTAGAGAGCGCGTGCGTCGAGACCGTCGCGCAGCAGCGCGTCGAGGACCGGCAGGTGGTACGCGAGCGACTTGCCCGACGCCGTCGACGTGGCGATCACCGTGTGCCGGCCCGCGTGGAGGTGCTCCGCGGCTTCGGCCTGGTGCGCGTAGAGTTCGACGATGCCGCGCCCTTCGAGAGCCGTTCGCAGGTCGCCGTGCAACCACGCCGGGAGGCAGGCCATGCGCGCCGGTCGAGGCTCCTGTCGGTGCCACGCGGCGACTGCGCCCGGCGCATCGTCGACGCCCGCCCGCAACCGGCGAACGAACTCGCTCAGGTCCACGCCCGGACCTCGTGCTGGTACCCACCCATCGCAGCGAGGCTACCGCGCACACGAACGGAAACCAAACACCCGCCACGGTCCCGCACCGCGAAGATCGGCGCCGGGCCGAACCACCCGGATTCGTCGCGAGCTATCGTCTTGCGCCCTTCCCCATGGCCCCGCTCGAAACCGTGCTCGCCGATGCCGCGCTGGCCGCGAGCCTGCTGACCAGCGTCATCCTCGCGAACTGCTGGGGCGGGCTGTGCGGCATCGGGCCCGACGACGACGACGACGCGACCCTGGCCGGCTTCGGGGCGGTGTTCGTCTACACGCCGGTGCGCTGGGGCCTCGCACTGCTCGGTCTCGTGATCGCCACCGCCCACGGGGCCCTGCACGGCGCCCTCGGCGACGACACCGTCTCGCTGACGGTGCTGATCGGAGGTCACGGCCTCCTCGGCGCTCTCTCGCTGTCCTGGCTCGAACGAGGCCTGCGTCGCGTTCGCCGCCACCACGCCGTGCCGCGCGCGTTCAGTCTGCTCGGCGGCGTGCTGGTGCCGCTACCGGTGTTCGTGCTCGCGTGCGTCGGCTGCAACGGCGACTGGCTCGGCGCGGGTCCGGTGACGCTCTCGGTGTTCACGGCCGCTGTGTTCGGCGTGCACTACGCCGCCTGGCGCGCCGGCAAGAACGCACGTTCGCTCCGCAGCGCGATCTGACCGCATCCGGTCAGCGCGGCCCGGCCGACACCCGCCGGTTCAGGAAGTCGGACAATGATGCGTAGAGGTGCGCGCGGGTGTTCCGTCCCTCGACGATCGCGTGGGTCCGGTTCGGGTAGGCGAGGTACTCGAACCGTTTGTCGTTCGCGACGAGTTCGTCGAACAGCCGCTCGCTGTGCTGGAAGTGCACGTTGTCGTCGCCGGTGCCGTGCACGAGCAGGAGCTGCGCCCTCAGGTTCTTGGCGAACGTGATCGGCGAACACTCGCGGTAGACCTCCGGCACCTCGCGCGGGTCACCGGTGTATCGCTCCTGGTAGATCGTGTCGTACAGCGAGATGTCGGTGACGGGCGCCACCGACATGCCTGCGGCGAACAGGGCCGGGTAGCGGAACAGCATGTTCAGGGTCATCGCGCCCCCGCCCGACCATCCCCAGATCGCGAGCCGTTTCGCGTCCATCCACGCGTGCTGCGCACACAGCTTCGTGACCGCGAGGTTCCAGTCGTGCGAACTCGTGACGCCGATCTTCTGGTAGAGCGCTTTCCGCCAGTCGCGCCCCTTCGGCGCCGGCGTGCCGCGCGCGTCGACCGACATCACGACGTAGCCCTGCTGCGTGAGCCAGCGGTGGAAGAGATGGTGCGAGAGGAACCACGTGTCCTTCACCGTCTGCGACCAGGGCTCGCCGTAGACGTGGAACACCACCGGCCAGTGCTTCGTGTCGTCGAACTCCGGCGGGTACATCACCCACCCGTCGAGCATGACGCCGGGCTCGGTCTCGACCTGGAAGAACTCGTTGCGGCCCTTGCCGACCGCGTCGTAGCGCTCGCGCAGCTTCTTGTTGTCGACCAGCACACGCACTCGCTCGTGCGACGGCAGGCGCACGAGGTCGATCACGGGCGGCGTGTCGAAGCGCGAGTAGGTGTGGATCGCGAGCGAGCCGTCCTTGCTGATCTGGTACTCGTGCCAACCGGCGGCCTTCGTCTCCCCGACGGACTCCGTGGAACGGCCCGGCAGCGGCCCCTCGACCGTGAGTGCCTGCGGGGCATTTCCGTCCAGTGGGACCCGATACAGCCCGCTCCGTGTCGCGTTCTGCGGTGAGGCCCGGACGTAGAGCAACCCCTTGTCGACGTCGGCGAAGTCGACGGCCATCACGTCGAACCCCTTCGTCAGCGCCAGGTGCGTCACGAGCACTTCCTTGCCGCGCGTGTCCCAGCAGACGCGTCCGGCCTGCCGCACGCGCTTCTCACCGGGCTCCGCGAACGCGGTGTCGCTGGTCCAGAAGAACCACGCGCCCTTGTCGAGCCACGCGAAGTCGTCGCGCACGTCGACGTACGCTTCGTCCCTCTCTTCGTGCACGATCCGCACCGCGCCCGTCGCGACGTCGCAGCCGAGCACCTGCAGGTGGTTCTGCTTCCGAGGCAGCCACTGCACCATCAGTTCCTTGCCGGCCGGGTGCCACTCCATGCGCGGCAGGTAGCTCTCGCGCGGATCGCCCGGTGTCTGCATCCACACCGTGTCGCCGCCGCTCGCCGGCACCACGCCGATGCGGCAGCTCGAGTTCGTCGTGCCCGCCTTCGGATACTGCACCGGCACGATCTGCGAATAGCGGTCCGACAGGTTGTCGACCATCGCGAACTCGCCGACGCCGCTGCAGTCGAGCTGCCAGTACGCGACCGCCTTGCCGTCGGGGCTCCAGCGGAACCCGTCGCGGCAATCGAACTCCTCCTCGTAGACCCAGTCGAACGTGCCGTTGATCACGGTCCTGCTGCCGTCCTTCGTGAGCCGTGTGCGCTTGCCGTCCCCCACGCTCTCGACCCACAGGTCGTTGCCGGACACGTACGCGACGCGATCGCCGTCCGGCGACCACTTCGCGAACATCAGCGACGACTTCGGCAGATCCCCGCCGAGGCGCCGCGCCGAAGCCTGCCCCGCGACGTCGACGACGAAGTACTCGCCGCGCGTGTTCTGCCGCCACACCCTTTCGCTGTCGGTGAACACCAGCGCCTTTGCTCCGTCCGGCGACAGCATGTAGCTCTCGATCACGAGCGGCTGCTCACGACCCGCGACTTGCAGCGCCTTCTGTGCAACGAGCACCTCGCGCGCACCGGTCACCGCTTCGTAGCGGACCAGTTCGACGCACGTGCGATCGGGCGACGGTTCGAGCGTCGCGTAGTGGGCTCCGTCGATCCACGCCACCGGCCCGAACGCCTCGGCGCGGAACTCACCCGAAGTGATGCGATGCGCGTCGAGGCGCGCCGGATCCTGCGCGCCGATCGCGACCGCCAACAACCACGGGAACGCCGCCGGGAGGATCCTCGTCACGCGCCGCAGCGTAGCGACGGCGCGGTCACTTCAGCACGACGGTTCCTGGCACCGCGGCGTCGTTCCCGGTCAGGAGAACGGTGCTCCCGTTGTCGACGAACGTGAGTTCGAAGTCGTAGCGGCCGGCGGCGAGGCCGAGGAACGGGATCGTTCCGTCGTCACGTACCCGCGGGGTGATCTCGAGCCACGGGGTGGCCTCCCGCGCACCCCCGATGCGCCGCCACACGGTCATCTGTCCGCGCCGGCCCGCCCACGTCGACGGCACCTCGATGCGCGCAGCAGCGCTCGCGTCCAACGCGACGGGGCCGATGCGACGCGCCGCGGCTTCCAGCAGAGCGACTTCGGCGAGCGGCGCCGCCGCGGGAACGGGTGCGCGCAGCGCCGCGGAGTCAGGGGCTTGCCCCTCCAGCGTGACCACGCGGAGCAGGACGACCATCGCTCCGGGGATCACCCACCAACGCAGCGGTTTGCCCATGCGACCGGTTTCGGCCGGATGGCGCCGCGGACCGAAGCCGACCTGCGGTCAGACCGCGTTTTCAGCGACGCGGACCGGGGTCACGTCGGCCGCCTGAGGCGCGCCGGCGCCGACCATGCGTTCGATCAGCGCCACGACCGCGGGCCACGACGGCCCCTTCTGCCGCGCCTTCGCGACCTGCACGGCGCCGGCGACGAAGCGAGCCGGGGGCATGCCGTCCACTGCGCGCTGCAGCACCCAGCGCGTCGCATGGTGCTCGCGGGCGAAGTGCTCGATCGCGCGGAGCGCCGCCTTCGCCGACGCGACGGAACGGATCGGCGGCAGGTCCGCGAGCAGGTTCGCTTCGTCGCTGCGACGCAGCCAGCGCAGGCGCGCAGGCAGCAGTTCGCGGACGACGGCATCGACGACGAGCCAGCCGCGCACTTTCTCGACGGCGGCCGAGGCCCGGGTGTTCACGAGGATCGGCACGAGCGGCCGCAGCCAGCGGTTGCGGGCCTCGTCGTCCATCGCGTCGTTGCACGCGCGTACGAACGCCGAGAGCACGGGGCACGCACACTGCGGCTCGTCGCTGTGCGCCTCACCCGCGAGCCACGCGACCATCTCCATCGCGCACATGCCGTCGTTGCGCGTCGGGTGCGCGCCGCGGCGCAGAGGGAGATCGTCGAACCGTGATGCCATGCGGGGGTCTCGAATCGGGGACGGAGAAGGGTATCCCATCCCGGGACGGGTTCGTCGCTTCGCCCCAGTGCGGAGACCAACGCCGGCGAAGCCTCCGCTGGCATCGCGGGATCGCCGCATCAGCGCATGCGGAAGAGACCCGCCGGGAGCGTGTCGACAGCGCCCGGGGGCTTCGGGATGCCGAGCATCTCGGCGAACAGCACGGCGCCGAATCCCGGCGTGATCGACGCGGCGAAGCGCACGCCGGCGGGCACACCGGGCCCCATCGCGAATGCGACGACCTCGCGGTCGTACGGATGCGGCGTCCCGTGGGAAGCGGGGATCACGCCGTCGAGCCAGTACGGCTTCACCACGAGTTGCACGTCGCCGGCACGCCCGGGGCACAGGGCCTTCCGCAGCGAAATGCGGAGAGGATCGCCGAGCGGATCGGTCTCCAGCAGGTCGGCCGTCGCGAACGCCGCGACGAACCCCTTCGTGCCGGCCGCTCCTGCGGCAGCGATCCGCGAAGCCTGCCGATGCATCGTCGCCGCGTCGAGGGTGCCTCGCTTCGCGTCGAGTACGGCCTGGTCGAAGAACAGCGAGAACTCGCCCACGTGCGTGACCCAGCGTTTGCCTTCCGGCGGTGCACCGAACTGCTCGGTCAACGCCTTCTCCGCGGCCGCACGCGCCTGCGTCTGCAGGAGGCCCCGGCCCGCGTCCACACCGTTCGCCTTCGCCTGTTCGGGAGTCGGCCCGACGCCGTGGTCCGCGGTCAGGAACACGGCCCAACGATCGGCGCCGACCCTCTCGTCGAGGAACTGGAAGAACGTCGCCAGTTCGCGGTCCAGCCGCAGCAGGGTGTCACGTGCCTCGACCGAGTCGGGGCCGAACGTGTGTCCGACGATGTCGACCGACGAGAAGCTGATGCACAGGAGATCGGGCACGTCGTCGGCGCCGAGACCGTTGCCGCGGACGGCGGCCTCGCCGGCGAGGCGCACCATCGTGTTGCCGACCGGCGACACGTAGACCTGCGTGTAGAACGAGCCGCCCGGCTCGGGCTTTCCACCGGTGACGGGCTGCGGCAGCGTGCGCTGGTTCGAGCCGTTCTGGTGCGGCACTTCGTACGGACGGTCGTCGACGAGGCCCGCGTACGCGTCGGGCGGCCCGAACCGGTCCCACACCCAGCCGTGGAAGCCGTCGATCGCGCGCTTCTCGTTGAAGTCGACGATCCACCCCGGGGTCTTGTCGACCCACGCGGTGTTCGTCACGAGGTTGCCCGTCGTCGCCTCGAACCAGCACACGACGTCGGCCGATCGGCCCGCCATCAGGATCGCGGCGCGATCCTTCCACGACACGCTCACCACTTTTGCGCCCGGCACGTGCGCCTTCACACCGTCGCCGAGCGTCGGCAGCAGCAACCGTCCTGGACCGCGGTCCTTGCCTTCCTTCAGCTCGGGCAGGGCCGCCATCGGTTCCTCGACGCAGTAGACAGCCTTGCCGTCGGCCGGCGACCACCACGCGTTGCGCACGATGCCGTGCCCCGCGGCGGGTGCTCCCGTACCGATGGTCGCATGGCCCGGGCCGGTCTCGGAACACGCGTGCTCGTAGGCACACTGCGGGAAGTACGCACCATTGCCGAGCAACCGCGCGAAGCCGCCGTCCTTGCGGAAGTGCGGCCGCGCCGCCTGCCACACCCAGTCGGCGAGCTGGTCGACCGAACAGAGCACGACGAGGCGCGGGCGCGGCGCGTCGACGACGGGCGCGCCGTGCCCCTGTGCAGAGGCGGCGACCGCGACGGCGAGAACGGCGGCGGAGCAGGCGAACGAACGACTCATGCGCGGAAGATCTTCGCGACGCGTTCGATCGTGCGCCACGGCAGGAGACCGAGATGGTAGACGGCGAGTGCGGCCGTGCCGTGGGCAGCGAGGACGTCGCGGAGCTTGCCGAGGTCGTCGTCACCCCGGAACTGCGGCGCCTTCGGCCAGACGCAGACGCGGCTCGCGCCGCTGCGGAACGACATCGGCATCGCAGCGAGGGTGCGTGAAATCGCGTCGACCCCGTCACCGTAGCACGTGACGACGCGCTCGACCGACGGGGCGAACGCGGCCGCCGATGCGGCTGCGATCTGGCTGCCGGTGAACCACGCGTGCGGGTGCACCTGGACCGCGAACTGCACGCGTGTGAGCGCGCGCAGCGACTCCGCGAGGCTGCGGATCGCGGCGGCCCGAACCGCGATGGCTGCGTCGAGCCACGCAGCGACATCCGCGTCGATCGCGGGTTCGCCCGGCCCGGCGACCACGTTCGCCGGCGCCATCGCGTCCCCATCGGTCAGGTGGCGGTCGATGAACGTGCACACGAGAGCACGGAGTCGCGCCGGGTCTCGGCCCGCGGCGGCCATCGCTCCGGAGCATGCATCGCAGAAGCACGCCGACAGCGCGGCGTCGAGCAGGCCCGTCGGAGCGAACGAGGCCTTGTCGTGGTGGCTGCTGTGCTTCCACCCCATCTGCCCGAGCGCTTCGAGTTCGATCGAGCCGAGACCGTGGTGGGCCGCGAGGTCCGTCGCCATCGCCGTCGCGTATTGGCGCACCGCCGGCTGCTGTGGGCAGAGAGCGTACGTGTAGCGATCCCCGAACGCGTTCTGGACGCACAGCTCGGGATGCCGCGCGCCGAGGCGCGAGTTGTGCGTGAACACGTTCCACGCGCGCACCGCGATGCCGAGCGGCGCCGCCTCGGCGCAGAGGCGCTCGAGCGGCGACGGACCGGAGGCGGGCACTTCGCTCGACGTCTTCGGCTTCAGTACGCCGTGGTCGGAGGACGTCCGGAAGTGCACCGTGCCGTCCTCGAGGAAGCGGACGCGGCCCCGCGGGTGCCACGGCGTGAGCCAGCGCCCGTCGTGGTAGCTGGTCGCCATCGCGATCTCCGCGAACCCCAGATCGCGGAGCCGTGCGATTCCGCCGCAGCCGCGCAGCGCGTCGAGGTCGAAGGGATGCGCGTAGATCGCGAGGTGCATCGCGCTCAGTCGCCCTGGCTCGGCGACGTCAGCTTCCCGATCGTGACCTGGAGCGCCGCGACCTGCCGCTCGAGCGTCGCGACGCGGGACTCGAGGTCGGGCGACACGGCGGCCGGAGGCGCGGAAGGCACGTGCGCCGGCGGCGGCGTGTTCCCCGCACTCTCGTCGACCACATGCTCGCTGCCGTCCCCGATCAGGTGTCGCCAGCGCCGGTCGCGCTCGCGCGGACCGAGCGGCAACAGTTCGACGAGGGAGGGCTTCCGTTCGCCGAGGCGGCGCAACATCGCCTCGATCTCTTCTGGCGAAGCGTAGAGCCCCATCCGCGCCACCCGCGGCTTCAGGGCGCCCGGCGCTTGGGGCCCGCGCAGCAACAGTTCGGCGAAGATCGCGAGTTCCTTGTTGTCGAGGTGCAGCTCCTCCACGACCCGGTGCTTGAACTTGGCCACGCGCCCGCCGCCCTCGACGCGCGCGACGAAGCCCTTCTCCTGGAGCGACATCAGGGCGCCCGCGATCTGGAAGGAGACCAGCTCGGTCACGGGGTCGCGGTTGTTCTTCTGGTTGCAGCCGTCGACGAGCGCGTTCTCGCTCATCGGGTAACTGTCGGGCACCGACAGCTGCTTCTCGATCAGGACGCCCGTGATGCGCTGCTCGGTGCGGTCGAGTCGTTGCATCGTCGACCTCACTTCTTCCCGCCGCCGGGGAGGATGCCCTGCAGGCCGCCGGGCAGCTTCTTCTTCGCCTCTTCGAGCGCCTTCTTCTTCGCCTCCTCCTCGAGGCGCTTCGCTTCCTCTTCGGCCTTCTTCTTGGCCTCGTCGACGATCTCGGTCGGCTTCTTCGTCGGATCGACGACTCCCTGCAGTTCCTTCGGCAGGCCGCCGAGCAACTTGCCGGCCTGACCCTGCACGAAGTTCGCGAGTTCCTTCTGGCCGGCCGCCACCAGCGCGTCCTGCAGTGCCTTGTCGTCGAGTTCGACCGCCGGCCGGCTCACGGGCCCGCGCAGGCCGACGGGCACCACCAGCGAGTCGATCTTCGTCTCCTTGGCGCCGGCCAACGCGAACGTCGTGTCCTTCATGGTGACACGGAGCGGCAGGTCGATCGTCGTTCCCTGTGCCTTGGTCTTGCCGACGAAACCGGACGTCGCGATCGCCATCGAACCGCCGCGCACCGGCGGCGCACCACTGATCTTCAGCTTCCCGAAGATGTCGTCGACCGCGAGGTCGCGAAGCGCGAACTCGAACCCGACGCGCGACTCCGCGGCGGACTTGCCGCTCAACTTCGCGTTCTCGAGCTTGCCGCTCTGCGAAGTGACCTGGACGGACAGCGGCTCGGCGACGATCGACGGACGATCGGAAGCGTTGCGAACCCGGAGATCGAGCGTGTCGACCTTGCCGCCGATCGAGTAGCCGATGCCCTCGATGTCGATCTTGCGAATCAGTACGCGCGGAGTCTGTTCGAGCAGATGCTCCGCGCGCACGCGGACGTACCCGACGGTCTCCTCCTGCTTCTTCCGCTCGGCCTCCCGTTCGGCTTCCTGCTCGGGGGTCGGTGTCTCGGCCGACGGAGCCTTGTCACCTCCGGTGAGCACGTCGATCCACTCGCGGATCTGTTCGAAACGCTGCTGGTAGGACTCGAAGTCCTTCACCCAGTCGTCCACGGTCTTGGTGCCGGCGGGTGGTGGCGGCGGGGGCGGCGCCGGCTCCTCGGCCCGGGGAATACGAACTCCGGGCGTGCTGCGGGGCGTGCCGCCGCGCGCGGTCGTCGAACGCACTTCGTCGATCACGAAGCGGCGACGCAACAGTTCTCCGGTGTCGACGATGGCGACCAGCTGGTCGGCCGCGAGAAGGTCCTTGTCGAGCGCGCGGCTGTCCGCGATGGCGAGTCTGTGCACACCGATCTCTCCCGACGAGAGGTCCAGCGTCGCGCGCTCGAGATCGACCGTGGCGCCGTTCATCGCTTCGAGGCCCGCGCGCAGGTTCTGCGTGAGGATCGGCGTGGAGAACCACTGCTGGAACACCCAAAGACTCGCGACCGCGACGCCGGCGACGAGGATCCCGGAGATTCGGATCGGCAGACCGACCTTGGTCTGCTCGGCGAGGTCGCGCCAACTCTGCTTGCCCTTGCCCTTGCCGAGCAGCAGCCACGAGGCGAACCGCACCCACCACTTGCCCGCGAACTTCTGGTAGCCATCGCTGTTCTCCTCGACGTTGGCCATGCGGGTGCGGATCGCACGGATCGTGCGGTTCATCACGAGGCCCGCGACGAGGCCGAACACGGTGCCGATGCACAGCCCACCGACGGTCGCGTAGTACTCGAAACCGAACCACGCGGTGACCCTCGCATTGACGAGCCACCGGAACAGGCCCTGCAGCGGTCCGTCGACCAGGAACGTGCCAACCGAGTACGACACGGGCACGAGCGCGAGGCTCAGGGCCTTTGCGACGAGCGTCACGAGGCCGAAGACCCCGAGGTTCGCGTTCAGAACCAGCACGGCGCAGAGAAGGAGCAGGATCAGACCGGGCGCCTGCGCGAACCCGCCGCCCAGGTCGCCGCGCAGGAAGAACCCGGGTACGAAGCCGAGCATGCCGCCCAGCAGGGTCGCGAACATCACCTGCAGCGGCGTGGCCTTGCCGCGGAACACCGACCCGATCTTGCGCAGGAGGAACATGCGCGGAACGGTAGGGCCTGCGGCCGATGCGCGCCAACGCTCCGCGGCGAGGCGGCGCTGCAGCCACCTCACGCCGCCGCTACTGCACGACGCCGAGCCCGCTCGCGGACACGATCACCATGCGCGGCGAGTTCTCCCCGACGGTCACACGGTAGGTGCCAGGCGGAATGCCGGTGACTTCCCACCCGCTCGCTTCGCAGGCAAACCGCATCAGGGAGACCTCGAGTCCGGGCAACACCGGCCCGAGCGATTGCAGACGGACCGGCACCGCGCGGTCGGCGGCGTTGCCCATCGGGCGGAGATTCGGCGCCACGAGCACGCGGCCGAGGCCGGAGACCGTGACGTGGACCTGCAGCAACTCCTGCTGCGGCGAAGCGACGTAGCTCGCTGCGCCGTCGGGTGCGATCACCACGACGTCGCCGCCCTGCGAAACCGCTTCGAGCGACATGACGCCGTTCGCAGACGTGAAACCGAGGAACCGCGCGGCCGCTCGGCCGCGGGGGCCGGTCGGCGTCACGGCGAAAACCTGGGCTTCGGGCACCGCCCGATCGAGCGAGTCCACCACCCGGAGTGCCAGGCCCGAAGCGGTCTCGACGGGCGCGCACTGGAAGACCTGGTGGCGGAAGGTGCTCGTGAGCAGCACGTCGGCACCAGGCAATGGGCTCAGCGGATCGAACACCGAGGCCATCGGCGACACCGTCGACGACGGGTGGTAGCGCGGTGAACCACCGCCACTGCCCATCTCGTCGAGCACGAGGCGCAGCAAGATGGCATTGGCGTCGCTGCCGACGCGCACCCACAGATCACCCGTGCCAACCGCCGCCATCGACACGCGTCCGTAGGCGTCGGTCGTGAAGGTGCGCTGCCACGCTGCAGACCCGCGCGGCAGGTCGTCGATCTCCTCGAGAACCGTCACCGTCGTGTGCGCCGGCAACTGGTGCAGCCGGATGGTTCGCAGCGGCGGCAGCACGAGCGAGCCGAGCGGCAGGAGTGCCGCGATGTCGCCGCGGACCGGCACGGGCACGACCACCGGTTGCAGCCCGCCGTAGGCCAGGAGGAGCGCGAGGTACTGGTGCTTCGGCAGCTGCACCGGCAGCTGACGAATCTCGAACCGGCCATCCTGGTCCGTGTAGGCGAGGCGGCCGAGCAGCGGCAACAGCGTGCCGAACAACTCGTCGACGACGCACGGCACCACCCGTGCGCCGAGCTTCGGGTCGCCCTGCTCGTCCACCACGGTTCCCGAGAGGGGAGCCGACACGTCGAGAAGGATCGACGATGTACACCGAGCCTCGGCGCCTTGCCGCAGCAGCCGATACGCGTCCGGCGCACGAAGGCCCAGTTCGAGCCGCGTAGCAGGCGGAGTCGCCTGCATCACCGCGAAGTCGGTCTCGGCCGCGAACTCCGTGTTCAGCACGAACGCGCCGTTCGCGTTGGTCGCGCCATAGCCCAGGTGCGCCGCGGAATGCGCGGCGTAGGCGAGCAGCATGGTCGTGCCGACGCTCGGCACGCCGGAGCGTTCGTTGACGAACGCCGAGATCGTCGGCTGCGCCGACGCCACCTGCGTGGTCTCCGGGCCGCGCCCGGCGAATTCGCTGTTCGCCCCACCACTCAAAGACGGCCGCGTCGTCACGGCGCCGCCGCCGTAGACGCCGACCGTGCCCTGCGCCACGAGGGTCGGGCCGATGTCGGACCGTGTGATGCGCGCCGACTCACCGCTGAGCACTTCGAGTTCGAACCGCAGATCGCTCGGCGCCGACGCCAGGGGATCCTGCAGCGCCGCACCTTCCGCGAGCATCGTGTCGACCGCGTCTGCCGCGACGAGGTACTCACCGACGCCGAATTGCAGGAGAGCGCCGTCCTTCACGGACAACGACACGGGCCGAAGGGTCTCGATCCGCACGGTACCGTTCAACAGCACCGGCGCTCCGTCCTGGAGCATGAGGCTGGCGTTGCCGTCGAGCTCGAGCATCGCCGCGGGCTGGGACCCCGACGACACGTCGTGCCATTCGAGGTGGGCTTCGCCGGCGGCGCCAACGGACAAGAGCTGCGCTTCACCGAGCCCGTCCCCCACGCCCCAGCGGCGGCCGTTCGGACCGATGGCACCACGCGCCTCGGTGACCACGAGCCGCGCCGAACGATCCGGTGCGCGATCGTCGCCTCCGAACCACCACGCCGCCCCGGCCACCAACACGAGCAGGGCCGCGGCAACGCTCAGGAGCACGCTCGGGGCGAAGCGAGCCGGAGCCGGGCGAGCCGCGGCTCGCGCGCGCGCAGCACCGACCCGCACCGCGGCAACCACCGCCTCGGTCGGGAACGACGACGTTTCGTCGAGCACGAGCCGCTGCACCACGCGCGACGCGAAGTCGCGACCGAGCGGCGGCACCGCGGCGGACTCTTCGTCCTGCATCTGCGCGAACGCGCGGCGCAGACGCACGACCTCGTGCTCGGCGCGCGACAACTCGACGGCGCACACGTGGCAACGGTGCGCATGCTCTTCGACCTCGCGACGCGCGGCGGCATCGAGATCGCCGTCGGCGAAGTCGCGCATGAGACCGCGAACCCGCGCGCAGTCCGAGTTCGCGGGCGGCTCGCGCCGCAGGTCCGCGGGATTCGGCGGCTGGTGCAGCGGGGCGCGCAGCGGCGGGCGTGGGTGTTGCTCGCTCATGCTTCACGCACCCCATGGAGACGGCTCGCCAGGATGTCCTTGCCGCGGGCCAGCTGCACCTTGACGCTGCTCAGCGACACACCGAGCGCGTCGGCGATCTGCTGGTTGGTGAGACCGCGCAGGTACTTGAGTTCGAGCGGCATCCGAACCTTGTCGCTCAGCTGCTCGAGTTCACCGCGCACGGTGTGGTCGAGCGCCTGGCGAACCACGCCCTGCTGGAGGCGCGCGTCGGGCAGCTCGAACAGGTCACGATCCTCGGCCCGTCCGTTCGGCAGCGACGCCGCGCGCCGCCGACGCAGCTTGTCGCGGCAGGCGTTGCCCGCGATCCGCAGCAACCATGGTTCGAGCGCGCGCGCCCCATCGAACTGTCCGCGCGCACGGAACAGCTTCAGGAACGTGTCCTGGGTCGCTTCTTCGGCGTCTTCCGGGCGCCGAAGGATGCTGATGGCCAGTCCGTGGACCATGTCTTGGAACCGTGCTACCAGCTCGGAGAACGCATCCAGGTCTCCGGCCTGAACGCGAAGCATCAACTCGTTGTCGGGGCGCTGACTCAAGCTGGATAGCGGGGTGAGGGAGCGCGCAAGAGTATGCCTGCCCCTACGCGCCCAGGGTGTGCCGTGGCCAGGGTTTCTGTTGGAACGCACAACACCCCGCCGACCAGGGCAATTCTCCCTGATCTTCAAGGCGGCGCGTGGACGAGCCGATGCCAAGGGGGCACGGGACCCCGGTCCCACCCCCTCCTCCGAACGCTTCCCCCGAATGGCCAAGATCCCCGACAAGCAGGGTCTCTTCTTCGAACTCGACGGCGTGCTGGTCCCCGAGGCGCGCCTCGCCGAAGACGGCAGCATCCGCTTCCTCGACCGCGCCCTCGAAGCCCTCGCCCGCATCGATTCGCGCCAGTTCCGCCTGTTCATTGCGACGAGCCGCCCCGACATCGCCTTTGGCGAGATGAAGGAGCGCGACTTCACGAAGTTCTGCGAGGTGCTGCTGCAGCGCCTGCACGCCGAACAGATCCCGATCGCCAAGATCTACAGCTGCCCCTACCACCCGAAGGGCAAGGGGCGCTTCCGCAAGGAGAGCGTGTTCCGCAAGCCTGGCCCGGGCATCTTCAAGATGGCACAGCAGGAGTTCGACCTGAACCTGCAGCGCAGCTGGATGATCGGCCACACGACGGCCGACGTGCTCGCCGGCCAACGCGCCGAACTCGGCACGATCCTGCTGCGCACCGGCAAGGGCGGCACCGACGGCGAGTTCACCGTCGACCCGCACTTCGTCGAAGACGACCTCTGGAGCGCCGTCGCGCGCGTGAACCAGTTCGAATACTCGCTGCGCGTCTGACGGCGTCGCGCGTCCGAGGGCGTGAGGCGAAGTCGGTTTCGAAGACTCCGCGTGGCCGCGCCGACGGCCACGAGGGAGCGACCGAGAGCCCGGACCTGGATCTTCTTCGTCAGCCGGAGAGAGCCTTCACGCCGGGCAGCACCTTGCCCTCGAGCAGCTCGAGCGAGGCGCCGCCGCCGGTCGACACGTGCGACAGCTTCGTCGTGATGCCGAGCTTTTCGGCCGCCGCGACGGAGTCGCCACCGCCGACCACGGTGAACGCGCCCGCGGCGGTCGCCTGGGCGACCGCCTGCGCGACCGCTTCGGTGCCCTTGCAGAAGGCGTCCATCTCGAACACACCCATCGGCCCGTTCCACATGACGGTCTTGCTGCCCGCGAGCGCGACGACGTAGTTCTTCACCGTCACAGGCCCGATGTCGAGGCCCATCAATCCGTCGGGGATCGACGTCTGCACGCTCGCCGCGCTGTCCGCCTTGAACTCGGCCGCGCAGACGTGATCGACGGGCAGCAACAGCTTCTTGCCGGACGCCTTCGCCGCCGCGAGCACCTTGCCCGCCGCTTCGACGAGGTCCTTCTCGACCAGCGACTTGCCGACCTTCTGCCCCATCTGCACGAGGAACGTGTAGGCCATCGCACCGCCGATGATCAGCGTGTCGACCTTGGGCAGCAGGTTCTCGATCACGGGCAGCTTGTCGCTGACCTTCGCACCGCCGAGGATCGCGACGAACGGCCGCGCGGGGTTCTGCAGCACCTTGCCGAACGCGTCGAGTTCCTGCTGCATCAGGAAGCCGGCCGCACACGGCAGCCCAGCGATGCCGGCGACGGAACTGTGTGCGCGGTGCGCGGTGCCGAAGGCGTCGTTCACGTAGACGTCGCCGAGCTTCTTCAGGCTCGTGCGGAACGCCTCGATCGCCGCGGGCTCCGCCTTCCGGCTGGTCTCGGTGCCGTCCTTGTTCTTCACCTTGACCTTGCCTTCCTCCTCCAGGTGGAAGCGCACGTTCTCGAGCAGCACGACGTCGCCGGCCCTCAACTTGCCCTTCGCGCACGCGGCCTCGACCGCCGGGCCGACGCAGTCGTCGAGGAACGTCACGGGCTTGCCGAGCAGGCGCTGCAGTTCCACCGCGACGGGCTTCAGCGAGTACTTCGCGACCCTCTGGCCGTCCGGACGGCCGAGGTGCGACATCAGCACGAGCGACGCGCCCTTCTCGAGCACGTAGCGGATCGTCGGCAGCGCCGAGACGATGCGCTGGTTGTTGGTGATCGCGAGCGTCGCCTTGTCCTGCGGGACGTTGAAGTCGACGCGCATCAGCACGCGCTGCCCCGCCAGGGGCAGGTCGCGCAGCGTCTTGAAGGTCGCCATGGCAGAGCGCGACTCAGCGCAGCCCTTGGGCGACCTTCTGGGTCAACTCGACGACGCGATTGCTGTAGCCCCACTCGTTGTCGTACCAGCTCACGAGCTTGAAGAAGTTCTTGTTCAGCTCGATCGAGCTGCCGGCGTCGAAGATCGACGACGCCTTGCAGTGGATGAAGTCGGACGACACGACCTCCTCCTCGGTGTACTCGAGGATGCCCTTCATGTAGGTCTCGGACGCGCGCTTGATCGCCTTCTTGATCTCGTCGAGCGAGGTGTCCTTCGTCGTCTTGAACGTCAGGTCCACCACCGACACCGTCGGCACCGGCACGCGGAACGACATGCCCGTCAGCTTGCCCTTCACTTCCGGCAGCACGAGCGCCACGGCCTTCGCCGCGCCGGTCGTCGACGGGATGATGTTCTGCGCCGCGGTGCGCCCGCCCTTCCAGTCCTTCTTGCTCGGGCCGTCGACCGTCTTCTGCGTCGCGGTGTAGGCGTGCACGGTGGTCATCAGGCCCTCGGCGAGGCCGAAGCCCTCCTTCAGGATCACGTGCACGAGCGGCGCGAGGCAGTTCGTCGTGCAGGACGCGTTGCTGATGATCTGGTGCTTCTGCAGGTCGAGCTTGTCGTCGTTGACGCCGAGCACCACCGTGATGTCCTCGCCCTTCGCCGGCGCCGAGATGATGACCTTCTTCGCGCCCGCGGTGAGGTGGCCCTTGGCCTTCTCCGCGTCGGTGAACAGGCCCGTGCTCTCGATCACGATGTCGACGCCGAGCTTCTGCCACGGCAGCTCGGCCGGGGTCTTCGCGCTCACGACGAGGATGTCCTTGCCGTTCACCACCAGCACGTCGTCTTCCGCCTTGTCCGCCGCCGACTTCTTCGAGCTCACCGTGCCGGCGAACCGACCCTGCGCCGAGTCGTACTTCAGCAAGTAGGCGAGGTTGTCGGCGGGGACGATGTCACCCACCGCGACGACGTCCAGCGTCTTGCCCTGCATGCCCTGCTCGACGAGGGCGCGGAAGACGAGGCGGCCGATGCGACCGAAACCGTTGATGGCGACCCGGATGGCCATGACGAGATAAGCTCCTGTTGGTGGTTGCTGCGCGGAAAATCGGCCGAGCAGTCTACCGGCAAGCCCTCCCGAGCCAATGGACAGTTTCGTTCGCCTGCTGGACGCCTGTTCCCGGTGCCTCTGCCGGTTCGAGAACGTCGTCGCGGAACGCCCGGTGCTGGCGGCGGTATCGGGCGGCGTCGACAGCACGGTGCTGCTCCGCGCGCTGCACCGGCTGCAGCAGGAAGGCCGACTGCCGGGTCCGCTGCACGTCTGCCACGTGGACCACGGGGTGCGTCCGGACAGCCGCCGCACCGCCGAACACGTCGCCGCCCTCTGCGACCGGCTGGATGTCCCCCTGACGGTCCGCCGCCTCTCCCCCGCTGACGCGCGACCGAGCGAGGACTGGCTGCGCCGAGGTCGGTACGCCGAGCTGCTGCAGACGGGACGCGACGTCGGCGCCGGCATGCTCGTCACCGCGCATCATGCGGACGACAACCTCGAGACCGTGCTGTTCCGCATGCTGCGCGGCACCGGTCCACGCGGACTCGCCGGCATCCCCGAGGCGCGCTGGCTCGGCCACGGCGAGCACCGGATGCTGCTCGTGCGTCCGCTGCTCCGCACCCGCCGCACCACGCTCGAGGGTCTGGCCCGGCAACTCGGCGAGCATCCGTACGAGGACAGCACGAACGCCGACCTCGGCTACGCGCGAAATCGTCTGCGCCTCGAGACGATCCCGCAGCTGCGCGAAGCCCTGGGTGTCGGTCTCGACGTCGCGCTGATGACCGTCGCGAGCACGGCGCGCGCGGCGAACGAGATCGTCGAGGCACAAGGCCTGCGCATCCTCACGCAGCGGGCGCGTCGCAAGACCACCTGGCGCCTCGAACTCGACCTGCGCTCGATCGAAGAAGGCAACGAACCCTTCGTCGCCGAAGCACTGCGCCAGGCGCACGCAAGCCTCGACACACGGGGAACTTCGCCGTTGCCCGCATGGCTCGACCGCGCGGTGGAGCTGCTGAAGAAGCCCGACGGCAAACGGCTGCAGGGTCGCGGCGGCCTCCTGCTCGAGCGCACGCGCGACGGACTCCTGCTCGTCGACCCCGACCGCGCCGGCGCCCCCCCGCGCACGCACGACGGCGGTCAGTTGTTCCACGTCGATGGCGGTCGCCAACGCTTCGGCGCGACCGAGTGGTGGCTCGAGGCGTTCGAACATCCGGTGCCCCCGCTCGTGCCGTCGCCGACCGAGGCCGGCCGCTTCCGCGCCCTTCTCGATCCGCGCCACGCGCCGTTGCCCTGGCGCCTCCGCACGCGGCGTCCCGGCGACGTCGTGCAACCGCTCGGACAGCCGCGCGCGATCGATCTGCGCCGCTTCCTGCAGAGCCGCCACGTCCCGCGCTTCGACCGCGACCGCCTGCCGCTCGTCGTCGACGCCAACGACCGGATACTCTGGATCCCCGGCGTCGAGATCGCCGAACCTGCGCGCCTCATGCTGAACACACGCCGTTCGATCGAAGTCATCGCTGGCTGCGGCTGAGTCGGGGCCTCGCCCTCGCGCGGGACCGTCGCTCTTGCCATACTGCGGCGCCCCTCGGTTCCCCTCCCCGGACCCCGCACGTGCGACTCACCGTCGAGACCGGCCCGCTCGCCGGCACCGTCGTCACTCTCGATCGCGAACATCCGACCCTGCTCGGCAGCGGTCCAGACTGCGCGATCCGCATCGAGGAAGCCGGCGTCGCGCCGCAGCACGCCGTTGTGAAGGCGCTGAAGGACCAGGGCTTCGGCGTGAAGGCCCTGGCCGCCGGCCTGCGCGTGAACGGTGCTTCGATCGAGGCGTCGCCGCTGCAGGACGGCGACGTGATCGAACTCGGCACGACGCGCGTCGCGTTCGGCCAGACCCAGAAGCGCGGCCTGCCACAGATCGCCGGCTACCGCATCATCGAAGAGCTGGGCCGCGGCGGCATGGGCATGGTCTATCGCGCCGAGCAGGTCAGCCTGCACCGCGAGATCGCGCTCAAGGTCCTCAACAAGGAGCTGACTCAGGACCCCGCGTTCGTCGCGAAGTTCGTCGCCGAGGCACGCGCCGCGGCGAAGCTGCAGCACCCGAACGTGGTCGCGGTGTTCGACGTCGAGCACGACGGCGGCACCTACTACTACGCGATGGAGCTGATGCACGAAGGCTCCCTCGAGGACTGGCTGAAGCAGAACGGCGCGATGCCGGTCGATCGTGCCCTGCGCGTCGTCGCGGACGCTGCCGCGGGCCTCGCCTACGCCGAATCGCTCGGCATCGTGCACCGCGACATCAAGCCCGACAACCTGATGCTCGACCAGCACGGGTCGGTGAAGATCGCGGACCTCGGGCTCGCGAACACGAGCGGAGACGCGGAGACGAAGGCGATCGGGACGCCGCACTTCATGGCGCCCGAGCAGGTGCTGCGGAAGGCGGTCGACCACCGCACGGACCTCTACGCGCTGGGCTGCACGTTCTACCGGCTCGTCACCGGGCGCACCCCGTTCCCCCGCAAGACGGTGAAGGACATCCTCGCCGCGCAGGTGAAGGAGGACGCGGAACCGGCGAACAAGGTGAATCCGGAGGTGCCCGCGGAGGTCGCCGCGATCATCCAGAGGCTGATGGCGAAGGACCCGGCGGCCCGCCAGCAGACCGCGAACGAACTGCTCGAGGAACTCGAGGTCCTGCTCCAACCGCCAGTGAAGAAGGGTCTGTGGATCGCGCTCGCGGGAGCGGCCGTCCTGATCGCCGGCGGAGCGATCTGGTGGGCGGTGACGAAGCCGAAGGACGTCGAGACACGCATCGAGTACGCCGACAATCCCGAAGCCGCGCGGCTCGCGAAGGAGAACGCGCAGCTGAAGCAGGACGCGCGAGAGGCGACCGCGACGATCGCGCTGCTGTCGCTGCGACTCGCCGATCTCGCCGGCGAAGACCTCGCCAAGGCGTTCGACCGCCTCGCCGCCGACCACACCGGCACTCGCGCGGCCGTCGAGGCGACCGAGCGGGCGGCTCGCACGCGCACCGAAGCGGCCGAGAAGGCACGCGCGGGCGAACAACGCCGCACGATGGTCGCCGACCATCTCGCGGCGCTGCGTCAGTCGATGCAGACCCCGCTGGACGCGAACGACTTCGCCGCCGCGCTGCGCGCGATCGCGACGCCGGCCCCGGACGCACTGCGCGGCGATGCTGACCTCGAGTCCGGCCGGAAGACGCTGCGCGAAACGGTGCTGGAACGCGCTCGCGCCCGGCTGACCTCGCTCCAGAGCGCGGCGGACGACGCGGCGAAGGCCAAGGACCCGGCAGCTCTCACCTCTGCCTGTGACGCGTGGGCCTCGGCACTCGGCGCCGCGAATCGGTGGCCCGACGAACTCGCGACCGACGTGCAGCAGGCGGCGCCGCGACTGGCCTCGGCTCGCGCGACGCTCAAGGATCTCGTCGCGGAACGCGGCACCTCCGCCTGGCAGCAGTACCACGCGCTCTTCCCCGGCGACGCCGGAATCGTCGCGCTGCTGCGCCGGTTCGATTTCGCCGCGGCCGCGACGCTGGCGACCGGCTTCGCCGGCGCGGCGCCGGAACCCGCGATCGCCGACGCGGCGCGCACGCTCGTCGCGACGATCGGCCAGGCCAGCGCGTTCCTGGACGCAATGGATCGCGCGGCGGGCGCCGGGCAGCTCACGTTCAGCGGGGGCGACGGCACCAGCATGCCGATCGGCCGGTGGGACCGCGCGCAACAGCAACTCGTGCTGCTCGACCAGAGCAAGAAGCCGGCGCGCGAAGTGCCGACCAGGACCACCGGGTTCTCCTTCGATGCATGGCGCGCGATCGCCGATCAGGTGCCCACACCGCCGAAGGGGTCCCGCGAGTGCTTCCTCGGCCTCCTCGCCATCGTGCAGCACGCCGACGCCGCGCGCGATTTCCTCGGCCACCTCCGTGCGGACGACGACGCGTCCGGCACCGGAACGAACGGGTACTCGCTCGGCGCCGTGATGTTCGAACCGCTGCTGCGCGCCCTGCCCGAACAGGACAACGAGCCGTGGGTGACCGGCCTGCGCCGCGAACTCCAGGCAACCCAGCGCCTGGTCGCCGGCCTCCGCGCGCTGTCCGAACGCCGCAATCTCGCCGCGGCCAGTCACGTCGACCGCCTGCTCGCCGAGTCTCCGCACGCATTCATCGTCGCCGCGTTGCCATGACTCTGGCGGTCGCGGTCACGGCGACCGGGGTGCGCTTCGCCGTGAAGGTCGTTCCGGGTTCGACGCGCGATCGCATCGTCGGGCTCCTGGGCTCTGCACTGAAGGTGCAGGTCGCGGCTCCACCGGAGAACGGCAAGGCGAACGAGCGCCTGTGCAGCATCCTCGCCGCTGCGCTGCAGGTGCCCCCGCGCGACGTCGAAGTCGCGAGCGGGCAGAGCTCGCCGCGAAAGACGGTGCACGTGGGCGGCATCGACACGAACGCGCTGCGCGCCCGCCTCGGTCTGCCCGCCTAGCGGCCGTGCGTTCCTCGAAGGGAACCGCTACCGTGGGCGCATGCCAGCGCCCCAAGCCTCACGCACCGTCCCCCGCGAGGTCGCGCAGTTCGTCCACGAACGCACACCGCTGCGGCCGCGCGTGGCGATGCTGCTCGGCTCGGGCCACGCATCGATCGCGAACCAGCTCAAGGAGAAGGTCGTCGTCCACGGCGACGACCTCCCCGGTGCCGCCCTGCACGCGCCGCTCCTCGTTGGCCTGCTCGAGGGCGTTCCGGTCGCGGTCGCAGACGCGCCGCTGGCGACGTACGAGGGCCTGTCCCCCGCCGAACTGGCGCTGCCGGTGCGGGTGCTGCGCGCACTCGGCTGTGAAGTCCTGATGCTGACTGCCGGCGCGGCGAGCCTGTGCCAGCAGATCGAACCGGGCGCCATCGCGGTCGTCGAGGACCACCTGAACCTGAGCGGGCTGCACCCGCTGATCGGACCGAACGACGACCAGTTCGGTCCGCGCTTCCCGGACATGAGCGAGCCCTACTCGCGCGAGTGGCAGGAAGTCGCGCGCGACGTGGCTCTACGCGCCAACATCCCGTGCCAGCCCGGAGTGTTCGCGGCCATCGCCGGCCCGAGCATGCCGACGCGCGCCGAGTATCGCTTCCTTCGACAGGCCGGCGCCGATCTCGTCGGCATGTCGCTCGTGCCCGAAGCCATCGCGGCCGTGCACGCCGGCTTCCAGGTGCTGGCGCTCGTCGGGGTCACTCAGCAGCTCCTGGCCGGCAGGTCGCAACAGGTCTCGATCGAATCGATGATCGACGCGGCCGACCTCGCCGCGCCGCGCATGGCGAGCCTGCTCGTCGGCATCGTCGCGGCGTCGCGCGAGGCCTGAGGCGATGGCCACGCTGCCCCGCAAGGACCAACGCCCGCGCCTCGGCGTGCTGCTCAGCGGCTCGGGCCGCACACTGCAGAACCTGCTCGACCGGACGACCGACGGCCGCATGCGCGCGACCATCGCCGGCGTCGCGAGCGATCGCGCCGACGCGTTCGGCCTCCAGCGCGCGATGGACCACGGGCTCGAGACGCGCCATCTCCGCGAACCGTCCTCGATCTGGTCGTGGCTGCTCGAACTCGACGTCGATCTCGTGATTCTCGCGGGTTACCTGCGCCTCCTGCCGATCGTGCCCGAGTTCGCGGATCGCGTCCTGAACATCCACCCGTCGCTGCTGCCGAAGTTCGGCGGCAAGGGCATGCTCGGCGACCGAGTGCACGCAGCGGTGCTCGCGGCGGGAGAGACGGAGTCGGGTTGCACGGTGCACCTGTGCAACGAGAACTACGACGAAGGCCGCATCCTCGTGCAGGCGCGCGTCCCGGTCCTTCCCGAAGACACGGTCGCGACGCTGGGCACCCGCGTGTTCGCGGCCGAGTGCGAGGCCTATCCGGCAGCGATCGCGATGCGCTGGCGCGAGCTGGAGGCGAACTGACGTGGCGCCGCTGTCACGCCGCGACGTCCTCGCCCTCGCACCGGGAACGGCGGCCTTGGCCACGGCCCTTCGCTCGCAGGATCCTGCTCCGGCACGTCCGCTCGCGACGACCCGCACACGTTTCGCGGCGAACGTCGAGATGTGGTGGACGAACCTGCCATTCCTCGACCGGATCCGGCGTGCGTCCGAACTCGGCTTTCCGGCGATCGAGTTCTGGCCGTGGCGCGGCAAGGACGTGGCTGCGATCGCCGCTCTCACGCGCGAACTCGGCATCGCCACGGCCCAGTTCACCGCGTGGGGATTCACGCCCGGGCTCAACGAAGCGCGGAACCACACGAAGTTCACGGCCGAGATCGAGGCGTCGTGCGCCGTCGCCAAGCAGCTCTCGTGCTCGCACATGACGGTCGTCGGCGGCAACGACGTGCAGGGCGCGACGGAGGCAGAGATGCACGCGCAGATCGTCGCCGGCCTGAAACTCGCGGCCCCGATCGCCGAGCGCGAAGGAATCACGCTCATCCTCGAGCCGATGAACGTACGCGTCGACCACAAGGGCCATTGCCTGCACGGCAGCGAAGCCGCGGTGCGCATCTGCCGCGCCGTCGGCTCGCCGATGGTGAAGATCAACTGGGACCTCTACCACTGCCACATCAGCGAAGGCGATCTGTGCGGACACCTGCGCGAGGGCTTCGACCAGCTCGGCTACGTGCAGGTCGCCGATCACCCTGGCCGCCACGAACCGGGCACCGGCGAGATCCACTACCCGCGCGTGTTGCGCGAGTTGTCCGAACTCGGCTACCGCGGCTTCGTCGGTGTGGAGTGTTCGCCGAGCCGGCCCGAAGCCGAGGCCGCCCTCGCGCTGGCCGCCGCGGACCGCTGGTAGCGATCAGTCGTCGCGGCGCTGCGAGCCCAGGATCTGGAACAACCACCAGAGGAGCTGCATCAGCGACACTGCGGCGGCGGCGATGTAGGTCATCGCTGCCGCGTTCAACACGCTGCGTGCTCCCGGCAGTTCGTCCGCCGCGAGCACGCGGCTCTGTTCGAGAGTGACCATCGCGCGGCGGCTCGCGTCGAACTCGACGGGCAGCGTCACGAGCGTGAACACGGTAGTCGCACCGAACAGGGCGAGCCCGATCCAGGCGACGAGCATCGACCCGCCACCGCCGGCCATGAGCAGGCCGACCACGACCAGGATCTCCCCGAGGCCCGACCCGATGCCCGCGACGGGGACCCACGCCGAACGGAAGTGCAGCGGCCCGTAGCGGGTCGCGTGCTGGATCGCGTGTCCGACTTCGTGGGCAGCGACACCGAGCGCCGCGATGCTGTCGCTGTGGTAGACCGGCTCGCTGAGCCGGAGGGTCTTCGACGACGGGTCGTAGTGGTCCGTAAGGGACCCGGCGACCGGCTCGACCCTGACGTCGTGGATGCCGTGGGCCTGGAGGATCGCGTGGGCGACCTGTGCGCCGCGGATCCCCGAGCGAGCGCGCACCTGGGACCAGCGCGCGAAGGTCGACTTCACGCGGCCGGCGGCGAGGAGACTCAGCAGGAGCCCGACGCCGAGGATCAACCAGTAGACGGGATTGGCGGTGAGGACGAAAGCGAGCATCGTTCGGGGGGCGCGGCCGAAACGGCGCGCGAGAATGGATGGTTAGCACGCCGAGGACCGCGAACGCAAGACGGCGACTGGCGCCGCTGCGCCGGCCCGCCGACAATGCGCGCCCGTCGCGTTCCCGTCCCCCGTGCGCCGCCCCGAGCCCCCGATGCTATCGCTCGTCGCCCTGTTGCCCTGGCTGGCGCCGACCACGCTGGAGCAAGACCCGCGGGCCTTGCCGCGACCGGCAACTACCGAGGAGGCGTGGTTCGACGCAAAGCAGGCCGACGCGTGCTACCGCGCGGCAGAGCGGGGACTCGGGTGGCTCGCGAAGAGCCAGGGCAAAGGCGGCGCCTGGGCAGGCATCGTCGGGCACAAGTCGCAGGACAGCTACATCGAGCTGCCGCAGTCGATGTCCGTCGAATCCCAGCGGGCGCAAGGGCACGGGCACCTCGGCGTCACCGCGCTGTGCGGCATGGCCTTCCTGGCCGGCGGCAACCTGCCCGACCGGGGCACGCATCGCGACGTCGTACGTCGGGTGCACGATTACATGGTCGCCCATGGTCTCGAGAACGGGTTCCTCACCGACGCGGGCACGCGGATGTACAGCCACGCGTTCGCGACGCTGTTCCTCGCCGAGGTCCACGGCATGGCGGCGACCGACTCGGCGAAGATCGCACTCGAGCGAGCGGTCAACCTGATCGTCGACAGCCAGAACCAGTACGGAGGCTGGCGCTACAACCCGTTCGACCGCGAGATCGACCTGTCGGTCACCGTCTGCCAGGTTCAGGCCCTGCGCGCCGCGCGCAACATCGGGATCCGTGTACCGCCGGAAACGATCGACCGCGCCATCGCCTACGTGATGCAGAGCCGCACGAACTCGGGGCGGGAAGCCGGGCTCTTCTACTACAAGATCCACGGGCGCGGCGCGTACACGAAGCCGAACGAGTACGCGATAAACGCCGCCGCCCTGACCGCCCTCTCATCCGCCGGTGTGCACGACGAGAACATCGTCGATCCGGTGCTGCGGTTCCTGGAGCGCGACTACGGCGGCATCGCGGACTACTACCGCTCGCACTTCTACTTCTGGTACGGCAACTACTACGCGGCCCAGGCCTTCTACCAGCACGGCGGCGCCCCCCTCCGGCGTTACTTCACGCGCCTCTCGGCCGACCTGCTGGAGTCGCAGCAACCCGACGGTCGGTGGCGCAACGACGTCGGCCCCGGTGACGAAATGGCGACTGCGATCGCGTGCATTCTCTTGCAGATGCCGAAGCAGTACCTGCCCATCTTCCAGCGTTGACTTCGGGCTTGATTCCGGCCCCGCTGCGGTGAGGATTCGGCCGGTCTCAACCGGTCAGGGAGTATGCGCAACCACCCAGTTCGTTTCGTTCTCGCAGCGTGCGTTTCCGCTGCCGCGGCAGCCGCCCAGGCTCCCACGCTCGACAACAGCAAGTTCCGCGAAGTCGGCACCCAGAACCCCGGCGCGAAGGATCCCGCACCTGCGAGCGGGCGGACGATCGGCGACTACTCGCCGCGCTACCAGCCGACCTCGCAGGGCGAGCAGGATCCCGACCTCTACTCCCTGAACCGCTTGTTCAAGGACGCGCACGGCGACTTCATGGCGAAGCGCGAGCGCTACGTGGCTCCGATCGAACTGGGCGCACGCGTGCTGCCGAACCAGCGCATCCAGCACGAACCCGGCTCCTTCGATCTGTTCGGCTACGACATCGACGTCGATCTGCCGGTGCTCGTGTCGACCGACGGCTACCTGAAGTTCGGCGCGTACTACGAGGGCCGCAGCTACACGTTCTCCAGCGCGTTCGGCTCGATGGGCAACGCCTCGGGCATCGGCGACGAACAGCTGCACGCCGCGGGCCTGCACGTCGGCTTCGGCGTCTTCCTCGACGACAACGTGCTTTTCGAGATGGAGACGTCCCCCGGACTCTGGAGCGACTGGGACGACGGCCTGCACCACAAAGACTTCGACTACCCGTCGAAGGCGCTGTTCACGATCCACACGATCGACAACGTCTTTCTCAAGATCGGCGCCCGGTACAACCAGATCTACGAGGACGCGCCGTGGCTGCCCTACCTCGGCGTGAGTTGGCACGTGTTCGACGGTCTGCGCTTCGACCTGCTGGCCCCCGAGTACGTCGAACTCTCGCTGTGGCCGAGCGCCAGCACGGGCATCCTGATCGGCGGCGAAGTCACGGGCGCCCAGTACCACGTCCGGACGACGGAGGCCACCGGCGCCCAGCGCGCCGACGTGCAGGTCCAGGAGATCATCGCCTACGTCGGACTCGTGCACCGGATGAACGACAACGTCTCGCTGCGCGCGCGCTCGGGCCTCGTCGTCGCCGGCGACTACCACCTGACGACCGGTGCGGCGACCTTCAACGAAGCCGAAGGCGCGCTCGACCAGGGCTTCTTCGCCGAGTTGTCGTTCGGCATCGACTTCTGAGGCACCCCGCCCTGCGGGCGGCGCGCCTCAGCATCTCACGGGAGCCGTCGCTACGCGGGGAAACGCCGCGGGCGAGCGAACGCAACCGGCCCCGCTGCGACGTCTCCGAAGGCCACCCCGTGCGGGCGGCGCGCCTCAGGATCTCACGGGAGCCGTCGCTACGCGGGGCAACGTGCGGGGCGAACTTCGCATCCAGCCCCGCTGCGTCGTCTCCG
>CAZIFB010000010.1:54217-86676 GCA_964538915.1 uncultured candidatus Brocadiaceae bacterium | reverse complement strand
CCCCGTCGAAGGCCACACCGTGCGGGCGGCGCGCCTCGGGATCTCACGGGAGCCGCCGCAACGCGGGGCAACGTGCGGGGCGAACTTCGCATCCAGCCCCGCTGCGTCGTCTCCGAAGGCCACCCCGTCGAAGGCCACACCGTGCGGGCGGCGCGCCTCGGGATCTCACGGGAGCCGTCGCCACGCGGGGAAACGCCTCGGGCGAGCAACCCAACCAGCCCCGCTGAAACGTCTCCGAAGGCCACCCCAGCCTGCCCGTAGCGTGGCTGACGAATCGATGGTCCGCGCTACAGGATGCGCTTGCCGAACGCGCTGAGGATCACGTCCACCGCGACCTCGCCGGACTGGTTCTTGACGTCGAGAATCGGGTTCAGCTCGGTCACTTCGAGGCTGGTCATCCGACCGCTGTCGCTGACCATCTCCATCAGCAGATTGGCTTCGCGCCAGCTGATCCCGCCCTTCACCGGCGTCCCCGTTCCCGGCACGTCGCGCGGATCCATTCCGTCGAGGTCGAAGGAGACGTGGAACCCTGCGGTCCCGTCCGTCGCGTAGCCGATCGCCTCCTGCAGGATCGCACGGATGCCGCGCTCGTCCACGTCGCGCATCGTGTACGCGTGGATGCCCGAGCTCTTCACGATCTCGCGCTCGACCTCGTCGATGTCGCGGATCCCGATGAGGCACACGTTGCGGTGCTCGACCTTCGGCCAGAAGCCGCCCATCTCGACGAGTCGCGGGTGCCCCATGCCGAGCAGCGTCGCGAGCGGCATGCCGTGGATGTTGCCGGTCGGCGAACTCTCGGGCGTGTTCATGTCGCCGTGGGCGTCGACCCAGATGAGGCCGATGCGTTTGTCCTGGTTGCGAAAGTGCTCCGCAACGCCGGACACCGTACCGATCGCGATGCTGTGGTCACCGCCGAGCACGACCGGCACTTCCCCTGTCTCGAGGGAACGACGGACACGCAGCCGCAGGCGATTGCAGACGTGGTAGATCGGCTCGAGATAGCGGGCATTCGCGCTGCCGGGATCGCGGGTCTCTGGAGCGGGAACGCCGACGTCGCCGTCGTCTTCGACGCGGTAGCCGAGCTGGCGAAGTCCCTGGCTGACGCCCGCGATCCGGATCGCCGACGGCCCCATGTCGACACCTCGGCGGCCCGCACCGAGGTCCATGGGCACGCCGACGAGGCGGATCACTTGCTGCGGGATCGAGGTCTTGGTCATGGCGCGGGGCGAAGAGTCTACGCGGGGACCAGTTCGATCGGCGCGCCCCGTCCACTTCCCGTAGCTCTCGCCGCATCGCCGCCGTTCTTCGCGACTTCGAGCAGGCCGTAGGAACCGACGAGCGCCACGAGCCCGCCCGGCGGTGCGTCTCCGTAGGTCCGCCGCAACGGCACGACCTGACCGCCGACGCGCACGGCCCCCACCCCGGCCAGCGCCGCGGCCGGCACGTTCGTGACCAGGTTGCCGTAGCGATCCACGTGCACGACCCGCGCCGACCCGCCGCCCGTCGGCCGGCGCACGGCGTCGGCGACGAGCGGCCCGAGCGACGCGAACCCGTAACGCCCCGCGGCGAGCCACGCGGCGACCGGAGCCAGGATGTCGCGACCGTGGAAGGTGTTCGACTCCGGACGGATGCCGAGATGCACGACGTCGATCGCGCGCACCTCGCCGGCCGTCACCGCACCCAGCACACCGTTGTCGGGACCGAGCCAGTACGCGTCGTGCGCTGCTACCGCGAGAAGGCGACGCGCGGTGCCGACCCCCGGATCGACGACGGCCACGTGCACCGTGCCGGAAGGAAACCGCCCGACGAGCGCTCCGACGAAGAACGCGCCGGCCTCGACATCCTGCGGCGCGACATCGTGCGTGACGTCGACGATCTGGACCTTGGGCGAAGCGCGCAACACCGCACCCTTCATGATGCCGACGTACGGGTCCGCGAGGCCGAAGTCGGTGAGCAGCGCGACGATGCCGGACGGACGTGGATGCATGAGGCAGCGAGCGGATCCCGGTGGCGAGATCAGTGATCGACCGGGTGGCCGAGGATGGCGAACAGTTCGTCGCGCTTCTGCTCCATCAGCTTCTTCGAGTCGGCTTCGAGGCACATGCGCAGGAACGGCTCGGTGTTGCTGGGGCGCACGTTCACCCACCACGTCGGGTAGGTGACGGTCACGCCGTCGAGGTGGTCGATCGTGCCGTCCGCGAAGGTCGCCTCGACCTTCTTCATCAGCGCCGCCTTGTCGGCGACCTTGAAGTTGATCTCGCCGGTGCCGTGGTACTTGCGGAGTTCGTCGGCAGCGGCCTTCAGCGAGCGCTTCTCCTGGCTCAACTGGTTCATCACGAGGATCGCCGCGAGCACGCCGCAGTCGGTGTAGTAGTTCTCGGCGAAGTAGAAGTGTCCGGAGAGTTCGCCGCCGCCGATGCAGTCCGTGCGGCGCATCGTCTCCTTCATGAACGAGTGGCCGACGCGTTCGCGAACGGGGCGCCCGCCGAGCTTCACGATCTCCTCGGGCACGACCTTGCTCGAACGAAGGTCGTAGATGATTCCTTTCTTCGGATGCCGTTGCAGCATGCCGCGCGCGAGGATCACGGTGATCAGATCAGCGTGCACCGTGCGCCCCTCTTCGTCGACGAACGCACAGCGGTCGGCGTCGCCGTCGAACGCGAGCCCGAGCGGCGCCTTGTGCTTCTTCACCGCTGCGCGGAGGTCGTCGAGATTCGACTCCTTCAGCGGGTTCGCTTCGTGGTTGGGGAAGGTGCCATCGAGTTTCTCGTAAAGCGGCACGACCTTCAGACCCGGGATCGCCGAGAAGATTGCCGGCGACTCGTTGGCGCCCATGCCGTTCGCGTAGTCGACCACGATCGTCATCGGCTGGATGCCCTTCGCGAAGCCAGCGATGTGCTTCACCCAGTCGCGCATCTTGTCGACCTGGTCGCGCTTGCCGGCCCGCGCCGCCTTGGGCAGGTCGGGACCCGTCACGAGCTTCTCGATGTCCTTGATTCCCGTGTCGCCGGACATCGGCCGCGCCTCCTTCTTGCACAGCTTGAAACCGATGTACTCCTTCGGATTGTGCGACGCGGTCACCGCGAGGCCGCCATCGCACGGGATCGTGCCGATCGCGTAGTAGACCATCGGCGTCGACGCGAGCCCGATGTCGACGACGTCGCAGCCCTGCGACAGCATGCCGTCGATCACGGCATTCTGGACCGAGGGAGCCATCGTGCGCATGTCGCGACCGACGACGAGGCGTTTGGCGGACAGGAACTTGACCATCGCAGCGCCGATCTTGAACGCGATCTTCTCGTCGATCTGGTCGGGGTAGGTGCCGCGGATGTCGTAGGCCTTGAAGATGCTCACGGAACGAGTCCTTTCACGGGAGACGAAGAGGAAGAGGCAGCGAACGAACGGCACGCCGCGAGGCAGGCGCGCACGCCGGCGTCGTCGACGTCGCGATGGAGCACGAAGCGGACGCGCAGCGGTCCCATCGTCGCGGCGAGCACACCATGGTCGCGCAAGTGCTGCAGCAGCGACACGGGCTCCACGCCCACGAGTTCACACATGACGATGTTCGTCTCGACGGACGCGGCGTCGACGCGGGCCCACGGCAACCCGGCGAGTCCAGCCGCGAGTTCTTTCGCACGCTCGTGATCGCGACGCAGCAGCGCGGGTCCGTCGCTCAACGCGAGGAGGCCGGCCGCAGCGAGCACGCCCGCCTGACGCATACCGCCGCCGAACGCCTTGCGAGCGCGCCGCGCGTCCTTCACGAACGGAGCACTTCCCGCGACGAGCGAACCGACCGGTGCTCCGAGCCCCTTGCTGAGACACAGCGTCGTCGAGTCGAGCGCAGCCACGAGCTGGGCCATGGGGCATCCGAGCGCCACCGCCGCGTTCGCCAGGCGCGCGCCGTCGCAATGCACGGCGAGCCCGTGCTTCTTCGCCGCGGCCGCCAGCGCCCCGACGCGAGCGGGGGACGCGACGCGACCGCCCGCGCTGTTGTGCGAGTTCTCCAGGACGAGCAGGCGAGACCGCGGGTAGTGCACGTCGTCGGCGCGAACCGCGGCTTCGACCTGTGCCGGCGTCGGGAACCCATCCGCGGCCGCGAGAGGCTTCACCTGCGTGCCCGACCACCTCGCGATGCCGCCGGCCTCGTTGACGAACACGTGCGAGCGCTCCTCGCAGATCAGCTCGTCGCCGGGGCGGCAGTGCAGGTGGATGGCGATCTGGTTCGCCATCGTTCCCGACGGCACGAACAGCGCCGCTTCCTTGCCGAGGCCGGCAGCGCCCTCGTCCTCGAGCCGCCGAACGGTCGGGTCCTCCCCCCACACGTCGTCCCCTACTTCGGCGGAGGCCATCGCCGCGCGCATCGCCGGCGTCGGGCGCGTCATCGTGTCGCTGCGGAAATCGGCGATCGGCGCGGACATCGGGGACGGCTGAGGATGCCCGCGGGGACGCCGATTGCAAGGCGGCGCGCTCCGTCGCTTCTCCGTTGCCAGACGGCGGACGCGGCGCGAACCTGCCCGGCTTGTCGCCTCTCGATCGGCAGCTGCGGCTCCTTCGCGCGTACGCGCTGCTCACGTACCCGTTCGCGTGCGTGCCGTTCCTGTTCCTGTGGTTCCATCGGCACGGGATGGACGAGGGCGACTACGGCGAGATCGTCGGCGCGTACTACCTCGCGATGTTCGTGGCCGAGGTGCCGACCGGCGTGCTCGCGGATCGGTTCGGACCAAAGCGCATGCTAGTGTTCGGCCCGCTCCTGCTGGCAGCGGGCTTCGGCCTGCTGCTCGCGGCACCGGGCTACGCCGGCTTCGTCGCCGGCGAGGTGTTGCTCGGGCTCGGCCATGCAGTGCTCTCGGGCCCCCCGTCGACGATCCTGTACGAGACCCTGCGCGAACACGGCGAACAGAGCCGCTACCTCGCCGAGGAATCGCGCATCCACGCACGACGACTGCTCGGCACCGGAAGCTCGTTCCTGCTCGGGGGCGCGCTCGCACGCGTCGGCGCCCCGAGCGGCGACGCCTGGCACCTCACCATCGCCGCCACCTGCGTGCTGTGCACGGTTGCCGCCGTCGTCGCCATGCGGCTCGCCCCGGAGCCCGCTCGCCGCACGTTCCGCGTGCGCGAGTTCTTCGCGGAGCTGCGAACCGACCTCACACGACCGCCGCTGATCTGGCTGCTCTCGTACTGGGCGGTCCTGTTCACGCTCCTGCGCTACCCGTTCCACAACTACCAGCCATGGCTGCGCGCTGCGGGTTCGATCGAACCGATCCTCCTCGACCCCCTGTTCGTCGGGGTGTTGTTCGCCGCGATGAACTTCGCTGCCGCGCCGCTCAGCGCCGCCGTCCCACGCCTCGTGCGTCACGTCGGCCGGCGCCCTCTCTTCTGGGCGATGCCGCTCGTGCTGTGCGCATCACTCGTCGTGATGGCGTGGGAACGTCACGCCGCGGAGGCCGGCGAGGGATCGCGCGCCATCGCCTGGCTCGCGGTGGCGATGTTCTTCGTGCAACAGGTGCCGTTCGGCATGCACATGGCGCTGCTGCAGGACTTCGTGAACCACCGCATCGGGCCGGCGGCACGCACGACCGTGCTCTCGGCGGTGTCGCTCGTGGCGCGCAGCTGCTACGCAGTCTGCAACGTGGCGCTCTTCCACGCGCAGCGCGGCAACGGGATGGCCTGGACCCTCTGGTGGACGGGCGTCGGCGGCGCTGCGGCGACCGCACTCGTCCTGTGGATCCGGCCGCGCGGTGTACTGCGCGGCGAGACTCCGATCGCGTGAAGGCGCGCGTCAGCGCCCGAGGTCGACGAAGACGCCCCCGTTCTCGGTCGCGAGCTGCGCGAGGAACTCCTTCTGGAACTCGCCGATCGCGATCGTGTGGATCACCATGCGGTAGATCTCGTTGTGCCGGCGGACCTCCTTCAGGATCTCGTTCGTTTCGACGAGCTTGCCGATGGACGGGCGTCCGTCGCTGAGGAAGTACACGGTGTCGAGCGGGCTCTTGATCGCCGCCTTGTCGAAGCCCGTGATCACGGCCTTCGACGGCTTGTCCGGGTCGACACCGAACGCGTAGAGCAGCGCCTTCAACGTGTTCGTCTTGCCCGCCTCGAGGTTGGCGGAACCCCCGAGGCCGGACTGGGCGAGGTCCTGCGACTCCGTACCGCCGATCGGCTTCAAGCCGCGAATGAAGGACTTCGCCGAGTCGCGGTTCACGACGTTCGCGGGCACGAGACGCTTCTTCCACGTGTAGAGGTCGGTCGCGAATGCGACGATGTCGAAGTTGGTCTCCGCAGTGAGCGTATCGATCGTGTTCAAGAGCTCCGTCTGCACGATCGTGAAGCGTTTGCGGTCGCGGTAGCCCTGGAACTTCTCGACCTCGACGACGAGGTCGTCCATCGAGCCGGACACGTCGATGATGAACAGTACGTTGGTCGACGTCGTCGGGATGCCCGCGAACGTGTTCGTCTGCTCCTTCTTGCCATAGTAGGCGTCGGTCTTCTTGCGGCTCTCCGCCTTCTTGGCGAGCTCTTCGTCGGTCGGGATGCGCCAGCCAGGGATCGAGAGGAGCGTGTTGAACTGCTCCTGCCACCGATCCGGATCCACGCCGAAGTCGAGCGCGGTGATCTTGAACAGGGCGTCCGCACACTCGACGCGCAAGCGGCCCGTCTTCCGCATGACGTCGATGAGCGGCTGGATCGCTTCCTGAACGCGAACCCGACCGAGCGCACCGATCGCGGCAGCCTGCACCTGCCACTCGCTGTCGCGGAGCAGGGCGACGAGCGCCTTGCCGTGCGAAGCGGCCTTCAGCGCGCCGATCGCGTCCGCTGCGGCGCTGCGAACCTGCGGGTCGCCGTCGGCGACGAGTTTGCCGAGCAGGCCCGCCGTGCCCTCGGTTCCGATCGCCTGCAGAGCGCGCGCGGCTTCGAACTTCACGACCGCGTTCGCCTTCGGGTCGCCCGCGACCGTCTCGATCGCCGGAACGGCGATCTTCAGCTGCGCGCGGCCGAGCACCTTGATGAGGATCGCCGCCATGTCCGGCTCCTTCACCTTCGGCAGTTCGTCGACCCACGCCTGGTACGTGTCCTGGGACTTGTAGCCCTGCAGGACCTCGAGCGCAGCCAGCTGCACGGCGCTCACCGGATGACGCAGCAGCTTCAAGAGCTCCTCCGCGGCGGGACGACACTCGTTGCCGACGAGCGTCTTCACCGCCTCCACCATCACGGCTTCCTCCTTCGCCTTCTTGAAGAAGCGGGTGAACTCCTTCACCGCATCGAGGCGGGCTTCCATGTCCTGCTGCGCAGGAGCGACGGAAAGGAACAGTGCGAAGAACGCACAGACGAACGCGGACAGGAACGGCATCGGCGTGGGGTCTCCGAAAGGACGCGCCGGGAGCCTATCCGCTCCGTCCGGTCCCCGCATGTCGCCACCACCCCAGCTTCGCGTCGCGCTCGAAATGGCGGCGCACGACGTCGAGATCGACCTGGGCATCACGCACCTGTTCGCGCCCGACGGGCCCGCCGCCGTGCCGCGGCTTCAGGACGAACGCCAGGTGGCGCCGGAACTCGACTTCGACGACCCAGTGACCACGCAGCTCGGCAGCTGCCAGCAGGAGCGACTTGGCGAGGTTCTCGAGCTGGACGAGCGCGTCGATCGACGCGACGCCGATCTCGACGAACGGCAGCACCCGCGCGTCGACGTCCCCGGCCTGCGCTTCGCGCACCACGATCCCCGGCAGGCGGTCGAGAGCGCGGCACAGCGGCCAGACGAGGGGAGACACCCCGCGCCCCTCGGCCTCTTCGGCGTCTTCGAGGGCTTCGATGGCGTCCCGGTCGCCGAAGCGGGCACCACAGAGTGCGCACTCGTGGATCGGCGTGCCGCCGGCGACGCGCACGCGCATGTCCTGGTTGCCGCACTCGAGGCAGGTGAGCACGGGCTCACCTTACCTCGTGCAGATCGGAATCAGCGCGGCGAGCGGCCTTCCGCGGGGGGCGCTGGCGGCGAGGGCGCCGGCACCGGCGGGGCGCCGTTGCCGACCTGGCGTTCCACCAGGTGACGCAGCCAGTCGTCTTCTTCGCGTGTCGTGTCGAGGCGAACCGCGGCGTCGCTCTCACCCGACACGACCTGACCGACAGCCGAACGGGGCAGCATCACGCGGTTGCTGCGGAACTCGAGCACCACGTGGTCGTCGGCGATGCCACTCAGGATGCCGCCCACGAGACGGTTGTTGTTGGTGAGCCGGACGAAGCCAGACGTCACCCGCTGCAGCTCCGCGTAGTCGGCAGAGCCGAGTTCGGTCAGCTTCGCGAGCGCCGCCACCTGGAGCGTCACTTCGCCCGTGTCGACCTTCAGTGTGAGGCGCTCGGCGTCGACCGCCTTCACGCTGCCGATGAAGTAGTTGCCGTTCGCGAGCTGCGCGAACGCGCGCACGCCAGGCATCACGGTCGCGCCCGTCGGCGCCTTCGTCCGCACCGAGTCGTCGGGCTCACCGATCATCAGCTCTTCGTTGACCCGGATCAGAGCCGGCTTCGTCGGCGTCGTCGGCGCTTGCGCAACCGGCACTTCGCGGACCGGCCACCCGTTCTGGCCCTGCGGAGGCGGAGTCTGGACCACCGGCGTCGGTCCGGTTTCGGTCGGAGTGGCCGGTGCCGGATCCGTCGTCGTCGTCGGCGTCACCGCGACCGGGTCGGCGGGCTTCGGCTCGGTCGAGATGTCGGTCGGCGGCGTCACCGTGCCCGGATCGGCGGGCTTGGGTTCGGTCGAGGGCGCGACGACCACGGACGGCTTGTCCGGGCTCGGCTCCTCGTCGAGCGGCTGCGGCACCACTTCGGGCACGGGCACGTTGACCGCGACGTTCGGCCGCGTCAGTTCGACCACGGACATCCGCTCCTGCGTGCGGCCGAGTCCCAGCCACTCGGGCTTCCACACGGTGACCGCTCCGCCAAGGAGGATCGCCAGCGTCGCGGCGATCGACACGAAGAGTCGCGTGTTGCGGCGCCGCAGCTCCGTCGTACCGACCACTTCGGCGACGGGCTCTTCCTCGGCGTAGATGTCGTGGCCTTCGACCTCGGCACCAACGAGCGCCGGCTGGAACCCTGAACCGGGTGCGTTGAACTGCTGTGCATCCGAGCCCTCGTAGGACTCGACGGCCGCCTCGGCTTCCTCGTCGGTGCGCTCGACGTCGCCGACCTCGGCCAGGTGGTCCACCGAAGCAGTCGGCAACGGCTCCCAACCCGGCTCGACCTCGCCTTCGTCGTCGGTCGCGGCCTCGCGCGCCATGCCGAGTTCGACCGTCTCGGCGTCCGCGTCCTGCGCGTTTGCCTCGACCGGCTTCGCCGAGTCGTCCTGCCAGGCACCGTCGCCGTCGTCGAGCACGAACGGCCCCGACTGCTCGAACTCGGCGATGCCGTCGTTCGACGCACCGGGCTCGGCGCCGATGACCTCGAGTTCGCCTTCGCTGTCCGGGCCGAACTCGTCTTCTCCCTTCAGCAGCGAATCGAGTTCCTTCGTGAAGGACTGCTCCGCAGCCGCGAGCGCCGGGTCCTGACCGGCAGCCCCTTCCGCCGGAGCGGGCGTCTCCATCGACTCGAGATCGAGCTTCTCGCCGTCCCAGTCGGTGTCCTGCCCCTCCGCGAACTGCTGCCGCCCCTCGAACACGGGGTCGCGACTATGGTCCGTGAAGAGAAGATCCTCGGCGTCGGTTTCGGCGGGCGCCTTGGCTGCCGCTCCGCCTTCCGGTTGCTCGAACAGACTGTCGAGCTCTTCGTTCTTCGCGGCGAGATCCTCGATGATGAAGTCGTCGTCGAGGAAATCAGGATCGTCGTCGCGTTGGCTCTCGCCGCTCATGCTGCTCTCCGTTCCGATCGGGGACATCCCGTTATCGGCACGCGGGTCCCGCGGACTGTTGCGCCAGGCGGCACCCGAAGTCGCGATGCTACCGACACCGGAATCCGACGCGCCCGGATTCAGTCGCCCTCGGCCGCCAGTTCGCGACTGAGATCGGAGGACCGCAACAGCCGGCGAACGCCGCCGCGGAGAACGGTCAGGCCCAGCGAGTCGACGTGCTCGAGCAGCGGGATCAGGTACTTGCGGCTCGTGTCCAGGTGGTCGCGCAAAGCCGGGATGTCCAACGCCTCGTCGTGCGCGAGGCAGTTTCTCCGCACCTCGCGCAACACGGTCCGGATCACCACCGCCCCGTAGAAGTGTTCGCCGACGACCTCGATGCGGCCCTCGTCGTGCGCACGTTCGACCAGCGACAGGAGCGCGTCACCGGAAGTCCCCACGGCTTCCGCGAGCTCGGCCGCGTCAGGTGGGCGGAAACCGCGGCGCTCACACTCGGCGACGACACGATCGAGCCGCTGCTGCTGGGCCGGGGCGAGCGGCTTCAGTCGATCGACGAACAGGATCTGCCCGAGCCGCCCCGCTCTCACGCGGCCGGCAGTTTGCAGACGGTCCACGACGTGATCGATCAACGTCTGCGGCAGCGACTTCGTCGCCCGCAACGCCGAGCGCTTGACCGACGCCGCTTCGGGTCGACGTGCGAGCATCTTCTCCACCGACGCGAGCAACTCGTGCTCACCGGCAACGACGAAGCGATCGAGGAACGCACGCATCGCGCGCTCGTGCAGGTGCACATGAGGCATCGACGCGAGGACCTCGAGGACACGATCGTCGGGGATCTCGAGCGCACGGGAGAGGTCGTCGACGGCGCGACCCGCCGCCCCTGCCCGCTCGAGCTCGTGCTCGATCCGCGCCTCCGGGCGATCACCGGCCGCGACGATCGCCGTGAGTTCCGCGCCGAGATCGCGCCGGCGATAGCGGCCCGACTCCGACAGGCGAAGAATGCGCCCACCGCCGACCGTCACCGCCGGATTCTGCAGACGGAGGAGGCAGCGGTCGTCGTGCGCGCACGCAAGGCTCGAATCCAGTTCGACGCGGGCCACCACGCGCTGCCCCGGCTCGAGGACGTCGCGATCGAGCAACAGCAACTGGCCGCGCACCTCCACCGTTCCCGTGTGGAAGCGGATCGGTGCGCGGTGCGTGAGCCGCGGCGCGCGGTTCGTGGTGACCAGTTCGACGTCGACGGCGTCTCCGACCGTGAACACACCGGGAGCGGCGCACACCATGCCCCGATGCACCCCGGCCTCCTTCGCATCGGGAACCGACAGCGCCGTGCTGTGACCGGCGACCGCCTCGTCGACCTTGCCGCCGTAGGCATGGATGCCGCGCACCTTCACCCTCTCCCCGAGCGGCAGGATCTCGACTTCGTCCCCCGGTCTCACCGTACCGGACACCGGGATGCCGGTGACCACGGTCCCGATCCCGGCGAGCGAGAACACGCGCTGGATCGGCATGCGGAACGGGCCTTCGCTGCGCCTCGGCTCGACGGTTCGCGCGAGCGCCTCCAGCTTCTGCCGAAGGTCGGGGATCCCTTCGCCGGTCACCGAGCTGACGCGAACCACGTCGGCGCCGTCCAGTACCGTGCCGCGCAGCAGGGAGCGGATCTCCTCTTCGGCCAGCGCGGCGATCGTGGGATCGACCATGTCGATCTTCGTCAGCACCACGAGGCCGCCGCGAACGCCCAGGAGGTCGACGATGTCGACGTGCTCGATCGTCTGCGGCATGACGCCGTCGTCCGCCGCCACGACGAGCATCGCGAGGTCGAGTCCGGTGCAGCCCGCGACCATGTTGCGGACGAATCGCTCGTGACCCGGCACGTCGACGATGCCGAGCCAGCGCCCGTCCGACAGACGCAGGCGGGCGAAGCCGAGGTCGATCGTCAAGCCGCGCTCCTTCTCCTCCTTCAGACGATCCGGATCGATCCCGGTCAGAGCCTTCACGAGACTGCTCTTGCCGTGGTCGATGTGGCCGGCGGTACCGACCACGACTGGGAGGATCGAGCGCGTCACTTCTGCATGTACAGGATCCGCTGGCAGGATCCGCATTTCACGACGCTCGAATGCCCGAGGAGGCGGGCCGTGTCGTTCATCGTGATCTTGTTGTAGCAGCCCTGGCAGTAGCCGTTCTCGACGGCACAGACGCCCATGTGGTCGCGCGTCTTGTAGAGGCCGTCGTACTCGCGCAGGAGGTCGTCGGGGATCCCGTCGGTCAGCGCTTTGCGCCGACCGCGGACCTCGGCGATCGCGCCTGCACGCGACGAACGCAACTTCTCCGCCTCCTCCAGAAACGCGGCGAGGACCTTGCGGTCCTCGTCGGCCGTGGCCTGGGTCGCAGCGGCTTCGGCGCGCTGCGTCTCGACGACCTCGAGCAGACGCAGACACTCCTCCTGCGTCGCGTCGCGGTCCTTGCGGACCGACTCGATCTGGAACAGCGTCGCCTGGTACTCGGCGTTGTTGCGCACCGTGTTGAGGCGTTCGTTGAGGCGCTTGATCTCGTCGTCGTTGCCGCGGATCGCCTTCTCGAGCGCCCGGGCATCGAGTTCCGACTTCAGGAATTTGTTGCGGGCCTCGGTCGCGATCCGATCGAGTTCGTCGAGCCTGCGCCGACGCTTTGCCTCCTCGACGGGCAGCGAATCGATGTCCTTGGTCAGGGAGGTGACCTCCTGGTCCACCTGCTGGAGAGCGAGCAGCTTCTTGACGTGAGGGTGCACCGGATCCTTGAAACGAACGACCGCGAACTGCGGGGGGCGCGAGTCTATCGACGGCCCCCACTCGCTCAAGAACGCGTTGGCGGATCGACACGCCGGGGCATCGGGGCCGCCGGCAGCCGGACTCAGTTCAACTCGCCGCTGCCGTTGTCGAAGAAGCCGCCGAGGCGCCGCGCCCGCACCGGGTGCTGAAGCTTGCGCACGGCCTTCGCCTCGATCTGGCGAACGCGTTCGCGCGTGACGCGGAAGATGCGGCCCACCTCTTCGAGCGTGTAGGTGTACCCGTCGCCGATGCCGTAGCGGAGCTTGATGATCTCGCGCTCGCGGAAGGTCAGCGTACTGAGCACGCTCTCGATGCGCTCCTTCAGCATCTCGCGACTCGCCGAGTGTACCGGGGACTCGACCGACTCGTCCTCGATGAAGTCGCCGAAGTAGGAATCGTCCGAGTCGCCGATCGGGCGGTCGAGCGAGATCGGATGCTTGCTGATCTTCATCACGCGCTTCGCCTCGTCCACCGAGACCTGCGCCGCTTCGGCCACTTCCTCGATCGACGGCTCGCGGCCCTTCAGCTGCGTGAGCTTCTTGCTGACGTTGCGCAGCTTGCTCATCGTCTCGATCATGTGGACCGGGATGCGGATCGTGCGCGCCTGGTCGGCGATCGCGCGCGTGATCGCCTGGCGGATCCACCACGTCGCGTAGGTCGAGAACTTGTAGCCGCGGCGGTACTCGTACTTCTCGACCGCCTTCATCAGGCCGGTGTTGCCCTCCTGGATCAGGTCGAGGAACGACAAGCCGCGGTTGCGGTACTTCTTCGCGATCGAAACGACGAGTCGCAGGTTGCCGGAGGACAGCTTGCGCTTCGCGTCCTCGTAGTTCGCGTAGGCCTGACGCAGGAACTCGAGGCGCCGCTGCAGGCGCTCGATCGACTCGAGGCCGTCGATCTGCATCTCGTGCAGACGCCGCTTCGTCTCGAGCGCGTCCGGGTTCTGCAACTGCGCGCCGCGATAACGCAGCAGGCGCGCCTGCAGCCGGTTCATCTCCGCGATGCGGCTCTCGAGCAGGTCGATCATCGGCCGCACCTTCTTGCCCTGGAGGTTCAGCTCCTCGATCAGGGCAACGGCCTTCCGCCGCCGCGAGAAGATGCGCTTCTTCACGATCGTCGCCTGCGGCGCCGACATGTCGCCGCCCGCGAATTTGGCGAAGTCGGAGCGCGCGGCGGCGTAGATCAGCCGCAGCGTTGCGATGTTGCCGGGCAGGCGATCGGACAGATCGGCCTTGCCGACTTCCGGATCCTGCTGGTTCACCTTCAGCGTGCGGTCGAACGCGAGTTCGCCCTTCAACACGTCCTCGAGGATCTCGATCGCGTTGCGAAGGCCGAAGCCCGACGAGAGCACTTCCTTGCGGAACTGCTTGCGGGTGAGCTCGATCTTGCGAGCGAGCGAGATCTCCTCCTCGCGCGTGAGCAGCGGGATCTCACCCATCTGGGTGAGGTACATCCGCACCGGGTCGTCGATCTTCTCGGTGATGTCGACGATCGGCGCGGACAGCTCGGCCTCCGTCGGCTCGGCGATGTCGAGATCCTGCGACATCTCGGCTTCGTCACCGGCGCCGTCGTCACCGCCTTCTTCGTCCTTGCGGCCGGCGGCCTTCTTGCCCTTCTGCTTCTGGTCGTCCTCGACGACGTCGAGACCCGCCTCCTCGATCATGGCGATCGCCGCCTCGATCTTGTCGGGCGACGACATGTCGTCGGGCAGGACGCCGTTCAGTTGGGCGAGGGTGACGGACCCGCTCTTCCGATGGGTCTTGATCAGGGCCTTGATCTTCTTGTCGAACTCGGTCGGTGCAGCCATGGGGTGTGTCCGGAGCACCTCGACGCGGCGGGGCACCGCGCGAGGCAAGGGGTCGTCTGCTTCGGGAAAGGCCGCCGCGGAACGGCGGACGGTCGTTCGTTCTACGGAGGGTGGGGAAGGGGTTGGTCGGGGCGGGTCGCGGCGGCCGGTGCGGGCACCGAACGGTCGCGACGAAGACTGTCCAACAGTTCCTGCTGCAGCGCGGCGGCGGTGGCGGTGTCCCCGGTCCGGATCGCCTGCTCGAGGCGCTGGCGCAGGGAGCGACGCAAGGGCTCGGCGTGCACGCGACGACGGCCTTCGGCGAGTCCGACTGCAACGGCCTCGGGATCGGCGACCTTCGCGCCTCGCTCCAACAGTTCGCCGAGCAGCGTGCGCAGAGCGGGCTCCTCGGGGACGCGCGCGAAGAGGTACTTCGCGAGGTCGTCGGGCTTCGTGCGCCCCAACTCCACGCCTTCGCTCGCCATCGCGAGGAGTGCCGCGACGTCGGGCAGTGTGAACGGCGTGTCGGTGCACTTCGCCTCGCCCGTGAGCAGCGAAGGCTTCGCGAGGAAACACGCGAGAAGCTCGAGTTCCGCGCGCTCGGCGGGGGAACGCGCCGGCGCGACGATCCGACGGGCAGGAGCCTCGTCCTCCGCTTTCTCGCGCACCGGCCGGACCTTGGTCAGGAGGCGCTGAAGCGTCGGCGTCGGGACAGCGAGATGGCGCGCCATCTGCTCCACCATCGCGGCCTGGCGAACCGGCGACGAGACGAGCGCGAGGATCGCCGCGCACTCGCGCGCCGCGGCGTCCACCTGCACGGCCTGCGAGAAGTCCATCCGGCGGCGCAGCAGTCGGAACCAGACCGCCAGCTGGTCCTCGGCGTTGTCGATCACGTCGGAGAAGCGGGCACGCCGTTCGTGCACGAGTTCGGGGTCTTCGCCAGGACGCGCCGTCACCACGTCGGCCGGGTCCTTGGCGCCGCCTTCGTCCGTGTCGCTCATCAACGCGATGCGCACCGGCAACTGGCTGTTCACGAGTTCGCGCATCGCACGCTCGGCGGCCTGCTGGCCGGCCCGATCGCCGTCGAACATCAACACCAGGCCTTCGGTCGCGTACCGCTCGACGACGCGCGCGTGGTCCGCCGTGAACGCGGTGCCGAGCGACGCGACCGCCCCCGCGAACCCCGCGAGATGGCATGCGATCACGTCGGTGTAGCCCTCCATCACGACGATGCGGCGCTGCTGCGCCTTCTTCGCGTGGTAGAGGCCGAACAGGACGCGCCGCTTGTTGAAGAACGGCGACTCAGGCGAGTTCACGTACTTCGGCGGCTTGTCGTCGCCCTGGCCGTCACTGCCCGGCGCTCCAGGAACGACACGGCCACCGAAACCGACGTGGCGCCCCCGCTCGTCGACGATCGGGAAGATCACGCGGCCGGCGAACGAGCCGCGACCCGCGCGCAGGAGTCCGGCTTGTTCGAGCACCTCGCGCGGCCAGCGCCGCTGCTGAGCTTCACGGGCGAACGCCGGCCCCGGCGGATGGAAGCCGAGTTGCCACTCGTCGATCGCGTCGGAGAGGCCGCGACCCTCGAGGTAGCGCCTCGCGAGTTCGCCGGCGGGGCCGTCGAGTTCGCGCCGGTAGAACGACGTGACCTCGGCGAGCACTTGGAACGGATCCGGGCCCTTCTGGCCGCCGTGAGGCCCCTTGCGCAACCCTTCCAGCGAGATGCCCGCGCGATCGGCGAGGATCTCAACCGCCTCGGGGAAGGTCACCCCGTCGCGCTCCATCACCCACGTGAAGACGTCGCCTGCCTTTCCACACCCGAAGCAGTGGAAGAATTGGCGCTCCCGATTCACGTTGAAGGACGGCGACCCCTCCTTGTGGAAGGGACACAGCGCGATCAGATTGCGCCCACGCGGCCGCAACGGAACGGAAGCCTCGATGAGGGCCACGATGTCCGTGGCTTCCTTCACGCGCAGCTTGGCTTCCTCGAAGCGGTCCATGGATCTCGGTCGAGCGGGCGGGGTCGGGCCTGAGCGGGGTCTGGCCTGATGTCGGGGTCGGGGCGATCACCTGGCACCCGACACGGCGCGGCGGAAATGCCGACCCTATCGAGCCCAGAAGTCTAGCCCGGCCGAGCGCTTCGGGAGGCAATCGCTTCCGGGAGCCCTCGAACGGGTCGCAGCGAAGCGGATCCTGGGCGGAGACGCACGGAGGAACCCTCGGTACCGCCGCTGCCTGCCGCCGGATGGTTCCGGCTCACTGCTTCAGTCGCCCAACCGCACTGCCCTTCGCATGGGCGCCGGCGTCACGAAGACTTGGCCCATCGAGTGCCGGGGAGATCCGTATTGGTCCCGGGGACGCTGCGAGTTGTGGAAACCCCGTTTTGTAACACGCTGTCGGTGCCTGTCAAGACTGCGCACCGAGGGACTCAGCAGGGGGAACAGCCGAGCCACCATTCGACGATCGATGCCACCGAGGCTTGCTCGGCGCGACCGCCCAGCACCGCGTCGGACAGGACCGGCGCGTTGCGACCGATCGCAGCCGCAGCCGCGGGGAGGGTCGTGCGCAGCACCTTCCGCCGCTGCTGGAACAGGGCCCGCACGAACGCGAGAAACGAACGGCGCGCCGCACCGGCCGCGAGCTCTGGCGGCGCATCCGGACGGCGCACGAGGTGCAGGATCGACGAGGTGACCTTCGGCCGCGGCCGGAACACCTGCGGCGGCACGTCGCGCAGCAGCTTCGCCGCGAACATCACCTGCACTCCCACCGAGAGGCCACCGTGTTCCTCGGCGCCGGGTCCCGCGACGACGCGCTGCGCCAGCTCCTTCTGCACGAGGAGCACCGCGGCGTCGAACAATGGATCGGCGGCGACCACCTCCGCGAGCAACGGCCCGCTGACTGCGTACGGCAGGTTCGCGACGAGCAGACGACGCCCGCCAGCCGGCATGGCTCGCGCGAGCAGTTCGCCGACCGCCGGCGACAGCGTTCCCCCTGGCCCGCCGAGCGCGTCACCCGCGACCCACTCGAGGTTCGTTGCCCCGACGAGGTCCTGGCGAGCGAGTGCGAGAAGTCGCGCATCGATCTCGACGGCGATGACACGCCCGGCGCGACCAACGAGTTCACGGGTCAGGAAACCGAGGCCCGCGCCGATCTCGACGACGGTGTCCGCGGCGGTAGGCGCGGCGCAGTCCGCGATGAAGCGATGGAGGGAAGGATCGAGCAGGAAGTTCTGACCGAGGGTGCTGCTCGGGCGGAAGCCCGCCGCAGTCATTCGATCGAGGTAGTGCTGGAAAGGCTCGCGTTCCGACATGGTCACGGACCGAGTTCGGAGCGCAGCAGTTCGGCTACCGCGCCGCCGCGAGGCGCGCCGTCACCGAGTTCCCGCAGCGCCGAGGCGAGCGCCGCACGGTGCGCGCCGCGCCGCACGAACGCCCGCAGTTGCACGAGGTCCGTGCCTGCGAAGGGCCCCGGATCGGACATCAACGCGACCAGCAGTTCGCGCGGCGTCGCGTAGAGACGCAGCCCCGTGCGGGCGCGCCGATCGCCAGCGGCAACCGTCTCCGCGAGCCTCGCCATCGAGGTCTGGAAATCCGAACCGACGACCTCTCGCGGCACACGATCCCCGCCGGCAGCGACCGCGAACGCGAGCGGCACGATGCCGCCCGGCAGCTGCCAAACCGCCAGGCACGCGCTGCGAAGCACTCGTCGCCGCCCCTCGTTGCACCAAGCCAAGGGCTCGAGTTCCGGGTGATCGGCGCGCGAACCGACCGGGACGCTCTCGGTCCACTCGCTCACGTTGCCGATCAGGTCGTACGGCTGGTCGAGCCCACGACGACCCGATTCGAACGTCCCGACCGGCGTCGGCTGGCCGAGGCCGAGCTCTCCCGCGTTCGCTCGCGTCCAGTCCTCGCGGCTTCCCCACGGATACGGGTGCCTTCCATCGCCCACCGCTGCCTCCCAGTCCTCGACGCGAGGCAGGCGCGCAAAGCGCCACGTCGCGAACGCACGCGCCTGGCGCAGGTCGACTCCCGCGACGGGCAACGCCGGATTGCCGCCGGTACGAACCGCACCTGCGTCGACGACGCGACCAGCATCGGTGGCGGCGAACTGCACCCAGTCGCCGCGTGTCACCTCGAAGCGGTCGACGAAGAGCGGGAACGCGCGACCGGCCTCGAGGCGATCGACGAGAACGAGGTCGCGCAGAGACCCGAAGCGACCTGCGCGCGGCGGAGTACCCGGCTCGACACTGTCCGTCGACGGCGAACAACTCGCCGCGACGAGCAGCCAGCCAGCAACCGCGCGGCGGACCCTCACCGATCGAGCATCAGGATCTCGACGCGCCGGTTCTTCTGCCGCGACGCGTCGTCCGTCCCGGCGATCGCCGGCCGGTATTCGCCGTAACCGGCGACACCGACGTGGTCGGCCTTCAGCCCGCCGCTGTGGATCAGGTAGTCGGCGACCGCCATCGAACGCTCGACGGAGAGCCGGAGGTTGGTGCCCCACTGACTGCGCTGGATCGGCACGTCGTCGGTGTGCCCTTCGATGCGGATCCGGCGATCACCCAGCGACGCCACGAGTTCGCTCAACGTCTTCTTGCCCTGCTCGGTGAGTGTGTTCTGGCCCGATGCGAACAGCACACCGCCGGCGACGCGGAACGCATACCCCTCGGCGGTTTGCACCAGTTCGACGCCATTCTGGGCAGCCGGCGTGCCTGCGCCGTACTTGGCCAACAAGTCGCCGATCTTCTTCTTCTGGTCTTCGATCCACGCCGCGTCCGCGGCGCGCTTGCCGAGGTCGTCGACCTGGCCGCGCAAACGCGCGTTCTCGGCTTCGAGCTGGCGCTGCGCATCCGCCATTCCGGCGATCTGCCCTTGCAGCACGGTGTTCGCGGCAACGACCTGACGGTGTGCCTCGGGACTCACGCAAGCCGCCGCCATCAACGCGGCGAACATCAAGGTGTACTTCATGGGGTGCCCCCTCGCGTATCGATCTGGGTTGCTGGCCCGACCGACCGGTGGCCGCGCTCAGCACGACGGACGGTAGCCGCCGTGCGAGGCAATTGCCAAGGGACTTCCCGCTGCGCGCGCTACAGCGCGCGCGTCACTTCGACGCCTTCTCAGCGGCCCAGGCGGAGGTGAAGAAGCTGTCCTTCGGATCCACTTCCTTCGTCACACCGTCGGCGAGCATCCAGCCCCAGATCACGAGCACGGCGGTGAGCACGCACGCTGCGGTGACCCAGCCGGGTTCGCGCTCGGCCGGAGCGCCGGCGGAAACGGTCGCGGCCGAACGGGCGGAGCGAGCGGGGGCGGCACGCTTCGCAGCCTTCTCTTCGACGACGTCGTCCTCGGCGAGGAGCGTGTCCTCTTCGGAGATCTGCTCCGTCACCATGCCCGTGTCGTCCTCGAGCGAATCCGCGAACGACAACTTGCTGTCGCCTTCGGCCTTCGTCGTGAGTGCCTTGATGTCCTCGAGGCGGAACTTCATCGAGTCGCCGTCGCGGAAGGCGCGGATCTCACCTTCGGAAACGAGCTTCTTCAGCTCTTCACTGCGCATCTTGAGCTCGCGCAGGGCCTTCTCGAAGGAAAGGAAGTCATCGTTCTTGTCGGACACGGACCTACCTCGTGAATCGTTGGGGACGCTGCCCCGCGGGCGGGGCGAATCTCGGAGAGGGGATGGGCCGCGAGAGCTTACCCCGCGCCCGGGGTTTGTGTAGCCACTACTTGCGGCTGCCGGCCTGCGGCTCGAGCCCGGTGCGCACGTCGACGTCCTTGCTACCGCGCTTTCCGAACAGGTCCTTGAGGCGCTGATACTCGTACTCGCTGCGGTCGTTGTAGCCCTCGAGCTGGAGGTCGAGGTCGATCCGGCGAGCCCCGACGAGGACGACGCGCCGCTGCTCGGCCGAACCGCCGCGCGCCTCGTAGACCGCGAGCTGGCGATTCACGGTGTCGATGACGTAGACGACCGACGTGCCGACGCCGTAGCTGCCGGTCACGGCGAGGAAGCCGTTCGCGGCAACTCCCTGGCCCCCGCCTTCCGGGTAGACGACCGGTGCGGACTCCGTCACCGGCGCGGGTTGCGCCGGCGCGGGCGCCGGGTTGACCGGACCGCGACCCTGCGCGGCGAGCTCCGTTGCCGACGCCCCCGAGGGAAGGAGACGGCCCGCAAGGAAGGCCGCGCCGAAACCGGCGCCGAGGCAGAACGTGTGCAACCAGGTCTTCATGGCGATTCGCGCGCGGCACCGCGGTTCCGGTGCGCCAGCAGGGCCGGCACTCTACCGCGGCGTCGCGTCATGGGAGAAGGCCCCGACGCGGCAGAAGCGCACCACCTGGATCGCGACGTCGTCCGCGAGGGCGATGCGCGTGTGCCCGTACGGGACGACGATCGTGTCGAGGGCCCCCGGGAACCTCGCCTCCCCGGCCGCAACGGTGCCATCGTCGTCGCCCGGGATCGACGGGTTGCCCGCCCCGACGTTGCCGACGATTGCGCCGGATCGTTCCGGCCACGGCAACGGGCGCTGGTGCAGCGGATCGCCGGGGGAGAGCTGCGTCGCGGCGAGGTCCCCCATCACCCAGCGAAACAGGAACCAGTGCTTGCGCAGATCGGCGAGCAGAGCGCCCCGGTGTGGCACCGCCACGTAGACGCAGCGGGTCGGCTGGCGCGCGTCCGGCCGCCGCAGGTACTCCTCGATCACGAGCCCACCCATCGAGTGACCGACGAAGAACAGTTCGTGGACCGGAGTGCGATGGATCTGCTCCACGGTGTCCCGGAGCCGCGCGGCGTGATCTTCGATCGTGCCTCGCAGACTCGGATACCCGACGTTCCAGACCTCGAAGCCGTGTGCGCGCAGCGTTCGTTCGATGCGGTTCAGCGCCGCCGCTGTCCGCCACATGCCGTGCTGCATCACGACGACTCGGCGCTTGCCGTCCTCCGGCGCCCGCAGCGACTCCACGGTGGTCGCGGAGCCGAGCGAGATCAGCCAGTCGAACGGGCCAGAGATCGACACGTGCGCGAGCACGGCGACGAGGTGCCCGACCGCCAGCACGGCGAATGCGACCGACACCCGGCGCAGCGCGCGCCGGCGCGGCGTCCCGTTCACGGCGATTCCCCGAGCCCGCCGTGCAGACGAGCCGCGACCGGCAGGGTGCGGAGCACGTCTGCTTCGTGGCGCGCGAGCACGTTCCATCGTCGCCCGAGTTCGTGCTCCGCGACGAGGCCGGCGGCGATGTCGATGTAGGTCACGTGATGCCGGGCCTCGGCATCGCAGAGATCGGCGTAGAACGCAGCCACTTCGGGCTCATCTTCGCGCAGTGCCGTGGCGAGGCAGCCCATGCGTTCGCACGACCGTGCCTCGATCAACGCGGCGACCAGCAGTTCGTCGGCGAGCCGCGTCGGCATCGTCGCCGCGACCGCACGCTTCAGCCGCTCCGCGTAGCCCGATGGCGCGAGCGGCGCGAAGGCGATACCGCGCGCGGACAGGAGTCGCAGCGTACGCTCGAAGTGCACGAGCTCCTCACGCGCGAGCGCCGACAGCTCGCGGTGCTGCACCGGCGTTGCCGGCACGCGGAAGAGGAAGTTGACCGCGGCCGCCGCCGCCTTCTTCTCGAGATGCGCCTGCTCGACGAGCAGTTCCGGCAGTCGCGCCACCGCTGGACGCGCCCACGCTGCGGGCGTCGACGACGCGAGGCAGCCGAGGACCACGGCATTCTCGGTGTGCGCGGGCAGCATCGAAGCACGGTAGCGCGCCCCGGCGGCACCGCCAACGCGCTACTCGCGTTCGAATGCCGCCTGCACCGCGGCCTGAGCGGCGACCGACGAACGCACGTTCGGCGCGTGGCGCGCGCCGTCGAACAGCACGCGGCGTCCGTCCCAGACGAACGACAGCAGCTGCGCGCCATCGCCTTCCGGCCGCGCGAGCGCGAGCACCGCGCGCCGACCGAGCACGAGGCCCGCCCACATCGGCTGGGCGAACCAGTCGACTCGCGCACTCTCGACCCCCATCGCACGCAACGACCGCGTGTCGAGCGCGGCGTCGACGGCGGCGAGCTGGCGCGCGACCCGCTCCCGGTGGTCGCGCGTCGTCGTGGCGGCGAACGCCGCGACATCGCCGTTCGTACAAGCGACCGCGGCGGCGCGAGCGGCCGCGACGGCTTCCGGCACGTCTGCCGCCGACATCACGGGTCCTTCGCGCAACGGGCACGGCCAGGCCCCGGGCGTCCAGGCGAAGACGAGGGCCGCCGCGCCGATGGCGAAGAGGGCGATCGCGACGAAGCCTCGACGATCCGTCACGGCACCACCCTCGTCACGCCGCTGCGGAAACGGATGAGCACACCCCCCGCGCGCATCGCGGCGGCGGCATCGGGAGCGTTCAGCGACGCGTCGTCGACGATCTCGCCGTTCTCGACCACGCGCGGCCGCGGTCCCCGCAGCACGGCGGTCCACGGCAGCTCGGGCGGACGTCCTTCGCCCGGCGGAACGACGAGCACCAGCGCGCCCGTCGTCGTGTCGTACGAGCAGCGCTCGAGCGGCGCGCGCGTCGACGCGACGTGCACGAACGGTCCCGGCCCGCGAGAGCGGCACTCGACGGCGTACGTGCCGGGGCGATCCGGGAGGAAGACCGTGCGGCCGTCGAACCAGCCCCACGACTCGCCGTTCACGCGCACTTCGTCGAAGTCCTGCCCCATGACGACCGACGGCGGACACAGTGTGCTGTGCTGCAGGACGCGAACCGTGACGCGCAGAGGCTCGGGATCCTTGAGGGCCACGACGTGCAACGACCCGGGACCCGGTCTCGTCCGTGCGAACACCGACGGCCCGCCGACCAGTTGCACGGTGTCGCCCGGCTCGTGGCGGATGCGCAGCCAGGACCCGCCGTCCGGCGACGGCTGCGCGCCGCGCCACGTCCACCACCCGTTCTCGCGCACGGCGAACGGAGTCGACGGAGGCAGCGGCACCTGCACGATCCTCGACCACGGCAGCGGGAGATCGCTCGTCACCTCGGCTGCACCGGTGGTGCCGAGGTCGAGCACGAGCGGCCGGTCCATCGCGCCGACGATCGCCGCACTGCAGCGTGCGACTGTTCGACTGCGATCACGCGGTACGAAGAGGAAGCCGATGCGACTCGTACCGCCGGCTTCGGGCGCCGACCGCAGCACGAGGCCCGCTTCGCCGAGTTCGAAACGTTCGTGCCGGGCGAGGTGGAGCGGCACCACGACGACGTCGGGCAGATCGGTGTCGGGCGCACGCAGAACGAACGGCTCGCGCAGCGCGTCCGCGGGGGTCTCCGCTTTCGCGTCGAAGAGCCTCGTGTGCGCGGTGAAGCCGAACGTGCGCTCGACTTGGAGGTTGCGCGCCGCTCGCTCGCAGACGAAGCGCACGAGGAAGCCGGGGAAGTCGGCGATCGTCGCGAGTTCGACGCGCTCGGCGTGCACTCCGGACGCTGAACGCTCGCACAGCACCGCGTGGCTGCCGGCCGGGACCTGGACACTCGCCTGCACACCGACCTCGCCGCGGCGACGTGTGCGCAAGACGTCGATGGCGACCGCACCGCCGTCGACCACTTCGAGCCGCAGCGTGCGCACACCGACCGCCGCCTTGTGCAGCGGGAGCGTCACGGTCGACGCGGGCTGGCCCGCGCGGAACGGGATGCAGCGCAGCACCGAGCCGTCGAGGCTGACCGCCAGTACGCCGCTGCCGCGCACCGGCCGGATCCCCAGTTCGAGTTCGTGGTAGCCGATCTCCCCGCGCCAGTCGATCGCGATGCCCTGCGGCCACGCGGGCACCTCGTCGCCGGCGATCGTCGTCGGCACCTGCGCCGCTGCGTCAGCCCCCACGGCGAACACGTTGCCGTAGCCACCATCGCCGCGGCGGCCGGCCGCTAGCAGATCGACGCTCTCGTCGAGCGGAGCATCGGTGTCGGGCCGCGCGCCGAACAGGCGGCTGCGCAGGAACGACTTCGCGAGCACGACACCGTCGCCCGGCCGGAAGCGAGCGAGCCCGTCGCGATCCCACGTCAGCGCACCGCCGCTGCCGGCGAGCGAGAACCAGTTGTCGCGCAGCACGTGGACTGCTGCCGGAACATTCGTCTCGGCGCCGAAGCCGCGGGGCGCCGGATCGAGGAGCGCCGCCGCTGCGGCGCGGCGTCCGTCGTCGCCGGTGGCAGCGAGACTCGCCGCGACCGCGGCGACCAGCGGCTCCTGCGACACGCCGTGCACGTAATCGGCGGTCCTGGGATCGAGCAACGAAGGGTCGTGGCGACGCCACCACATCGCGGCGCCGAGGCCGCGCCGATCGCGAACGAAGTCGTTCGCCTGGGTCACGATCCAGTCGCCGCTGCTTCCACCGCCGACCCCGTCCGGGCGTTCGCGGCGCGCGCGCGCATCGAGCACACCGACGGGGAATCGCCCCGCGTCGAAACCGTCGCGCCACGCACCGCTGATGCCCGCGAGTCCGCTGCCGCGCGGAGCGCCGTCGTCGGCGTCCATCGCGCGCAGGCAGCCGGCGAGTTCTCCGGTGCGCTCGCCCGCCCCGTAGAGGAACGCGCCCGGATGGAAGTCCTGCACCATCGCGAGGCCGTACCCCTGCGTGTCCTCCCACCAGGACCGCACACCGAAACCGTCGAGCGCTCCCGCACCGCGTCGGCGCACGTCCGCGAGCTCGCGCGCGAGGAAGCGCAGCGCCGCGAGGCGCTCGCTCCGTCGCTCTCCCACCGGCAGAGGATCGAGCTGCGTCGCGATCAGCATGCCGCGCGCGTGCGCCTCCGCAGCGAGTTCGGTCACGTCCGCGACGGACAAGCCGAGTTCGCCGTCGCGGACCTGCCACGACGGCGGCGGCTTCAACGGGTCGTTCGCGGCCCACGGGACGACGACGCCACCGTCGCCGAGACGGAGTTCGACGAGATCGGCGCCGGCGAGCCAGCTCGGTACCACGACGCCGTCGATCAGTTCGCGTGTCGTCCGCAGTTCCCCGCCGTCTGCCTGCCGCGCCGCGGCCTGCCAGCCCCAGTGTGCCAGCAGCGGCACGCGCGGTCCGGTGCGCGGAGCGAACGGCGACGCCATCGCGGCGAGCCTCGGCGCGGGCGCTTCCGCCTGCCGCATCATCACGACGGGGCCGCCGTCGCGGCCGCGCAACCGGCGGATGCAGCCGTTCAGGAATGCCCGCGCGTTGTCGCGCACGACAGGGTCGGGGTGGTCGATCGCGGGCAGGAGGCCGCACGCGAGCACGGTCCCCTTCACGCACGACCATTGCACGACGACCGGCGCCCCGATCTCCGAGAGCTCGCCGTCGAGTTCGGTCGCGAGGCGCGCGAGCACGACACCGTTCTTGGGTGGCCCGATCGACCACACACACGACGGCGCGGTGCACGGTTCGCCACCGGCGACGAAGAACGTCTGCTCCGCGTTGGGCGCCGCACGCAGCGCATCGAACGGTTCGGGCACGAGTCCGGACACGACGCGGAAGCCGAGTTGCGCGCGGCCGATGCCGGCGCGCCGGTCGTAGCCCCAGCGGAACGTCGTCGCTTCGGGCCACTCGCTGTCGATGGCGCACGCGGCGGCGAGCCGCGCGGCGTGGCCGAGCAGCAGCAGCTTCCCGCCCTCGGCGACGAACGCGCGCAACGCCGCGCGTTGCTCGGAGGTGAACGGCGTCTCGCCGGCGGCAGCGTCCTCGCTGGCGACGACGAGCGTCGTTCCCGGCTGCAGCGCGAGCGGCTGCCCTGGCTCGGGGAGCGTCAGGATGGTCACCGCGCCGACGCCGGGGAACGCGTTCGACCAGGGGGTCGCGAGCGCCGGCTCCGCGCGGCGGGCCGGCTGCACACACGCGGCGAACAACACCAACGCCGCGGCGAGGCCGGGCATCGGGCGCCGCGGCCGCGCGGGTTTCGTCGTGACTCCTCGCCGTTCGTCTACCATCCTTGCCATCGCATGGATCGGCACGAACCCACCCCTGCACTTGAGCAGCGTCTGATCTTTCGACAGTGGCTCGCCGGCCGCGACTTCGCCGTGGGCGACCCGATCGCCACGCAGATGGCGAACTTCACCTACCTGATCGGCGACGCCGTCACGAAGCAGGCGGTGCTGGTCGACCCGTGCTACGCGGTGGGCGAACTGGTCGACCGCGCGACGAAGGAGGGGTTCACCATCGAGGGCGCTCTCGCGACGCACTACCACCAGGACCACGTCGGCGGCGACCTCTTCGGTCACCACCTGCAGGGCGTGCGCGAACTCCTGACGCGGTGCCCGTGCAAGGTGCACGTGCAGAAGGCCGAGGCGCCGTGGGTGAAGCGCGTCACGGGGTGCGGCGACAGCGACCTCGCGCTGCACGACAGCGGCGACGTCGTGAAGGTCGGCGAGATCCCGATCCAGCTGATCCACACGCCCGGGCACACGCCCGGCTCGCAGTGCTTCCTCGTGCAGAACCGCCTCGTCGCCGGCGACACACTGTTCCTGCAAGGCTGCGGCCGCACGGACCTGCCGGGCGGCGATCCGCGGCAGCTCTGGTTGTCGCTGTCGCAGAAGCTCGCGAAGGTGCCCGACGACGCGATCCTCTTCCCCGGTCACCTGTACGACCCGCGGCCGAGCGCGAGCATGGGCGAAACTCGGCGCACGAACTTCGTCTTCAAGCCGAAGACGGAAGCGGAGTGGCTGCAGATGTTCGGCGGCTGAAAGGCGACGGCGACTGCGCGCGGATCAGCCGACGCCGCGACGCCGCTGCGACGCTCGCTTCAGGACGGCCTTCTCTCGGTCCGTGAGTCCCGTCATTCCGACCGAGTGCACGCGGTCGAGGATCGCGTCGACCTCGCGGTCGAGCGCAGCGTCCGCGGCGGCGGCCCGGGCGACCCGCCGGTCCTTGCGCGCACGCAGCCACCGCCCGACGAAACCCGGGGCGCGCGGCTTCGGATCGGCGAGCGGACCGGCGCCGCGTTTCCAAGCGTCGGGATCCATCGCCCAGGGATCGGGCTGCATGTGCCCGTAGATCAGCGCGTGGCGTGCGAGCTGTCGTTCCGCGAGGCTCGCCTGCACGCAGAGAAGCCCGATGAGCACGCCGATCGCACTCTGCAGATCGGGGCGGAACATGGCCAGGACGATCATCCCGACGCCGCCCGCGATGCCGATCGACGTGGCCCACATCGTCGCGCGGTTCGGGTGCACGCGCATGGCGAGCAGCGCCCGCAGGACGCGCCCGCCGTCGAGCGGGAAGAACGGCAGCAGGTTGAAGAGCAGCAGGCTCAGGTTCGCGGTGAAGAAGAACCAGACCGCGAAAGAGATCGGACACGCCTCCCATCCCTCGATCTCGAGCACCCGATACGGCAGCAGCGCCGACAGCGGCCAGAACACCGCGAGCCACAGCAGGTGCGTCGCCGGGCCGGCGAGGGCGATGACGAGTTCGCCGCGCGGCGTCGTCGCCGGCGCGTTCATGTGCGCGACGCCGCCGAGCGGCGACAGCGAGATCGCGTCCGTGCGGATGCGGTACCGCCAGCCCGCGACGATGTGGCCCATCTCGTGGGTCCAGACGATCAGGAACAGGCCGAAGAAACAGATCGCGACGCACACGACCGCTTCCAGCACGGTGCCGCTCGGCACCCAGCGGAAGTAGATCCAAGGCATCACGATCGCGGCCGCCCAGTACATCCGGACGTGCACGCCGAAGAAGTCGCCGATCGCGAAGGTCTTCGTGACGAACCGCAAGAACCGCATCAGCGGCGATTCGTCGTAGTCGCGGTAGGGTCGCACGGGGCGCGGATCTTACGGTAGCCTGCGCGGCATGCACCGCCCCGCTGCCGCCATCGCGTGGATCGCCGCCGCCCTCGCCGCCCAGGACCCGATGCAGAAGCCACCGCCCGAACTCGGAACCGTCGCATGGCAACGCGACCTCGACGCCGCTCTCGGCGCCCCCGGCAGCAAGCCCCTTTTCGTGCTGTTCCAGGAGATCCCCGGCTGCAGCACGTGCACCGGCTTCGGCAAGGACGTGCTGAGCCATCCGCTGCTCACGGCCGCGATCGAGACGTCGTTCGTGCCGGTGGCCGTGCGCAACAACGCGGAAGGAACGGAGAAGGCGATCTGCGAGCGCTTCCGCGAACCCGCCTGGAACAATCCCGTGGTCAGGTTCCTCGACCGGAAGGGCAAGGACCTGCTGCCGCGGCAGGACGGAGTCTTCGACGCGCACGGCATCGCCGTGCGCATGGTCGGGGCGCTCGAGGCGACCAAGGCGCCCGTACCCGGGTTCCTCGCGATCGCGCGCGACGAGTCCGATCCGGCCACGAAGACGGCGCTGCTCACCATGCACTGCTTCTGGGAGGGCGAAGCCGTGCTCGGCGCGCTCGACGGCGTGGTGCGCACACGCTCGGTGTTCGTCGGCGGCGCGGAAGGCGTCGAGGTGACGTTCCTTCCCGCGCGTCTCTCCCCCGAGGCACTGGTCGCCGCCGCGCAGACGAAGAGCTGCAAGCCCGTCGAAGCGAAGACCCCGGTGACCGGCGCCCCCGCGAGCGACCAGCAGCACGCACTGGCCGGGACACCGTTCGCCAAGCTCGACCTGTCGCCGATGCAGCGCACCAAGGTGCACGCCGCGATCACGCTCGGCGAAGACCCGTCGCGCTGGCTCACCCCTGCGCAGGTTGCTCGCGCCGCACCGCCGCACAAGTGAAGGCGGCGGCGGTCAACCGCCGCGCCGTCGCTCCTCGAGTTCCGCGAGCGTCTTCGGCCAGTCCTTCTTCAGCAGCGTCGACAGACCGCGGTCCGCGAGCAGGCGGCCGCCGCACTGGCAGACCGCGCAGTAGTTGCACTCGTTGTCCGCGTAGCGGATCCGCTGTACGGACGAACCGCAGTCGGGGCAGGGTTTGCCGAAGCGGCCGTGCACGGCCATCCCCTCGCGGAACGCGGTGACCTTGTCGGGAAACCCGTCGCCGACCTCGGCGCGCAACCGCTCCGTCCACGTGCGCATCGTCGCGACGACGGCCTCACGCAGCCGCTCTGCGTCCGCGTCGCCAACGCGCGACGTCAGGGTCACGGGTGACAGGCGCGCCGCGTGCAGGATCTCGTCGGAGTATGCGTTGCCGATGCCCGAGAAGAGCGTCGGATCCGTCAGTGCGCGCTTCAGCGTCCGGTTCTCGGCGCGGAGCCGCGCGACGAACTGCTCAGGCGTGGCGCCGTCGACCTCGAGCCCGCCGCGATCGAACTCACGGAGCGCCGCGCTCCCTTTGGCGACGTGCAACGACGCGCGCTTCTTCGGGCTCGCCTCCGTCAGCACGAGCGTTCCCGTCGGGAAGTCGAACGCGGCGAGATCCACCTTGCCGCCGAGCTTGCGCTCGCGCGGCCACCATCGCAGGCGCCCGGCGATCATCAGGTGCAGCACGAGGAACATCTCGCCACCGAAGTCGAAGACGAGCCGCTTGCCGAGACGCTCCACGGCGCGCAGCGTGCGGCCGTGCAGCGCGTCGAGCGGCGGATCGACGGAGCGGAGCAGGAACGGACTGCGCAGTCGCACGGCCTCGAGCACCTGCCCGCCGAGCAGCGCTTCGATGCGCTCGCGATAGACGGTGACGTCGGGCAGTTCGGGCATCGTGGGCTCGTCGCCGGGCAGCGCTCACTTCACGACGCCGAGCACGACGTCGTCGACCCACACTTCCCCGTCACCCACCATGAGGATCTGCAGCACGGCGCGCACACAACCAGCGGTCGGCCACGACATCTCGAGCGCCTGCCAGTCGGCGTCGCCCGTCAGGTGCACCATGTCCGGTTCCTTGTTGGCCGGCTGGTCGGCGTTGTCGTGCAGCCACACCTTGATCCACGCGTTGCTCGCACCCTTGCCCTTCACCATCGCCTTCGCGACGAGCGTCGTCGCGCCTTCGGGCAGTTCGACGGTCTGTGTGACGATGTCCATGGCGCCGCCGCCCTGCTTGCTCAGGTGCAGCGCCTGTTTGCCCTCCTTCACGTCGTCCTTCACCGTCCGCGCGGCGAGGTGCTTGCTCGCCTCGACGAAGCGCCAGCCCGACAGCCCCTTCTCGAACCCGCCGTTCGCGAGCAGGTTGTCGAGCTTGCCGCTGTAGGCCGGCGTCTTCTTCGGCTGCTTCGGCTCGGGCCACACCGGCTTCGGCGCGGGTTCCGTGCCCAGCAGCCACTCGATCCCGCTGCGCAGGCGCTGCAGCGAGTCGCCGTGCCAGCCGTGGCCACCGTCGTAGGTGGAGAGCCGCACGACGGCGCCCGCCTTCGTCAATGCCCCGAACGCATCGCGCACGTGCGAGAACTCGGTGACGTCGTCATCGGGCGACTGGTCGAGCAGGAATCGCCGCCCCTTGGCCATCGCGAAGTCGACGTCCTTCGGGAACACGGACATCGCGATGTACGCGCGCGCGAACGGCGCGTTCTTCGTCGCCATGATCGGGTACACCGCCGGTCCGCTCGAAGACCATGCCACGACCACGGTGCGCGCAGGATCGAACGGCTGCGTCTTCGCGACATCGACGAGGACGGCGCGTACGTACTCCTCCGTGGTGTACTTCATGCCCTCGACGCGGCTCCGATCGGTCGGCCAGATCACCTTCTGCTCCGGCGTCCACTTCACCGAGGTGACGAGCACACCCGCGCAGTCGGCGGGCGTTTGCGCGAGGAGACCCTTCTCGACCCACGGCAGGAAGTCGCGCGAGCCGTCGCCACCCGGCAGCACCACGACGAGGCCACCGCGCTTTCGCGCCGCCGGCTGCCTCGGCGGCACGACGAAGTAGAGGCTCTGCGGCAGCGATGCGATCGTGTGTTCGATCGCGCGCGACTTGTCCTCCTGCGCTGCGACGGACGCATCCGAAAAGGCGAGCGTGAGTACGCAGACGAGCCCGAACGGTCGGATCGACATGGACGCCATGCTAGCGTCGGGGCAACACGCGCCTATCCTGCCGCCCGATCCGAGCATGAGCTTCCCCGAACCCTTCTACACCTGGCGCCCGCACCCGTGGCACGGCATCTCCGCCGGCAGCAAGCCGCCGGAAGTCGTGCAGGCCTACATCGAGATCACGCCGTTCGACCTCGTGAAGTACGAGATCGACAAGGTGAACGGCTTCCTGCGCGTCGACCGACCGCAACGCACCAGTTCGCAGCCCCCCAGCCTCTACGGGTTCATCCCGCGCACGCTGTGCGGTCGCCGCGTCGGAGCGCTGACGCCGGGCGCGAAGAAGGGCGACGGCGATCCGCTCGACATCTGCGTCCTCAGCGAACGCCCCATCACTGCGCGCGAGATCCTCGTGAAGGCGAAGGTGATCGGCGGACTCACGATGCTCGACGGCGGCGAAGCAGACGACAAGATCGTCGCGGTCCTCGCGAGCGACTTCGTGTGGGGCGAAGTCGAGGACCTCGCGCAGCTGCCGCAGGTGCTCGTCGAGCGCCTCCGCCACTACTTCTCGACCTACAAGCTCCTGCCCGAAGCGTCCCCGGTCGCCGTGACTCCGTACAACCGCGAACGCGCCTACGAAGTGATCCGCGCGTCGCTGCAGGACTACCACGAGGTCTACGGCGGTCCGCTGGTCTCCTGACGTTGCGCAAGAGCGCGCGCTTCCGCGGCTCGCGCCCGTCGGTATGCTCCTCGCCCCGATGAGCGACGCCGAGGAGCCGGCCCACAACCCGCGCATGCACCAGGGCGGCAAGCTGTCGTTCCGCGGTCGTGTGCAGGACCACGCCGACGACCCGGGCGACTTCCTCGTGCTCGGCGGCAAGAACCCGCCGACGCTCGACGAGCTGGTACCCGACGGGCACGACGCGGTCGAGATCGAGATCGGGCCGGGCAAGGGCGCGTTCGTGCTCGCCCGCACCGAGGCGAGTCCGCGCACGTTCGTGCTCGGAATCGAGGCGGCGACCGGCTACGCGAGCATCGCGGCGACGAAACTGCGCCAGTCGGGCCGCACGAACGGCCGCTTCCTCGTCGACAACGGCAAGCTCTACCTCGCGGACCGGGTCCCCGAAGGCGCGCTCGCCGCGGTCCACGTCTACTTCCCCGACCCGTGGCCGAAACGGCGGCACAAGGGGCGGCGGTTCTTCACCGACGAGGTACCAGCAGTGGT
>CAZIFB010000010.1:0-54207 GCA_964538915.1 uncultured candidatus Brocadiaceae bacterium | reverse complement strand
ACGACGGGTTCCTCTACGTTGCGACCGACAACGCCGCCTACGCGGGCCAGGTCGCGCGGGTCATGGGGAGCGCGGCCGATTTCGTGCGCGACGAGGACGAAGAACGTCGGGTCCGCGCGCTCGGCGCGGGCCACGCGTTCTCCCCCACGAACTTCGAGCGGAAGTACATCGAAGAAGGGCGGACCATCCGCCGCTACGCGTTCCGGAGGCTGTCGCGATGAGCCAGTGGGTCGACGTCGGCGCGATCGCCGACATGAAGTTCACGCCGGGCGCGCCGGTCAAGATCGGCACGCACTGGATCGCGATCTTCCGCGACGCCGGGGAGTGGCGCGCCATCGACAACAACTGTCCGCACGCGAGTGCACCGTTGTGCGACGGCTCGGTGCTCGACGGCAAGGTCGTCTGCTACCTGCACTGCTGGGAGTTCGACCTGAAGAGCGGCGCTTGCGACGTCGGGCCGCAGTGGAACGTGAAGACCTGGCCCGTGCGCGAAGTCGACGGTCGGCTCCAGGTCGAGACCGACGGCGCCTGAACGGCTCCTACTCGCGATCGACGGGCTGGGTCGGGTCCGGATGCGGATCGTCCTGCTCCTGCACTCCGGTGATCGCGTTCGGCTCGAGGACCCAGCCGACCTCGACGACCCCGCCTCCGCCCTGACCGGTCGCGCTGCCGCGGCGCATGACGCGACCGTCCAACAACAGCAGCAGGGCGCGACCGTCCGCGTCGTGCCGCACTTCGCGCACGAGCGGCCGCAGTTCGACGTCGACCCCGGCGAGTTCGTCGACGACCGGCAGCGGCACCGGGACGATCGGAGTCGACGAAGCGGTGCCGAGCGCCGGCGCGGGCATCGGAGGCAGCGGCACCGACGGCGTCGCGGCTTTCCGTCCGAGGAACGGATTGCCGCACACGAGCGCCGCCACGGGCAGCACGAGGGTCAGCGGGAGGAGGGCCTTCGCGGACATTCGGGGTCGAGCAGGATACGCGGCGAGCCGGTGCGAGCGGTCAGGATTTCCTCGGCGCGTTGGCACCGGCGCCTCCGCGCTTTCGCGGCCTCTCCGGCGCCCCTAGGATCCTGCGCCTCCAAAATCCTCCCCCGGAGCCACGTGACGGACGGCATCGCCAAGGACCGACTCGAAAAGCTGCACGCGCTCCGCGCCGCAGGTCAGGACCCATTCCCCGCCCGCGTGCCGCGCGGTCGCCCCGTCGATCAGGTCCTCGCGGAACTGCCGACGCGCATGGGGGAAACGGCGACGGTCGCAGGCCGACTCGGCCAGGTCCGCGACTTCGGCAAGCTGCGTTTCGCGCACCTCCAGGACCGCACCGGCACGATCCAGATCGGCTTCCAGCGCGAACGGCTCGCGGCGTTCTGGCCCGACCGCAAGCTGCTCGAGGGCAACGACCTCGTCAGCATCACCGGCGAACTCGGCACGACGCAGAAGGGCGAACCGACCCTGTGGGCGACGGAAGTCGTGCTCGCCGGCAAGGCGCTGCGGCACGCGCCCGAGAAGTGGCACGGCCTGCAGGACACCGAGCAGCGCTACCGGATGCGCTACGTCGACCTGTTCGCGAACCCGGAGGTGCGCGCGTCGTTCAGCAAGCGCTCGGCGATCGTCCGCGAAGTGCGCGCCTACTTCGATTCGCTCGGCTACCTCGAGGTCGAAACGCCGATCCTGCAGCCGATCTTCGGCGGCGCTTCGGCGCGCCCGTTCCGCACGCACCACAACGCGCTCGACATGGGCCTCTTCCTGCGCATCGCGCCGGAGCTGTACCTGAAGCGCCTGATCGTCGGCGGCATGGAGCGCGTCTACGAGATCGGCCGCGTGTTCCGCAACGAGGGCGTCAGCACGCGCCACAACCCCGAGTTCACGATGCTCGAGAGCTACGAGGCATGGGCCGACTACCGCGACGTGATGGCGCGCGTCGAGGGCCTGTTCGCGCACCTCGTGGCGAAGGTGCTGGGCGGCGACGGCAAGGTGCGCTTCCGCGAACGCGAGTACGACCTGATGCCGCCGTTCCAGAAGGCGCGCTACCTCGACCTGTTCGCGCAGCAGAATCCGGGGGTCGACTGGTTCGACCACGCGAGCTGCCTCCGGCGTGCGAAGGAGCTCGGCCTCGCCACCGACGGCATCGAGCCCGCGAAGCTCGCGAACGACGTGTTCGAGGCGACCGTCGAGGACACGCTGCAGGGCCCGGTCTTCGTGCACGACTACCCGGTCGCGATCAGCCCGCTCGCGAAGCGCCTCGTCGAGGACCCGCGCGTGACGGAGCGGTTCGAGCTCTTCGTCGCGGGCATGGAGCTGGGCAACGCGTTCAGCGAACTGAACGACCCGATCGACCAGCAGCAGCGCTTCGAGGAACAAGTCGCGCACAAGCTGGCCAACGAACACGACGACGAGACACCGGGCGAAGTCGACGTCGACTACGTGACCGCGCTCGAGTTCGGCATGCCGCCCGCCGGCGGGCTCGGCATCGGTATCGACCGCCTGTGCATGCTCCTCACGGGATCACAGTCGATCCGCGACGTCGTGCTGTTCCCGCTGCTGCGCCGCGTCGACCCCGCGGCCGCGGCCGGCGACGGGAGCACGCCGGCGCCGTGATGCCCGCGTTCCCGCCGTTCCTGGCGCTGCGCTACCTGGTGACGCGGCGGATCAACCTGCTCAGCGTGTTCGGCGTGTCCTTCGCGGCGTGGGCGATGATCGTCGTGAACAGCGTGTTCACGGGCTTCGTCACCGACATCCGCGACGACGTGCGGCGCAGCACGCCCGACCTGCTGCTGACGGACCTGCCGCACGGCACGAGCTACGACGCGATCCGGGACGCGCTCGAGACCGACCCCGCGATCGCCGCGACCGCGCCGCGCCTGCGCCACCACGGACTGTGGCAGCCGCTGCAGGTCCCGTCGCGCATGCAGCGTTCGCTCGAGTCGTCGCAAGTGGACTTCAACCACATGGAAGGCGGCTTCGTGCTGCTGCTCGGGATCGATCCGGTGCGCGAGCCCGCGGTCACGGGCATCCGCGACTGGGTCGCGGGTGGCATGGAGCCGATCGGCAAGCACCTCGGGCGCCTCGGCCCGCAGGGCTCGGTCTTCGACGAAACGGATCCGAAGCGGCGCGCGGAGTTGCTGGTGCCGGACGAACTCGAGTGGCGCGGCCGCGGCCGCGCGAAGATCCCCCGCGCTTCGCCGGAGGAGCACGTGAGTTCGCTGCCCGGTGTCCTGCTCGGCTGGCGCCGCGCCTACGTGTGGCCGTGGCTGCAGCAGGGCGATCCCGGCGACCTGCTCGCCGCGGCATTCGTCGACGACGCGAAGGGCAAGCCGCAACTGCGCACGCATCGCGTTCGCACCGCGTTCGCCGGGTGGTTCGCCACCGGCCATCGCATGTTCGACGAGACGCAGGCGATCCTGCCGATCGAGACGCTGCGCACGATGCTCGGCCAGGACCGCTCCGACCCCGAAGCGATCGCGCTCGTCACGGACGTCGCGATGCGGCTCCGCCCCGGCCTTGCACCCGGCGAACTCGTCGCGACGAAGACGCGCCTGCGTTCCGCCGCGCAAGCTCTCCTGCCGAGCGGCAGCGCGCCGTGCGCGGTGCTCGACTGGGAGGAGCAGAACCCGGTGTTCCTGTCCGCGGTTTCCCACGAACAGACGTTGATGCGCATCGTGCTCTTCGTCGTGATGATCGTCGCCGCGTTCGTGATCTACGCGACGCTGCACATGATGGTCGTCCAGAAGTGGAAGGACGTCGGCATCCTCGCGGCGATCGGCGGTACACCGCGCGGCATCGGCGCGACGTTCCTCTTGTGCGGCCTCGTCGTGGCCGTCGTCGGCGCGATCCTGGGCACGACGATGGGCGCACTGTCCGTGCACTACCTGAACGACTTCAACGACTGGCTCTTCCGCATGGCGAAGGTCGAACTGTTCCCGCGCAACCTGTTCGACCTGCAGCAGGTCCCGGTGCGGCTCGACCCCGCGTGGCTCGCGCTCGTCGCCTGCACGTCGGTCGGACTCGCGCTCGTCACCGCCGTCGTTCCCGCGCGCAAGGCCGCTCGCATGAACCCCGTGAAGGCCCTGTCCTACGAATGACCGCTCCCGTCCTCGCCGCACGCGGCATCACGAAGACCTATCGCCTCGGCAGACAGGACATCCCCGTTCTGCGCGGCGTCGACCTCGACGTCGGTGAAGGCGAGATGGTGGCGCTGCTCGGTGCGTCCGGCGCGGGCAAGTCGACGCTGTTGCACGTGCTCGGTCTGCTCGACCCTCCCACGGCGGGCGACGTGCTCTTCGACGGGCGCCCGGTGCATGGCCTGCCGATCGCCGAGCGGGCGCAGCTGCGCCACGCGCACACGGGCTTCGTGTTCCAGTTCTACCACCTGATCCCCGAGCTCACTGCGCTGCAGAACGTGATGCTCGCCGGGATGATGACGACGTCCTGGCTGTCGTGGTGGAAGGATCGCCGAGCGGCGAAGTCGCGGGCGATCGCGATGCTGGAACACGTCGGCCTCGCGGACCGAATGCGCCACCGCCCGGCCGAACTCTCCGGCGGCGAACGCCAGCGCGTCGCGATCGCGCGTGCCCTGCTCGTCGGGCCGAAGGTGATCCTCGCCGACGAGCCGACCGGCAACCTCGACAGCAAGACCGCCGCATCGGTGATCGAGCTGATGTTCTCGCTGCAGGCCGAGCGGAGGATCGCGTTCCTGCTGGTCACCCACGACGAAGCACTCGCCTCGCGGTGCCACCGCGTCGTGCGGATGAAGGACGGCGTGGTGGTGCACGGATGACGCCCGGCGCGCTGGCCCGCCTCGCGTCGCGCATCCGCGAACTCGCCACGCAGCGCGCGTACGGCCCTTTCCTCGCGACGCGCTACCTGCTCACGCGCCCGATCAACCTGCTCGGCATGCTCGGCGTGACGCTGAGCGTGTGGGCCCTCGTGGTGGTCGTGTCGCTCTTCTCGGGCGTCATCGTCGTCATCGAGGAGCACGTTCACGCGGCGTCGGCCGACGTCTCGATCGGATCGCTGCCGGCGGGCACGTCGTGGGCCAAGCTTCGCCTTGCGATCGCGGACGACCCGAACGTGCGCGGCCAGGCGCCGCGGCTCGTGCACTTCGGCATGCTGAACCGGCCCGGAGTGCGCCCACCCCCGCCGATCCTGCCCGGTCGCGGCGCGCTGCACGGCGGTGACCAGCCGTTCCTGTTCGTGCTCGGCGTCGAGCCGGCGGCGGAGGCGACGGTGACCGGGTTCGCGGGTTGGGTGCGGGACCCGGCGATCCCCGAGGAGATGCGCGTCGCCGATCCGGCCGATCCGCTGCGGCCCATCGAAGGCTCGCCCACCGTGCTCGTCGGCTTCGAACGCATGAAGCGCGACGGCCTGAAACGCGGTGACGAGGTCGTGCTGACGTCGGGGCGCGTCTACCAGGCCGCGGACGGCAACAAGACGCTGCAACAGATCCCGATGACGATGCGGGTCGCCGGCGCCTACAAGTCGATGCACGGCGGCTTCGACGGCAACAACGTCTTCGTCGATCGGGCGACGCTGGCCCGCGCCGTGTTCACCGACGACCCCGACGCGATCCAGGAAGTCGCCGTGCGTGTGCGCGACGACGCGACCATGTGGGAGACGGCCGACCGCCTGCAGCGCACCGTCGCGCGGGTCACGGATCGCGGCGACGGCCGCGCGTTCGGCTCGGTCCAGACCTGGCGCCAGAAGAACGCCACCTTCCTCGCGTCGATCGAACACCAGCGCGCCCTGTTGAAGATCGTACTCGTCGTCATCATGGTCGTCGCTGCGTTCCTGATGCTCGCGACGCTGTCGATGATGGTGACCGAGAAGACCTCGGACATCGGCATCCTGACCGCGATGGGCGGCACGCCGATCGGTGTGATGCAGATCTTCCTGTCCTGCGGCCTCGTCATCACGGGCCTCGGGATCGTGACAGGCATCGGTCTCGGCTGCCTCACCGCGGTGCACCTCGAGGAGGTTCGGCAGTTCGTGCTCTGGACGACCGGCGTCGACCTCTTCCCGCTCGACGTCTACAACCTCGACCGCGTGCCGAGCAGCATCGACCCGTGGTGGCTGCTGCAGGTCGCCGGCATGGCCCTCGGCACCGGTTTCCTCGTGTCGGCCCTTCCCGCGTTCCGCGCCGCGCGCCACGATCCGCTCGTGTCGCTGCGCAGCAGTTGAGAACCGCGAAGCAGTTGAGCCAGCGCGAAGCAGCGGACGATGCCCTGTCTCGAACTCCCATGCGCCGTCGACTGACCGCCGCTGCTCCGTTGCTGCTCGCCGCGTGCTACGCGACGCCGCCGCTCGAAGCACCGCGCACGGCGTCGAACCTCGTGAAGAGCGTCCTGGCGCACGACCTGTCGACGGCGGGCTTCGCCGCGCGAGCCGAGGACGTCGGCGAAGTACTCGGCCTCCTGGCCAAGGAGCCGGCACGGCCGCGCCGCCTGCCGGCGACCGCCGGGACGATCGCGGCGACAGGCCTCGGCGACGCCGGGCACATCGCGGGTCGCCTCGAAGGCATCGCCGCGAGCGAAACACGCCGGCGCCCCGCGTTCGAGCGGCTCTCGCCCCTCGTCGCCCCGCTGCGCGCGGACGACGTCCGGCACACGGGCGCGGTCCTGCTCACGCCGGCGGCCCCCCTGGGCGAGATCGACGACGTCCGCCACCGCACGGATCCGAACGACGACTCGCCCGAGGACGACCTCTGGACGCGCCTTCGCCGTCGCCTGCGGTTGTGACGCGATCGTCGCGGCCCGACGTCGCACTCGCACCTTGGCCGACCGGCCCGTAGAAGCGCGCCACCGACGTCGACCATGCAAGCCTTGCACTCCGGCACATCCATCCCCGTCCCGCTGTCCCTCGGTGCGCTCGCTGCGATCCTCGCCGCCGCGATCCATCTTCCCGCGCAGTCCGGCGCCGCGGGCAAGCCACTGCCGCCCGATCGCGCCAAGGGCGCCGCGGCCGTCGAGGAGTCGCACTGCCGCGGGTGGCTCGGCATGCTCGCATCGCCGGAGTTCGAAGGGCGCGGCACCGGGCAAGACGGATTCCAGAAGGCAGCCGACTACGTCGCAGCCCATTTCGCGGCGCTGAAGCTCGAAGCCCGCGGCGACGGCGGCACCTACTTCCAGCGCGTGCCGTGGAAGACGACGAAGGTGGTCGCGGACAAGACGTCGGTCACCTTCACGAAGGACGGCGCCGATGTCGTTCGCATCCCGGCCGCCAACCTGGCCGGGACCGTGTCGAACAGCCTGTCCGCGGCCGGCGACGTGGTGCTGCTGGTAGTCGCCCCCCCGCCACGCGCTCCGCGCACCGAAGGGCGCCGCGGCTTCGAGGTACCGACGATCGCTGGCCTCGACGCCCTCGACGCGACGGACAAGGTCGTGGTCGTGGTCGTTCTGGAAGGGGACGAGACGCGCGCCACGGCTCCGATGGTGAGGCTCGCGGTGCAGCAGGGGCTGCAGGGCAAGTCCCCCGCCGCGGTGCTGTTCGCCCAGAAGGACGCGGTGCAGGGCGGCCTGCGCGGGCGCGGCGGCATGGGCCGCGGCGGCAACCCGGCGGCGGCAGGCGCCCGGCGCGCACCGGCGGACGCAACGTTCGGCGGCGACGACCTGAAGGCCGTGCTCGCGGCGGCCGGCAAGGGCGCCGAGCAACTCGACGGCAAGACCCTCGCGATCCCGCTGCCCCTTGCCGCGAAGGTCGAGATCGCGACCGACGACGGCGACGCGCCGGCGATGAACGTCTGGGCCGTCCTGCCCGGCAGCGATCCGAAACTGAAGGACGAGTACGTCGTGATCGGCAGCCACCTCGACCACCTCGGCAAGCGCGGTGACCGCGTGTTCCCGGGCGCGGACGACGACGGCTCCGGCACGACGGGCGTGATGGCGGTGGCCAAGATGTTCGCTTCGAACCCGACCCCGCCGAAGCGGAGCATCCTGTTCGTCTGCTTCTGCGGTGAGGAAGTGGGCCTCGTGGGCTCCGCCTACTTCGCGAAGAACTGCCCGATCCCGCTGTCGTCGATCGTCGGCGAACTGCAGATGGACATGATCGGGCGCGACGAGGAGGCGAGCGCGGAGGGCAACAAGGGCGAAGAGGCCGAGGACAACCGCAACTCGGTGCACCTCGTCGGGTCGCAGACGCTCTCGCCGGCGCTGCACGAGTTGTGCCTCGCGAAGAACGAGTCCGCCGGCCTCGACATCGAGTACGACGAGGAGCGCATGTTCGGCCGCAGCGACCACGCGAACTTCGCGCGCATGGGTGTGCCGATCGCGTTCTTCTTCACCGGCCTCCACCGCGACTACCACCAGCCGAGCGACACACCCGACAAGATCCACTACGCAAAGCTGCTGCGCATCGCGCGCTGGGTCTACGACATCGCCTTCGACCTCGCGACGAACTCGGAGCGTCCTCACGTCGATCCGTCGGCGTGGGCCAAGTACCGCGACAAGGCCGCCGAGCAACCCGCCGCGCCGCTCGCGCCCAAGAGCTCCGACGAAGGCAAGTGACGCCCGGCGCGCGTCAGCGCAGGCGCTCTTCGAGACTGCGCAGCGACATCGGCGGGCCGAGGATCTCGCTCAGCACGAACGCCGTCTTCAGGTCGTCGAGCGAGTAGCGGACTCCCTCGGTGCGGCGGCGCGCCGCTGCGTGCACACGGCCGCCCAACGTGCCGAGTTCGCGATCCTTCGCCCGCGCGCCCTTCGGCGATGCGTCGAGATGCCGGGCCCGGATCCCGTCGCCGACGTGCGAATCGACGTGGATCTCGAGGGCACGCGCCTGCGTCGTCGGTGCGACCGGCACCGGCGGCCGCTCGGGCGCGACGACGTCGCGCCGGCGCGGCGCCGGTCGCGGCGTTGGCGGGACGTGCACTTCGGCCTCCACGGGCCGCGACCTCTTCACCGGCCCCTCCATGCCGAGGATGCGTCGCATCTCGGCCGCCACGTCGTCGGCGCTGCGCTGCGTCGGCGAAGGCGGCGGCGACTCGGTCCGGACGATGGGCGGCATGCGCCGCTCCTGCTCGGCTCGTTCGCGCGACCGCTTGGCCGCCTTCGCGACGTTGCCGATCGCTCCCACGATCCACGCAATGAGGATCAGCAGGAGGTACGGATGCTCGCGGAGGATGCGCCAGACGATGTCCACGGGTCACTCCTGGCCGGGCATCTTCTTCTTCTGGCTCTCGGTCGACAGATGGGCTTCCTCGCCGGCCGCGATCTGCGAACGCATGCGCGTGTCCGATTCGAGATTGCGGATCCGCTGGTAGTCGAGGATCCCGAGGTTGCCCGAGCGGAACGCGTCGGCCATGGCCTGCGGCACTTCGGCTTCGGCAAGGACCAGCTTGGCGCGGTTCGCGGCGATTTCCGCGATGTTCTCCTGCTCGGCCGCGACGGCCATCGCGCGCCGGCTCTCCGCCGCCGCCTGCGCGACGCGCTTGTCCGCTTCGGCCTGGTCGGCCTGCAGGCGCGCGCCGATGTTGTCGCCGATGTCGACGTCGGCGATGTCGATCGACAGGATCTCGAACGCGGTGCCCGCGTCGAGGCCCTTGCTCAGAACACCCTTGCTGATGCGGTCCGGGTTCTCGAGCACGTCCTTGTGCGAATCCGACGAACCGATCGTCGACACGATGCCCTCGCCGACGCGAGCGATGATCGTTTCTTCGGTCGCGCCGCCGACGAGGCGCTTGATGTTCGTCCGCACCGTGACGCGCGCCTTCGCGAGCACCTGGATGCCGTTCTTCGCCATCGCTGCGACCTTGCCTTCGGGCGGGCAGTCGATGACCTTCGGTGTGACGGACGTCTGCACGGCGTCGAGCACGTCACGACCAGCGAGGTCGATCGCCGCCGCCTGACGGAAGTCGAGACCGAGGTTGGCGCGGTCCGCGGCGATCAGGGCGCGCACGACGTTGATGACGTTGCCGCCGGCGAGGTAGTGCGCCTCGAGGTCCTTCACGTTGAGCGGCAGGCCGGCCTGGGTCGCCGAAATCGCACCGCGCACGATCACCGTCGGGTTCACCTTGCGCAGGGACATGCCGACGAGCTGGAACAGCCCGATCTTCGTCCCCGACATGTACGCCTGGATCCACAGGTTGATGAACTTCAACAGGACCAGGACCAGGATGCCGAGCAGGACGAGCAGTCCGATGACGAACCACTTCAGCGAACCTTCGAAGATGCCTTGTGCGAGCATGAGGAACGTTGGGTTGCGGGAATGACTCAGTTGCGCGCCACGACGACGCGGTTGCCGGCGACTTCGACGACCTTGACCGCGCAGTTCGTCTCCAGCATCTCACCGCGCGTCACGACGTCGACCTTCTTGCCGTCGATGCGGGCGATGCCGGAGGGCCGCAGCGGCGTGACTGCGGTGCCGGTCCTGCCGATCAGCGGACGCAGCTCCTCCTCGACCTGGGTGGGCGCCGACTTGACCGGACCTTCGAGGATGAGCGCCTTGCCGAACGGGGTCTTGGGCAACAGCTTGAACGCGAACGTCAGCACGATCGGGACAGCGATCGTCTCCGACACGAGCATCACGACGCCGAACGTCGTCGATTCCTGGAACGCCCAGAACACCGCGGTGAACAACGAGATGCCGGAGAGGATCGCGACGACACCGAACGAGACGAAGAGGACCTCGGCGACGACGAGAACGAGGCCGAGCACCGCCAGCAGCACGACGAAGCCGACGCTGCCGTTCTCGCTCTTGCGATCCGCGTTCGCGGCTGCGACCACGACGCGAACGCCTTCGACGTAGAGCACGCGGACCGGCGTGCCGGCCTCGACGAACTCGCCTTCGGTGACGACGTCGATGCGCTGGCCTTCGAGTTCCATCGCGCCCGCCGGCCGGAGGATCGTCGCTGCGGTGCCGGTGCGGCCGACGAGCGCGAGCAGCCAGTCGTTCGGGAGTGCGAGGCCGCTGCGCCCGCCGTTCGCGCCGACCGGAGCCGGCGGCGGCAGCAGGACACGATTCAACCAGGGGATCCGCGGCAGGATGCGCCAGGAGACGAATCCTGTCGCGAGCACCGCGACGAAGAGGATCGTCAGGTTGATCAGGTTCGTGAGGAAGACGCCCTCTTCGACGGCGTTGCTCGGCAGCACGAACGACTGGCGACTCAGCACCAGCGCGAACACGAGCGACAGGAAGCCGACGGCCCCGAAGATCACAGTCCCGGGCAGGAGGAAGATCTCGACGAGGATCGCGCCGAGGCCCAGGAAGAACAGCAGCACCTCGGTGAACTCCGCGAGTCCGACCAGGTAGCTGTAGAACATCGCGAGCGCGAGGAACGCGACGCCGAGCACACCCGGCAGGCCGACCCCCGGCGTCTTGACCTCGAACAGGATCAGCACGAAGCCCGCGACGAGCAGGAACGGCTGCAACATCTCGAGCCAGCCGACCATTTGCTCGGCCCAGTCGGCCGAGATCTCGCGAACACCGTCGCGATCGACGCTCAGCGCCTCGGCGAGTTGTTCGGGTCCCTGCAGCGTGCCCGACGACAGTCCGATCTCCTCGGCGCGACGTTCGTCGATCATCACCGGGCGCTCGAGCTTCTCCGGCGAGATCACCGCCACGCCGCTGCCCTGCAGCGCCGTCATCTCATTCGCGTCGAGCACGCGCCGCCGCTCGAAGCCGCCCTCGCGCACCGTCGCATCGAACAACTGCACGCGCGGATCGACCATCGCGAGCACCAGCTTCTCCGCGTCGGGCGAGAGCTTGTTCTTCCGATGCTGGAGCCGCGCCGCCATCGCGACACGGAGTTCCTCGAAACGCTTGCCCGCGGCGGCATCCGGGTCTTTCGCGAGCAGTTCGTCGATCTCGCCTTCCGGCTTGGTGATCTCGCCGAGACGGGCGCCCGACAGGAAGTAGAGCCGCTCCGCGCAGACGGCGATCGCCGCGGCGCCCTGGGTCACGCGACCCTTCGCCAGCACGACGGTGCCGACGTCGGTGGTCCGGATGCGGTCGAGCAGCGCCTGCACGTCGTCCTGGTCCTCACCGAGGCTGCCCGCCCAGTCGAACCGGAACACCACCCACCGGATTCCCTCCGACTCGGCCTTGCGAAGGGCGCGTGTGCACCGAGCGAGTTCGGTCGTGCCCAGCTTGCCCTCGAGGGTCACCACGAGGACCTGCGGCGTCTTCTCCTTCTCCGCAGCCGGCGTGGTCTGGGCGGCACCCGACCGCGCGAGAACGACCATCGCCGCCAGCAGGGCCAGAACGATCCGGATCCAGAACCCGCGGGGAATCACGTGCGATGGTGTAGCAGAGTGCCGGGCCGATTGGCAGGACTCCTTGCCGCCGGCGCGGCCCCACGTGGCCCGTCCACGCCCGCTACTGTCGGCAGCGCGCGAGAACGTCGAGGCACAGGAGGGCCATCGCGGTCCCGTAGCAGCGGCCCAGTTCGTGGCTGTCGACGAAACAACCGTCGAACTCCGGCAGCCCGAGCACCAGCTCGTGCATCGCAGAGGCGAACGCCACGCGCTGCTCGCGATCCGCGACGTTCGCGATCGCCTCCGCCCGGCCGAGCATGTCGAACCAGAAGAAGAAGCCACCGTAGCCGAGCTCGTCGGCATGGTCGTCGTACTTCCGCACCGCCGCCAGCAGCGGGTGGTGCCGCTGACCGGCCTCGATCGACGCGACGAGGCGCGGCTGGTCCGACGCGGCGAACAAGAACAGGCCGAGTTCGCACAGCGGCATGCGTCCGGCGGCGCCCTCGACGCTTGCCCGCGGCTCACCCTTCCGCGTGTCGCCGTAGGTGAAGGCGCCCGCACCGGTGCGGTTCCGCGCCAGCGCCCGCAGCCCGCGGTCCACACGATCCTGCTCGACCTCGACACCAGCCGCCCGCGCGAGGTGCAGCGCCTGCAGCGCGGTCGCCGTCGCGAACGGGTTGCCGTACTCGTGGAACCAGGCGCCGGTCTCGGGCTGCAGCGCGAGCAGCGCCGCCACACCGTTCCGCATCGCGGGCCGGAGCGACTCGGCGTCCCCGGCCCGGCGCGCCCGCCACGCTGCGAGGAAGCGCAGTGCGTACGCGCGGGCCCACACGATCTCGTCGCGATCGCTGAGGGCGAGCCACTTCGCCGACTCGGCGTTGCCCCGGATGCGCTGCAGCATCGACTCGACACGTTCGAGCACGGCCGGCGCGAGCCGGATCTCCCCGCGCGCCTGGCGATCTGTCGCCGCGAGCAGCGCTTCGCCGACGAGGCAGGTGATCGCCGCGTGCACGTTCGGCAGGCCGTCGGAGCCGCCGAAGTCGTAGATGCTGTCGCGCACGACTCCGTCGCCGTCGTCCATGCCGACGAGGTACGTCGCACTGCGCTGCCAGAGTTCGCTCTCCGCGTACGTGCCGTCCGGCGCGCGCGACCCTTCCACCGGCGCTTTCGTCAGCACCGCCTCCGGCAGCGGGCCGTAGTCCTCGAACCCGTGCACGAACGGACCGTGGCCCTCGAGTTCGAGCGCCGCCTTGTGCACGAACGGCGCATCGTCGGTGCGTTCCGCCATCGTCCGCCAGATCTGCTGCGCGTCTGCGCGCCGACCGAGCCGGAACGCCGCCACCGATCGCAGCCACGCCCCCTCGAGGGCGACGTCACCCGCCCGATCGCTGCCCGCTGCCGCGATGGCGCAGCGCATCACGACATCCTCGACGTGCGCGAAGTCGCCGCGTCGGTACGCGTCCCACGCGTCCGCGAGCGCCGGGTCGCACGGGAAGCGTTCGATCGGCTGCTTCACGAGGCGCCGCAGGGGAGCCTCGAACCACTGCGGGTGCTGCGTCGTGACTCGGTCGAGTTTCGCCAGCACAGCGCCGTCGACGTCGAGCACGACCCAGCCCGGCTCGATGAACGATCCGCGCACGAGCCCCAGGTCCTTCGCCCGCTTTCCCCGCGCGGCGACGCGCACCGGCACGAAGTGCGACGCGAGCAGTTCCACGGTCGACGGCCACGAGAACGGCCCTCCCATCATGTAGCGGTCGATCTCCGTCTTGCGATCCATCGGCGAGCCCGCCACCGAGGGCACGTACCAGAAGACGGGTTTGCCCGTCTTCTTCGCCTCGGCGAGCGCGGCGTCGACGTCGTCGAGCCAGGGCACGGCACTGCCCGCGGCGGCCGCGACCTCGGACGGGGTCGTGCGGATCTTCTTGGTCGAGTTCTGGGCGGCGACAGCCGCCGCCAGGGCGAACGGCACGGCGAGCCGGATGAATCGGAGCATGGGCGTTCCTCGCGCGAGCCGGGATCATGCAGTCACCGACTGTCGCCGTCGCGCCGATTCCGCAGCGGCGCCCGACCGGACGAAGTCGGGCCCGCGCTTCGCAAGAGCGCGCGGGGTCCGTATAGGGGCGGCATGATCCTGCGCCCGTTCGTGCTGTTCGCCGCCGCCGTGTGCTTCCTGCCCGACGAGGGCCAGTGGCTGCCGACCCAGGTCCGCGAGATGGACTGGGACGCGCTGAAGAAGCGCGGCATGGTGATGACGAAGGACGAGTTCTGGCACCCCGAGAACGGCGGCGTGCTGTCCGCGACGGTCCAGATCAACGGCTGCTCCGCGTCGTTCGTGTCCAAGGACGGCCTGCTCATCACGAACCACCACTGCGGCTTCGGCGCGATCAGCGAACTCAGCACGCCGGCGAAGAACTACCTGCGCGACGGCTTCGCCGCGGCGACGCACGCCGACGAACTGCCGGCCCCCGGCGTCGTCGCGTCCGTGCTGAAGCGCATCGAGGACGTCACCGCGAAGGTGCACGCTGCGCAGGCGACGGCGACCAGCGACCTCGAGCGCTTCCAGCGCACGCAGGAGACGCTCGGCGCGCTCGTCGCCGAGGGCGAAGCGAAGGAGGCGAACACGAAGTGCTCCGTCGCGAGCTTCCTCGAAGGCAAGGAGTACCACCTCTACTACCGCACGCAGATCACCGACGTGCGCCTCGTCTACGCACCGCCGCGCGCGATCGGCGAGTTCGGCGGCGAGACGGACAACTGGGAGTGGCCGCGCCACACCGGCGACTTCTCGGTCTTCCGCGCCTACGTCGCCCCGAACGGCGACGTGCGTGCGCACCACGCCGACAACGTGCCGTTCCAGCCGAAGCACTTCCTCACGGTCTCGACCGAAGGCGTGAAGGAAGGCGACCTGTCGCTGATCCTCGGCTATCCCGGCCGCACGCAGCGCTACAAGACGAGCCGCGGCGTGATGCTGCAGCAGGGCTTCGTGTTCCCGCGGCGGCACGACGTGCTGACGCGCGCGATCGCCGTGCTGGAAGCGGCGGGTCGGACCGACGAGAAGCTCGGTCTCGAGGTCGCGGACCGCATCAAGTCCCTCGCGAACGTGCAGAAGAACGCGGCGGGCATGCTGTTCGGCCTGCGCAACAACGGCACCATCGCGCGCAAGGAGCGCGAGGAGGGCGAGTTCACCTCGTGGCTCCGGAAGGCGACCGACGCGCGCGCCGAGTGGACGACCGTGCTCGACGAGATGCTCGCGATGGACGAGGCCGAGGCGGCCACCATCGAACGCGACACGGCGATCTCGCTGTTCGGGATGATCGCCGAGGACATGCCGCTGCTCGCCGCGATGGTCGACGGCTGCGCCGCGGCGGCGACGACGAAGGACGGCAAGGTGCCGACACGGCTCCTGCGCGCGATCGCCAACGAAGCGCTCGTGACGAACCTCGACTCGGTGCAGAAGCCGCTGATCCGGATCACGATGTCGGACCTCGCGTCGATGTCGAAGGCGCAGCGTCTGCCGGGCACCGAGATGCTCGGCGCCGACGGCTTCGACGAGAAGGCCGCCGACGCGGTGTTCGCGGACACGAAGATGCTCACCGGCACCGGGCGAAGCGAGGTGTTCGCCGGCGGCCGCGACGCGGTCGCCGCGAGCACGGACCCGCTCGTCACGATCGCCCGCGCGATCGCGACCGAGCGCCTCGCGCTGCAGAAGCGCATGCGCGAGCGCGCCGGCAAGATGCTCGACGTCGGCCGCCGCTGGATCGCCGCGCAGGAAGCGTTCCGCGGCAAGGCGTTCTATCCCGATGCGAACAGCACGCTGCGTGTCTCGATCGGCCAGGTCGCCGGCTACTCGCCGCGCGAAGCGGTGGCCTACGCGCCGCAGACCACGGTCGCCGGCATCCTGCAGAAGGAGACCGGCAAGGAGCCGTTCGCGAGCCCGAAGGCGCTCCTCGAGGCCGCGAAGTCGCGCGCAAACAGCCGCTTCTTCGACAAGCGCCTCGGCGACGTGCCGGTCTGCTTCCTCGTGAACGGTGACACGACCGGCGGCAACTCCGGCTCTCCGGTGATCGACGGGCGCGGTCGCCTGATCGGCCTCAACTTCGACCGCGTGTTCGAGAACGTCGTCGGCGACTTCGGCTGGACCGCGGAGCGCTCGCGCAACGTCGTCTGCGACATCCGCTACGTGCTCTGGGTGATGGAGTCGGTGTTCCCGGCGCCGGCGCTCCTGAAGGAACTCGCCGGCTGACTCACCGGGGCGCGGGCCGCGACGAGGCCGGGCCCCAGCCGGCCCGTCGAGGACTCCGGCGACGTGCCGGTCCGTCCCCGTGAATGGCGACACCACCGGCGGCAACTCCGGCCCGTCGGGGATCGACGGGCGCGCCGGCCAATCACGCCGACGCGGCGCGATTTCCGCAATACGTGCGGGCAAGACGGCCGCCCGGCCTACAAAGGGACACTCCGCTCGACCAGAAGCGGACCGCCGGCGTGCACATCACCATCCCGGTACGCACCGACCCGGTGCATTCTCCTGGATACGGCATCGATTGCACATTCGACTTCACCTGGGGCAGCTCTCTCCGACCACGACCGAAGACTCGATCCGCGGATTGTTCTCCGCAGAACACGCGCCGACCCGCATCGAAGTCGTCCGCAACCGCACCAACGGCCGTTCACGCGGCTTCGCGTTCGTCGACATGGAGAGCGACTCCGCCGCGGACCACGCGCTGCGCACCCTGAACGGACTCCTGCTGGACGGCAAGGCACTCCGCATCACCAAGGCGTTGGCGCCGAAGTCGCGATTCGACGGATACCGCCGCGAACAACGCGCCAGCGGCGCCGGCTCGGTCGCGGCCACCCGGAGCCAGTCGTGATCACCGAAGTCCAGACCGACAGCGGCGGGGCCGCGATCACGTCCGACCACTGGCACATCGTGCACGCGCGCTACGTGTTCGACGGCGCCAAGCGCCCCTTCCTGCGCAGCGTGCACAGCGAGCACGAGGACCGCACCGCGTGCCGCCACGCCGCCCGCGCCCTGCGTGCGCACCTCGTCGCACAGGAGAAGGACGTCGCGCCCGAAAAACGCGACGAGGTGTTCGTCCGCAAGCCGAACTTCAAGTCGTTGAAGATCGCGCGCAGCGGACACCACCGGCCGAGCGAGTCGAAGTGACGCGGCGACGAGTGCGAGCGAGACCGCCGTGCGGAGGACTGTGTTGACTCTGCCTGGATCCATCGACCCGAGCAAACTGTTCCCACTCCACGGACCGGCCCTGGTCCACGCCGCACGCACGATCCTCTTGCGCGACGGCTCGGCGCGTGTCGCGGGAGTGATCCTCACGCCGGGATGCATGGCGCCCGCGTCGTTGCGAGCAGCGATCCTCGAAGTCCCCTGCGCCGGACCGCCGGGTCACACGATCGGCATCGTCGCGCGGCACCATATCGAACCGCTGGTGAGGCATGGCTCGCAGAGCGACTACTGGATGGAACAGGGCTGGCAGCCCCAGACCGTGCTGCCGACCGCGCTGTTCGCGGGTGCGACCCACTACCTCGCGTTCTTCACGATCCGCGTCGCGTCGGGCGCCGACCACGAACGGTGACCGGCGGAACGACGGCCGATGCGCACCGTGCCCGTGGCGCGGACGACGTCTGCTCCGCTGTCGGGTCGGCGATGGCGACTCCATCCCGCCACCACGCCACGCCGCCAAAGACGGCCGTGGCGAAGCCGTGACCCACGCGCCGCAGACCACGGTCGCCGGCATCCTGCAGAAGGAGACCGGCAAGGAGCCGTTCGCGAGCCCGAAGGCGCTGCTCGAGGCCGCGAAGTCGCGCAGCAAGAGCCGCTTCTTCGACGAGCGCCTCGGCGACGTGCCCGTCTGCTTCCTCGTGAACGGCGACACCACCGGCAGCGACTCCGGCTCACCGGTCATCGACGGCCGCGACCGGTTGATCGGCCTCAACTTCGACCGGGTGTTCGAGAACGTCGTCGGCGACTTCGGCTGGACCGCGGAGCGTTCGCGCAACGTCGTCGGCGACATCCGCTACGTGCTCTGGTGATGGAGTCCGTGTTCCCGGCACCGGCGCTCGTGAAGAACTCGCCGGCTGATCACCGGGGCGCGGGCCGCGGTGATGCGGGGACCCAGCCGGCCGGCGGTTCCGCGGTCGTCCACGGCTTCGGCGCGGCGGCGCCCGAGAACTCGCCCTTTCCGTTCGCCAATTCGAGGACCTCGCCGTTCTGGTCGACGAAGAACGCACGGGTGCCGGTCCACGTATGCCGCTCGGGCCACGCGAAGCAGCACCACGTCCGTTCCGCGGCCTCGGCGACGACCGCCACACCGGCGCCACCCTCGCCGTCCGCGTCCTCCGCGACCCAGTTGCCCCCGGGGTCGCGCAGGAAGATGCGGAAGCAGTAGCCCGATCGCCGCACGAGCGACCTGGTGACGCGCGAGAACGCGGTCGACAACACCGGGGGCACGATCCGGGTCTCGCCGACCCCGCCCTTCTCGTCGGAACGCACCGCCACGGCGCCCGCCAGTTCGGCGAAGAACCCGTACTCCCCCACACCATCGTGGTCGACGTCGATCACGCTCGACGCCTTGCACTGGCTCTGCGCCGACGAGATGTTGCGCAGGGTCGCGGCCGCTGCCGCTTCGTTCGCCGCGAGCCGCTGGGGATCTCGTGCAGTCGACGGCAGCGTCAGGCGAACGGACGAACCCTCGCACCGGATCATGGTCTCGTCGACGCAGAGCGAGGTTCCGCCGACCGAGCAACGAAGGACCAGGCCGTCCGCCGGGACCCCCGTGAGCCGCGCTTTGCCGCCACCATCGGCCTCGACGACGCCGGCAGGCCAGCGCCCCGGCATCGCCGCGCCCGGCGGCAGGCCCACCACGAAGCTGCCGGCGACGGTCAGGCACACTTCGACCCCCGGAAACGGTGCGCCATCGGCATCGACGACCGTGAGCTCGCACGCCGTTCGCGGCAGCATCGACGAAGTCTGCCACACATCGCCGTCCTCGCCCTTGCCGGCGCCGCGCTGGCGCGAACTCCACCTGCCGTCGCAGCCGCGTCCGAACGCCGCGTCCGGCGCCGGAAGGTCCTGTGCGTAGTATCGCGTCGCTTCGGACCAGAGCACCGGGCCGTCCGCCGCGAGGAACAACGTGTGTTCGTGGTCCGCCGATGAGCCGCCCGGCACCGCGTAGACCGCCCATCGCACGTGGTCGAGCGCCAGAGGGACCTCGAACCCCTGACTCGGCACGAGCGCCACGCGCCCGTCCTCGGCGCTCGCGTGCACGAACAGGATGCGGTAGCCGACGAGGCTCAGTCTCCCGACGAGGCTGCGCGAAGCACGAGGCCGCCGGCCTTGCGCGACCGAGGCATCCCGCTCCTCCGCGATCCTCTCCATCACCGACAGAGCGAACGCCGTGCGTGCACCGACCGGGGAACCCGCCGGGCTCACCTGCGCCGACAGCACCGGTGCAGCCACAGCCAGCGAGACGAGCGCAAGACCAGGATTCATGCCACCGCCATCGGCCGATCGACTGTCGCCGATGGAATCACCGCGCGGCGGCCTGCCCCTGAAACGCCTGCTCCACCGACTTCTCGTAGACCACGACATCCGGGATCTCGCGGTAACGCCCGTCGAGGTCCATGCCGTAGCCGAGCACGAACTCGTCGGGGATCTCGAAGCCCACGTAGTCGAGCGGCACCTGCACGACGCGCCGCGACGGCTTGCTGAGCAGGGTCGCGACGCGGCACGAGCGCGCGCCCTTCGCGGCGAAGTGCGTTCGCAGCGCAGCGATCGTGCGGCCGGTGTCGACGATGTCCTCGAGCAGCAGCACGTGCCGGTCCTTGCACGGCACGTCGTGGCCGACGCTCAGCTTCACTTCGCCGGAACTCACCGTGCCGCTGCCGTACGACGAGGCTCGCACCTCGTGCAGCGGCAGGTTGCCGGGCAGCAGCTTCTGCAGCTGCCGCGCAAACGTGCGTGCGCCTTCGATGACGACGACGAGGCACAACGGCTCACCGTGCACGGCGTCGGTGATCGTGCGGGCGAGTTCGTTCGTGCGGCGCAGGATCTGGTCGCGCGACAGCAGGATGCGGAACGGCGGGAACGCGGGAGTGGCCATCAGGGGAGTACGAACGTGATCGCGGAAGAGACGCCCGGCAACGACGTGATCGAGAAGTCGAGCAGGAAGTGGCACGCGCGGATCGCGACGCCGGCGAGCGGGTTCGGCGGCGTGATGGGGAACGACCACGAGCGGTAGCCCTCGGCGGGGAGGAACCCGAGGCAGCCGGGCACGCTCAGCGCCGCGACGAACAGGCCGTCCGGGAACAGCGGCAGCACGCCGTCGAGGAACGGGAACGGCGTCGGGTCCTCCGACAGCGCGATGACGCTGAACGCGATGGCGCTTCCAATCGCCGTCGCGTGCAGCGAGCACGTGTCGGCGGTGAGCGTCATGTCGACTTGCGTCGGGTGAACCGTCGTGTCGGACGGATTGCGCTTCCCGGGCGAACCGAGATCCCCCGCGCCGAACGGCGTCGCGGCCGCGGTGTAGTTGCCCGCGGTGTTCGCGGCGAAGAGGTCCCGGCGCTCGGCCGCCGAGCCCGAACCGCCGGGGAACCCCGTCGTGTACGACAACGAGTCGACCGTCGTGGCACCCTGGCTCAGCGTGACGAAGTCCGTGGTGTCGGCGAGCGACATCGTGCCGAACGGCAGCGCCATGCCCAGCGGCTGCCCGCCGTTGCGCGACGGCGCACCGTCGACCTGGAACAGCATCGGGCGCCCGGGCAGCAGCGCGAAGTTGCTCGCGATGGTCACGGTCGACGAGTTGTCGGCGATGCGGAGGCCTTGCAGTCCGACCGGCTTCGACCCGATGTTGATCACTTCGACGTACTCGCCGTTCGTGTCGGGCACGAGGTTCGGGTTGCGCTGCACTTCGCTGATGCGCACGGAGCCGGCGACGAGACTCGGCATCACGGTCTCGTCGCAGAAGAAGTCGAGGAAGTCGCCGTTCTGAGCCGTCGCGCGGTAGCGCTTGCCGTCGGTGTCGATCCGGATGTCGCCCGCGACGCCGAAGCCGATCGTCGACGCGCTGCCGGTCGTCGTGGACAGCAGCATGCGCGCGGCCGCAGCCTGGTTGAGGCGATTCACGATCGACGACGTCGGATGGCCGAAGCTGTTGCCGGTCCCGCAGCTCACCACCGCGAGTTCGGGCGACAGACGCGTGACCAGATCGACGCTCGTCGACGTGTTCGAACCGTGGTGGTTCATCTTGTAGACGTCCACGTCGCCGCACGCGAGCGTGGCCGGGTCCTCGACGTCGGCCGTGCTGTTGCCGCCGCCGGTGAGGTCGCCGCCGAGCCACATCGAGAACTGGCCGTACACCAGCCGGAGCGCGACGGAGCGCGAGTTCTCCTCCTGCGCCGACGCGGTCGGGTCCACGAACGCGCCGCCCATCACGCTGCCGTTCGCGCAGAGGCACTGCACCGTCGCACCGCCGCCGAGCGCGTAGATCGTGCCGACGCTGATCTGCGTGCGCCGCGCCCCGGCCGCCGCGAGGTAGTTGTTCACGGCGGTGCCCGTCGGGCGGTTCACGTCGCCGCGGTCGTACGCGGTCGTGAACGGCAGCGCGCTCAGCACTTCGTCGAGTCCGCCCTGGTGGTCGTCGTGGAAGTGCGAGAGGAACGTGAACCCGTAACCCGCCGGCGCGAGAGCGCTGATCGCGGGGAGCATCGCCGCGGTGCCCTGCCCGTTCGGCCCGGCGTCGATCACGTGCACGGTCCCGTTCGGCGCCTTCACGACGATGCCGTCGCCCTGCCCGACGTTGACGATCACCACCGAGAGCCCGACCGGCGGGTCCGCGATGCCGCCCTGCGGTACGAGGACGCCGACGAGGCCCAGGAACAACGAGGCGAGCATCCGCGGACCTTAGCAGACGCGGCAGCCCGCCGCACCGATCGGGACCCGCCGGTGGCGCGGTAAGCTCCGCGCGCCCTCATGCTCGCCCACCGCTACGGCCCGGACGTCCACCTCTTCGACGACCCGTTCCTGTCGACGCTGCTCCGTGCCGTCGGCAGCCCGGAGACCGGCACCGACGAGGTGCCGGCGCTCGTGCGCACCGCCTACCGGCGCCTCCTCCAGGAAGTGCTCGCGCGCGAGTTCCCGGTGCGCGAGACCCGTTCGCCGACGCGCATGACGGCGATCGAGCCGCGCGCGTTCGTGCAGGGCCCGCAGCTCTGCCGCGAGACGAAGCTCGTGATCTGCGCCGTGATCCGCGCGGGCATCCTCCCGGCGCAGGCGTGCTACGAAGCCGCGATCGAAGTGCTGCCGCCGGAGAACGTGCGGCTCGACTTCCTCAACATGTCGCGCGTCACCGACGCGCAGCACCACGTGACCGGCGTGCGACTCGACGGCAGCAAACTCGGCGGCCCGGTCGACGGGGCATTGGTGCTGATCCCCGATCCGATGGGTGCCACCGGCGGCACCGTGTGCCGCGCGGTCGACGTCTACCGCGAACTCGGCGGCAGCGACCCGCTGCGCGTCGTCGCCGCGCACCTGATGGTCACCCCCGAAGCGCTGCGCCGCGTCACCGGCGGCCACCCGGGTGTGAAGGTCTACGCCGGCCGCCTCGACCGCGGGCTGTCGACGCCGCGCGCGCTGGCCGCGGTGCCGGGCACCTGGTGGGACGAAGAGCGCGGCCTGAACGACGTGCAGTACATCGTGCCCGGCGCCGGCGGCATGGGCGAACTGCTCACCAACTCCTGGGTGTAGGCGCGCGCGCCGGAACGGTCGCACCGAGACGGAGGACGGCCGCGAATGGCCGCAGCGGGCTCGCGCGGCGCGGAGCCGTTCGCTATCCCTTTCTCGCGAATGTCCACCATCGTCTCCGTGCAAGGCCGCGAGGTTCTCGACTCGCGCGGCAACCCCACCGTCGAAGTCGAAATCGAACTGGAATCCGGCGCACGCGGCAGCGCGATCGTCCCCTCGGGCGCGTCCACCGGCGCGCACGAAGCGGTCGAACTGCGCGACGGCGACAAGAAGCGCTACCTCGGCAAGGGCACCACGAAGGCGGTCGCCAACGTCAACACGACGATCGGCGAAGCGCTGCTCGGCATCCCCGCGGAGGACCAGCACCTCGTCGACTCGCTGCTCCGCGAGGTCGACGGTACGAAGAACAAGGGCAAGCTCGGCGCCAACGCGATCCTCGGCGCGTCGCTCGCGTGCGCGAAGGCGGTCGCGAACGAGATCGGCATGCCGCTCTATCGCTACGTCGGCGGCAGCAAGGCGCGGCGACTGCCCGTGCCGATGATGAACATCCTGAACGGCGGCGCGCATGCCGACAACAACGTGGACTTCCAGGAGTTCATGGTGATGCCCATCGGCGCGAGTTCGTTCCGCGAGGGCCTGCGCATGGGCGTCGAGGTCTTCCACGCGCTGAAGGCCGAGCTGAAGGCGAAGAAGCTGATGACCGCGGTCGGCGACGAAGGCGGCTTCGCGCCGAACCTCGAGAGCAACGCGGCCGCGTTCGAGATCATCCTGCAGGCGATCAAGAAGGCCGGCTACAAGGCGGGCAGCGACATCGTGCTGGCTCTCGACGCCGCGGTGACCGAGCTGTTCGAGAAGGGCAAGTACACGCTCGAAGGCGAAGGCAAGACCTTCGACAGCAAGGGCATGGTCGACTTCCTCGCCGGCTGGTGCCGCGAGTTCCCGATCTTCTCGATCGAGGACGGCATGGCCGAGGACGACTGGAAGGGCTGGCAGATGCTGACCGCCGCCGTCGGCGACAAGACGCAGCTCGTCGGCGACGACCTGTTCGTCACCAACACCGAGCGCCTGGCGCGCGGCATCAAGGACAAGGCGGCGAACGCGATCCTCATCAAGGTGAACCAGATCGGCACGCTGACCGAGACGCTCGAAGCGATCGAGATGGCCCACCGTGCCGGGATGAAGTCGGTGATGTCGCATCGCTCCGGCGAGAGCGAGGACAGCACGATCGCGGATCTCGCCGTCGCGTGTGGTTGCGGACAGATCAAGACGGGCGCGCCGTGCCGCAGCGACCGCGTCGCGAAGTACAACCAGCTCCTCCGCATCGAAGAGATGCTCGGCGAGTCGGCGGTCTACGGGGTCTGATCCGACGCAGCCGGCCCACCGCTGCCGCGGGAGCGGGCTCGCATTCGAGTGGAGGCGGAGTGTCGGTCCGCGGCGGGGAATTGCGTCGGTGCCAGGAGAACGTTCCGGACCTCGCCGGGACGCACCGCCTCCCTCCAACCCGGCCCGCCATGCCCGTCCCTCGCCCCCTGTTCGTCCTCGGCATCGCCGTCTCCGCGGCCAGCACACCGCTCGCCGCCCAGGGCCTGCTGCGCCAGCACGGCGAGGTCGTGCTCGCGTCGGGCATGCCGTTGCCGGGGTCGAACGGCGCGTCGCCGAACGACTTCCCGGCCGCTGCGGTCTGCGCCACGGCGACGACGGGTGTCTTCACGCAGCCGTTCGTCGATCGCAACGGCACCGTGCTCTTCCGGGCCCGCGCCGAGCACAACGCGGGGCTCGGCATCACCGCGTCCAACAGCACGGCCCTCTGTCTCGGCCGCACGAACGCCGACCTGCGCATGGTCGTGCGTCAGGGCGACCCGGCGCCGGGCCTGCCGGCGGGAATCCGGATCGACGTCGCGCCGCCGCTGACGGTGCCATTCCACTCGTTCCGCATCAGCCCCGAGAACGAGATCGTGACCGTCGCCACCGGCCTCGCCGACCCCGTGACGCCGGCGAACACCCCGACCACCGCCGACTCGGCGATCTTCTCGGGTCCCGCGGGCGCCATGCAGCTCCTCGCGCGCGAAGGCGGGCCCGTCGCGCCGATCGGCGGCGGTGCGGTCTACGGCGACACCGACGCGGCGAACCTCACCGCGTACGCGGTGAACTCGTCGGGCACGGTCGTCTTCCGCAACCTGATGCAGACCGGCATCGGCGGCGTCACCACGGCGAACGACGGCATCGTTCTCGTCGGCACGCCGGGCAACCTGTCGATCCTGCTGCGCGAAGGGTCGCCGTGGCCCGGCGCCGGTGCGGCGGGCGAGATCGTCGACCGCGCGAACTCCGCGGGGAACGTGTACCCGACGACCGATCTGCGCATGAACGAAGCGGGCCAGGTGGTGCACGACGTGCACTTCGTCGTGCCGTCCGGCAGCGCGACCTCGACCGCGAACGACCGCGCAATCGCGATCTGGCATCTCGGTGTGGACACGATCGTCGCGCGCGAAGGGGACCAGGCCCCTGGCATGCCGGCGGGCGCGGTGTTCACCGACGCGTCGGCGCTGTCCGGGTTCGCGGGCCTGATGGCGACCGGCATCAACAACAGCGGCACGGTGCTGTTCCGGACGAAGTTCCCCACCGGGCCGGGCGGCGTCACCGCCAACGACGACACCGCGTTCTTCCTCGGCACGCCGGGCGCGCTGTCGCTCGCACTGCGCGAGGGCGATCCCGCGCCGGCCGCACTCGGCCCCGGCGTGACGATCGGCGACGTCAACGTCACCATGGTGATGAGCGACGCCGGCGAGATCGCCTTCCCCGCACCGCTCGGCGGCGCGGTCACCGCGGCGAACGACTCCGCGATCCTCGTCGGCGCGCCCGGCAACTTCCGGCTCGTGGCTCGCGAAGGCGCTCCGGCCCCGGGCGCACCCGGCTTCGTGTTCGCCGCGATCGGCCCCGCTGGCCTGTCGATCACCGAACGCGGACATCTCCTGTTCACGCAGCAGATCACGGACGGGACGGCGACGAAGAACGCGACGTTCTGCTACACGCCCGAGCACGGCGTGCGCCTCTTCCACGACCCGACGGACACGTGGCCGACGGTGTTCGGCGCGAGCACGCTGCCGACGCAGTTCCTGAGCGGCGGCGCCACGAACGGCGGCGATACCGCGGGTGTGTCGTTCGCGAACAACGGCGACATGGCGTGCTGGATCAACTTCAACGCGGCGGAACCGACGGTGCTCGGCGCGGCGATCGTGCGCGGCCACGTCGGCTCGTTCACGGCAACGCCGTCCGCGGTGCCCGTCACCGGCGGCGTGCCGCAGAGCTTCCGCATCGACTGCGGGCCGCAGAACGGCGGTCGCATCTACTGGGTGCTCGCGACGAGCCAGGGCACACGCCCGGGCTTCCCGTCACCGCTCGGCCCGCAGAACGTCCCGCTGAACTACGACCCGCTGTGGACCTACCTGTCGATCACGGCCGCGAACTCGCCACTCTGGGTCGGCTCCGTCGGCATCACCGATTCGAACGGCGTCGGCTTCGGTCCGGCGACCTTCGTGATGCCGGCCGGCTTTCCGACCTTCCAGGGCGTGACGCTGCACCACGCGGCGTTGCTGTTCGACGGCGCCCTCGTGTCGCACTTCGTCACCGAACCGTCGGCGCTGAGGCTGTACTGAAGAGGACCAGCGCCGTGTCGCGTTCTCAGAGGTGCGTGAACATCAGCACGTGCCCGTCCGGATCCTCGACGCGGAACTCGCCCTTCGCGGCGTAGAAGCGCTGCTCGAGCGGGCCGACCGCGACGCCCTTGCCCGCGAACTCGGCATGCGTCGCCGCGACGTCGTCGCAGTAGAGGTAGAGCACCGTGCGTGCACCCGTCGCGAGCACACCGTCGGCGCACGACAGCATCAGCATGCCGCCTTGCGCATCGAGCCAGACCCAGCTCGGCGCCGCCGCTCCCGGCGGAACGAAGTCGCTCGACACGCGGAACCCGAGGCCCGCGTAGAACGCCAGCGAGCGCTTCATGTCGCTCACCGGCACCATCGCAACGACGCTGCGCACGGCCATGCGGCGAGTGTGGGCGAGCGCCGCGCCGCACGCAACGTGCCCGCGCCGCCCCCGACGCCACCGCGATCCCGCCACCGGAACCTTGGCATTCGCCGCACCGCCGGCAGAATGCTCGGCCCGAACTGCGCGAGGGTTCCCGACGATGCTTCCCGCCATCCCCGAGCCAACGTCCTACGGCGCCTGGGCCAGCGTCGCCGTCGTGGGCGCTCTCGCGTTCGTGATCGTCGGCGGCGCACTCCTCACGGTCCGCATCGTCACCCGCGTGCTGGACCGCATCCGGCCCACCACGCGCCGGCTGTCGACGTACGAATGCGGCGAAGAACCGGTCGGGTCCGCCTGGTTCCGCTTCAACAACCGCTTCACGACGATCGCCCTGGTGTTCCTGGTCTTCGACGCCGAACTGGCGCTGCTCTGGCCGATCCTGCCGCGCTGTGTCGAGTGGCTCGGCCAGGGCCGCGGCACGCTCGTGTTCCTCGAGGTCACGGCGTTCGTCGGCACGCTCGCGATCGGTTTCGCCTGGGTCGCGGCGAAGGGCGGTTTCCTGTGGGACCGCACCGTGGCCGCGCGGCCGGATCGGCCGGAGGTGTTCCGTGGCTGATCCGCAGTGCCGCCCGGGCAACGCATCGCACGAGCAGATCCACCTGACCGCGGTCGACGAGTTCCTCGCGTGGGGCAAGGAGAACTCGCTCTTCTACCTCCTGTTCGCAACCGCGTGCTGCGGCATCGAACTGATGCAGGCCGGCGGCCCGCGCTACGACATCGACCGCCTCGGCATGATCCCGCGTGCGACGCCGCGCCAGGCCGACCTGATGATCGTGGCGGGCACGATCACCCACAAGATGGCCGAGCGCGTGAAGCTGCTCTGGGACCAGATGACCGAGCCGCGCTGGGTCGTGAGCATGGGCAGTTGCGCGAACAGCGGCGGTCCGTTCAGCAAGTGGAGCTACTCCGTCCTGAACGGCATCGACAAGTACGTGCCGGTCGACGTGTACATCCCCGGCTGCCCGCCGCGCCCCGAAGCGCTCATCGACGGCGTGATGGCGCTGCGCGAACGTGTGCGCCTCTACCGCACGACGGGCGAACGCCCGAAGACGCCGCACGTCACGCCCGGCATCGAACCCGCCTTCGGCGCGCACCACGTGAAGCCGGAGCCGAAGACGTGACGGCGATCGCCGCGGACCAGGTTGCCGCGCGAATGCGGCAGCGAACGCCTTCGGTCGAGGCGCGAGCGACGGAGAACGGGCGCCCGTTCCTCTTCGTCGCACCTGCCGATCTCGTGACGCTGCTCTCGCTGCTCCGAGACGACGAGGACCTGCGGTTCGACGCGCTGATGGACCTCACCGCGTACGACCTGCTGAAGTACCCGGCCAAGGAACCGAGCGACGCCATCTGCACGGTGTGGCTGCTGTGGAGCCACGTGCACCGGCACGAACTCATGGTGCAGACGCACGCGGCGCGCAGCGACTGCCGGCTGCCGACGACCAGCGGCGTGTGGCCCGCCGCCATCTACTTCGAACGGGAGGTCTTCGACCTCTACGGCGTGCACTTCGACGGCCACCCCGACCTGCGCCGCATCATGTGCCCGCAGGACTGGGTCGGACATCCGCTGCGCAAGGACTACGTCTACCCGGCGACCTACCACGGCGTCCCCCACCTGCGCGACGGCCAGCACTTCGAGTCGCAACCCGCTCGGGAGGCACGATGACCGTCGAAGCGACGACCCCGTCGGGCGAGACCATGCAGCTCAGCATGGGGCCGCACCACCCGGCGACCCATGGCGTGCTGCGCATCGTCGTCGAGAGCGACGGCGAGATCGTCCAGAACTGCACGCCCGACCACGGCTACCTGCACCGTTCGATCGAGAAGATCGGCGAGTGCGTCGAGTGGCCGATGTTCGTGCCGTACACCGACCGCGTCGACTACGTGTGCGCGATGAACGCCAACCTCGCGTACTGCCTCGCGGTCGAACGGCTGCTCGCGACGGACCCGGCGACGACCGTCGTCGTGCCGCGCCGTGCCGAATTCATCCGCGTGCTGGTCGCCGAGCTGAACCGGATCAGCAGCCACCTCATCGCGGTCGGCGCGATGGCGATGGACGTCGGCGCCTACACGCCGTTCCTGCACGGCATCGCGCAGCGCGAGCTGGTCAACGACATCTTCGAGAAGCTGTGCGGCCAGCGGCTCACCTACAACTACGTCACGATCGGCGGCGTCGCGTTCGACCTGCACGACGGCGCGGTCGACGAGGTCACGCGCTTCCTCGAGCAGTTCGAGCGCGAGATGGTGCGCTTCAACAAGCTGCTGACGACGAACGCGATCTTCCGCGACCGCTGCGCCGGCGTCGCGGCGGTCCCTCGCGACGAGGCGATCGCATGGGGCCTCGTCGGACCGAACCTGCGCGGCAGCGGCGTCGACTTCGACCTGCGGCGCGACGTGCCGTACGGCGTCTACGGCGAACTCGGCGTGCGCGTGCCCGTGGGCCAGTGCTTCGCCGGGCGCCGCGGCCGCCAGGGCGACTGCTACGACCGCTACGTCGTGCGCCTTCTCGAGATCAACGAGTCGGTGCGACTCTGCCGCGAGGCGCTGAAGCTGCTGCCGCCGAAGGCCGACAAGGAGGCCGATCCGGTCGGCGGCTGGCAGGCCGACGTTACGAAGCAGCTGAAGAAGCCGCCGAAGGGCTCCGTGCACTGCCGCACCGAGGCGCCGCGCGGCGAGATGGGCTACTTCCTCGTCAGCGACGGAACGAAGACGCCTTGGCGCGTGCGCGTGCGCACCGGCTCCTTCTCCGCGTCGGGCATCTTCCACAAGGTGATGCGCGGCACGTTCCTCGCCGACGTCGTCGCGATCATCGGCTCCTTCGACGTCGTCGTGCCGGAGATCGACCGGTGATCGGGACGCAGGAAGGCGGCGCCGGCTTCGGCTACGCGGTCGACTCGCTCGCGGCCTGGCTCTCGGGCTCGCCCGCGCCGGGCGCCTTCCCGATCACGGTCGCGATCGTCGCGTGCTGGATGCTTCCACTGCTGCTCTGCGTGTTCCCGCTCGCGTCGCTCGGCCAGATCCTCGAACGCAAGATCGCCGCCGCGATCCAGCGCCGCGAAGGACCCAACTCGGCCGGCCTCGACGGCCCGCTGCGCCTCGCGTTCCGGATCCTGCTGTTCTGGAAGCCGCGCGACGCGCAGGACCGCGCCTTCGCCCGCTTCTGCGAGGTGCGCGTCGTGAGCACCGTCCTGCGCGTCGGCCGGCGCCTCGGCCTCGGTCAGCTCGTCGCCGACGGCGTGAAGATGCTCGGCAAGGAAGACATCGTGCCTGCGGGCACCGACGGCCTCGTGTTCCGGCTCGCGCCGTACCTCGCGCTCGTCGGCGCGTTCCTGCCGTTCTGCGTCGTGCCGTTCACGCACCATCTCGTGATGCTCGAGTCGGGCACCAGCACGCTCTTCGCGATCGCGTGCGCCGGCATCACGGTGCTGGCGCTCAAGATGGCCGGCTGGGGATCGGGCAGCAAGTGGTCCCTGCTCGGCGGCATGCGCGCGGTGGCACAGCTCGTCAGCTACGAGATCCCGGTCGGCCTCGCGGTCGCCGGCGTCGTGCTGTGGTGCGGCACCCTCGACCTGCACGCGATCACCGCGCAGCAGTACCACCCCGGCGTCTTCTCGCTGCTCGGCTGGAACGCGCTGCAGAACCCGTTCCTGATGCTGCTCGCAGGCGTCCTGTTCTTCGCCGGTCTCGCCGAGTGCCAGCGGACGCCGTTCGACATGGCGGAGGCGGAGAGCGAACTCGTCAGCGGCTTCAACACCGAGTACTCCGGCCTCCGCTGGGGCATGTTCGCGCTCGCCGAGTACGCCGAGATGGTGCTCGTCGGCGCGCTGCTCGTGACGCTGTTCTTCGGCGGCTACCAGAGCCCGATCGGCGAACAATGGATCGTCGGCCTGCCGGTGTGGCTCGAGACGATCCTGCACGCGGCGTGCTTCGGCGCGAAGGTGATCGCGGTCTTCCTCACGATGATGTGGATCCGCTGGACGCTGCCGCGCCTGCGTGTCGACCAGGTGATGCGCCTCTGCTGGCTGCAGCTGGTCCCGCTCTGCCTCGTGTCGCTGTTGGGCATCGCGCTCGTGATGCTCGCCGCCGACGGCGCCGAACCCGGCCCGGCATACGGACGCCTGCCGTCGAGGCCGCGCGTCGACTTGGGCATCGTGGGCCATCTCGTCGCGTGGGCTGCGCCGCTCGCGGTCGGAGCGCTGCTGGTGCGTGCCGCGCGCAGGAAGTACGGCCCGATGCACCCGGCGCTGCTCGAACTCACCGCGGAGAAGCCCGCCGGAGGTGCCCGATGATCCTCGCGTGGATCGACGACCTGTGGAACGGGGCCGCGACGTTCGTCACCGGGATGCGCACCACCGGACGCTTCCTCCTGGAGAACCTGCGCGGAGAGGGCGGCGCCACCAGCATCACGCGCCAGTATCCGGAGCAGCCCGCGGAGAACGTCGGCGACCGCCAGCGCGGCCACCTGCACAACGACGCCGCGCGCTGCATCGTCTGCCACGCGTGCGACCGCGTCTGCCCCGTCGACTGCTTCAAGATGGAGGGCGAGCGCGACGAGAACAACAAGATCCACTGCTCGAGGTTCGACATCGACCTCAGCAAGTGCATCTACTGCGGCCTCTGCGTCCGCGCGTGCCCCACGGATTCGCTGTCGATGACGAACGCGTTCGAACTCGACCCGCGCCGCGACGGCGCGCGCTTCCTGTTCACGCGCAGCAGCGGTCAGCTCGACGTGCGCTTCGAGGAGTCCGACGTCGAACGGCTGCAGCGGTTGTCCCGGATGCCACGCCACGAACTCGGGACCGAGGATCGCGCGTGGCTCGACGACCGCATCGACCCGACCGGTCCGCACCTGATCGGCATGTACGGCCTCGGCTACTACTCGCCCGAGGAGAAGGCGCGCGTCGACGCGGAGCGCGAAGCACGCAAGAAGGCGAAGGACGCCGCGACCAAGGCGGAGGCCGCCGCGAAGGCTGCAGCCGCGAAGGCGGCCGCGGCGGCGGCCTCGCCCCCACCGGCTCCGCCGGCGGGTGAAGGAGCGCCGAAGCCGTGATCGAGACGCTGCTCTTCGTCGTCTGTGCCTCCGGCGCGATCGCCGGCGCGTTCGGCGCGGCGCTCGTGAAGAACCTCTTCCACGCGGCACTGCTGCTCGGGCTCGCACTCGTCGGCACCGCCGGCCTCTACCTGTTCCTCGAGGCGCAGTGGCTCGCGTGTGTGCAGGTCGTCGTCTACGTCGGCGGCATCCTGGTCCTGATCCTGTTCGCGACGCTCTTCAGCGCCGACATCCTCGGCGCCGTGCAGCGTACGCCGTGGCCGGTGCGCGCCGCAGGCTGGCTCGGCGCCGTGCTCGCGGGCGGCGTCGCGTGGCGCCTCGCGCAGGTCGTGATCGCGGAAGCGCGCCACCTCGACCGCACCCGTTCGGCGCCCGGCGTGGCCGACCCGCTCACGGTTCCCGGCGGCGCGTCCACGGGCGACGTCCTCCTGTCGTCGTGGTTCGTGCCGTTCCTCGCGGCCGGCCTCCTGCTGACGGTCGCCCTCGTCGCCGCCGTCGCGACGGTGCAGCGCTTCCGCCGCCCCGCGACCGTGACCTCGGAGGCGGCCCGTGGCTGAGTTCGGCCCCTCGTCACTCGCGTCGTACCTGGTCGTCGCGGGGGTCCTGTTCGCTGCGGGCGTGCTCGCGATCGCGACGCGCCGCAACGCGATCGGCGTGCTGATCGGTCTCGAACTGATGTTCAACGCCGCGGCCCTGCAGTTCACGGCGTACGGCCGCTTCCGCGCCGTCGCGCCGGATCCGCAGGGCCAGATCGCCGCGGTGTTCGTCGTCGTTGCCGCCGCAGCCGAAGCCGCCGTGGCGCTCGCCCTTCTCTTCGCGGTGTACCGAACGAGCAAGGACGTCGATCTCGAAGCGACGCGGGAGCTGCGTTCGTGATGCCGAACTGGCTGCCGCTCTTCGTGTGGCTCGCGCCCCTCGCGGCTGCGCTCGTCACCGGCCGCCTGCCGTGGCGCAGCGCCGCTGCCGCGCACGGCGTCGCCGCGGGCATGCTCGCAGCGACCACGGCGCTGGCGGTCTGGATGGCGTCGATCGTGCTCCGCACCGGCGGCACGTTCGCCGGCCCCCACGTCGACTGGCTCGACCTCGGCTCGTTCTCGCTGGGCATCGGCGTGATGGTCGACCCGATGGCCGCAGTCATGGCGGTGATCGTCGGCCTGCTCGCGACACTCGTGGTCGCGTTCAACGCCTGGTACATGCACGACGAGCCGAAGGCCGCGCGGTTCCCGTGGCAGTTCTGCTTCTTCGTGTTCGCGATGCTCGGCGTCGTGCTGAGCGACAACCTGTTCCTGTCCTTCTGCTGCTGGGAACTCGTCGGCCTCGGCAGCTACCTGCTGATCGGCTTCTGGTTCGACAAGCCCGCCGCGAGCGCCGACCCGGAGTACCAGGCGAACAAGAACCCCGACGCGCGCGGTGTGCTCGAGCACCGCCTGAGCCCGGCCCACGCGCAGCTGAAGGCGTTCGTGATGAACCGCGTGGGCGACGCCGGCTTCCTCATCGGCATCGGCGCGCTGCTCGCGATCATGCTCGGCGCGGGAGAACACGGCAGCGTGCTCGACTTCGTGCGCTTGTCCGGCGCGGCGACGGCGGCGCAGGGCGCGACGTTCCTCGGGCTGTCGGGCGGTCCGCTGCTGACGATCGCGGCGCTCGGCATCTTCTGCGGCGCGGTGGGCAAGAGCGCGCAGTTCCCGCTGCACACGTGGCTGCCCGACGCGATGCAGGGCCCCACCACCGCGTCGTCGATCATCCACGCGGCGACGATGGTCGCGGCGGGTGTGTTCCTCGTCGCCCGCTGCTACCCGTTGTTCCCGGCGGACGCACTCGCGGTCGTCGGCTGGACCGGCGGCGTCACGTGCCTCCTCGCCGCGACGATCGCGTGCGTGCAGTGGGACCTCAAGGCCGTGCTCGCCTACTCGACGGTGAGCCAGCTCGGACTGATGTTCGTCGGCCTCGGCGCCGGCGACGACGACGGCGGTCGCGCAGCGGGCATCGCACACCTGTTCACCCACGCGACGTTCAAGTGCCTGCTCTTCCTCTGCGCGGGCGCCGTGATCCACGCGGCGAACGGACTGCAGGACCTGCACCGCATGGGCGGCCTGCGGCGCACGATGCCGGTGACGGCGTGGTGCAGCCTGATCGCCGTGCTCGCGATCGCCGGCGCCCCGGCGTTCAGCGGCTTCTACAGCAAGGACGCCGTGCTCGCCGCGGCGCTCGCCAACGCGCAGGCCGGCGGCAGCGCCGCGTGGGGACCGTTCCTGCTCGCCGCCGGGGGCAGCCTGCTGACGTCGTTCTACATGCTGCGCTGGTGGATCCGCATCTTCGCCGGCGAACCGCGCAACGACATGCTCGTCGAAGAAGCGCACGATCCGGCCGGTGCCGCGAAGTGGGTGCTGATCGCGCTCGCCCCGTTCGCGCTCTCGCTGCCGTGGACCACGGGCGACTGGCTGGACCGTGCCCTGCGCGCTCCGCACGGCGAACACCTGCACGCGGCGCACGGCCAGGCCATCGTGCTGGCGAGTGCGCTGCTGCTCGTCGGCGCCGCCGCCGCGCTCTTCGTCTACTGGTGGGCGCCGCGCCGCGACCGCGACACCGCGGGTGCGCTCGCATCCCTGCTGCGCCCGCTGCATCGCGGCGCGCAGGAACTCTGGGGCATCGACCGGCTCCACGACCTCGTGTTCACGCGCGGCCTCGGCCGCTGGTTCACGGGCCGCTGCGCGCGAGTCGATCTCGGCTCGCCGTCGCGCCTGCGCGCTCTCGACGAAGCGGGCGACCGCCGCGCAGGGGACCCGCTGTCGCTCGACGGCGCGATCGACGGTCTCGGCCGGCTGATCGGCGGACTCGCGCGCCGCGGCGCCGCACTGCACAACGGACGCACCGGGGCCTACCTCGCGTTCGTGGCGATCGTCGTCGGCGCCGGGCTCTGGTGGAGTGTGCTGCGATGATCGGACCACTCGCCGCGACCGTCGTGACGCCGCTCGCGCTGGCACTCGCCGCGCTCCTGCCGCCGCTGCGCCCGCTGGCGCGTTGGTTCGCGCTGCTCGGCAGTGCACTGACGCTCGTCGTCGGAGCCATGGCGTTCGCAGACTTCGCGGCGCGACCGGGCGCCGACCTCCGCTTCGTCGAATCGCACCCGTGGAGCACGACGTTCGGGGCGTCGTTCGCGTTCGGCGTGGACGGGCTCGGCGCCGCGATGCTCACGCTGTCGGGCCTGGTCACGCTCGTCGCGACGATCGCGGCGTTCCGCGAGACACGGCGGCCGCACGCCTACCACGCCCTCGTGCTGGCACTGCTCGCCGCGACGAACGCGGTCTTCGCGACGACCGATCTGCTGGTCTTCTACGTCGCATGGGAAGCGCTGCTCGTCCCGATGCTCGCGCTCATCGGGCTCTGGGGCGGTGAGCAACGCCGCTACGCGGCGATCAAGTTCGTCGTCTACACCCTCGCGGGCAGCGTCGCGATGCTGCTCCTGCTGATCGTGATCGCGAACACGACCGCCGCGAACGGCGGTGCGACGTTCGACCTGCAGCGGCTCGCGTCGATGGCGTCCGTGTGGACCTCCACCACCGTGCTCGGCATGCCGATCGCGCGGTTCGGCTTCGTCGCGGTGCTGGTCGCGTGTCTCGTGAAGCTGCCGGCCGTGCCGCTGCACACGTGGCTGCCGCACGCGCACGTGCAGGCGCCGACCGCGGTGTCGGTGCTGCTCGCCGGCGTGCTGCTGAAGCTCGGCGTGTACGGCCTCTACCGGATCGCTTGGCCGCTGTTCCCCGCCGAGGCGCTCGCGTGGTCGCCGGCGCTGGGCGTGCTCGGCCTCGTCTCCATCCTGTGGGGCGCGTTCACGGCGCTCGGCCAGACCGACCTGAAGCGCCTCGTCGCGTACTCGTCGGTCTCGCACATGGGCTTCTGCCTGTTCGGCCTCGCGAGCGGCACCGTGTCGGGCGCGCTCGGCGGCGCGGTGCAGGCGGTGACGCACGGCTTCTCGTCGGCCGCGTTGTTCCTGCTCGTCGGCGTCGTCTACGACCGCGCGCACCACCGCCGCGTCGACGGATTCGGCGGGCTCGCTGCGCCGATGCCGCGGTTCGCATGGCTGCTCCTGTTCGCGTCGCTCGCATCCGCGGGACTGCCCGGCCTCGGCGGCTTCGTCGGCGAGTTCCTGGTGTTCGCCGGCGGTTTCACCGCGAACGGCTCGTTCCCCGCGATGGCCGCGGCAGCGACGCTGAGCGTGGTGCTCGCCGCCGCGTACCTGTTGTGGACCGTGAAGCGCGTCGCGTACGGCCCGCTCGGTGATCCGCACCACGCCGCGTTCGCCGACTGCGACCGCCGCGAACGTCTCGCGATCGTTCCGCTCTGCGTGCTCCTGCTCGTCGTCGGCGTGTGGCCGAAGCCGCTCGTCGACGCCTTGCGCCCCGCCTGCGAAGCGCTGCTCGCCAACGTGCACGGAGCGGCCCGATGAACGCGTTCGTCGACGCCGCGGCGTTCCCGTTCCGCCTGCTCCTGCCCGAGACGATCCTCGCGGGCGGCCTTCTGGCGACGCTGCTGACGAGCCTCGGCAAGGGCCCGGCGTCGCGCAAGCTCGCGGCCCTGTTCGCCGCGGCTGCCGCGATCGGCGCGTTCGTGGCGTCGCTCGGCGCGGGCACCGGCGCGGTCGGCACGACGATCGCGGGTAGCGGCATCGCCGACGCGCTCGGCGGCGCCTTCGTCGACCGTACGATCGCGATGCTGCGCGTCGACGGCCTGGCGACGTTCGTCCGTCCGGCGATCACGGCGCTGCTGGCGCTGTGCGTGTTCGCGCGCACGATCGACCGCGACGACGCGAACGACGGCGAAGCCTGGCACGCGTGCACGCTCGGCATCGGCCTCGGCGCACTGCTCGTCACGTCCGCCGCGAACACGATCCCGATGTGGCTCGGGCTCGAACTCGTCTCGCTCGGGAGCTACGCGCTGGCTGCCTGGCGCGGCGGCGACCGTCGCGCCGCGGAAGCCGGCATGAAGTACGTGCTCTTCGGCGGTGCCGCGACCGGACTCATGCTGTTCGGCACGAGCCACCTCTACGGGCTCACCGGGCACCTCGACTTCGCGGGCATCGGCCACGTGCTCGGCCAGGGTGCGTCCCCCGCGACGGCCGCCGCGCTGTGCCTCGCGGCCGTCGGCGCCGCGTACAAGCTGACGGTCGTGCCGTTCCACGTCTACGCACCCGACGTCTACCAGGGTGCGCCGCCGACCAGTGTCGCCGTCGTCGCGACGCTCCCGAAGCTCGCCGCCGGCGCCGTGCTGCTGCGCGCCCTGCCGCTGGTGCTCCCTGCGAACGTGGCACCGCCCGCGACGGCGGCGGCCGGCCTCGCGATCGTCGCGTTCGTGAGCCTCGGCGTCGGCGCGGTGATGGCGACCGTGCAGCGCGACGCCCGCCGCATCCTCGCGTTCAGCGGCATCGGGCACGGCGGCACCGCCGTGCTCGCCATGGCCGCATTGCCCGGCGGCACGAACGCCTCCGCCTCGGCGAGCGCCACTCTGCTGCAACTGCTCGCGTACGCGGTGGCCGCGTTCGGCGCGTTCGCCTGCCTCGGCATCCTCGAGCGCGACACGAACTCGACCGACCTCGACGCGCTGCGCGGTGCCGGGCGACGGCGGCCGTGGACGACGGCGGCGCTGTGCCTCTTCCTCGCCAGCCTCGTCGGCATCCCGCCGCTCGCCGGCTTTCTCGCCAAGTGGGCCGTGGTCGCCGCCGCGGTGAAGGCCGGACCCTGGCCGATCGCCGCGGTCGGCGCGCTGCTCGTCACGACGGCCGTGTTCGCGTTCGCCTACCTGAGGATCGTGCGCGCCGCGGTGCTCACCGCCCCCGCGAACGAGACGCCGCGCCAGGCGCCGCCGTGGCCTGCAACGCTGGCCCTGGTCGTCGCCGCCATCGTGGTGATCGGCCTCGGCCTCTGGCTCGACGTGCTGGCGGTTCTGGCCCACGAACTCGCGCCGTAGCGCGGCCGGGACGACGGCAGGCGAAGCGGCTTGTCCTGCGACGGCCGGCGCGTGGTATCCTCCCCGCCTCGGCCGCCGCAGGCATTCTCCGTGCGGCCGCTCGGTCTCCTGTGCCGGAGGGTGCCAATGCACACCGTGAGGAAGGAAGGAAGGAAGGAAGGAAGCACCTCGAACCGTCGCTGCGCGCACTCGTCGCCGCATTGACTGCCACCCTGGGTCCTGACGCGCTGCGTTCCCAGTCGTGGTCCGTGCCGTTCAACCACAACGCGCACTTCGCGCCGGATGGTGAAGTTGGCAACGCGAACTACACGGATCCGTACTGGCCCTGGTTCTCGACATGGCCCACGCCCATCGCACCCGTTCTTGCGGGCACGCCGGTGACCCCGCCGCCGTCGCCGAACCCGGCCATGACCTTCTTCCTCGGCTACGCCTGGCCCCAGCCTCTGGCATCTGGCGGACCAAGCTTCAACGCCACGCACATGTCCCTCATTCCGAAGGGGCCGTACCGAGGCCACGTGCTGGTGTGGAACGCAGCCTCGCCGACGGTCACGAAGAACCCGTGGTGGGCTCCGCTCGCAGGCCCCGAGCGTCTACCAGTCGTTCCAGCCCTACGCGATCATCGATCCGGCCGACGCTCCGCTCGACGGCATCCGGTTCCGCAACTTCCTGCTGCCGTTGGGGGACTTCGACACGCAGACGATCTCGCTCGCTCTCGACTTCTTCTGCTCCGGCCACACCTGGACGAACTTCGGCGACCTGGTCGTGATCGGCGGCACGAACTACCAAGCCACGGTCCCGATTTCGCAGGCCGCGACGACGACCTACGCGTTCAATCCTGACCGACCCGGTGCCGTCTACCCAGGCACCAGCGCAAGTCCGTACCCCGGCTTCCTAGGTCTCTGGAAGCAGGGCGTCGATCTCAAGACGCCGCGCTGGTACCCCACGGCGACGCGCACGCTTCGCTTGCCTCGCCTGGCCAACCTGGGCAACCCGGACGGGCGCGAGACCATCCTCTGCGTCGGCGGCAGCAAGAACACGTCGAACTACACGCCCGGCGCCAACCCGACGTGGAACGACTACGAGGCCCTCGTGATCGACGCCGAGGCCACCGCAGCCTCGGCGGGCTACAGCAAGGACAAGCTCTTCAACCCCGTCACAGGGCAGTTCGACATCGAAGAGTGGACCGGTCCCGGCACGTTCGTCGGCCCGACGGCACAGGTCGACGTCGACTGGTTCGAGGAGTATCCACGCTGCCACTCCCTCTCGACGCGGCAGGTAGTGTTCTCCGGGTATGCACCGCGCTGGGCACTGCTCGACCACGAGTTCCCCGGCCTCTGGACCCGCTCCCCGGGCCAGCCCGCCGGCAGCACGACGTACAGCAGCGTGTGGCAGGACGTGCGGCACGACGGGTCCAGCGTGTTGTTCCCCAACATCGGCGGCCAGATGGACATCGTCGTTCGCTTCGGCGGGGCGACCGAGCACTGGTGGCAACCCGGCGCACCCGTCTTCACCACCGACTCGGTGGAGTCGCTGCAAGTCTCGGCAAGCCCGGCCTGGAACAAGGAGAACGCGATGCCGGACACGCACCCGGCAGCCGCGGGGCTCGACGGCGGCCGTTTCCTCGCCAACGCGGTGCTGCTGCCGACCGGCGGAGTACTGCTCGTCGGCGGCGTGCACAGCAACGGCCCCTTCACCTTCCCGAACACCAACGTGTACAAGCCGCAGATCTTCGAAGGCGGGGATTGGACGACCTACGACGCGAACCCTGTGGCAGGTGGGTCGCCGCGCGACTACCACTCGACCGCGGTACTGCTGCCCGACGGCCGAGTCTTCCTCGGCGGCGGCAACGAGCGACTGTGGGACTACGAGATCTTCTCGCCGCCCTACCTCAACAAGCCCGAGCACCGGCCAAAGAACGTCACCTGGGTGAGCCCGACTCCGGCGCTGTATCTCGGCGCCTACGACCTCCAATACGACCAGACATGGAGCATCCAGTGCGACCCGCTTCCTCTCGGCCACACGATCGAGAAGATCGTGTTCATGGCGCCCGGATCGGTGACGCACCACAGCGACATGCACCAGCGATACTGGGAGACGATCCCCAGCCTCGGCGGTCCCAACATTGCTCGCTTCAACACGCCCACGACCGAAGCCGACCTGCCGCGCGGCATCTACATCATGTTCCTCGTCACCAACAAGCCGTCGGTGTCGCACGCCGAATGGGTGGTGATCCGATGAGCCCACGCCGACTGCTTCAAGGGGGGATTCTCTCGGCCGTTGCGGCGGCTGCCGCTGCCCAGCAATTGGGGTGGCAGGTTCCGGCTCCGCCATCCACGATCACCTATCTGTATCTCGCTGAGTTCGGCGATTTGGACGGTGATGGCGTTCGCGACGTCGCAGTGGTCGGCAACGACCGCTTGACTGGCATCTCTACGGTCCAGATCCGCTCGAGCATCGATGGGGGCATTCTAGCGAACCTCACGGAAGTCAACCTCAGCTACACCATCGCGCATGCCGGCGACATGGACCGCGACGGCCGTCCGGACCTCGCAGTGCGTTGGGACTGGGGTAACGGCGTGATCGAGGTCTTCATCCGCTCGATTGCCACCGGGCAGACACTCTGGTCACGCACCGGCACGTGGGCCGCGCAGTACGCCGACCGCATGCTCGGTGATCTCGACACCAACGGCGACGGCCGTCCCGACCTCGTCGTCTCGTACGTCGCGATGAGCAACAACGCGTCGGGCCTGTTCGTCTACGACCACACGGGCGCGCTTCTCTACACGAAGGACTTCTACGCCCTGGGCCGCATCGTCATCAGCCTCGCCAAGATGGGCGACATGAACGGCGACGGCTGCGACGACTTCCTGGTCGGCTCCAACGACATCACCGGCCGCGGCGCCCTCGACATCGTCTCGGGCATCGACGGCACGTTCCTGCTCACCACGCACGGCCTCGCCGTCGGCGACGCCCTTTCCGACCACGTCGGCAACATGGGCGACATCGACGGCGACGGCGTCAACGACTTCGCCGGCTTCCCGTACTGGGCCGGCACCGGCTTCACCGTCGTCGCCTTCTCTGGGGCCACCGGCGCCGTGATCCGCACGTGGGCGGAGTACGGCAACTCCGGCATCGTCGGCGGCGACCACGACCAGGACGGTCTCGGCGACATGGTGGTCGGAGCGGACTGGCCGGTGTGGCCGCCGAACTACTACGGCAGCACCCGCTGCTACTCGAGCCGCGATGGCGCGCTGCTCTGGAAGGTCGACAACACCCCGATCCCGGGCTCGGGCTCCTCGGGCTGGATGGAGTACTCCGCCAACATCGGACCGCGGCCCGGCAGTCCCTACCCTGCGATCGCGTGGCTCGACACCCAGTGGTACACGCCCGGCACCGACACGGGCCGGGTGCGTGTCTACGACCCGATGCGCGCGGGCCAGGGTCCCGTCACCGGCACCGCGTGCACCAGCACCGGCACGCTGCCGCTGATCGGCGTGCGCCCCCGGATCGGCGGCTCCCGCATCACGATCGCCAAGTCGCACCCGAACGCGCTCGCGGCGCTCTGGCTCAGCATCAATCCCTTGCCGCAGCCGATCGACCTCTCGCCCTTCGGCGTCGTCGGGTGCAGTCTCTACGTCGCGGCGGACGCGACGTTCTTGCGTACGCTCGGCACGACCGGCATCGACCGCGGCTACGCCCAGGTCGACCTGCCCTTTCAGCTCGCCCAGGCGGGCTTCGGCCTCGCCGCTGTCGCGCAGTGGCTCGTCTACGACTTCGCCACCGGCGACCACGCGACGACCCAGATGCACGGCATCCGCTTGCAGTAGCGACGGCGGCGGCGGACCCGTGGCGTTCCGGCGCGCGCCGACGAACGAACCCGCCGAGGCAATCCGCCGGACGCGCGACGAGCGCCTGCTTCCGCCTGCGCAGGGCGCCCGGTAGCATCCCGGTCTCGCGCGCCATGGCCCGGACCCCGACCGAAACGAGTTCGTCCTTCCCCGCTTGGGTGGCGCTCGCGAGTCTCGGCGTCGCATCGTGGCTGTGGTTCGCGAACGCCGTTCCCGCGGCCCGAGAACGCACCCAACTGCGCGCCCTCGCCGACCACTTCGAGGACCTGCGGCGGCAGTACGACGCCGCGATCGCCGAGGCCCGGCTCGCCCGAGGGCCGAACGCGCACCAGGACCTGCAGAGCCTCCTGGTGGCAATCGACCGCCTCGGCCTCACGCCGGCCGTGCTGTGCGCCACCTACCCGGAACGCCCGGCCCTGCCGACCGATGCGCCCGACGAGCCGCTCGAGGACTCGACCCCCGGCGAACCGGGCACCGAGCCGAGCCCGCCGCAATCGAGGGTGAAGTTCCAGTGACCGGCTCCCGTCCTACGGCGCCGCCGCGATTCCCGCCCGCGCGCCGAGGCCAGCGAACGTAGAGCCGCCGCGACCCGTTATCCGCATCGACCCGCACCCCTTCCGCGTCCGATTCCAACCAACCCCATGAGCAACGCACCGAACCCCAAGGACCTCGAGCAGGTCGAGAAACTGCGCAAGGCCTACGCCGCGATGAAGGCCGAGATCCAGAAGGTGATCGTCGGCCAGGACCACGTCGTGGACGAACTGTTCATGGCCCTCTTCTGCCGCGGCCACTGCCTCCTCATCGGCGTGCCCGGCCTCGCGAAGACGCTCCTGATCTCGACGCTCGCGAAGGTCCTGTCGCTCTCCTTCAACCGCATCCAGTTCACGCCGGACCTGATGCCGAGCGACATCACGGGCACGGAGGTCATCCAGGAGGACCGCACGACCGGTCGGCGCGAGTTCAAGTTCCTCCCGGGCCCCGTCTTCGCCAACGTGATCCTCGCGGACGAGATCAACCGAACGCCGCCGAAGACGCAGGCCGCCCTGCTCGAAGCGATGCAGGAGTACCAGGTCACCGTCGGCGGCAAGCGCCACGAACTCCAGAAGCCGTTCTTCGTGCTCGCGACGCAGAACCCGATCGAGCAGGAAGGCACCTACCCGCTGCCCGAAGCACAGCTCGACCGCTTCATGTTCATGGTGAAGGTCGACTACCCGTCGGCCGCCGAGGAGCGCGAGATCCTGCGCCGCACGACCGAGGACCGCTCGACCGAGATCAAGCCGGTGCTGGGCGCCGCCGAGATCTTCGACCTGCAGAGCATCGTGCGCCGTGTGCCGATCGCCGACGCGGTGCTCGACTACGCGCTGCGCCTCGTGCGCCAGACGCGCCTCACCACCGGCGAGGCGCCGGAGTGGGTGAAGGAGTGGCTGCAGTGGGGTGCGGGCCCGCGCGCGAGCCAGAACCTCGTGCTCGGCGCCAAGGCGCACGCCCTGCTGCAGGGCCGCTTCTACGTCGCCGCGGAGGACATCCGCGCGGTGTGCAAGCCGGTGCTGCGCCACCGCCTCATCACCAGCTTCGCCGCCGAAGCCGAAGGCATCACGACGGACAAGGTGATCGACCGCATGCTGCAGGAGGTCGATCCGAACAAGAGCGCGGTCCTCGAGGACGGCAAGCTGCCCCGTGTGATCGCGCAAAGCTGAGCGCGGCCCGGCCGCCCCTCCTGCGATGACCGAGATCCCCACCAACTACCTCGACCCGCGCGTCCTCAACAAGGTCAGCCGGCTCGAGCTGCGCGCACGCCTCGTCGTCGAGGGCTTCGTGACCGGCATGCACAAGTCGCCGTACCGCGGCTTCTCGGTCGAGTTCGCGCAGCACCGCGAGTACGTGCCGGGCGACGACCTGCGTCACCTCGACTGGAAGATCTTCGGCAAGGCCGACCGCTTCGTCGTGAAGCAGTACGAGGAGGAGACGAACCTCCGTGCGCACCTGTTCCTCGACCAGAGCGAGTCGATGAACTACGGGCACGAAGGCGGCATGGCGAAGTTCGACTACTCCGCCACCGCCTGCGCCGCGCTCGCGTTCCTGATCCAGCAGCAGGCCGACGCGGTCGGCCTGACGCTGTTCGACGAGAAGGTCGCGCGACAGATCCCGCCGTCGAACACGCGCGCGAGTCTCGGCAACCTCTTCGGCGCCCTCGAGCAGGCGAAGACCAGGAAGCAGAAGACGAAGGTCGGCACCGTGCTGCACGAACTCGCAGGGCAACTGCGCCAGCGCGGCATGGTGATGATCTTCAGCGACCTGTTCGACGAACCCGACCAGGTGCTGAAGGGACTGCGCGAGATCCAGAGCCGCGGCCACGACATCGTCGTCTTCCACGTGCTCGACCGCGACGAAGTCGAGTTCCCCTTCGAACGCATGACGCTGTTCCTCGGCATGGAGCAGATGCCCGAGCTGTTGTGCGATCCGAAGTCGCTGCGCGAGGCGTACCTCGCCGAGATCGAGCGCTTCGCCGACACGATCCGCAAGGGCTGCCTCGGCCAGCGCATCGACTACGTGCGTGTCGTGAACAGCACGCCGCTCGACGTCGTGCTGACCTCGTACCTCAGCGCCCGCGCGGCTCGCAGCAAGCGGCGGAAGTAGCGGGCGTGCAGTTCCTCAACCCACTCCTGCTCGCCGGCGTCGCACTGTTCGCGGTGCCGCTGATCATCCACCTGCTCAACCGGCAGCGGCACAAGACGCGGCCGTGGGCGGCGATGGAGTTCCTGCTCCGCGCCTACCAGAAACAGCGCAACCGCCTCCGCAACGAGAACCTGCTGCTGCTCCTCTTGCGCTGCCTCGTGCCCATCGTGCTGGCGCTCGCGATCGCCCGGCCGATGCTGAAGAGCGCGAGCGGCCTGCTCGCGGGCAGCGGCACCACGCACCACGTGCTCGTGCTCGACGGCACGTACAGCATGGGCCTCCGCAGCGACGGCGCGCAGAGCCCGTTCGAACGCGGCCGCACGCTGATCGGCCGCCTGCTGGAACGCTACGAACAGAACACGGCGCGTACCGACAAGGTCTCGCTCGTGCTCGCCGGCGTCCGCCCGCGCTTCCTCGTGCGCGCCGACCTCGACCTCGGCACCGCGAAGAACCAGTGGCTGTCGATGCAGAAGCCCGAAGACGCGGCGACCGATCTCGGCGACGCGCTGCGCCAGGTCGCCGATGCGCTGCAGGAAGGCGGCGACGCCGACGCCGAAGTGCTCGTGTTCTCCGACCTGCAGGCGCGTTCGCTCGGCAAGGCGCTCGCCGCACCGGCCGCCGAGGCGGCTCCGGAGCTCACGGACACGCTGCGCGACGTCGTCGACCGCCTGCAGAAGCGCGAAGGGACGCGGCTCCACTGGATCGACGTCGGGCCCTTCGCCGAACAGCACACGGGCGGGCAGCTCGACAACCAGCAGGTCACCGACCTGCGCATCGACCAGCCCGCCGCGGTCCTGCGCGCGCCCGTCGAGTTCGTCGCGTCGCTGAAGAACCGCTCACAGCAGGCGGTCTCGCTCGAGGTCACGCTCGACGTCGACGGCGGCGAGCCCGCGCGCAAGGTCGTGCAGCTCCCGGCGGGCGCCGATGGCGAAGCCGACTTCCAGATCTCGTTCCGCGAGATCGGCCGGCGGCGTGTGCACGTGCAGATCCAGAACGACGGGCTGCCCGCCGACGACGAACGTTTCCTCACCGTCGACGTGCGCGAACGCATCCGCGTGCTCCTGGTCGACGGCGCGGCTGCCGACGATCCGCTGCGCGCCCACCGGCACCTGTGGCGCTCGATCCTCGACCCCGACGCGGAGACGCTGCCGACGTTCGCGGTCGAGACCGTCGACGCCCTGGCGCTGCTCGGCGGCCAGGTCACGCCGCAGAACCACGACGTGATCGTGCTCGCCGACGTCGACCGCCTGAACGCGCGGGCAGCCACCGGCCTCGCGGACGCATTGCGCGCGGGTCGCGGCCTCTTCGTCGTGTACGGCGAGCAGACCGACGCGGACAGCTTCAACCTGCTGCTGCACGCCGCCGGTGAAGGACCGCAGCCGTTCCGGCTCGTGCGCCCCTACGGCGGCGCGGCCGGCAGCTCGGTCGTGCGCGCCGCGACGATCGAGGTCCCGGATCACCCAGTGTTCGCGGAGTTCGAGGAGCCGATCTACCGCGAGGCGTTCCAGGCGATTCCCGTGTGGCGCTGGTTCGGAACGGCGCCGGACTCGCTGCACGCGGATGCGAACGTGCTGTCGCGCGTCACCGACGCGGACCGGAGTCCGCTGTTCGTCGCGCGAGCGTTCGGCGAAGGCAAGGCGCTTTTCTGCACCACGCTGCTCGGGTCCGAGTACCGCCCCGACCGCTGGAACCGCTTCGACGATCCGATCGTCGCGTTCCCGCTGCTGCACGGGATCGTGAAGTGGCTCGCGCTGCCCGCGGTCGATCCGTTCCTCGTGTCGGTCGGCGCCGAACTCGCGTGCTCCGTTCCGGCGCGGCCCGAAGAACTGCACGTGCAGCGCCCCGAACGCGACGGCCGCGGTCGGGCGCCGCTCGGCGAAGAGCCTCGACCGCTGCCCGGCGGTCGCTTCCTCGTGCCCCCCGTCGGCGACACCGTGTGCGCCGGCTTCTACACGGTCGACATGGTGCTCGATCGCCCGGCCGGCAAGGAAGCGCTGGCGCTGCCGTTCGCGGTGAACGTCGATCCCGACGAAGGCGAGCTGCGCTACGTGTCGCACGAGGACGCGCGACTGGCTCTCGGAGTCGAGCGGATCCTCGACGGCCTGCCGGCCGAAGCGACGGCGACCGAAGACGCCGACCAGAGCGAACTCGGCCCGACGCTGCTCCTTCTCACGCTCGCGTTCGTGGTCCTCGAAGCAGCACTCGCCCGCTACGTCTCGGTCCGGAGGAGCGCGTGATGCTCGCCCGGATCCAGGACCCCGCCGCCGCGACGACGACGTACGTCGAAGAGACGTTCCGCTTCCTGTCGCTGCCGCCGCTCTGGGTGCTCGCGCTCCTCGTGTTCCCGGCGACGGTCGCGTTCGCCTGGTGGTCCTACGGCGGCCTCGCGCGGCTCGAACGCGGCACGCGCATCGTGCTCTCCTGCCTTCGCTGGGTCGCGATCGTGCTCTGCTGCCTCCTGGTCTTCCAGCCCGCGTTCGAGACGACGACGTGGCGCCGCACGCAGAACCAGGTCCACGTGCTCGTCGACGACAGTGCGAGCATGCTGCGCAAGGACCGCTACCCCGCGGCCGAACAGAACGCCGCGCTGCAGCAGATCGCCGGTGCGGACGTCGCGACGAAGACCCGGCAGGACCTCGTGCGCGCCGTGCTCGAGCAGAAGGACGGCCTCGTCGACGAGCTGAAGAAATCGCACGACGTGCGGCTGTTCCGCGTGCAGCGGAAACCGGTGCCGGTGCGCAGCCTCGACGAACTCACCGGCCGCGGCAACCGCACCACCCTCGGCGACGCACTCGACCTGCACCTGGCGGCGATCGCCGGCACGAACGTCGACGCGCTGGTACTCGTGTCCGACGGACGCAACAACGACGGCATCGACCCGGTCGAGGCCGCCCGCGCCTTCGGCATGCGCGGCATCGCGGTCTACACGGTCGGCGTCGGCGACCCCGATCCGCCGCGCAACGCGTGGATCGTCGGCCCGCCCGGGCCGAAGGAGTCGCTGCGGCAGGAAGAAGTCGGCTTCGACGTGACCCTTCACGCCGAGGGTCTTCGCGGCAAGCCGGCGCGCGTCGAGCTGCAGGGATCGCGCAACGGCGGTTCGTTCGTTCCGCTCGCGACCGCCAACGCCGAACTTCCCGCGGACGGCGAGGCGGCGCGTGTTCGCGTCTTCCACGCCTTCGCCGAGGCCGGCGACTGGACCCTGCGCTTCACGCTCGCGGGCCAGCCCGAGGAGAGCCAGCTCGACGACAACGAGGACACGCGCTTCCTCCGCGTCAACGACGAGAAGATCCGCGTGCTCTACATCGAGGACAAGCCGCGATGGGAGTACCGCTACGTGCAGGGCTGCCTGAAGCGCGTCGACCCGAGCATCGAGATGCAGGCGGTGCTGTTCGAAGCGAGCCCGCGATTCCAGCAGGAGCACAGCAAGGGACTGCCGTCGCTGAAGGACGTGCCGCGCAGCGACAAGGAGTTCCTCGACTACCACGTGATCCTGATCGGCGACGTGCCGCCGGAACGGATCTCCCCCACCGAGGAAGGACTGCGCCGGTGGCTCGACATGCTGGTGAAGTACGTCGAGTTCGGCGGCGGCGTCGGGTTCCTGTTCGGCGACGCAGCGATGCCCGAGCGCTACCGCAACACGCAGTTGCAGGACCTGCTGCCCGTCGTGCTCGAGGACCCGTCGTGGCTGCTGGCCAATCCGGCGCCGCGCGACGTCGAGTTCCGCCCCGTGCTCGAGAACCCGCTGCAGGCGCACGACATCCTGCTACTCATGCGCGACCCCGGCCTCAACCGGCGCCTGTGGGAGAACGGCCTGCCCGGCTTCTTCGTCTACCACCCCGTGCAGCGCGCGAAACCCGGCGCCACGGTGCTGCTGCGACACCCGACCGACGGCAACGCGTACGGCAAGCGACCGATCGCCGTGACCAGCTCGTACCCGCGCGGCACGACGTTCTTCATGGCGACCGACGAGACGTGGCGCTGGCGCAACCCGTACGCGGAGACCTACCAGGACGCGTTCTGGCGCAACGTCGTGCGGCACCTCGCGCAGGCTCGCCTGCAGCGCCGCAACGACCTCGTCGAACTGACCGTCGACAAGACGCTGCTCGAGACGGGGGACAAGGTGCGCGTGCAGCTTCGGCTCCACGACGACGAGCTGCAGCCGGCGGTCGCGATCGAACAGACCGTGTTCCTGCGCGACACGAAGGGTGCTGCCGAGAAGCGCGTGCTGCGCGCCGTGCCGGGAGAACCGGGCGCCTACCAGGCGACGTTCACGATGCCCGAGCCGGGCGCGTTCAGCTTCCTCTGCTTCGCCAACCAGAATCCGGCCGACAACGTGCTCGCGCGCGAAGACGTGCTCGTGAAGGTGCCGGACAAGGAGCTCGCGGACTCCAGCCAGGACGAAGCGACCCTTCGCCGCATCGCCGAGGAGAGCCGTGGCGGCGACGGCGGCGGCGGGCGCTACGTGTTCCTCGCGGACGCGAAGTCCCTGGCGACGGATTTTGCGAACCGCAAGTCGTACGAGAGCCGCGAAGACACCCGCACGCGGCCGGCATGGGACACCGGATGGTCCCTGCTCGCGGTGGTCCTGGTGCTCGCCGTGGAGTGGCTTCTCAGGAAGCGCGCTCGCCTCGTATAGGCGCCGAAGTCGCCTCGTTCCCCGGTTCCGCCTCCAGTCGCAGAACCCCGTCCTTCCGATGCAGAATGTCGAGATGAACGATTCGCGCCGCGCCGCCCGCCGAGCCCACGCCGCGGGGTCCTTCACGACCCTGGCGCTGCTGTCGTTCCTCTTCGCCGCTCCCGTCGCCGCACAGCAGCTCCCGCGACGCACGGTGCCGACGCCGATCGACTTCGCGACCGGTGACGACGACAACCTCTACTCGCTCGGCCGTTCACAGGAGGACATCCACGAGTGGGAACTCGGGCTGGCCGACCTGGCCGCTGGCGAAGTGAAGGCCGCGGTCGAACGGCTGCACAAGCTGCTGCAGCGCGAGAGCGGGGGCGTCGTACCCGTGGCGGCCGGACGCTTCCTCGGTCTGCGGCTCGCGGTCGTCACGACGATGGCGAACATGCCGCCCGCCGCGGTCCTCGCCTACGAAACCCTCGTGCGGCGCGAAGCCGGCAACCTCGCGGGAAGGGAGCCGGTCGACCTCCAGACCGACCAGCTCGAGCTCCTCGCAACGCGCTTTCCCACGTCGTCCCTCGGCCGGCGCGCGCGGCTGCGGCTCGGCGACCTCGCACTCACCGCCGGGCGCGGCATCGAGGCGATGGAACACTTCCGCCAGGCGATGGACGCCACACCGATCGGCAGCGCCGAAGAACGTGTCGTCGCCGACCGGATGACGTGCGCCGCCGTGCTGATGGATCCCGCGAGCGCCCGCGCGGACCTCGCGGCGAAGCGCCTCCCGCCGGAAGGCGCGTCGGTGCTCTCGGTACTCCCCGCGAGCGCCGACCCCACCGGCTATCCGGTGCTCGGCGGCGGCGGCGACGGGCGCCGGCCGATGACGGACGCGGCGGGCAAGCCGCGCACGACGACCAACGAAGAGGTTGCCGCGACGGGCTTCGACTACGCCGACAGCAGTCGCTACGCGATGCTGCCCGTCGGCGATCTCGACGGGATCTTCGTGAACACGGGTTCCGAAGTGATCGCGTTCGATCCGCTGCGCGCGGCACTCGCCTGGATCTCGATCACGCCGAACGACGCCGCGGATCGCGGCGAGCAGGTGAACAAGGACATGGTCCTCGCCGCGGCGTGCAGCGGCGACGTCGTCGTGGCACCGCTGCAAGTGCCCGAGAAGTCCGCCAACGTCGACTTCCAGGGCGCCTTCCGCGTGATCAGCAAGATCCCGCAGCGCCGCCTGTTCGCTTTCTCGCGGCGCACCGGCCTCCAGGTCTGGTCGCACTTCGACGACCTCGACGGGCAGCGCACACGCCGCTTCCGCGGCCACGACGCCTGCGGACCCGCGACCATCGTCGGGGACACGGTGTTCGCGCCGGTGCAGGACCGATCCGGCGCCATCGCGTTCTCGGTCGCGGCGTACGACCTGGCGACCGGGCAGACGAAGTGGCGCCGCCTCGTCTGCAGCAGCCAGCAGGACGTGAACATGTTCGGCAACGCGCGCAGCGAGTTCGCCGCGTCCCCGCTCACCGTCGCCAACGGGATCGTGTACGGGTCGTCGAACCTCGGCGTGACGTTCGCCATCGAGAGCGGCACCGGCCGCATCCGGTGGATCACGTCGTACCCCGTGGTGCGCATGCCGCGCGCGATGCTCCAGCACCAGGCCGAACGTCCGGTCTACTTCGCGAACAACGCGCCCGTCGTCATCGACGGCGTGGTCCTCCTCACGCCGCTCGACTCGCCGTTCGCAATCGGCATCGAGACCGAAACGGGTGCGATCGCGTGGCGCGTACCTGCCGACGCCACGATCGACGGCGTCGACAACCGCGTGCGATGGATCGCGGGGGCCCTCGACGACGAGTTCGTGCTCGCGGGCCGCGGGGCCGTTGCGGTGAAGGCGCAGCCCGACGTGTCCGGCGCGGCGACGATGCGGCAACTGGTGAGGCCGGAGGCGCTGCGTGCCCGCGGCGACGACGAAGTGACCGGCCGTCCCGCGATCACCGCGGAACACGTGTGGTTCCCGCGCAACGGGCGGATCCTCGGCTTCGACCGCGCGGGCAACCCTGTCGACCCGGCGCGCCGGGTCGAGGACTCAGACCTGCAGCCGGGCAATCTGCTGTTCGTCGACGGCATCATCGTCTCGCTGCGCCAGCGTTCGCTCGCGGTGCTGCTGGACTCCGCCGCGCTGGAGGAGCGCGTCGGCGCCCGCGTCGCCGCTTCGCCCGACGACCCGGCGGCGATCTTGCGCCTCGCCAAGCTGCGCCGAGCCCTGACCGGGGCCAAGGCGACGGCGAAGGACTCGGCCAACCTGCGCGCCCTGCTCGAGCGCGGCGTCGCAGCGTGCACGGCGCGCGGTCTGCCGCCGACCCACCCGACGCGTCAGGCGCTGCAACGCACGCTGTTCGACCAGGCGCACGACGATGCGAACGCCGCACTGGAACGCAACGACCCCAAGGCCGGCGAACTGCTCGTCGCTGCGCGCGCCGCGGCTCCGGACGCGAAGCTGTTCGTTGCGGTCCAGGCGAAGGTACTCGAGCGAGCCGCGGGCGACCCCGAACGTTCGCGCGTCGAGCTCGACCGCCTCCTCGCCGAAGCTCCGGACGCGACGATGCCCGCGAACGGCCTCCCCGTCCGCGTGCACGTGGCGTGGCAGCGCGCGCTCCTGCCGACAAGCGACCCGGCCGCCGCGGTGGCCGCATGGCAAGACCTGCTCGAGAACCACGGCGACCAGATCCTCCCCCCGGGGCGCGCCGCCGCGATCGCGGAAGCGGCGATCGCACGCCTCGTGGCCGAACACGGAGAAGGCATCTACCGCGATGTCGCCGCGCGCGCCGAGGCGACCCTGCAGGCCGCGGGCAACGACGCAGGTGCGTTGCAGGAGGTGAGCCGCCGCTTCCCCAATGCCCCCGCCGCGCAACTTGCTCGCATGCGCGTACTCGACCTCTCCGTGCAGCGCGGCGATCTCGCGCTCGCGTGCCGCGTGCTGGCGCAGGGCGGGCCGACCGGCCTCGTGTCGCCGCGCATCCTCCGGCGTGTGCTGGTGGCGGCGGAGAAGCGCGGCAATCACGCGCTCGCGAGATCGATCGCCGACCGCCTTCGCCCCCACCGCGACGAGCCGTCCGACTGGCCAGACGACCGCGGCGCCACGTTCGGCGCGGTCGCCGACACGATCGGCCGCCCCCCCGAAGCGCCGACGGCGGTCCTGCCCGGTCTGCCCCTGGAGGAGATCGGGCGCCTCCCGGTCCGGGTCACGGGCGCGGAAGCCCACCATCTGCTGCCCGTCGTCGTCGCCGACGGCTTCGCGGCCGCGGTAGACCGCCCTCTCTTCGCGACGTTGGAGCGCGAACTCGTCGCGATCGACGTCGCCGCCGCGGGCGGGCCGAAGACGCTCTACTCGGCGACGATCGAATTCGCGCCGCACGTCGTGGCGTGCGGAACGACGATCGTCGTGCCCGACTTCGATCGCATCTTCGCCGTCGAACACCGCACCGGCGAGCTGTTGTGGGACCTGCGCCAGCAGCTCGGGGAAGTGTCCGACGGCATGCTGTTCGAGGACCTCGGCGTGCAGGCGGGTGTGCTGCACGTGTTCGCGTTCTCGCAGGCGAACGAGCATCCGGGCGGGGAACTGATCGGCATCGAACCGCTGACCGGCGCGGTCGTGTTCCGGCGTCCGATGGCCGCCGCGGACGGCAACCTCGTCCCGAAGCCGACGGCCACCGGCCTCCTGTCGCTCGCGAGCCTGCCCGGCGGAGGGCTCGAGATCCGACGGATCGATCCGCTGACGGGCGGCGTGGCGGCGACCGTTCGTGTCGACGACGCGGCGCTCCGGAGCGGCAAGGGCGCACCCGCGATCGACAACCTGGCGCAGCGTGTGTCGGCCACTGGGGACCTCGTGATCCTGCCCCTGGATGCCAACCAGCCCGACGAAACGCCGCGCGTGGTCGCGATCGGCCCGGACGGCGCGGTCGCCTGGCAGTGGATCGGCCGACCGGGAGCTCGCCTCGTCGCCCCCACGCGCGGCGATCGCGTGGTCGTCGCCGAGAGCAGCGACCGCGGCGGGCGCCTCGTCCTGCTCTCCGCCACGGACGGCAGCGCCCTGCGCGAAGCGGAGCTCGGCCCCGACGCCAAGATCCTGAACTGGGAGGTGTCGTGGCTCTTCAACCCCGCCCCGGCGACCCTCGCGGTGTCCGACCGCGCCGACCCGACCAGCCGGCGCCGTCGCTTCGTCGCGTTCGGCGTCGAGCAGGAGATGGCGATCGAAGTTCCGCTGGCGAACGACGACGGCGACGTCGAGCGGCAGCCCATCTTCGGCGACGACTTCGTGACGTTCGCCGTCCGCTCGAACGGTCGCCAGCCGCTCCGCCTCTACTCCATGCGCCTCGGCGATCGCTCGGGCGCCCTTCCCAACGGCCAGAAGTTCCGACGCATCGAGCTGCAGCGGCCCCATGGGCTCGCGGCGTTCGGCGCCTACACTGTGCTCTCCTCGGCCGAGTGCCTCTTGGTCCTCGGCCCGAACCCACGATGAAACCACGCCATCTGATCGCCGCCGGCGCCCTGCTGTCGCTTGGCGCGGCGCTCCTTCCCGGCCAGGAGACCCTTCGTCGCGGGGCGAGCAACGACCAGTTGATCGACGACGCGCTGCGCAACGCGGTCGCACGCGGCCACGAATGGCTGCAGCGGCACCAGCACAAGGACGGGTACTGGTCGGAGATCGTGGGCTACAAGCTGAACACCGGCTACGAGCCGCTCGACGAGAAGCCGCTGCCCCACGTCGGCGTCACCGGGCTCGCGCTCATCAGCTTCCTGGCCGGCGGCCATCTGCCCGATCGGGGCAAGTACGGCGACGTGCTGCATCGCGGCCTCGACTTCGTGCTCGGCTGCGCGCAGGACGACGGACAGATCACCGCGAACGGCACGCGCATGTACAGCCACGCGTTCGCGACCCTGTTCCTCGCCGAGGTCTACGGCATGGTCGATCGGCCCGACGTGAAGCGTGTGCTGCAACGCTCGGTCGACCTGATCGTCGACTCGCAGAAC
>CAZIFB010000009.1:0-116238 GCA_964538915.1 uncultured candidatus Brocadiaceae bacterium | reverse complement strand
CACCTTCGCCACGAAGGTCAGGATCGAATGGTCGAACCGCAGGTTGCCGAAGCGATGCGCGATACGGAACGGCGCCTCGCCGACGGCATCGCACAGGAGCTGTGCGCCGTTGCACTGCGAGGCCGACGTGCTGCCTCCAGCCATCTGCATCACGCGCGCAGTCACTTCGGCGCCGACGCGCCGCCCGAGCGCGGTCACCCACCGCAGGTCGGGCAGGCGCGCGTGGTCGATCGTGATGCACGTATCGAAGGCCTGGGGCAGGTCGACGGTCGCCGGGTCGAGGCGCCGCCGCAGGGGGCCTGGCGCCGTCTCGCCCCGCAGCGTGCGTTCGGCGGTCGCGGCGCGGTCGCGCAGCAGCGCCGGCAACGCCTCGTTCGCCGCGATGGCGGCACATTCGGCCGAAGCGCCTCGCACGCGCCGAGCGACGAGGTGATCGATCGCGAGCAGTCGATCGAACAGCTCCGCGCGGCCGAGTTCGCCCTCGAACGACGGCGCCGGCAGCGCGAGCCACTGGCGCAGCCCCACGTCGGTCGCGTCGATGCCGAGCGCGCCGAAGTGGAACGCAACGTCCGTCATGGCGAGCAGATCGCCGTCGCCATGGCAGGCGAGGGACAACCAGCCGGCGAGCCCGATCGAACCGATCGTTCGCATCGGTTGTTCGAACGACACCAGGGGCAGGAACTCGCCGCGCTGCGGGTCGCCGGTGTGCGCCGTCGTCCACCGCTCCAACACGCCATCGGCGCTGCGCCGCGAACGCGCCTCTTCGAACCAGCCGCCGGAGAGCACGCGCCTGGCCACGTCCTCGCCAGTTTCGTTCGCGCCTTGCTGCGCCGTGAGAGGACCCACGAGAAGGAGGAGGAGCACCGACCCGACGACGCATCTCATGCGGCGCGTTGTCCATCGCGCTCCGCCGCCTCGCAAGTCTCTGGTGTCGGGAACACCGACGGCGTGAGATGCGCGCATGCAGAGCCACCACGTGCTGATCCTGACGGGCGCCGGTGTGAGCGCCGACTCCGGCGTGCGCACGTTCCGCGACGCCGGCGGTCTGTGGGAAGGGCAGCGCGTCGAGGACGTCGCGACGCCCGACGGCTGGGAGCGCAACCCGTCGCTCGTCTGGCGCTTCTACCAGGAACGACGGCGACAGCTGCGGACCGTTGAGCCCAACGCCGCGCACCGCGCACTCGCCGAGTTCGCCGAAGCGGCGACCGAAGCGGGCCACGGCGTGACCCTCGTGACGCAGAACGTCGACGACCTGCACGACCGCGCGGGCAGCGAGGTCCTGCACATGCACGGCGAACTGATGAAGCTGCGCTGCGAGTCGTGCGAGACCGTGGTCGAGGACCGTGTGCACTTCGACCCGGGGCGCTTCGTCCCGTGCGAAGCGTGCGGCCACGCGCGGCTCCGCCCGCACATCGTGTGGTTCGGCGAGGTGCCGTTCCACATGGGCGAGATCGAGCGCGCGCTGCGGCGCTGCACGCACTTCGTCGCGATCGGCACGAGCGGCAAGGTCTGGCCCGCCGCCGGGATGCTGCAGCAGGCGCGTTCGCACGGCGCGGTCACCTGGGTCCAGGCGCTCGAGGCACCGGACAACCTCGACGGCGGCGACCGGTGGCACGAGGGCCGCGCCGCGGACGTCGTGCCGCGCATGCTCGCCGACATCGGAACGGCTATCGGACTCCGGCAGGCCTGAGCGACGAGCGCGCTCGCGACGGACGCCCCCACGGCACCGCGACGAGTCAGAAGTGCTTCTGGATCGAGTCGACCTTGCCGTCGGTGATCCGCACCAGGAACTGCTGGACGTGGCTGCGGAAGATGCTGGCGCGCGAGTAGACCCAGCCGAGCCACCGACCGCCCTGGTCGTCGACGTGCACCTGTTGCGGCGCCCCCATCGCGGCGGTGACCTCGGCCTCCGTCATGCCGACGGTGATGGTGTCGGCGGCGGCGAGGTCGAACGGGCGGCCGGCAGTGACGCAGGCTGCGAGGGGCAACAGGATCGAGAGCGCGGCGGTGCGCACGAGGGAATGGCGGTGGTTCATCGGAGGATGTGCTTTGCAGGAGTCACCGGCCTCGAAGGGTCGAGCCGGGAACCGGTCACACCCGAGCCCGCGAAACCCGGACGCCGCCATGCCGGAAAACGATGTGACCGCCGCGCCAGTCGGCCCTTCGGGGATCTCGTCCAAGCAACCCGAGGTCCCATGCCCAGTCCCGCACTCCGTCCCTTCTTCCCCCGCGTTCCCATCGCCTGCCTCGCCGCCGCCCTGGCCGCGTGCGGTGCGAACACTCCGCCGGCAGCCGCGGTCGAACCGGCGATCGCGAAGGAGGTGTCGACGTTCGACAGCGGCAACTGGGGCAACCTCGGGCTGGCGCCGACCGGGATCGAAGTCGTCGACGTCGAACTCGGCGAATGGGCCGAGTCGGAGATGTCCGTGAGGCAGCGGAAGAACGTCGAACGCGGCGGCGGCGACGCCGGCAAGGTGCCGGTCGCGTGGGAGACGAAGTGGACCGCGACGCTGCGCCTGAAGGAGCCGGTCGTGATGATCGACCACGAACTGCGCGGCCGCTTCGTCGTTCGCACGATCGCGGAGACCGGCGCCACGCTGCCGTTCGCGGGCAGGGTCCGCGGTGCCCTGCTGCCGACGAGCGGCTGGGACGTCATGGCCCACGTCGATCGCGGCGACTCGCAGGATGGCGGGCCGCTGCGGCCCTGGTTCGACACCGCCGGCGACGTGCGGAACGGCTACCCGGTCATCGGCGATCCGAACCGGCAGGTGAGGATGCGCTCAGGGCCGCGCTTCGTGTCGGCGTCCCTCCTTCCCGGCGCGATCGTTCTCGGTTCGGAGGACCACGCGAAGCTCGCCGCCGAACAGAAGAAGGCGGACGAAGCCCGGGCGGCCGAATGGGCTCGCGAGACGGAGCGGCGGCGCCAGCAGCAGATCGCCGAACAACAGGCCGCCGAAGCGGCGGCGAAGAAGCGCGCGGACGACGCCGCGAAGGCTCGTGCCGATCGGGCCGAGGCGCAGCGTCGCGCCGCTGCCGCACCGCGACTCGCGCCGTTCGTGGCGGCTGCGACGTCCGGTCGCGGTGCGATGCTGGCGCTGCCCGCCTCCGCCCAGCGCGGCTTCGTGTTCACCGAAGTGCAGCACGATGCGGCGACCCTGGAGACCGTCGGCAAGGGCATCGATCTGCGCACGCTGCCGGCGCGCGACGTCGCGTTCGAAGCGACGGTCGACGCCCAGGGCAACGTCGCACTCACGATCGACGGGGAGGCGAAGCCGGTGCAGCTCGGCAACACGGTCGGCGACGCCGTCGTCTGCTCGGGGAACCTGCAGCTCGCCGCACTGACCGAGGAGCGTGCCCAGGCTCTCACCGCGATCGTCGCCGTGGCGCGGCGTGAGAGGGAACGCGCGGCAGCTTCGCTCGAGGCCACGCCCCTCGACGCCGCCGCCGTGGCGGCGAGAACGAACGACGGTGCGCCGGTGGCCCTGTCCGGCGAAGTGCTGCAGGCCGATCGACCGACTCCGCAGATCGCGGCGATGTTCGTGCCGGGCACGGATCCGAAGCAGGAGTTCCGGGTGAACAACCGGCCCACCGTGCTGCGGCTCGCCGCCCCGGTGCGCGGCTCGGCGCTGCTTCTGCGCGCTGGCAGCCGCGGCACGGCGGCAATGACGGTGCTACTGAACGGCGCGCTCGCGGTCGAGATTCCGGCGACCACCAAGGATGCAGGCTGCGTCGTGCCGCTCCCGCCCGACCTCGACCTGTTCGAGGTGCGCCTCGAGGCGAAGGGCGACACCAGGCTGCGCGGACTGCATCTGCTGTCGCGCTGACCTCGCCGATTCCGGCGGGGCGGTCGATCAGTCCGCGTCATCGAGTTCGTCGAAGATCGAACGGGGCACCTCCTCGCGAAGGTGCTGGAGCGCACGCAGGTAGCGCATCTTCACCGCGCTCGGAGTGATCGCGAGCAGCGTGGCGACCTCGACGACGGGGACCTGCTCGACTCCCCGCAGCAGCACGATCTCACGATCCGAGTCCGAGAGCGCTTCCAGGGCAGTGTCGACCAGGCCGCGGTTCTCGGCGTACACCACGCGCGACACGACGCCGCGCGTCGCTTCCGGAACTTCGGGCAGCGCGTCGTCCGCGTCCGCCAGTGGCACCGTGCGATGCCGCCGCAGCGCGGTCTCGAGCAGATCGCGTGCGCGCCGGCGCAACGTCGTTCCGAGCCAGGCCAGCAGCACGGGCGTGAGCCGGCCGTCGCGTTCGCGGAGCTGGCCGAGCCGTGGCAGCGTGCGCATCCAGACGTCCTGCACCAGATCCATCGGTTCGCAGGCGCGACCCGCGAGGCTGCGAAGGCGGTACGACGCCGCGGACAGGAGCAGCGGCGTCACGCGGCGCACGAGTTCGTCGAGCGCGGTCATGTCCCCGGCGACCGCGCCGCGCAGATGGTGCGACGTCGTTCCGTGGTCACCTTCGGCCCGCTCGTCGCGGCGCGAGTCGTCTTCCATTCGCGGATCATGAGCAGACGGTCTCGGCGTCGCCAGCGGCCGGCGCTAGGGTGTTGCGGATGGAGGAGGCGAAGCACCCGTCCCACGAACCCACTCACGGCAACGCGTCGTCCGCGATCGTCGTCGCCCTGCTCGAGCGGGTGCTGCTCGATCGGCAGAAGGGCGGTCAGCGATCGGTCGAGGACTACGTCGCCGCGTTTCCCGGGCACGAAGACCTGGTCCGCACAGAACTCGCGCGTCTGGCGAGCGACGGTCCTCCTGCCGCGGCGACGTCGCAGGATCGCATCGGGCGCTATCGCATCGTCGACACGATCGGCCGCGGCGGCCAGGGCATCGTCTACCTGGCGCTCGACGAGCGCCTCGGGCGGCGCGTGGCGCTGAAGCTCTTGACCGGGTTCGGCAGCAGTTCGCTCGCCGCGAAGGAACGGTTCCGGCGCGAAGCCGAGGCCGCGTCGCGACTCGCGCATCCCGGGCTGTGCGCGCTGCACGACGCCGACGAACACGAAGGCGTGCCGTTCCTGGTGATGCACTTCGTCGAGGGCAAACCGCTGCTGCAACACCTGGCCGATGTTCCCGCCGATGCCCGGCGGGCGGCGACCATCGACCTCTTCGAGCGCGTCGCGCGCGCACTGCACCACGCACACGAAGCAGGCTTCGTCCACCGCGACGTGAAGCCCGGCAACATCCTCGTGACGGCCGCTGGCGATCCGATCGTCATCGACTTCGGGCTCGTGCGGAGCCTCGACGACGGCGGTGCCGGGCTCACGCGCTCGGGCGAGCTGTTCGGCACGCCGGCGTACCTCGCCCCCGAGCAGATCCGCGCCGGCAGCCCGCTCGCGGACCGGCGCGTCGACGTGTGGGCGCTGGGCGTGTCGCTGTACGAGGCACTGACGGGGCGGCGGCCGTTCGGCGCTCCGACCTACGAAGCGCTCTGCCGCGTCATCACGGACGAGGAGCCCACGGATCTCCGCGGCGTGCCGAACATCGGCACGGACCTCGCCGTCGTCGTCGCGACCGCGCTCGCGAAAGAACCGGCGAGCCGGTACTCGACGGCGGCGGCGCTCGCCGACGACCTCGCCCACGTGCGGGCGGGCGAACCGATCCTCGCCCGGCCGGTGACGACCTGGATGCGCGTCCGCCGCTGGGCGCGCCGCAACCGTGGCCTCGCGACACTCGCCGCCCTTGCGGTGATCCAGCTGGTCGCGGGCGCGGTCGTGAGCGCACTCTTCGTGATGCGCGGCATCCAGGGCCGGGAATGGGAGCGGCTCGCCGACCTGCGCGCCGTCGAACACATGATCGCGGAGGTCGACACCGACGCGTGGCCAGTGACGCCTCGACAACGAGCGCGCTACGACGCGTGGCTCGACCGCGCAGCGAACCTGGAGCGACGGTTGCCCGAGTTCGAGCAGCGCCTCGCGAACCTGCGCAGCGAGGCTCTGCCCGCGGAGGCCGCCGACTTCGGCGACCCGGCCGACATGCCGGCGCTCGCGGACATGGAAGCCGACATCGCATTCGCCGAGATGGTCGGCCCGCTGACGTCCCGCGTGGACGAGCGCTTCGAGCAACTGCAGGACCTGCCCGAGGACGCGCCGGACGCCGTGCGGCTCGACGCGACGGCGCGGGTCGAGGGCGCGAAGGTGATGCTTCGCTGGGCGTCGACCGTTCGCGACACCCTCGGAACGCGCCGGAGCGCCGCGACGGCGCTGCGGGACCGGCAGACGCGTCAGCAGCGGTGGCGATTCCCCGACGAGGTCCGTCAGTTCCAGCACGAACAGCTGGAGCGCCTCATCGCGCAGACGCGGCGCATCCTGGTCGAAGGCACGGGCGCCGTCGCCGACATCCGGGAACGCCGTTCCCGCGCGATCGCGCTGGAGGAGCGCGTGACCGGCGAAGACGCGGAAGCCTGGCGGCGCTGCATCGCGGACGTCGCGCGCGGTGATTCGCCGTACCACGGCACGGCGCTCGCGCCGATCCCGGGGCTCGTTCCGCTCGGCACCGACGAGCACTCCGGCCTGTGGGAGTTCTGGCACATGGCCTCGGGCAGGCGCCCATCGTGGAAGGGCGAGAACCTCGGCCGCGGCCACGTCGAACTCGGCGCAGACGGCGCCGAGGGAATCGTGCTCGTGCTCGTGCCCGGCGGATCGTTCCACATGGGCGCCTCTCGCCCGGAGGAAGGACTGCCCAACCCGGATCCGCGCGCCCAGGCTGTCGAGTGGCCGCCGCACGAAGTCGTGCTCGCGCCGTTCCTGATCGCGAAGTTCGAGGTGACGCTCGCACAGTGGCGCACCCACGGAGATCCGAACGTCACCCTCAACGCCCCCGGAACCAGGACGAACGAAGGCATCGAGATCACCGGCAGGCATCCCGCAACGCAGATGTCGTACCTGCAGGCCCGCGAGTTCTGCCGCCGCCTCGACCTCGACCTGCCGACGGAGGCACAGTGGGAGCGCGCGGTGCGCGGCGGAACGTCGACGCCGTACCCGCACGGCGCGGACAGTGCGTCGCTGGTCGGTTGCGCCAACATCCTCGACGCGGCCCGGGTCCGGGCTCACCCGGAACTCGCGTTCCAGCAGGCGCCCGACCTCTCGCACGGCTCGTTCGACGACGGTTTCGCGGAGACCGCTCCGGTCGGCAGTCTGCGACCGAACGCGTACGGACTGCACGACGTCTGCGGCAACGCCGCCGAGTGGTGCCGGGACCGCTTCTTCTTCTACGAGCAGCGCACGGCGCGGCCGGGCGACGGACAGCGCGGCAGCCTGGAGGCCAACTACGAACGCACGGCGCGGATCAGCGCGGCCCAGAACTCGTGGATCTACTGCCGTTCCGCGATGCGTTCGAACGTGGCCCCGCACAGCACGTGGCCTTTCCTCGGCTTCCGTCCCTCCCGCAGCATCGATCCGGAGCGCGCGTCGATGCCGTGAAGCGGCGCCGCGATCACCGCGCCGCCGCGCCGGAGGCCTCTTCCACGACGAACGCGTCGTAGAGGTCGTTGCGCACGAACGCCGCCGGCACTTCGGCGAACGCGCCGAGCGCGGAGTCGAGCGTGAAGAACGTGCCGCCGCCCGCCGCGGCGGGGTCCGCGCGGTAGCCGACGAGAAGGCGGCTGTGGCCCGAGCCGGCCGCGACCGGCCAGCCCGCGGCGAGCGTGCGCAGCACGTCGGCGAACTGCGCGTCGTCGAGGCCCGGCTTGCCGTCGCTCGGCCGGATCCAGCGCACGCGCAATCGCGGTGCGATCGTCGCGAGATGGCGGCCGCCGTCGACGAGCGCGTCGGGCGCCGGCACGGCCTGCGCGTCGAACGCGGCGGCGTACGGCCAGAGCTCGTCGCGGCAGATGCCGAAGCGTTCGTGGCCGCTCGTCGCGAAGTGGAAGAAGTCGCCGTCGTCGGCGCGGCCGTTCGCGGCGTTCGCGGCCCAGTTCGCGTACTCGACGCTGAGTCGGGTGCCGGCGCCCGTCACCTTCGCGACCGCGAACTCGAACGCGGCCACCGTCGTGAAGATCGAACACGTCGGGCGCGGCCCCTGCGACCGCGGCGGCAGCCCGTGCGCAGCGAAGAACGGGCGCAGGTCGCTCGCGTCGGTCGCCGGCGGCGGTGCCACGCTGCACGCGAGCACGACGAACGGAAGAGCGAGGCCGGGCAATCGGAGCGTCATGGCGCGGAACCGTAGCGGACGTGCCACTCACGGGCTCGCGCGTCGATGCGCTTGCGCACACGGCGCGACTCCGCTCCGCTGACCGCATGCGCTCCGGACTCTCCCTCACACTCGCGCTCGCCGCAGCGCTGCCCGCCGAAGCCCAACAGGACCCGTTCCGCTTCGTGCCGCCGAACGCGGCGATCGTCGCTCGCACGAAGGGCTTCGCCGGCTGGCGGCAGGACTTCGCAGCGACCGGCGTCGGCAAGGTCTTCGGCGACGCCCAGCTCGCGGCATCCGCACGAGCGCTGTGGCAGAGTGCCGTCGACGACTTCGTCGGCGACGACTCGCTCGACGAGGCGACGGTCGCGAAGTGGGACGCGGTGATCGATGCGTTCGCCGGCCATGCCGGCGACGTGGTCTTCGGACTCTCCGTCGACCTGACCCCGTTGAAGCACGAGCAGCCCCCGCACCTGCTGGCGTCGCTGGCGATCTTCGCCGACGGGAAAACGGACCTCGACGCGATCGAGAAGGCGATCCGCGCTGCCATGCCCGGTGACCGGAGAGAGCGCGAGATCGGCGGCGAGTCCGTGAGTTTCCACACGCTCGCGTACGGCGAACTGGCGGGACCGACGCGACGCGGCGACGCGCTCGTCGTCCTGTTCGGCAACGACCTCGCGACGCACGCCGCGTCGGTGCTCGAGGCGCACGAGCGGGGCTTCGAACTCGAACCCGACATGGCGAACGCGACCCTCGGCCTGCAGGCGGAAGTGGCGCCGAGCATGGCCGCCTTGCGCGCGACACTCGATGCGGTCGACGTGCCGGAAGCAGGACGCATCGCCAGGGTGCTCGACGCCACGGGGCTCACGTCCTGGCAACGCATCACGCTCTCGCTGCGCGCGAACGGCACACACGCCGAGGAGTCGTTCGCCCTGGCTCTGGGCGAAGGGCCGCGCGGCGTGCTCGACGTCTTCGCCCCGACGCCGGCGACGGAACCGACGATGCTGGAGTATCTGCCGCCAGACGCGACGTGCTGGTCGTTCGGCCGCTTCGACGCGACCGCGTTCCTCCGCGCGATCGTCGAAGTGGTCGCCGCCACGGAGGGCGCGGACCGTCAGGCGGTCGAGACGACGGTCGAAGAGAAAGTGCGGGAGTTCACCAAGCTGCGGATCCGCGACGACGTGCTCGTGCACCTCGGCAACGAATACCTCCGCATCGACGACATCCAGGCGATGGCCGAGGGCAGCGCCGACGAACCCGACGAGGACGCGGAACGATTCTCCGACCGATTCGGGGATACCTGCTTCGCGGTCCGCCTGCGCGACGGCGAAGCACTGGCAAGGAGTCTGGAGACGGCCCTCCGGGCGCGCGGGATGCACGCGGCGCGCAAGACGGAGGCGTACGGCGACCACAAGATCCACGGCATCAAGCTCGCCGGCTCGATCCCGGTCGAGTACGCGTTCGTCGACGACCTGCTCGTCGTCGGCATCGGCGGCCGCGAATCCACGAAGCGCGCCTTCCGCGGGCTCCTCGACACCGTCGCCGCCCGTCGCAGAGGCGAGCGCGCACCCGATCTCCCGGAGGCGGTTCGTGCGAAGATCCAGGGCTGGGCGCCGAATTGGTCCGCGATCTCGACGACCGACGTCGCCGAAATGATGGACGGCCTCGTCGGCATGGTCGCACCGGCCTTGGCGTACCTCGAGGAAGAGAGCCCATGGCACGAAGTGCCACGATTCGTTCAGCGGCTCGGCGCAGTCGTCGCGGCGCACGGAATCAGACACCTCGTGGCGGCCCAGTGGCACGAGCCCCGGCGATTCACCGCCATCGTGCGCTGGTGAAGGCCGCGCCAACCGCGCAGCTCAGCGCACGGCGCGGAAGCCGACCAGCTCGATGCGCGGCGACAGGTAGTCGTCACGAACGGGCTCGGCACGGCACAGATCGGTCGAGAGGTACTTCTTGTTGCTGTCGCAGAAGACCGTGACGACGGCGTCCGGCGAGCCGATCTGCTCGACCAGCTGCGCGGCGCCCAGGAAGTTCGCGCCGGAGCTGATGCCGACGGCGAGGCCGAGGTCGCGCGCGAGGGCCTGCGCCATGAGGATCGCGTCGCCGTCCCACACGTCGACGATCTCGTCGAGCCACGCGAGATCGACGACGGCGGGCACGAACTCGTCGGAGATGCCCTGGATGCGATGCGTACCGACCTTCTGTCCGGTGCGCAGCGTCGGCGAGTTGGCGGGCTCGAGCGGATGCACACGGACCCGCGGGAAGGCGGCTCGGAGAGCACGGCCGACGCCCATCACCGTGCCGCCGGTGCCGACACCCGCGACGAACGCCGCCGGGTGCACACCGAACGCCTCGAGCTGCAGCAGGATCTCCGGGCCGGTCGTGCTGGCGTGGGCGCGCACGTTCGCCTGGTTCTCGAACTGGCGCGGCAGGAACACGTGTTCGTGCTCGCGCGCGAACCGCTCGGCCTGCTGCACCGCGCCGAGGAACCCGCCGTCCGCCGCGGAGACGGGCACGACCTCCGCGCCGAAGCTCGCGATGAGCTGCACGCGTTCGCGGCTCATCCAGTCCGGCATGTGGATGCGCACGGGGTGACCGAGCGCCGCGCCGAGCGCCGCGAACGCGATGCCCGTGTTGCCGCTGCTCGCTTCGACGATGGTGTCGCCGAGCTGGAGCTGCTCGGCCGCGCAGGCCTCCGCGAGGATGTGGCACGCCATGCGGTCCTTCACGGAGCCCGTCATGTTCATCGACTCGTACTTCGCGAAGAGCCGCCGTTCTCGACCGTCGATCCGGTAGAGCACCTCCAGGAGCGGCGTGTTTCCGACCAGCTGGCGGATCGCGGCGACCGAGCGGGCCTTCGAGGGCGCCGAGGTGTGGATGGTCATCGGGACAGCGAACGCCCCGGCCCCCGGCCCGGCGCCCGGTGAAGGACGTAGCCGACGGCATGGGCCGCGTGTGGTTTCGCGCGGCCTGCCGCTGCCCTGGACGTGACCCGGCCGCTTGACCCGCCTTCCTTTACCGCCTGGAATCCGGGCCCATGCCGGCTGACGCCGAACCGACCCAGGAGCTGCTGCGGCGGTGGCACGCAGGCGACCCGGCGGCGCTGCCCGCGCTGGTCGAAGCGCACCTGCCCTGGCTTCGCGAGCACCTCGAGCGCCGCGTCGGCGCCTTCCTCCGCCAGCGCGAGGAGCCGGAGGACTACCTGCAGGCCGCGGTGCTCGAGTTCCTGCGCGACGGTCCACGCTTCCAGGTCCGCGACGGCGTGCAGTTCCGCAGCCTCCTGGCGAGAGTCGTCGAGAACACCCTCCGCGACCGCAACGACTGGTACCGCGCGAAGCGCCGCGACCTCGGCCGCGATGCGCCGTTGCCGAGCGAGAGCGTGCTCGCGCTCGATCCCGCGCTCGCCACGAGCGCCACGCCCAGCCGCGACGCGAGCCGCGGCGAACTGCGGGAGTGGGTACGGCTCGGTCTCGAACTGCTCGACGCCGAGGATCGTCGCCTCGTCGTCGCGCGCGAATTCGAGGACCGCTCGTTCGTCCATCTCGGCGAAGAGTTCGGCATGACGGCGAACGCGGTGCGGATGCGCTGGGTGCGCGCAGTTGCACGACTGGCGGACATCATGCGATCGCTGCGTTCGGGCGACGTGCCCGAGGTGCCGGGCACATGAGCCGCGCCGATTCCTCGCGCCTCGAACGAGCCCTCGAGGTGTGGCTCGCTCACGTCGAGACCAGCACGCGCGACGACGACGCCCTCCTCGCGGCGCACCCCGAGCTGCGCGAACTGCTGGAGCCCATGCTCGCGGAACGCGACGGCGCCACGACGACGCGGGTGATCGGCGACTTCCGCATCGACGCCGAACTCGGCCGCGGCGGCATGGGCGTCGTGTACTCCGCTTGGCAGCAGTCGCTGGGTCGCAAGGTAGCGCTGAAGATCCTCGCGCCCGCGCTCACCGCCGACTCCGCCGCGATCGCACGCTTCCACCGCGAGGCGGCCGCGACCGCGAAGCTGCGCCACCCGGGCATCGTCGAGGTGTTCGGAGTGGGTCGCGACGGCGACGTGAACTGGTTCGCGATGGAGCTGGTGGAAGGCCAACCGCTCTACCGCTGCCGCGAACGTTTCCGCGAGCCGCGTGCCGCCGTCGAACTCGCAGCGCGCGTCCTCGACGCGTTGCAGCACGCACACGCCACCGGCCTCGTGCACCGCGACGTCAAGCCGGCGAACGTGCTCGTGCGCACCGACGGCCAGGTGGTGCTGACCGACTTCGGCCTCGCCCGCGACGTGCATTCGCCGACCGTCACCGTCGAAGGCGGGTTCCTCGGCACGCTGGACTACGCGGCGCCGGAGCAGATCCAGGGGCAGAAGGTGGATGCGCGCGTCGACGTCTGGTCGACGGGCGTCGTGCTCGCCGAACTGCTCATCGGGCGCCATCCGTTCGCCTCGGAAACCGCGACGGCCACGCTGCACGCGATCCTCACGCAGGACCCGGCCGGCTTGCGCGGCGCGACGGGGATCGACGACGACCTCGCCGCGATCTGCGCGCGCGCCCTCGAGAAGGACCCGGTGCGGCGATACCCCAGCGCGGTCGCGTTCCTGGCCGACCTGCGGGCGTGGCAGCAGGGTGCGCCGGTCGCGGCGCGTCTGCCGACCGCGACCGAGCGTCTGCGCCGCTGGGCACGGCGCGAACCCTGGCGCGCACTCGCCGCCGCGCTGCTCGCGATCGGCGTTCCGTTGCTGGCCGTCGTCGGCGGCTACCTGTGGGCGAACGCGCCGCGCATCGAGGCTGCGGCGCGCGCCGAACGCGAGGAGCAGCGCGAGCGCGCGTTGACGACCGCGTGGGTGGCGCTCAACGACGAACGGCCGCGCGACGGTCTGCGCGAGCTGGAACCCTGGAGCGGCGATCCGACGGATCTCGAGGTCCGCCTCGCGATGTGTGCCCTGTGGACATGGACGGACACACCGCAGAAGGCAGGAACGATGCTCAGCGCCTTCGCCGGGACCAGGATCCACGAACTCGTGCGGCTGCTGCTCGACGGCGGCGGCAAGGACCTCCCGTTCCGCTTCGAGGACGTGGAGGCGTCGACGACGCTCGAGTGTGCGGTGCTCGGCCACATCGCGGCCGAACAGGAGAAGTCGTACCACCGCGGCACGATCTTCTACCATCACGCCGCGAAGTGGTACGGCCGGGCCGTCGCACTCTCCCCGAAGCCGCGCGCGTGGTTGTTGCTGCAGTGGTCCATCGCCGCCGCGCGCGCCAACGACGCAGACGCGTTCGCGAACGCACTCGCGGCGTACGAGCAGTTCTTTCCCGACACCCGCGGCTTCCAGCTGCTGTACGCGTTCGGGTCGGCGGTGGCGCCGATCGAACGCGGCCTCGCGGCGGTATCGGCGACCGGACTCGACACGGATCCGCGCTTCCTTCTCGCCCGCGGACACTACCTGGCGCGCGCGAACCGGACCGCGGAGGCGATCGCGGCGTTCGAGCGCGCCCTCGAACTGCAACCCGACAACGCACGAGCGTGGGAAACGCTCGCCCGGTGGCGGCGATCGGCGAAGGACCCGAACGGCGCCGTCGAGGCTGCGCGCCGGGCGATCGCCGTCGATCCGAAGATGGGTTCCGCGCACGGGCTGGAGGGTGCGATTCTCATGGAAACCGGCAAGCCGGCCGAAGCCCGCGCCCCGCTGGAGCGCGCACGAGAACTGGACGGAGGCGACTGGAAGCATGCGCAGAACCTCGGCCTCGTGCTGCACGAACTGAGCGACGAGGAAGGGGCACTCGCCCAGTTCGAAACAGCAGCCAGGCTCGCCCCCACCCAGTCGGCTCCGTACGCATGCATGGCGCGCAGCCTGAAGCGCCTCGATCGAGTCGAGGAGGCGTTCGTCGCGGAGGTGCGCGCCAACACGTTCGCGGCGGCCGACGACTACGCGAGGTGCATGACGCTGGCCCTGCGGGCCCTCGAGGCCGAACTCCCGGACGTCGCGCGCGAGAGCGCCGAACGAGCGACGCGCATCGCTCCGGACAACGACGGCCCGTGGTGGCGCCTCGCCGAAGTCTGCCTCGAGGTTCGCCCGATGGACGCGACGGGGGCGGCGAGGGCGGTAGAGCAGGCGCGCGCAGTGGACAAGTCCATCACGCCTCGCGAACGCGCTCTCTGGGGCCGAGCCGAGGCGGCGAACGGTCACGCGCAGCAGGCGATCGAACTGCTCGAAGCGGCGTTGCGTGACGAGGAAAAGGTGCCCCCCGCTTCGCGTGAGAAGGCGCGCGCGGCGCTCGCACGGCTGCGCGAGCAGCGCTGAACGCGTCGCCGGCATTGACGGACCGGACCGGGCGCGGTCGACTTCCCCGGCACTGCAACGGACTCTTTCCACCAAATGGAGTCCCCATGCTGACCACACTCACTCTGGTGCTGTTGCCGACGATCTGGGTCGTCGATGCGGCGGCAGGTCCCGGTTCCCACTTCACCGACATCCACGCGGCGATCGCGGCGGCATCGAGCGGCGACACGATCTTCGTGCGCGCCGGCACCTACTCCGCGATCTCGATCAACGCGAAGGAACTGACGATTCGCGGCGCGGGGGTCGGCACGACGATCGTCAACGGCACGTCGCACGCCGTGATGGCGACACCGGCGGGCGGTGTGAACGTCTTCGCCGGTCTCACGATCCAGGGCGAGTTCGCGACGAGCCAGAACGCTCGCGTGACCCTGCTCGACTGTGCGCTCGTCGGCAGCGCCACGGCGTTCCTGGGCAGCCCGGCCCTGCGTGCGTCGGAGAGCGAGGTCTTCGCTCTACGCTGCGACTTCACCGGCGGCAACGTGCTCGCTCCGGCATCCGGCCTCGGGCCGTCGGGGGTCGGCCAGACGTACGCCGGGACCGCGGTGACGCTCGGGCCGTCGTCGACCTTCGCCGCCTGCGACTGTGACTTGAAGGGCGGTGACAACCTCGCCAACAACCCGTTGATGCAGCACTTCGGAGGCCACGGTCTCGCCGCGTCCCTGTCGTGGGCGCGCGTCGACTCGTGCCGACTCACCGGCGGCAACGCCCTGCATGCGGCCGGCCAGGGCGTGTATGCCAACGGTGGCGGCCATGTCGAGATCCAGGGCGGCGCCGCGGACATCGTGCGCGGTGGCATCACCGGCCTCACCCCAGCGCCGGCGATCTACGTGCTCGCCGCGCCTTTCGCCGCGCCCTCGGACGTCACCGTGCACGGCGCAACGCCGGTCGTCGGCACGGTCACCGGGCCGGTGACGTTAGGCGCGGTGCAACTGCCGGAACTCACCGTTGCCGCGACGACGCTCGCATCGGGGGAGACCGATGCGTCGCAACCGGTGACGGTGACCTTCGACGGCCTCGCACCCTCCGCGCTCTACGCGTTCCTCTTCGACATCAAGCCGCGCTACACGGTGGTGCCGGCGCCGCTGGAGGGCGACCTGCTGCTCGACCTCGGCACGGCCGGTCTGTTCGTCGGCACGCTCGACGCCCTCGGCCAGGCCCAGCTCGGCTTCCTGCCACTGGCGATCTTCGGCGGCTCGATGCCGGTGCCCTTCTGCATGCAGTTCGCAGTCTTCGACCCGAGCGGCTCGATCCGCCTGTCGAACCTCGACGCGCGCTTCTACTCGCTGTGACGCGAGCCGCCGGGGCGCCGACCGCCGCCCCGGCCGCCTGATTCCACCCGGCTGGAATCTGCGCGAGGCTATTGACAAGTTTTCTTGTCAATGATCTGTTGGCGCGACCATGCAGGACGTCGAGGTCATCGAAGACCCTGTTGCAGCCGCAGTTGCGCTGGACCCCATGCGGAGTCGGCTGCTCGCCGAGCTGTCGACACCCGCCAGCGCGGCGACCCTGGCGGAGCGCCTCGGGCTGCCCCGCCAGAAGGTGAACTACCACCTGCAGGCCCTCGCGGGCCACGGCCTCGTGCAGCCGGCCGGCGAGCGTCGCTGGGGCGGACTGACGGAGCGCCGGTTCGTCGCGACGGCGAACTCGTACGTCGTGTCGCCGTCCGCGATGGGGCCCGCCGCGGCGACGCCCGAACGCACCGCCGACCGCCTGTCCGCGAGCTACCTGATCGCGCTCGCTGCGCGCGCCGTGCGCGAAGTCGGCGCCATGGTGCGCCGGGCCCTCGAGACCGAGCAGCGCCTCGCGACCCTCTCCATCGACACCGAGATCCGCTTCCGCAGCGCGACCGATCGCGCGGCATTCAGCCAGGAACTCGCGGCCGCGATCGCCGACCTCGCCTCCCGCTACCACGACGCCGACGCAACCGGCGGACGCCCGCACCGCGTCGTGGTCTTCGCCCACCCGTCTCCCTGACCGATCCCCTGACCACGAGTCGAACCATGAGCGTGAAGAAAGAGCCGTCCGGACGCCGAAGCGTCCAAGTCGAAGTCGAAGTCCCCGGCACACCGGAGCAGGTGTGGCAAGCGATCGCGAGCGGACCCGGCATCTCGTCGTGGTTCGTCCCGACGAAGCTCGAAGGCCGCCCCGGCGGATCGCTGTCGCTCGACTTCGGCGGCGGCATGGTGTCGTCCGCGAAGATCACGGAGTGGCAGCCACCGCACCGCTTCGTCGCCGAGGACTCGTCGTGGTTGCAAGGCGGACCGCCTGTCGCGACCGAGTGGATCGTCGAAGCGAAGTCCGGCGGCACGTGCGTCGTTCGCGTCGTGCACAGCCTGTTCGCGAGCACCGACGACTGGGACGGACAACTCGGCAGCGTCGAGCACGGCTGGCCCGGGTACTTCCGCGTGCTGCGTCACTACCTCGCGCACCACGCCGGCGAAGCGTCCGCCTCGTTCGTGCTCATGGCGCCGACGCCGCCCGCCGGCGGCGCCCCCTCGGCGTGGAAGGTGTTCGCGCACGCCCTCGGCACACCGGCACCGAGCATCGGCCAGCCGGTGCGCGTCGCCACATCGGGGCGCGACCTGTTCCGCGGCACCGTGCAGGCCATCGACAACGTCCCGCAGGGCAGCGGCATCATGGCGATCGTGAAGGAGCCTGCGCCCGGCATCGTGCTCGCGAGCGCGATGGACTGCATGGGCATGTGCATGGCGACGCTGCAGGCGTTTTTCTACGGCCCTCGCGCCGGCGCCGCCGCGGCGCAGAAGGACCACTGGCAGCAATGGCTGTCGACCGTGTTCCCGCCGCCGGCCGCCGAAGCGCCGTGATGCGAGGACCGGCATCCGACTGACGAAGAAGTGGCCGGCGCGTCGTGCGGCCGGCGATACGCAAGGCAGGCGACGACACGCCTCGATGCCGCCGAAGTTCGGCCGGCGATCGATCTGCTATCCTGCGCCGCCAACCGTGCCCCACGCTGGCGCCGCGTGGTGCGGCGCCGCTCGGAGCACGGTTCGCCATTCGGATCCCCTGAGGCTCTCGTCGTGATGAACCGACTCTCGATCGCGGTCGTCCCCTTGCTGTGTGTCGCGACGGCGCGGGCACAGCTGCCGAAGATCCTGCTCACCGGCTACTGGCCACCGAGCAACGAAGCGATCCGCCAGTGGAACCCCGACCCGACGCAGAACCCCGGCGGATGGATCGGCGCGAACTGGGAGGGCCGCGGGTACGACATCCACGCGTACCACCCCGAGTTCTCGCCGCCGACGTGCACGACCTGCGGAACCGGGAGCGGCAACCTGACCGTCGACTACCAGGACACGTCGGCCGACTTCTGGTCGATCGCGAACGCTCTGCAACCGATCGCGGTCATCACGTTCTCGCGCTCGTCCACGCAGATCACGTGGGAGCTCGAGATGAACCAGTACAACCGCACGGTCTGGGCGAACGACTACGTGGCGCCGACGCAGCCGACGCGCAGTCCGCCCGACGGGTCCATTCCGCCGGACGCTCTGCGGCCGAGCACGCTGCCGGTGCAGAACATCGTGACGGCGATCTTCGCGGCCGGGCTGCCGGTCAATCCGTACGTCTGCTACACGGGCAACGGCGGCGGCTTCCTTTCCGAGTTCATCGCGTACCACGGCGTCTGGTACCAGGACATCCACGAGTCGCCCACCGATCCGGCCTGGTGCGTCACGGCCGGGCACGTGCACGTCGGCCGCAGCCTGTCGTGGACGCTGGCCCGACAGGCGGCCGAAGTCACGTTGCGCGAGGTCATCGCCCACGTGGACGCGATTCGCGCGGCCAACCTCTGCCAGACCAACCTCGGCTTCCAGGGTCCGGGAACGTCGGTGCTGTCCGCCTGCGGCGGCCCGTTGAACCTCGTCGGCACGACGACCGACATGCGGGTCTCGGGCGCCCCGCCCGGCGGCCTCGGCCTCGTCGCCTTCGGAACCCAGAACGCGCCGGTCCCGATCTTCGGCGGCACTCTGGTCCCCGTGCCGATCTTCCACGCCCAGATCGCCCTGCTGGACGCGCAGGGAACCTGGCTCTGGGACGACGGGCTCACCGGCGCGACCGGCCTGCCGACGATCTTCGCGCAGTTCGCGTATCTCGATGCAACACTGCCCCAGGGCTGGGGGCTGTCGAACGCGATCGAACTCGCGTTCCAGTAGCCGCACGCGGCGAAGAGACCGCGGCGGGCTCGGACACGGCAGGCGAGCGAACTGGTAGTGCCCACTTACTTTCAACGGGGGCACCGATGCAGGTTCTGCACGCCGTGCACGCGTCGGCGGCGCACGGCGCGCACGGGCCGCGCGCCGGTGCGGCCCACATGATCTGCATCGAGACCGAGCACCCGCTGAGGTCCGCACTCGCGGCTCACGGCGCCCGGCCGTCGGCGATGGCGACGCTGCTGCTCCGGAACATGGACTGGCTCGATCCGTCCGCCGTGTCGACGAGCAAATCTGACTTCGCCGACCTCCTGCGTGCGTGACAGGTCCGCACCAAGATCAGCGAACGTTCTCGACCTGGATGCCGAGCGCGCCGCCCGGCACCGGGACGGCGAGTTCCGCGCCGTCGCGAAGGACCGCGAGAGTCGTCGGCCCCGGGTGCGCTGCGATCGCGGCGCGCAGCCCGGCGATGCTGTGGATCGCCGTTGCGCCGTAGCGGCGCGGCCGATCGCCCGCACGAAGGCCCGCGCGGTGAGCCGCGCTGCCCGCCGCGACCTCGACGATCTCGACCTCGCTCGCCGCAACGAGCGGCACCGACAAGACAACTTCCCGCTGCCCCGGCAGCAGTTCGACTTCGAAGGGCGTCGGCCGGTGCTCGTCCGTCGTCGCCGTGAAGCGGTAGCGACCGAGCAGCGCCTTCTCCTCGACGTACACACCGTCTTCGAAGCTCGCGGCCGTCCACGAGCGACCGTGCGAGAAACGCAGCTCGCCGCTGACGGGCGCGCCGCTCTTCGCGTCGACGAAACGCACCTCGATGCGACCGTCGGCGGGATCCGAGGCGAACAGGAGTTCGACACCGTCGATCGCCGCCCCGTCGCGGACCTCGATCCGCTGCGGGCGCACCGGGAACGTCTCGTCGCCGCGCTGCGCGTGCAGTTCCCATGGGCCGGGCGCCGCGAGCAGCACCGCGAAGCTGCCGTCGTCCTCCGCGTCGACCTCGATCGTGGTCCGATCGGTGAGGTGCGTCGCCACGACCTCGGCCCCCGGCGCCTGCGGCGCCTCCCGACCGCCCGCCGCCACGGCGACGACGCGGCCGGTCACGCGTTGCGCGAAATCGAAGTCGCGCTCCTGCATGGCGAGGCCGACCTCGATCGGTGTCCGCGACGCGAGCTGCCGCCCGAGCCATTCCGTGGTCACCGTCATTTCGTAACGGCCCTCCGGCAGGCCGGCGAACGCGTACGCACCGTCGCGCCGCGTCGTGCAGTCGACGCGGATGCCACCGCGTTCGGCGTGCATGGCGACCAGCGCGCCGGCCGCCTGAACACCGCCGACCGCCACTCTCCCGACGACGCCGGCGGCTCCGCGCAGGTCGATGTCGAGGTAGCGCGTCTCGCCGTCCTCGAGCTTCAGCGGCAGTGTGGCGGTGACGTGGTCGAGTGCCGGCGACAGGCAGTGCAGCGTGGTTGCACTCGCGGCGTGCAGGCCGGCGATGGCGTAGCGCCCGTCGGCGTCGCTGCGCGCCCGCCGGAGCAGCGTGCGATCGACGACGCGTTCGACCAGGATCGCGGCGCCGGACACCGGCGCGCCATCGGCACCGAGCACGCGGCCGTGCAGCGCCGCCGGGCGCGCGAGTGCGAGGGTGATGGTGAAACCGTTCTCCTGGCCGCTGAAGCTGGTGCTCGCCGGTGCAAGGCCCGGCGCACTCACGGTCAGCGCGACGTCCTCGATCCCGCCGCGCGCATCCAGCGCGACGGACACGACGGCACGTCCGTCGCCATCGGTCGTCGTCGCGGTGCACGGGAACGCCAGATCGCCGAACGCGCAGTCCAGACGCACGGTGGCGCCGGCGATCGGGGTGCCGTTCGCCGCCTCCACGGCCTGCACGACGATGTGGCCGGGCACGGGTAGCACGATGGTGTGCTCGGTTGCCGCCGCGCGCGGCAGCGCCTCGACGCCGGCGAAGCGATCCCAGGAGCGACCACCCGCTGCGAAGGACACCGGCTGGCGACCCTCGGTGGTGACGACGAGCAGGTAGCGGCCCGTCTCGAGGTCGGGCAGTTCGAAGCGGCCGTCCGGGTCGACCACTTCGGCGCGCCGATCGACGAGCAGCCTCGCGGGCAGACTCTGGCGATGCAGCACGAGGGCCGGATCCCAGTCGGCTTCGCGCTGGAACGGCAGGCGCACCGCCTCGACCGTGAACGCCGCGATGGGTCCGCCGCCGACGGCATCCACGACGCGGCCGCGGATCGTCAGGTCCGACTGGAGGACGCAGCGCAGCGGTTGCAGGGACGCGATCACGTCGGCGACCGTGCGGCGACCGCTGCCGGACTTCTCGGCGACGAGGTGGAAAACGCCGTCGCGATCCCGGGTGCTGGCGAAGCGGAAACGGCCGCCGGAGTCCGTGAGCGCGTCTTCGGTGCGGTCGGCGGCATAGTCGAACAGGCGCACGGTCGCCCCGACGATCGGTTCGCCGCCTTCGCGCAGGACCAGACCGAAGACTTCGCGCGCGACGTCACCGGCGGCGGTGAGCGCGTCGGGCACCCGGCTCGGTGCCACCTGGTCGCCGACCACGAGCAGCGGTGATGCACTCGCGGCGTCCGGCGTGCTCGCGCTGGTGCGTTGTTCGGGTGCCGGTGCAGGAGGCCAGATCGCGACGAGGGCGAAGAGTCCGGCAACGAGGATCGCGACGCCGGCGACGACGGGGAGCTTGGTGGACATGGTCCAGGCGAGCAGATGGCTGAGGCCGGCGGCGGCGTTCGCGGGCGCGGGGATGGTGATGCGGGCGTCGAACAACGGCACGAGGGCGGCGTGGCCCGCGCGGCGCAGGGACCGGCGCACACGCTCGACCGCGGCGGTGATGCGGGTCTGCACGGTGCTCTTCGGCAGGCCCAGCACGGCGGCTACGTCGGCGAGCGGCAGCGCTTCGTAGAAGTGGAGCGCTACGGGTTCTTTCAGGTGCTGGGGCAGGAGACGCAGCGAGTCTTCCAGCGCGCGTTCGAATTCGCGGCGCGCGGCGGCGTCCGGAACGAGGTCGTCCGCAGCAGCACGCACGACCTCGGCCAGCGGATCGCGACGCTGGCGGCGTCGCGTGCGGAGAAACTGCCGCACCTCGTTGACGGCGATCCCGAGCAGCCACGCGCGGAAGGAATCGGTCGGGAGCGCGTCTCGGCCGGCGCGGATGGCGGCGAGAAACGTCGACTGAGCGACATCCGCGGCGTCGGCGGGCTCGGGCAGGAGCTTCGCGGCGAGGCGGAGCACGGCCGCGTAGTGGCGGCCGAACAGCTCGTCCAGTGCGGCGCGATCGGCGGCCGTCGCGTAGCGGCGGAAGAGCTGGACGTCGGTCGGGAGCATCGGCGCTCGGTGGATGCCCGGGCTGGCCGGAATGTACGGAAAGAACCCGAGAATCCACCGGCGCCCCTCGCCACCAGCACCGGGAACCGGGCTGCCGCGCATCGCGCGGCATCGGCGCGGCCGCCCGCTCGAGCGAGCCGCCTACTCCCACTCGACGTGGCCGAACTGCGTCACGCGCTTCTTCGCGCGCGACCGGTCGCCCCACGACGGCTGCCAGCCCTGCTTCTTCATCTCGCGGATCGTGGGCTGGAACCACCACTCCTTCTCGCCGAACGCCGGCTGCAGGTGATCGAGCCACGTCGCCTTCTCGTCGTACTTGGCGAAGAACACTCGGTTGACCCAGGCCGGGTCGCGGGCCTGCAGGAACTTCAGGACGAACACCTTCTCGCCGTGCACTTCGGCGACGCCGTCGACCAGGACCTTGCCCGGCGTCGCCGACATCGACGGGCCGCGCACGGTACGGCCGAGGCCGGAGACGCGCCGGTAGGCCGTGGTGAAGATGTCGTAGGCGCGGGCGAGCGGCACCTCGAAGTAGTGCTTCGGCCCGGTGTCGCGCTCGACGAACATGTAGTACGGCACCGCGCCCAGCACGATCTGGCGCTTCCACATGTCCGCCCACGTCTGCGCATCGTCGTTGACGCGGCGGATCAGAGGCGCCTGGCAACGCACGACGGTGTCGGCGTTGCGCAACCGGTCGATGGCGGCCTGCGCGGTCGGAGTGTCGAGCTCACGCGGATGGCTGAAGTGGGCCATGATCGCGAGGTGACGTCCGGCCCGGGCGACCTGTTCGAACAGACGCATCAGGTCGTCGGCGTCGTCGTCGGTGGTGAAACGCTGCGGCCAGTACGCCGGTGCCTTCGTGCCGATCCGGATGCTGACGATGTGGTCGAGGTCCGCGGCCAGCAGCGGTTCGACGTAGCGCCGCAGCACGCGCGTCTTCATCACCATCGGGTCACCGCCGGTGAACAGCACGCTGTTGACCTCGGGATGCTCGCGGAGGTAGGCGACCAGTTGGTCCGCTTCGCGCGCGGCGAACTTCAGCTCGTCGAGACCGACGAACTGCGGCCAGCGGAAGCAGTAGGTGCAGTAGGTGTGGCACGTCTGACCGCTGCTGGGGAAGAACAGCACGGTCTCGCGGTACTTGTGCTGCATGCCCGGCAGCGCCGTGCCCTCGAGCCGCGGCACGTTCAGCTCGACCTGACCCGCGGGGTGCGGATTGAGCGAAGTCTGGATGCGGCGCGCTTCCTGCTGGATCTCGGCCTCACTGGCGTCATCGCGCAGCAGATCGATCATGCGCGCGAGGTCCTTCGCTCCCAGCATGCCCGGCTGCGGGAACGTCAGCTGGAAGATCGGATCCTCCGGCACCCGTTCCCAGTCGATCAGTTCGTCGCAGACATACTCGTTGACGCGGAAGGGAAGGACACAGGCGACTGCCTTCATCGCCAACAGGTCGTCGGCGCTGAAGCGCTGCAGCTGCGGAATGCGATCGAGGTCGCGGCGGGTGAAGACTCTGAACTTGCGTGGCGCGACCTTGATCAGCTTCGGCATCGTGCTGTCCTGCTTTGTTGGGCGACCGTTCGGCCGCAGGGTGGAACAAAGGCGCGCACTCGGACGACGCCGCGATGCGCGCGAACGGGCCACCCAGGCTAGCACGAGACTCGCGACCGGGGACGAGCAACCTTGCGTGGACAGTCGATCGATGCATCATGAGGAGATGCAGACGCTCCTCGCGGAACGCCGCGGCGCCATCGTGCAGCTGACGCTGAACCGGCCCGAACGGCTGAATGCCGTCAACGAGGCGATGTACACGGCTCTGTTGGCAGCACTCGACGACGCCGCTGCCGATCGTGCCGTTCGAGCGATCGTGCTGACCGGCGCCGGGCGCGCCTTCTGCGTCGGTGCCGATCTGCACGGCCACAACGAGACCGAACGTGATGTCGCCGCGCGCCGTCACTACGTCGAACTCGGCCAGCGCGCCGCGAGCGCCATCCTGCGGCATCGATGCCCGATCGTCGCGGCGCTGAACGGCCACGCGATCGGCGCCGGGCTCGAGCTGGCTCTCGCGTGCGATCTGTCGGTGGTCGCGGACTCGGCGAAACTGCGCTTCCCCGAGTTCGGACTGGGCACGTTCGTCGGCGGCGGCGCCACGGCGACGCTGCTGGCGCGCACCGGCGCGGCCAAGGCGCGCGAACTGCTGCTGCTCGGCCGCTTCTTCCTCGGCAGCGAGGCCGCGGCGAACGGCGTGTGCAACTTCGCGGAGTCGCCGGAACGCGTGCTGCCGGCTGCCATCGCGCTGGCCGAGGAGCTTGCGAAGAAGGCGCCGCGCTCGCTGACGCTCGGCAAGCAGCTGCTGCAGAAGGCCACCGAACTCCCGCTCGACGGCGTGCTCGCCGCCGAGGCCGACGCGTTGCTCGCGTGCATGCAGACGCGGGACTGGCGCGAGGGCATCACCGCATTCGCCGAGAAGCGTGAGCCGGAGTTCACCGGTGAGTGACGCATCGACGCCGTCGGCGGCGAACCAGTCGCTCGATCGCATCTTCCGCCCGCGCGGCATCGTCGTCGTCGGCGCCTCCGTCGACGCGAAGAAGCGCGGCAACCAGGCGCTCGCGGCGCTCCGCCAGGCCGGATACGCAGGCACCGTCCACGGCGTCAATCCGAAGGGCGGCAACGCCCACGGGTGTGAGTTCCTCCGTTCGCTGGACGAACTGCCGCCCGACGTCGACACCGCGCTGGTCTGCACTCCCGCGGCGAGCGTGCCGAAGGCGCTGGCCGAGTGTGCAGCCAAGGGCGTCGTGGGCGCCGTCGTCGTGGCACTCGGCTTCCGCGAAGCAGGGCCCGCGGGCGAGCAGCTCGAACGCGAGATCCAGGCAGTCGTGCGCGACACCGGGATCCGCGTGATCGGGCCGAACACCAGCGGCATCCTCAATCCGCATCGCGGTGTCAACCTGATCGGCGTCGCCGACGTGCCGGCCGGCAGGATCGCGCTGCTCGGCCAGAGCGGCAACGTCACGCTGCAGGTGCTGACCGAGGCGATGCGACGCACGCGCGCCGGGTTCTCGCTGGTGATCGGCGTCGGCAACGAGATCGACCTGCGCTTCGACGAGTACCTCGACTATCTCGCCGACGAACCCAACACCGCGGCGATCGCGATGTACGTCGAGGGCTTCCGGCGCGGCCAGCAGTTCCTCGAGGCCGCCGCACGGGTCACGCCGAAGAAGCCGGTGATCCTGCTGAAAGGCGGCCGCAGCGGCCGCGGAGCCGACGCCGCGCGGTCGCACACCGGGGCACTGGCGGGCTCGTTCCCGGTCTTCCGCGCCGGCCTGCGCCAGAGCGGCGTCGTGCTCGTGCGCCGTTCGGACGAGTTGCTGCACACCGCCGAGACTCTGGCCGGTCAGCCGGCGCGTGGTCGCTACCGCGGCATCGCGGTGCTGACCGACGGCGGCGGGCACGGCACGCTCGCCACCGACGCGCTGCAGAACCACGGGGCCGCACTGACCGAGTTCGGAGTCGCCACCGCCACCGAACTGCAACGCGAGCTCGGCCTCCACGGTCCCGCCCGCAACCCGGTCGACCTCGGCGGGGCCGCCGACGGCGACCCGATGGTGTTCGCACGCTCCGTCGATCTGCTGATGCAGGACGAACAGGTCGGCACCGTGCTGGTCGTCGGGCTGTTCGGCGGCTACCACCGCCGCTTCACCGCGGAGCTCCTGGCGCGTGAGGTCGCCGCGGCCCACGCGATGGTCGAATCCTCGCGCCGCCATCGCCGCGCCTTCGTCGTGCACAGCCTGTACGCCGACACGCCGAGCGAACCGCTCGACGTGCTGCGGACCGCCGGCGTCCCTGTCATCGCTTCGCTCGAAATCGCGTGCCGGTGCGCTTCGGCCGTGTTCGAACGCGGACGCCAGCTCGACCGTCGACGTGGCACCCCACCGCCTCCCGGCGCGGGCCAATGGTCCGGCTGGTCGGTGGTCAAGCAACAGGAGCGCGTGGTGCTGCTCGAGACCGAGGCGCGCGAGCTCGTGCGCGGCTACGGAGTGACCGTCGTACCGGCGACGCTGTGCACGACCGCAGCCGAAGCGGAGGCGGCGGCGCGCGAGATCGGCGGCGCTGCGGCGCTGAAGGCGGTCTCCACCGGAGTGATCCACAAGACCGAAGCCGGAGCAGTGCGCGTCGGCGTCGCCCCCGACGACGTGGCTCGCACGTTCGTGCAGGTCTCGGACGCCGTGCGCAGCTACTGCCAGAAGCGCGGCATCGTGCCCGATCTCCGCGGCATCCTGGTGGCGCCGTCGCTGCCGCGGCCGACGGTCGAACTGCTGGTCGGCTACAAGAAGGATCCGCACTACGGCGGCGTGCTGGTCGTCGGCCTCGGCGGCACCACCGTCGAGGTGCTGAAGGACGTGACGTTGCGGCTGCTGCCGATCACGCGCGACGACGCGAAGCAGATGCTCGGCGAGATCAAGGGCGCACGCCTGTTGCGCGGGCATCGCGGCAGTCCGGCGGTCGACCGCGAAGCGGTGCTCGACGCGATCATGGCCGTGGCGGCGTGCGCGCGCAGCAACCCGGAAGTCGTCGAACTCGAGATCAACCCGCTGTTCGCCTACGAGAGCGGCGCGGTGGCGGTCGACGTCCGCGCCATGTCCTGAAGGAGCCGCGCGGCGTTGACGCTCGGGCTACCGGCGAGTGCGGCGCGCACCGTCCGATGCAGGGGCATGGCCCGCGAAGAGACACCTCCCGGTTGACGCGAGGGCCCGCGCACCCTCGACTTCCTTCCTTCGCCGCGCAGACCTTTCCACCAGGAGGTCTACATGCTCACCGCACTCGCTCTGGGGTTGCTGCCGATGACGTGGATCGTCGACGCAGCAGCCGGTCCCGGCTCCCACTTCACCGACCTGCCCGCCGCGATCGCCGCCGCAGCGGATGGCGACACGATCCTCGTGCGCGCTGGGTCGTACTCGACGTTCGCGATGACGGGCCGCACGCTGACGATCCGTGGCGCGGGCATCGGCGCGACGATCGTGAACGGATCTTCCCATGGCGTGACGCAAACGCCCGCAGGCACGGTCGACGTGTTCAGCGGCATGACGATCCACGGCAACCTCTGGGCGAACAACGCCGCACACGTGACGCTGACCGACTGCGAGATCGTCGGCATCAACCAGGCGTTCAACGGTACGAACGCACTGATCGTCAGCGGCTTCTCCGAGGTGTTCGCGCTGCGTTGCCGGTTCGTCGGCGGCGACGCGATCGGCCCGCCGCCACCACCGCCGTTCGGCGGACCGATGACCGGCGGCAACGCGATCACCGTGCAGGGAGGCGAGTTCAGCGCCATGGACTGCGACATCCTCGGCGGGAGCATCACCGGAGTGTTCAGCGGTCCGGGCTCTCGCACCGGAGGGTCGGGTCTGGCAGTCGTCGATTCGTCACGAGCACGCGTCGCGGACACCCGCATCATCGCCGGGAACAGCGCGCCGCCTGGCTTCCTCATCGGACTCGGTGGTGACGCGATCTTCGTGCGCAACGACTCGCGTCTCCTGATCAGCGGTGGCACCGCGGATGTCATCACGGCGGGCGGCGCCTTCCCCGGCGCAGCGGTCCGCCTGACGAACGAACGCTTCTACCCGGTCTCCGAAGTGACGGTCCATGGACCGGTGCCGCTGTCGGGCCAGGTTTTCGGACCGGTGACGCTCAACGCCCCCGCGATGCCGCGACTCGTCTTCGCGTCGACGCCCCTGCCGTCCGGCGAAACGGACTCGACGCAGCCGGTCACGATCATGTGCGACGGCTTGGCGCCATCCGCGCCGTTCGCGTTCCTGTTCGGGCTGACGCCTTCCTACACGGAGCTGGGCGCACCGTTCGTGGGCGCTCTCCTGGTCGACCTCCCCACTGCGGCGTTCGTCGCCGGGCAGCTGGACCCGGCCGGTCAGTTCCAGTTCGGCTTCGTGCCGCTCGCGCTGTTCGGCGGCCCCGTGCCGTTCCCGTTCTACATGCAGTTCGCGACGTTCGACCCCAACGGCGACATCCGCCTGTCGAACCTCGAAGCTCGCTTCTACTCGCTCTGATCCGCCCGCCCGCGGTCGGCGCGGCTGAGCTCGTGGCAGCCTCCGCGCCCGGATGAACAGCGACTTCTGCGCGGATGTGATGTGCCATCTCGCCCTCCGGGGGCTCGAGGTCGGCGACGCACCTACCGAGGTGCAGCGCTGGCTGGACACGCTGAACCTCGACGACTCACTGGTGACCTTCCTCGCGAGCAGCTGGGTACAGGAGTCGGCGGAGATCGGTCCGCTCCGCCTCACCTGCTCGAGGGAGATGGCGGCGGGGGGAGACGATGCAGAACGATTGCTCGCGCACCGACTCCTGCTGGTGGGCAGCGCGGCTGCGAACGGTGACCTGCTGGTGCTGGACTTGACCACGCGGACCGCACGCCCGGCCTACGTGAGTCACGAGGTGTTCTGGGGAGATCCGGAAGTGGATCCGCGGCGTCACCTGCAACCGATCGCGCTCAGCTTGGACGCACTGCTATGGCGGCTTGCCGAGGAGCGCTACCTGCCCACGGACTACTCGGCCGCCGAGGGGCTCAACGAGGTTCTGCGCAAAGAGCGTCTGCCCCGAACGTCCGGACCGGGGATGAGAGACGCGGGTGAAGGGTGACGGCGATGGCACGGTGAGCGATCGACGTGTCGTCCGTTCGCGGCTGAAGTGGGTGGGCCGACGGCATGAGCGCTCCGATCGGTGCCCCTGCACCGGCCGCCATGCCAACGCCGAGCGATCCTCCTCGCGCCGCGGATCACCGCGCCGCGGCCTCGCCCGCGCGGGCCTCGATGACGAGCGCGCCGTTCTTCACGTCGACGTGCACGACGCTGCCGTCGGCGATCTCGCCGGCGATCAGCTTTCGGCCGATGCGCGTCTCGAGTTCGCGTTGCAGGTAGCGCTTCAGCGGCCGCGCTCCGTAGACCGGGTCGTAACCCTGGTTGCCGAGGAACGTCTTCGCGTCGTCGGTGACCTCGATGGTGATGCGGCGTTCGGCGAGGCGCGCTCGCAGGGACACGAGCAGCAGGTCGACGATGCGGCGGATCTCGGCGGCCTGGAGCGGCTTGAACAGCACGATGTCGTCGATGCGGTTCAGCAGTTCGGGGCGGAAGTGCCGGCGCAGTTCGGCCATCACCTGGTCGCGCGCGGACTCGCGGATCGTGCCGTCCTTCGTGATGCCTTCGAGCAGCAGCGGTGCGCCGATGTTCGACGTCATGATGATGACAGTGTTCTTGAAGTCGACCGTGCGGCCCTGACTGTCGGTGGCGCGACCGTCGTCGAGGATCTGCAGCAGCACGTGGAAGACGTCGGGGTGTGCCTTCTCGATCTCGTCGAACAGCACGACCGAGTACGGCTTCCGCCGCACGGCCTCGGTGAGCTGCCCGCCTTCGTCGTAGCCGACGTAGCCCGGCGGCGCGCCGATGAGCCGCGACACCGCGTGCTTCTCCATGTACTCGGACATGTCGATGCGCACGAGGTTGTCCTCGCTGTCGAACAGCGCCTCCGCGAGCGTCTTCGCGAGTTCGGTCTTGCCGACGCCGGTCGGGCCGAGGAACAAGAAGCTGCCGATCGGGCGCTTGGGATCCTTGATGCCCGAACGCGCGCGGATCACCGCATCGGCGACGACCTGCACGGCTTCGTCCTGGCCGACGACGCGTTCGTGCAGGATCTGGTCGAGCTTCAGCAGCTTCTCACGTTCGCCTTCGATCAGCCGCGTGACCGGGATGCCGGTCCAGCGCGCGACGATCTGCGCGATCTCGTCGGCGGTGACTTCTTCGCGCAGCAGGCGATCGCCGCCGCCCTTCGCCATGCGGGCCTCTTCCGCGGCGAGCGCCTTCTCGGCGTCCGGGATCGCGCCGTACTTCAGCTCGGCCGCCTTGTTCATGTCGTAGCGACGCTCGGCCTCCTGCTGGTCGCGCCGCAGCGCTTCGAGCTTCTCGCGGAGCGAACGCACGTTGCCGATCGCCTTCTTCTCGGCCTCGTACTGGGCCCGCATCGCGTCGGCCTTGCCCCGCAGCTCCTGCATCTCCTTCTTGAGTTCGTGCAGACGCGCCTTGCTCGCCGCGTCCTTCTCCTTGGCGAGCGCGGTCTCCTCGATCTCGAGCTGCATCACCCGGCGGCTCACGGTGTCGAGTTCCGTCGGCAGCGAGTCGATCTCGGTGCGGATCATCGCACACGCTTCGTCGACGAGATCGATCGCCTTGTCGGGGAGGAAACGGTCCGTGATGTAGCGGTGCGACAACGACGCGGCGTTGACGAGCGCCTGGTCCTGGATCTTGACGCCGTGGTGCACTTCGAAGCGCTCGCGCAGGCCGCGCAGGATCGAGATGGTGTCCTCGACGCTCGGCTGGTCGACGACGACGGGCTGGAAGCGCCGCTCGAGCGCCGCGTCCTTCTCGATGTACTTGCGGTACTCGTCGAGCGTCGTGGCCCCGATGCAGTGCAGCTCGCCGCGCGCGAGCATCGGCTTCAACATGTTGCCGGCATCCATCGCGCCTTCGGCCTTGCCGGCGCCGACGATCGTGTGCAGCTCGTCGATGAACAGCAGGATGCGGCCCTCGCTGTTCTTGACCTCCGTGAGAACGGCCTTCAAACGCTCCTCGAACTCGCCGCGGTACTTCGCGCCGGCGACGAGGCTGCCCATGTCGAGAGCGAACACCGTCTTGTCCTTCAAGCCTTCCGGCACGTCGCCGCGCACGATGCGCTGCGCCAGGCCCTCGGCGATCGCGGTCTTGCCGACGCCGGGCTCACCGATCAGCACCGGGTTGTTCTTGGTCTTGCGCGACAGGATGCGGATCACGCGCCGGATCTCGTCGTCGCGGCCGATCACCGGGTCCATCTTGCCCGCCTTCGTCATCTGGACGAGGTCGCGGCCGTAGCGTTCGAGTGCCTCGTACGTGGCCTCGGGATTGGCGCTCTGCACGCGCTGGTTGCCGCGCACTTCCTTGAGTGCGTTGAGGAAGCGGCTCTCGTCGATCGCGAACCTGCGGAACAGGTCGCGGACCCCGTTCTTGCTTCCCTGGAGGATCGCGAGGAAGAGGTGCTCGACGGACACGTACTCGTCGCGCATCTTCGCGGCCTGCTGCTCGGCGGCGGTCAGGACCTGCGCGAGTTCCTGCGTGAGGTAGATCTTGTCGGCGGAGAAGCCTGGACCGGACACCTTGGGCTGCTTCTGCAGTTCGCCCTCGATCGCCTTCTGGAGCGCGTCGGCGGGCACGTCCATCCGCTGGAGCAGCCGCACGACCAGCCCGTCGCCCGGTTCCACCAGGGCGAGCAGCAGATGCTTCGTGTCGACCTGCTGGTGGCCGAACGCGACCGCCTTGCTCTGGGCGAGCTGCAGCGCTTCCTGCGACTTCTGCGTGAGCTTCTGGGTGTCCATGCGGTTCCTCCTCCGGACGCCGCGTCCGGGGCCGCGCCGAAAGCACAAGGTGTACCGATCGCCGGACCCCGGCGGCACGGGGGTGCCCCGGCGCCGGGGTCCGCGCAGCTGTCAGGTCCGCCGCGACCCGCCTGTCAGGCTGACACGCGGCCGCGCTCCGCCTGCGCACGAAGACCTACGGCCGCACGCGGTGCCCGCGTGCGGACGCGACGGCGGATTCGGCGCGAGTGCGCACTAGCATCCGGCGCATGCGCACGGGACACGCAGGACTGCTCGTTCTCGCCTTGGCCCTTCATCTCCCTGGCCAGGCGCCGCCAGCCGCCCCGGCGAAGGAGAAGCCGAGGCCGAAGGCGGTCGCTCCGCGCGACGGGGAGTGCACGGCCGCGGGCCGGTGGTACGTCGAAGGCGGGAACACGGCTCGGAACGGGTGGTCGGCGGCGGCGCCGTTGCTGCGTCGCCCGCGCCTCGCGTGGTCGCAGAAGGTCGGCGGCACGATCGTCGGAGAACCGCTCGTCTGGGACGAACACGTGGTGCTCGCGGTGCGTGTCAACGAGAAGAAGCGCGCGATCGAAGTTCGCCGACTCGTCGACGGAAAGCTCGTCGGGGCGCCGCGTGTGATGGAGTCGGCGGCGGATCCGAGTCCATCGCTCTGGGGCAACGAGATCCTCTGGCGTTCGGGGCCGGACGGCCTCGAGACGCTGCGCATCAATGCGAAGAGAGTGGACTTCCTAGCGCGCACCCCCACGACCAAGGGAGTCGGCGCGCCCCTTCGCCTCGGGACCAAGATGTGGACCGTCGTGGCCGGGCAGGTCGTGTGCATGCGCGTGGCCGACTTCCGCGTGCTGTGGCGAAGCAAATCGGGCGTGTTCTCCGGTCCGCTGTCGCTGCTGGACAACCACGTCTTCGCGCTACAGAAGGTCGGCGACGACTTCGCACTCACGGCTCTCGAGCGCGACACCGGCACCGTCGCATCCTCGACCGGAGCCGTCCCTCTCACGAAGAACCCCGGCGAAGAGACCCGCGTGCAGCTCGCCGGCAACCGCGGCATCGTGCGCTTCGGTGGCGGGCAGGGGGCCCAGGTCAAGATGCTCGGGGACGTCGTGGTCAACGCACTCCAGGTCGACCTGCCGCTGCGCGACGGGGTGCCCGGCCTCTTCGAGATCCCGACGGCGCACGGCCTGGACCCCACCCGCCAGCTGGGAGCCGTGGTGGCGAAGAAGGCAACGGCGCTGATGTCGATCGAACCGGACGGCAAGACCGGTGTCCGCCTCGACACGTGCGACCTCCATCGTCGCATCGCGGCGGCCCCGCCGACGATGGTCGCGGGGGCGGTCTATCTCGGCGCCACGGCGATCGACACCGGCGAGTTCCGCATGTTGTGGCGCATGGAGAAGGTCGATGGTCGCGACCTGCCGATCGCACGAGCGATTCCGACACGCAACGGGATCCTGCTGGCGAGCAGCGACGAGGTCTTCGCCCTCCGCGCCGACGTGCCGGAGGACCCGATCGGCGCCGAGCTCGACACGGCGTGGCTCGCCGCGCAAGAGGCGAAAGTGCGCCCGCTCGTCGACGACGCGGCGGCAGCTGCGGACTGGGACCTCGCCGACGACCTGTTGGCGCGCGCACGCGGCTTCGGCGCCGACGAGGCATGGGCGACCAGGAAGGAGAAGGACCTGGTCGTACGCAGCAGGGACAGCAAGCAGAAGCCGAACGAAGGAAAGGCCAAGGCCGTTCGTGCCACCGCCGACGGCGTCGCGTCGGGCACACTGGACGACCTGCACGGCACGATCGCAGGCTGGACGTCGCGGACGCCGGAAGCCGTTCGTCAGGGACTCCGATGGCTGCTCGCGCGCGCGCCGTCGCACAGCGCCGCGGGTGCTTCGGTGCGCGCGCTGATCCCCAAGGACATGCCGGTGGCGGAGCCGTTCCTCCCGGCCGACTGGCTCGACTTCCTCGATGCGACGTCGCGGACGAAGGTGGTCTTCTTCGAGGCGAAGGCCGACGACTTCGGCGCCGGCGATCTCGATCCGATCACCGCGCAGAACAAGCAGCAGCTGCTCGAGTGGCGGCACCGCTGGCGCCCCGATCTCCAGGCGTTGCTCGGCGGACGCACGCTGTTGTTCACGCCCATCTCGCGCCCCGGCAGCATCGCCAAGGCCATCGCGACCGGAGAGACCGTGTGCGACACGCTCGAAGCGATGTTCGCCGACGTGCCGCGCGTTCGCGAGGATCCGCGCCCGATGCTCGTGTTCCTGTACCCCGATCGCGACGAGTACGTCGCCGAATCGATGAAGCTCGGCATGGACATCGCCGAGTGGGCGGCGGGTTACTACGGCAGCGCGCTCAACGAAGTCGTGCCCAAGTCGCGCCTGTACGTCCCGGCCGACGACGCCGGGTTCGCGTCCGTGCTGCCGACCCTCGCCCACGAACTGACGCATCACTGGCTGATGGACCGGTGCCCCGCGTTCCGCCCCCGACACCGCGGCGGTGATGCTCGGCCCCAGGGCGTTCTGGATCGTCGAGGGCTTCGCGAGCCTGATCGGACAGTTCGACTTCGACCTGGTGAACCGCCGAGCCACGCTCGGCAAGGGCGACCTCGAGGACGCCGACCTCGTCGCGTCGGCCGCTCCGCGTCAGCTGATCGCGTGGGAACGACTCTGCAAGATGTCGCGCCTCGAGTTCGGCCGCATGACGCAGGCGACCACCGAGTCGACCATCGCCAGCACGATGCACCTCGGAGCCGGCTATCGCGCACGTCGCCTCTCCCTCTTCTATGCACAGTCCGCCATGCTCGCGCGGTACCTGTACGAGACCGAGAACGGCCGCTACCGCCGCGCGCTGCTCGACTACGTCGTCGCGTTCTACACTGGCGCCATCGACAAGCTCGACTTCAAGACCGCGTTCGGCCTCGATCCGAAGGAGATCGGGCCCAAGGTCGTCGAGTTCAGCAAGCAGCTCACGCAGTGACGGCGCGGGGCGGGCTACCATCCGCCCACCGTGACCATCGCCCGCGATCCGGAGAACCAGGAACGCCTCGTCGCCTACGTGCGGCAGGCGCTCGCGAAGATGGACGCCGGCGAGGCCGTGGATCCGGCGGCGTTGTGCCGCGACCACCCGCACCTCGCGCGTCCACTCGCGGAGGTCCTGGGTCTGGCCGCCGAGCTGCCGCTCCTTCAGGGTGAAGCGCTTCGCGAGGATCCGCTGGCGGGGCTGCTGCTCGCCGGCCGCTACCGGCTGCTCGCCTGCCTCGGCCGCGGCGCGATGGGCGTCGTGTACCGCGCGAGCGACCAGGAACTGCAGCGCGACGTGGCGGTGAAGATCCTCGATGCGCGGCTGTTCCGTGACGAGCAGGCCGAGCAGCGCTTCCGCCGCGAAGGCGAAGCACTGGCTGCGCTCCAGCACCGCAACGTCGTCGCGGTGTTCGACCGCGGCCGCACCACCGAGGGCATCCACTTCGTCGTCCTCGAACTGCTCGCGGGAGCGACGCTCGCGACGATCCTCGAGGCTGCGGCGGGTTCGGACCCGGACACGGCGCTGACGACGCTCGGCATCCGAACGAACGAGATGCCCTGGACCCGCGTGGTCGCACGTTGGGCTCGCGACGTCGCACGCGGCCTCGCCGCCGCTCACGACCGCGATCTGGTGCATCGCGACGTGAAGCCCTCGAACATCTTCGTGACGAGCGACGATCGACCGGTGCTGCTCGACTTCGGCATCGCGTCGCGCGCGAACGACGAACGCCTGACCGCGACCCAGACGACGCTCGGAACACCGTGGTACATGCCGCCGGAGCAGGTGCGAGCGGGGAGTTCGGGCACCGCGTCACCCACGCTCGACGTCTATGGCCTCGGCGCGACGATGTACCACCTGCTCGCCGGACGCCCGCCGTACGAGGGCGACGCTGCGACGGTCATCGCGGCGCTGCCGACCCAGGAACCCACGCCGCTCGCGACGACGGCCCCCACGTTGCCGCGCGACCTGCGGGCGATCGTCGAGCGCTGCCTCGAACGCGATCCGTCCTCGCGTTATCCGACGGCCAGCGAGCTGGCGGCGGACCTCGATCGCTTCCTCGCCCACCAGCCCGTGCAGGCCCGGCCGATCGGAGCCTTCGAGCGCCGATGGCGCCAATGGCGCCGGACGCCTGCACGCCTCGTCGCCGTCGCCGCACTCGTTCTCGCCATCGCGACCGTCGCCATCGCCGGCCCCGTCCTGCTGCGACAGCGGAGCGAACAGACCGCCGCAGAGAAGCAGCGGCTCTACGCGACGCTGCCTTCCGTGCTCGCGATCGAGGGATGGCCGGACGAGCGCGTGCTCGCGGCGTTGCACGAGGAGCACCGCAACGCGATCCGGCTCCTCGACGACATCCTCGCACTGGACGAGTCCGACCTGCCCGTACGACTCTGGCGCGCGTGCCTTCGTCTCGACCTCGGCGACCGCGACGGCGCGGCGGACGATCTGCACACGATCGCAGCGGACGGCCGGAGCGAATACCTGCGCGCACTTGCCGACCGGTATCTCCGTCTCCTCCCCGATCGCACGGGCGCGATGGCGGTGGACACGAGCGGTCTGCCGGCGCCGGTGACGCCGGAGGATTGCTACGTCGCCGGCTTCCACGAACTGCGAGCGCGGCACGTGAAGGGCTTCGCGACGCGTGCCGAACAGCTGCTGAGCCGCGCGGCGGACTCGTACTTGCCGGCCCGCGATCTGCGGTTGCTCGCGTGGGCAGAACTCGCGGGCGGTCGCCCGGAAGTCCAGCAGCGTCTGCACGACGAGACGATCGCGTTGGAGACGATCTACGGCCGGCCCACGGCCCGCACGTGCGCGCTGCGCGGCCTCGCGCTGATCCTGCAGAAACGCTACGCGCAGGCCGTTCCCGAACTGGAGCGATCGCTCGAACTCCGACCCGAGCGCCACGGGCCGCACCAGAACCTCGGCGTCTCGTTCCTGAATCTCGGCCGCCTCGACGACGCCGAGCGGCACTTTCGGGAGGCCCTTCGCCTGCGGCCGTTCGCGTGGAACACGCAGCAGGGCCTCGCCCGACTGGCGCAGCGGCGCGGCGACCTCGCCAAAGCACTCGAGATCGCGAACGGTCTCGCGAAGACGGGTCATCGCGGCGAAGAGTGGATGCAGCCCGACCTCGTCGGCAGCATCGCGCTCGACGAAGCGATGGCGCTGGTGGAGACGAACCCCGAGCGTTCGCGCGAAGCCGCGGTCCGCGCGGTCGCGGCGTACGACGAGGCCTTGCGCGCCCGCAACTCGGTGCTCGGTCGACAACGGCGTGCAATCGCATTCGCGCTCACGTCGTCGGACAAGCTGGCGGCGATCGGACCCTTCGCGGCCACGCTGCTGGAAGAACCCGACGACGCGTACCAGCTGGCGAACCTCGCCTACCTGTTGCCGCCCACCGGACTCGACGAGCGGGCAACGGCATGGGTCAGCGCGGTGCTCCGCCGGGTCGCCATCCAGCGGGCACTCGGGGACGAGGAGCTGAAGGCGCGGTTGCAGCGGGAGATCGACGCGGGGCTGCGCCCGTTTCGCTGATACGGCCAGCCCTTTCCACCTTGGATCCGACGGGCCCGCTACGCTGCTCCGTTGCCATGCGATGCCTTCCCGTCCGTCGCACCTCCGTGGTGCTCTTGCTGCCCATGCTGACCGGCACCGTCGCCGCGCAGATCGGGAGCCGCGGAGTCCTCGCAGGCGCACCGGCGGCGATCCTCGTCGACGGCGGCGTTTCGCCGGGCACGGACGCGGCGACCCGCGTCCACCGGAACGGTTTCTCGCTCGCGCCGACGATCGCGTTCCCGGCCGCCCCGAACGCGCCGGATCTCGCGGCCATACTCGCCGCCAACGGTGCGCCGCCGGGGCTCGACGTCGACGACATCAGCACCGGCCGCGACGACGTGTTGTTCGACGGCAACGGCGTGATGGCGGTCGAAGCGAGTTCGTGGGCCGTCATGTCGTTCTCGATGCGTGTGGGGGCAACCGGCGTCGCCGGCTCTGGCTCGCAAGGCCCTTCGCGCATCGCGCAACAGGCGGCGCTCGGCGACATCGGCACGACGCTGTTCTCGTGGATCTTCCCGGGCAGCAGCGTGCCGCCGCAGCTCGTGGGCGTCGTCGAACGTTCGCACTCTCGCGCCGAACTCGGACTGCCGATCGGCACCAACGAAGTGGACGGGCTCGACGTGCCGCTGGTGCTGGGTCTCGACCAGGCGGCGCTCGGGACGGTCGAACCGAACTTCGGCGCACTGATCGCCGATCCGCAGGCGATCTACTTCACCGTGTCGCACGCGACTCGCGATCTCGTCCCGGTCTCCTGGCAGCTCTACGGCCCGTCGACCACGCTCTCCAGCGGAGCGACGATCTACCGCGTGCTCCGCAGCACGCCGCTGGGGTCCTGGACGCCGCCGCACGTCTTCCGTCCGTACTGGGCGATGGGCCTCGCGCGCGACGAGGACATCGACGCACTCGCGGTCGACATCGTGCGGCAGAAGATGCTGTATTCGATGGTCGGCACGACCCGCGATCAGTTCCTCGTGCACGACCTCTCCACCGACGGCATCCCCGTTCCGAAGGAAGCGACGCTGCCCGACGGCACGACGAAGGTCAGCCAGTCGATCGGCAAGGCGCAGAACGACGACGTCGACGCGGTGTGCACGCTCGATCCGACGATCGGCTCGATCGGTTCTCCGCCGCCCGCGGGCGACGACTTCGGCTGGTCGTGCGGCACGCCGCGACAGGGCCTGCTCGGCCCGCCGGCGATCCACGCCTCGGCGTTCCGCCGCCGCGAAGCGGGAGCGACCTGGTACGACTCGTGGATGATCGGGTGGCCGCCGTCGACTGGCGTCGGGCCCGGCTTCGCCGCGATGTTCCTCACGTTCGGACCCGCGCTCGACCTCAACCTCTTCAGCCCGATCTTCCTGCGCAACACGGCGTCGCCGCTCGTCGGCGACCCGCAGACGTTCTCGCTGGCGGTGCCGATCGGCATCTCGCTCACGGGATTCGACGTGACGGCTCGCTGGTTCGCGGCCGACGGGTCGCTGAGCGAGATCGCCGAAGCCTGGCCGGTGCAGCTGTTCCTGTGAACATCGACTGGGAACGACTGCGGCCGGCGATCGTCGCCGCGGTGTCCGGCGATCGCGACGCCCGCGAACGGATCGTCGAGGCGTGCCTCCCGGGCGTTCGCTCGCTCGTCCACGCCTCGCTGCAACAGGACTTCCGCCAGCGTCACCGCTGGATGCTGCCGCTGTTCAGCACCCAGGACGTCGTCCACGAAGTGCTCACCGCGGTCGTCCAGGACCTGGCCGACACGCAGTTCGAAGGCCCCGGACCGTTCTGCGCCTACCTCGGAACCCTCGTCCGGCACCGGCTCCTCGACGCCGTGCGATTCCACGAAGCGGCGCGCCGCGACGGTCGCCGTCAGGTCGCGGAGCCGACGGCAGGGATCGCGGGCGTCGCAGCCGACCGGCGCGAGGCCACGCCGACGCTCGCGGCCTCGCTCGGCGAACGCGCCGGGCTCGTTCGCGACGCGCTGGGAGAACTGCCGGAGCGCCAGCGCCGACTGCTGGAACTGCGCCTGGTGGAAGACACGCCGTTCGCGGCGATCGGCGAGGCGCTCGGCTACTCCTCGGCCGAGACCGCGCGGCAGGCGTTCCACGACGCCCAGGCGAAGCTGCTCGTGAAACTGCGCATGCGCGGCTTCGGCAGGACCGCGGCGGACTGACGGACCGCGAATCGCGGGATTCGGTACCCGCTCCGCCGCGCGCGCCCCGCTGCACGGGTCCTCGGAGACCCGTGACATGAACCAACCCATCCCGTTCCGTTCCCCGCGGACAGCCGCACTCCTCGCGGTGGCGGCCGCCAGCGCCCTGCAGGCCCCGCTGCTCGCGCAGTACACCGACCCGGCCGTGGTCACGCCATACGGCCAGGGCTGCGGCGTCGGTGCCACTGCTGTCGACACCATCCTCGGCGACGACAGCCACTCGGTCGCGTTCGACGTGACGGTCGCGCCACTCGCGCCGGCGCTGCTGGTACTCGGCTTCCAGGAAGTCGCAGTGCCGCTCGGCGGCGTCGGCTGCACCCTGCTCGCCGAACCGCTGATCCTGTGGTTCGCGCCCTCGGACGGCGGCGGACACGCGGCGTTCAGCCTCACCATGCCGAGCGACTACGTCGGCACGGTGCGAGCCCAAGGCATCACCTTCGACGCGGCGTTGTCGCTGACGACGAGCCCCGGGCTCGAACTCGAGTTCCCGGGCCAGTCCCCCACGCCCGACCCGGCTGCGGCCGTGGTCTATCCGTGTGCGTACTGGAGCAACCTCTGGTGGAACTACGGCGGCGACGGCGTGCCGAACATCCAGGGCAAGGTGTGGTGGCCGTCGGCGACGTGCCAACAGAGCGACGGCCCGCCGATCGGCCTGCCCGTCGTGATCTTCCTGCACGGCAACGGCATGGACATCGACGACCACGACGAGATCCTCGCGCACGTCGCGCGCAACGGTTTCGTGGTCGCGAGCATCGCGAACGGCGCGCACATGGGTGGCAGCAACGAGGGGCGCGCCCGCGAAGCGATCAGCTACCTGAACGGCCTGCACGCGTACTGGGGCTACGCCAACCGACTGACGAACGACGTGGTGTTCGCGGGCCACAGCCGCGGCGGCGAAGCCGCGGTCACCGCCGCGCGACTTCTCGCCGAGCAACCTGCCCTCGCTCACATTCCGTACGACGTGAAGTGTGTGCTGTCGATCGCGCCGACCGACGGCGGCAGCACGGGCACGGACACGAAAGAGCAGCTCGACGGCACGATGTCGCGATCGCTCCTGGCGATCTACGGTTCGCGCGACCCCGACGTGCGCGGCGTGCGCCTCGAGGATCCGCTGACCGAGCCCGAGCGCAGCGCCTTCGCGATCTACGACCGCGCCGGCACCGAAGCGTCGGTGGAGGGCCTGCTCCTGCCTGCGGCCAATCTGACGAAGAGCATGGTGTTCGTCCACGGCGCCACGCACCGCGGCTTCCTCGACGGCTGCACCGTGCTCGACGGCGGCTCGATCGGCTGCGCACGGCACAAGGACGTCGCGAAGGGCTACGCCACTGCGTTCCTGCGCTGGCACGTCCGCAACGAGAGTGCGTACCGTGCGTACTTCGACGGCCGCGCCGAGCCGACCAAGGTCCGAGTCGCCGACATCGACGTGTTCGAGCAGTTCGCCGACCACCCTCGTCGGGTCGTCGACGACTGCGAGAACGGCACGTGGGACTCGAACAGCCGCGGCGGCTCGGTGGTCACCGGGTCCGGAATCGCGCAGATCGCCGAGGACAACCTGTGGGAACTCGACCCGTCGGCGCCGCACGACACCGGCGGCATCCGCATCAAGTGGTCCGGATCCTCGTCGTACGTCGGGTGGAACATCCCGGTCGCCAACGTGCCGTTCGTCGGCCCGGCGCGCGACGTCACCAGCTTCTCGAACCTCAGTCTGCGCGTCGCGCAGGACTACCTCGACGCCTGGAACGTCGCCGGCCAGGACCAGGACTTCCGCGTGTCGCTCTACACGGGCAACGGATGGTCGTCATCGGTGGCCGTGAGCGACTTCGGCCGGATCCCGTCGCCCGACGTGTTCGTCACCTGGCCCTACCCCTATGCAGCGGGCGACTTCACGAAGAGCGCGATGACGACGATCCGACTGCCCCTGTCGGCCTTCGCCGGAGCCGACCTCACCGACGTGCGGTGGATCTACTTCTGGTTCGACCGACCCGGCCACACCGCCGGCTCGGTGTTCGTCGACAGCCTCGAGTTCGTCGACTGACGGCGAACTCAGCGAACGATGCCGTCGCGCTTCGCGAGCCGCTTCGCGAGCTGCGAACCGGAGTAGAGCGCGCCTTCCATGTAGCCGACGAAGCGGTAGCACGTGTGCTCGCCGGCGAAGTGCAGACGCCCCTGCAGACCGTCGCGCAGGATCTGTCCCTGCGCCGTGATCTGGCCGGGGGCGGGGAACGAGTAGCTCGCCTTGGTCCAAGGCTCGTTCGGCCAGTCCATGAAGAACGGCTTGCCGACGACCTGCTCCTTGAAGCCGGGGTACAGGGTTTCCAGGTCGGCGAAGTACGCGTCGGCTTGCGCGTCCCCGCGTAGCGAGCGCGCGCGCTCCGCGGAGGGACCACCGTTGAACGCGACGAACACGACGTTCTCGTCGCCGGGCTGCGCGTCGGTGCCCTCCCACGTCATGTTGAAGATGCCGTCGCTCATCGCGTACTGCTCCTGGTTGGCCTTCTGCCAGAAGCGGGACTTCAGGTGCACGAACCACTTGGTGTTGAAGCCCATCTGCGGCGTCAGAGCCGCGGGCAGACCGGGCTTGAACTCGATCTTCGACCACACCGAAGGCGGCACCGTCACCACGACGTCGTCGCACTCGAGCGTGCGGCCGTCGTTGCAGGTCACGATCACGTGGTTGCCGGCCCACTCGATCGAGCGGACGGGAAGTTCGAGCGTGACCACCTTGCCCAGGGACTCGGCGAGCTTCTTCGCCAGCGATTGGTTGCCGCCCTTGCAACGGTACACCTCACTCTCGTCGCGATAGCTCTGGGCGTTGCCGTGGCCCCTCACCTGCGTGAGGTTCCCGAGGAAGCTCTGCTTCGCGACGTGCTGGCCGTTGTTCGACTGGAACTCCACGGCGAGCGCCTTCTTGCACGCGTCGGAACACTGCAGCTCCGCGATCCAGGCGCCGGTGTTCTTCGCGTCGAGGGTCTTGGCGTCGGGAGTCTTCCAGGGCTCGTCCGCGTCGACCTTCTCGGCGAGCGGGTCGATCGCCTTCACGAACACTTCGTCCATCTCCTCCAACAAGGCCTTGGCCTCTTCGCGCGAGAGCCGTTTGCCGTCGAGGATCACCGGCTGCTCCCACTCCTCGTTCTCGGACAGGTCCAGCATCTCGAGCTGGAACGTGTCCTTGAAGGCCATCCACGTCGGATGGTTCGATCCGATCAGCTCCGCGCCGACCTCGATCACGCGCCCCTCGACGAACTCCGTCGAAGAGCGAACGCGGCCACCGACGCGGTTCGTCGCCTCCAGCAACGTCACGTCGTAGCCCGCGGCCTTCAGCTCGTACGCGCACGCAAGCCCGGAGAAGCCGCCGCCAACCACCACCACCCGCTTGCCGACGCGCCCGCCGAGCAGGCTCCCCGAACGGGACATCAGCAGAGAACCCGCTGCAACCGCGCTTCCGGCGAGGAAGTCGCGGCGCGAGGCGAGTTGGCGACCGAGGACGGAGCGAGCGAGACGACGGTAGAAGGAGCGGGTCATTGGCGTTGGCGAAGGCGCGAGGCGAGTTGGCGACCGAGGACGGACAGGCGTTGGCTACGTCACTCGTCGTTCGTGGGACCGACCGCGAGCAGCCAGAGCTTGAAGAAGTTCATGATCTGCTGCTTGGTCAGCTTGTTCGCGTTGAGCGCGTAGGTGACCTTGCTCGACGTCGGCGGCGAATCCTCACCCGACTTCACGTCGACGTAGGAGATGCGCCCCGTCAGCGCCGGGATGCTGTTGTCGACGGCGAAGAACGCGTCCTCCTCGCTCATCTTCTCGAACGCCGCAGCTTCGTTCGTGGCGGTCTTGTTCTTCGCCTCGTTGAAGCGGAGGTTGAACTCGTAGTAGCTCTTGCCGCTCGTCTCGTAGTCCTTCTCCTTCACCCACTTGATCGATCCAGTGACGATGTCCTCGTAGTCCTTGCCGTCGAGGGCGTAGCGGAACGTGATGCCGTCGCTGAAGTAGTTGCCCGTTTCGTAGTCGTAGTCGAGGCGACCGACGACGACGGTCTTCGGGTAGCTCGGCGCAGGTCCCATCGCGAGGGCGATGTTCTCGAAGCGCATCGGGTCGCTCTTCTTCACGGTGACCTTCACCGTGCGGCCGCCCACCACGCGCTCGTAGATCGAGCTGGCGAGCCCTTCCTTCTTCTCGGCCTTGCCGACCAGCCTCCCGGCGAAGGCATCCTCGAACGCCGACGCCTTGCCCATGGTGTCGACCTTCACCCGAAGCGCGCTCTCCTTGGCCTTGCCGCCGGAGAGGTCGAACGCGCCGGTCTCCGGATCCATCGGCACGGTCCCCACCCACTTGCCGACGACCTTCTTCTGCTTCAGGTCGGCCGGGTTGAAGACCGCGAGGTCGACGGAGTAGTAGAGCGACGCATCCTGCTTCGTGCGGCCGAGCACGCTGCTGAACAGCTTCGGCATGCGCGTGATCGACCCCGCGAACTCCGTGGTCTTGCCGACCTGGAGCGCGAACTTGTAGGTGTCCTTCGCGCCGATCGCCGGAGAGCCCTTCTTGAGGTCGCCCGTGGTGTCGAGCTTCGAGCGGGTCTCGAACTCGATGTCCATCGTGCCGGAGATGACGTTCTCTTCCGTCATCGGTGCGGGCCCCTGCGCGCGGCAAGGGACGGACAGCAGCAAGGCCGAAGAGAGACAGAGCGCCGCGATTCGAATCGTTCGCATGTGTAGATCGTGCAGGTGCGCGGCGATCGGCCCAGTATTTCTTGCCGACGGCGCGCGTCGCGGAACTATGCGAAACGGCCTGCGCCGCAGCAAGAACGACGCGCCGCAGGAACGCGGTCGCAGCTCACACGCGGATCTCGGACGACAGCGACTCTCCCTCCGTTCGCGATACGCGCGGCGCCAACTCGTCGCGCAGGAAGGTGTCGACCTGTTCGGCCGCGCGGCCGACGAAGCGCGCCGGGTCGAGCAACCTCGGCAGCGTGTCGCGGATCGCCGCGAAGGCTGGATCCGCGGCGACGAGCGCCAGCAGGGGATTGTCACGACCTTCGGCCTTCACCGCGTGCGCCGCGGCCCGACTGTGCACACGGATGCGTTCGTGCAGGTCCTGGCGATCGCCGCCGGCGGCGACGCCCGCCATCAGGATCTCCTCGGTCGCGAGGAACGGCAGGTTCTCTCGCAGCTTGCGCTCGATCACCTTCGGATAGACGACCAGCCCCTTCGCGACGTTCTCGACGAGCGTGAGGATGCCGTCGATGGCGAGGAAGGACTCGGGCAGCGCGATGCGGCGGATCGCCGAGTCGTCCAGGGTGCGCTCGAGCCACTGCGTGGCAGCCGTGTGCGCACTCGTGTTCGCCACTTCGACGACGTAGCGGGCCAGCGAGCAGACCCGCTCGCAGCGCATCGGATTCTTCTTGTACGCCATCGCCGAGCTGCCGATCTGCTTCGACTCGCTCGGCTCTTCGACTTCGCCCTCGTGCGAGAGAAGGCGCATGTCGGTGGCGAACTTGGACGCCGACTGCGCGACGGCAGAGAGGGCCTGGTGGATCGTCCAGTCGATCTTGCGGGTGTAGGTCTGGCCGCTGATCGGGATCGACCCTTTGAATCCGAGTGCTGCCGTGACGCGACGATCGAGTTCGTCGACCTTGGCGTGATCTCCACCCGCCAGCAGCAAGAAGGTCGCCTGCGTGCCGGTCGTTCCCTTCACGCCGCGAAAGGGCAACCACTCGGCGACGCGACGCACTTCGTCCAGGTCGAGCAGGAAGTCCTGGGCCCAGAGACACGCGCGCTTGCCCACGGTCACCGGTTGCGCGACCTGGAAGTGCGTGTAGCCGAGACATGGCTGCGATCGCCATCGCTCGGCGAACGCGGCGAAAGCACGCAGGACGGCTGCGAGCCGGTGCTCGACCAGTCGAAGCGCGTTGCGGTAGACGATCAGGTCCGCGTTGTCCGTGACGAAACAACTCGTGGCCCCGAGATGGATGATCGGGCGGGCACGCGGGCAGAGGTCCCCATAGTGATGGACGTGCGCCATCACGTCGTGGCGCAACTCCTTCTCGAGTTCCGCGACTCGCGACCAATCGAACTCGTCCCGCTTCGAGCGCAGTTCGGCGATCTGGTCCGGCGCGACAGGGAAGCCGAGTTCGTGCTGTGCCTGCGCAAGCGCGATCCAGAGGTCTCGCCAGGTCGTGTGACGGACACGCGGCGAGAACAACCGGCTCATCTCGACACTCGCGTAGCGCTCGATGAGCGGGTGGTCGAAGCGGTCGCCGCGTTCCGTCATGCTCGCCTGTCTAGCAGGCGGCGGCGCGGCGCGCCACGACAGGGTCAGCAGCTGACCCAGACTCGGCGGGAACGGGTCTCGTAGCGAGCCGGCACCCACACGCGGTGGCAGCCGCCCTTGTCGACCATCGCCCAGCGACGGTGACCGCAGCGATCGTAGACCCAACCGTAGGTCGGCGGGATCCGATCTTCGCGCCAGTACCCGGGGACGAGCACTTCCTCGTACACGGTCTCCCAGTGACCGCGGGGAGGCGGCGCCACCCGACGCACGGGTTCGCAGTGGTGAGCGCCGTGCGAGCCGATGGCGACCGAAGCGCGAAGGTTCCGGCCGATCTTGCCCTCGACAACGACCTGGGCCGGAGCAGAGACGGCGGCCCCGAGGAGGGCCACCACGCAGAGGAGCGGGAATCGCTTCATGACAAGAGGTTCCAGCGCAGAACGATCTCGACGCGTGCTGCGTGGCAAGAAGCTGGCTCGCGGTGAGCCATTCCTTCTCGGGCGATACGCCCGTCCGTCTCACCCAAAACGCCTCACCAAGGGCCCCACGTGGCGAACGCGACGCTGGCAATGCACAGGACCAGACACCCCGCGAGTACGCCCCGCTTCACCGCACCAACCCCGAGAACCGCATCCAGGAGAACGACTGCCAGCAGCGCCCCGCAGGAATCGGAGATCACGTCCGAGACGGAAGACACGCGCCCAGGGACGGACGACTGGTGCCACTCGTCGACGATGCCGTAGGCGACCGACAAGAGCACGCCGACGACGTTGCAGCGGGTCGGTGTCGCGGGTCCTGGCCCGCGTCGCAGCGAGGTCAGCCACGCCGCACACAGCGCCGCGTACGCGACCACGTGCATCCCGTTGTGCAGGAAGGCCCGCACATCAGACGGCGCCTGCGGCGCAATCTCACGCGACGAACTCCACCATAGCAGTCCCATCACGAGCACCGGCGCAACGGCGCGAACCGCGAGCGGCAGACCGATCCAGGCAGAGACGACCCTTCTCGTGTGACCGACAAGCCCGCGTCGATCGCCGGTGGCATCGGTCACGCGTTCCGCCAATCGCCGAACTCCGTCATCGCTTCGCGACCATTCCAACGAGCCGGAGACCGCCGACCTGAGCGACTTCTGCGCGAAGGCCCTCGAGGTACACGGACATCAGGAACAGCCCACGGCCACGCTCGCTCTCGAGAGATGGCATGCCGGATGCGGCCGCGGACAAGGCGCGCGCGAGTTCGTGCACGTCGGCTGTCGGCATCTCCTGATCGAAGAACTCGATCGAGATGCGATCTCCGGACGACCCGAGCTCGATCGCCAGATCGAGCGCCTTCCGCCGGTAGCTCACCCCGTGTTCGACCGCGTTGTTGACCAGCTCGTCCACGACGAGCGCGAGGCTGTCACACACTTCGGGGGTCGCGCCGAGGGACGAAGCAGCCGCACGAACCTTGGCGCGCAACGCCTTCAGCACGCCCTGATTCGGTGGAAAGACGAGTCGGCCACGCATCAGACGCCCTCGACGAGCATCGACAAGTCGACGGCTGGCGCAGAATGAGTCAAGCCGCCGACGGAAATGCGATCGACCCCGCACTCGGCGAAAGCCCTTACCGTCGAGAGATCGACGCCTCCGGAGGCTTCGACCTCCACCGTCGAACCCATTCGACGCGCTTCGGCACGGACCGCCGTGACGGCGGCCCGAAGCGGATCCCCCGGAGCGAAGTTGTCGAGCAAGACGACCCCGGCGCCGCCGCGGACCGCGGCAACCGCCTCGTTGACGGTTCGGGCCTCGGCGACCACCGGAGCGGACTGGCCGAGGACACAACGACGCACGACCTCCTCGTAGGCGAGGGGGAGCGCAAACCCGAAGTGGTTCTCCTTCAGCAGAACCTGATCGAACAGGCCGATCCGGTGGTTGCTCCCGCCTCCGGAGGCAACGGCGTGCTTCTCGAGGTGCCGCAGTCCCGGCGTCGTCTTCCGCGTGTCCAGGATCCTGGCGCCGGTGTTCGCAACGGCGTCCACGAACGCGCGGGTACGAGTGGCGACCCCGGTCAACCGCTGCAGGAAGTTGAGCGCTGTCCGTTCAGCGGCCAGCAGGGCCGCCATGTCGCCTTCGGCGTGCAGCAGCAGGTCGCCTCTTCGAAAAGACTGGCCGTCCTTCACGCGAACGTCGATCTGCGCATCGGCGTCCAACAACCGGAAGCACACCACCGCGCAGTCGACGCCGGCGAGCACGCCATCCGCCTTCGCGACGATGCGCGCCCGACCGCGGCGGCGCTGCGGCAACGCCAGTCTGGTCGTCAGATCGCCCTGCAGGCTCAGGTCGTCTCTACCGAGGTCCTCCGCAAGTGCGCGGCGCACGCTGCTTCGGACTTCGGTGGCGTACGCATCCATGCGACCCGCGGGAGACTACACGAATACCGGCGGCCTCGCACCGCGACGACATCAGTCTCGCGGACGACCCGAGGCCTCGCCGAGGCCTCCGAACGTCACCAGGTCACGCAGACTCTCGCAGGCTCCGGGACCCAGGCCATCCACACGGTCGATGTCGTCGAGAGAACGGAACGGACCACGGCGAATCCGCTCGAGGACGATGGCCTCCGCTCGAACCGCACCGATCGAGGGCAAGGACATCAGGTCCCCGACACTTGCCCGATTGACGTCGACGAGAACGGGACGCAGTTCCACGGCGCCGGACGCGTCGGCGGGCAAGAGCCCTCTAGCCAGCGCGCGCACGGCCAGGGCGAACACCAGGAACGCCCAGACGCTCAGAAGCACGCGCCGGCGCCCGGGGCTCACCAACGTCGAAGCTGTTCCATCATCCTCTCTTCGACCCCCGCCCGCCGAGAGGTGCGGACGGGATGGGTCACCGCTTCGATCTGCGCTTCGATCGAGAGGATCGCCTTCGCGGTGGGACATTCGGCCAACGACACGAGAACGGGCGGCTGCCCCAGTCGCCGCTGCGTCACGGCAGGATCCTCGGGCACCTCCCCGACGTAGTGGATCGAGCATGCGGCAAAACGGCGGGAAACCTCGGCCAGCCGATCGAACGTCGTGCGTCCGAGGCCCGGCGTCGAGACACGATTCACGACGATCCCGAGATCGGGATGACGCGGCTGCCTCGCCAGGCACTTGATCAGCGCATAAGCATCGGTGAGAGCAGCGATCTCGGGATTGGTCACCAGGACGATGTGATCCGCCGCGAGGACCGTGACCATCGACTGCGGCGCGAGCCCGGCGGGGCAATCGAGCAGGACGTAGTCGAACGACATCGCGACACGGTGCAGCGCGCGCGCCAGGACCTGCATGTGGCGCGCTCCGAGTTCCGCCATGCTCACGACTCCGGAGCCGCCGGCGATCAGCGTCGGCCCGTGCGGCGTCTCGCACAGCACGTCCTCGAGCGGCACGCCCCCCTCGAGCAGATGCTGCATCGAGAAGCGGGGATTCACGCCGAACAGCAGATGCGCGTTCGCGAGCCCGAAGTCGCAGTCGACCACGGCGACACGGCGGCCGGCTCGGTGCAGGGCGATGGCGAGATTCGTCGTCAGGAACGACTTGCCGGTCCCACCCTTTCCACTGGCACAAGCGACGACGACAGCCTCCGCCTCGATCAACGGCCCCACCGACGAGCGGCGGAACAGTCGCCCGAGGAAGCCTCCGGGCTTCCGCGACTCAAGATCGGTCTCCAAGCACCTCCTCGGGCGTGAAACGCCCGACTACCGGCGTGACATCGCTACTCGTTCTGCCCTGGCGCGGCGTCCTCGACGGCGGCCGCTCCGCCGTCTTCGAGTTCGTCGCCGATTCCGGTTGCCAGGGCAGTGCGTTCTTCGGTCGAGATCCGCATGGCCTGCAACGACTCGCGGAGCGTCTCCACACGCTGCGGGCGCAGGCGATCGGTCGAACCGGTCCCTTGCGCTTCGCGCGGCGCCGCGATGGGCGCAAGCCCCGTGAACTGCGCATGGCGCCGCACGAGGGAGTCCGCGAACGACCGCACATCGCGGTCGCCGGTCAAACCTCGCGCGACGCCGTCGGATCCGAGTGCTCGCAGCTCCCCGTCGACGGCCACGACCTCACCGAGCAGGCGGCCGCGCCAGGTGATCCGGCGGGAGAAGCGTCCTCCATCGACGGCAACCGCCGGATCGATGCGGCGAGCGACGGCTTCGAGCGCATCCCAGGCCGATCGACACGCGGCTGGCACTTCGAAAGCAGGGGCGACGTCCTCGGCCGCCCCGGCATTGCCAGCGCGCAGCCATCGGACCGCGAAGCGTTCGGCACCGCCGATACGGAACGCCTCGAGCCGGCACGCTTCGAGGCCGGAGAGCGGCAGCCGACGCAGCGTTTCGATCGCGACGCGTCCACCGTCGCCCGAAACGACGATCACGCGACCGGTGCGCCCCGCGCAGAAGTTGCCTTCCGGCACGGCCGCCCCGAACGCATCACCGACGCGCTGCAGGAAGTCGCATGCCGCGATCGTGCGAGCTGGCAGGAGTCCGTCGTTGTCCGTCGCTACGAGCAGCAGGACCGGTGCCCCGTTCGCGTCGCGCGCCAGACCGTCGACCGGCCCGGCGTGGCCGGCGCTGCAATCGATGCCCTCGGCGACCAGGACGAGGCCGCGCTCGATCACGTCGAGTCGAACCGAGACCAGTGCCCACAGCGCCTCGCGCATGTGTGGGAGAACGGGACCTCGGATCATCAATGCCTCCGCACGCGTCGCGAGCCGTCGCAATCGAGCGCGTGAGCCGGACGGCGCGGTCGCCGCGCCCGCGGCGACCTGAATCGCGCAACCGCCCCGCACCAACCGCCTCGAGAACGACCGTATCGCCCTCGCTGACCGTGGGCGGGATTGGACGGCGCCTCGGATTCCATTGCAAGCCCCGACTGCGCGACGAATGCGAGTCTGCGCGATGGCCACGCGTCAGCCGCCGAGCATCTGGAGCGGCGACCGCTGCATCTCGACGAGTGCCAGGGCGACCGCAACCGCATCGGAAGCGTCGGCCGGCAAGCCGCGCGCCACGGACCCTCGACCACCGAGCACGAGCTGATCCACCATCGCCGCAACGGTCTCCTTGCTCGCCGCACCATTGCCCGTGACGCTCCGCTTCACGCGAGCCGGCGCGAACTGGTGCACGCCGAGCCCGTTGCGCGCCGATTCGGCGATCACGACACCGCGAGCCTCGCCGATCCGCAGCGCGGCCTGGGCGCTCTTGCCGGCGAACGCCTCCTCGAGCGCGATCTGCGTCGGCCGAAGCCGGTCCACCAGGGACCGGAACTGCTCCGCGAGCGACAAGAGCCGGCGGTCCAGCTCGGTGTCGCGGCCGCCGAGCCGAAGCACACCCGCTTCCACGAAGCGGAGGTCCGACCCCGACGAGGCCGCAGCCGACACAACGTTGCTGCCGCGCATCGCGAGCGGCGCCGCACGCGACGGCCGGGCCGGCGCGCCGACCGTGATCTCGAGGCAGCCGAAACCGACGACACGTGTCCCCGGGTCGATGCCCAGAATCCGCACAACCGCCATCGGCACGAGTGTAAGGTCTCGCCGAGTGAAGGTCGCCATGTTGCTGCTCGCCGCCGGCCGCGGCACCCGCTTCGGCGGCGCCCTACCGAAGGCGTTCCTGCGCCTCCGTGGTGAAGCGCTCCTCGTGCACAGTGCACGCCGCCTGCTCGCGGCGATCGACGCCGGCGAACAGGCGCAGATCCTCCTCGTGGTCCACCCCGACGATCGGAAGGCACACCTCGCGCCGTGTCTCGAAGCGATCGAACGCGCCGCGGGCTCGCACGCAGTGCGCATCGTCGACGGCGGCGCCTCGAGGCAGGACTCGATGACGAACGGCCTCTCCGTGGTCGACGCCGACGCCGACGTGGTCCTCGTGCACGATGCCGCCCGCGCCCTCGTGCCGACCGCTGCGGTGCGCGAGTGCATCGCCGAAGCCAGGCGGACCGGCGCCGCTCTGCTCGCCGTTCCGGCCACCGACACACAGAAGCGCGTCGCCGACGGACGGGTCGCCGCGACCCTCGACCGCACGGGTGTCTGGCAGGCGCAGACGCCGCAGGTCGTGCGCACGAACCTGCTGCGGCGCGCGATCCACGAGGCGCGGCGCGCCGGCTTCGACGGCACCGACGACGTGTCACTCGTCGAACGACTCGGCGAACCCGTCGCAGTCGTCCCGGGCGCCGTCACCAACCTGAAGATCACCCACCCGGGGGACCTCGCCCTCGCCGAAGCGATCCTCGCCGCCGGACTCGCATGAACGAACTGCCCCGCATCGGTCTCGGCATCGACGTCCACCGCCTGGAGGCCGGCCGCGCGTGTACGCTCGCCGGCGTGCCGTTCCCGGGTTCGCCGGTCGGCCCGATCGGCCACAGCGACGGCGACGCCGTGTTGCACGCCGCGTGCGACGCGGTGCTCGGCGCCGCCGGTCTCGACGACCTGGGAACCATGTTCTCGGACAAGGACCCCGCCAACCGCGGCCGTGCGTCGGCCGACTTCTGCACCGCAACGATGGTGCGTGTGCACCAGGAAGGGCTGCGCGTCCTGTCGATGGACGTCGTCGTCGAGACCGAGGCGCCCAAGCTGCAGCCGATGCGACGCGCGATGCGCGAGCGACTCGCGCAACTCTTCGAACTGCCCGCCGATCGGGTCAACGTGAAGGGAAAGACCGGCGAGAAGGTCGACGCGATCGGGCGCAGTGAGGCGATGCGCGCGACGGTCGTCGCCCTGCTAGGGCCGCTCTGACACGCCCGCCATCTGCAGCTCGTACATGCGGCGGTAGACGCCGTTCTTCGCGATCAGCTCGGCGTGCGTGCCCGACTCGGCCACCCGCCCCTTGTCGAGGACGACGATCAGGTCGGCGTCGAGGATCGTCGACAGTCGGTGGGCGATGACGAACGAGGTTCGCCCCTTGCGCAGCGTGTCGATCGCCTTCTGCACGAGCCCCTCGCTCTCCGAGTCGAGGGCGGACGTCGCTTCGTCGAGGAACAGGATCCCGGGCTCGCGGAGGATCGCCCGCGCGATCGTGATGCGCTGCATCTGTCCGCCGGAGAGGTTGCTGCCCCGCTCACCGGCCGGCGTGTCGTAACCCGCCGGCAGGGAAACGACGAAGTCGTGGATGTTCGCCGCTCGCGCCGCCGCCTCGACCTGTTCCCGAGTCGCGCCGGGACGGCCATAGGCGATGTTCGTGCCGATCGTCGTGTTGAACAGGAAAGGCTGCTGGCTCACGACCGCAGTGTGCGCGCGGTAGTCCGCGAGGCGCACTTCGCGCAGATCCCGACCGTCGACGAGGATCGAGCCACGCTGCGGATCGTGGAAACGCAGCAGGAGATCCATCAGCGTCGACTTGCCGCCGCCCGACAAACCGACGAACGCGACCGTCTGTCCGGCTCGCACGTCGAGATCGATGCCGCGCAGCACCGGCTCGTCGCCGTACGAGAACCAGACGTCGCGCAGCTGGACGTCGCCGCGGAGTTCCGGCATCGGCGCACCGCCGACCCCGGTGTGGTCGACGTCCACCGCGAGCAGTTCCTCGATGCCCTTCAGTGCCCCTGCCGACTCCATCAGGACGTGCCACGAGCGGGTCAGGCGCTTCACGTTCTGGTAGGTCGTCGAAAGCGGCACGACGACCGCGGTCACGTCCGCGAACCCGACCCCCTTCACCAGCACGACCCACCCGAAGACCACGAGCAGGGCGGCGAAGCCGATGTTGTACGTGACGAACGTCTGCGCCATCGACAGCCCCTTCGCCCGCAGCATCTTCCGGGTACGGTCGAGGAACGTGCCCGTGTTCGCACGGAACTCCTCGAAGCGCAGATCCTCGAGCTGGAACGCCTTCACGGTCCGGATGCCGGAGAGGATCTGGTTGAGCGACTCGGTCGTCTCCCCCATCGCCTGCAGACTGCGGCTGCTGCGCTTCTGCACCCGCCTGCCCTGCCGGTACAGCGGGATCCCCATCAGCGGGATCATCACGAGCAACACCCAGATCGCCTCCGGCAGGTAGAAGGCGATGATCGCCATGTTGCCGAGGATGAGCAGCGGGTCGACGACGATGTTGTCGGCCGCCAGCTCGAACGATCGTTGCATCACCTGCGTGTCGTTCGTGACCTTGCTGATCAGTTCCCCCATCCGCTGCCTGCCGTAGAAGCGCAGCGGCAGGTTCAGGAAATGGCGGGCGAGGTCCTCACGCAGGTCGGCGACGATGCGCACCGCGAACAGACGCGAGTAGGTCTGGACCAGGTAGATGGCGACGGCGCCACACAACCCGCAGACGACCGCGATCACCGCGCAGGCGATCACGACCTCCATACCCGGCTTCTCGAGCGACAGGCCGAACCAGCCCGCGACGTCCGCCGCGAACTGGTTGAACCAGCGCTCGACCGACTCGCGGAGCCCGGGCTCGGGTGAAGGAGCAGCCGGCTTCGCGGCGCCGCCGAGCGCGGAGAACAGCGGCTGGACCAGCAGCAGCGGCAGCTTCGTGAACAGCGCCTCGAAGACGCCGAACACGAACATGACCGCAACCATCCCCTTGTAGCGGACGATCGCGGCCCAGAGGCGGCGAAGGAGCGCGCGGAAGTCCTTCCGCGGGTCGTCGACGGGCTCGGTCACGCGATCATGCTAGAGCGCCGAGCGCCGGACTTCTCGGGCGGCTCAGTCGAACTTGGCGCGACCGATGACCTCGTTGGCCCACGCGAAGAAGCGGTTCGTCACGTACTCCTCGCGAACGAGCGTGCGCTGACGCTCGTCCTTCACGTCGATCCGCTTGCGCGGCGGCGTCCGCGAGTTGATGCGCGCGATCAGGTAGCCGTCCGGGCTCTGCAACGGGCCCAGCGTCTTGCCGACCTCGGCGTCGAAGAACAGGAAGTGCGCCAGGGAGAACCCGTCGTGCAGCTGCGTGAACTCGCTCTCGCGCAGATTCTGGCGGATCTGGTTCAGCGGCAGCAGGCCGAGGCGCCCCTTCTTCTCGTCCGTGGCATAGAACTCGGTGTGCTTGGCGATCGCCTGCTCGAACGTCATCTCGCGCTTCTCGAGCGACGCGAACACCGCCTCGCAGCGCTGCTTCGCGGCCGCCATGCCGTCCGGCTGCCATGCGCCGGAGTTCGGGTCGCGCGCCATGAACGGGATGATGTCGAGGTTGAGCTGGCCGTCGGCGAAGAACGCCGCGTACTTGTCGGCGTGCGCCTGGAGCACTTCGTCGGTGATCTCCGACTTGATCATGTCGCCGAAGGACGCGAGGAGGCGCCAGCGCGAACGGAACGCTTCGAGGCAAGGGTAGCCCTTGAACTTCGTCGCGATGATCTCGACCGTGAACGGGGTCGAGTCGTACGGCTGCCGGTACTCCTCGTAGCGCTGCTGGAAGGCCTCGTCGGCGAGGTAGGCGCCCTTCTTCACGAGTTCCTGGCGCAGCGCCTCGCGCACCAGCACCTCGTGCACGGCGCGCTCCAAGTCCTGGATGAACAGGCCCTTCTTGACGAACTCGAACGCCTCCTCCGTGCTCCAGCTCAGATCGTTGACCTGCACGACCGTTTCGACCGGCAGACCGTTCGACGCGTACTTGATGTCGCTCCAGCCGCGCAGGCCCTTCTGCACGAAGGTGCGCATCATCTGGATCCAGAACTCGGGCAGCTTGCGGGGTTGACCCTTGTCGTCCGTTCCCTCGGTCGCCTTCTCCATCTGCTCCAGGAACTGCGCGCCCTGCGCCCCCTGCGTCTGCGACTTGATCGCTTCCTTCGTGATGTCGGGCCAGTTCTTCGGTGCGCCGGGGAAGAACACTCGGTCGAACAGGATGCCTTCCTTGCGCTGCTCGAGGAACGTCTCACGATTCAGGCCGTACTGCGACCGGACGACGTCCCAGAAGTCGACGCCCGGGTGCTTGGCACCGAAGTCGTTCATCATCGGGCCGAGCTGCTCGATCACCTCGTCGTCCGAGACGACGAACTCCTCGGCCTTCCGCTTGCCCGACTCCACCTGACGCTTCATCTCCTCGAGAATGAAGAAGTTGGCGACCTTCGCCTCGACCAGCTTGCCGCCGGTGAGGTAGACCGCTTCCCGCATGACCTCCTTCGGGTCCAGCTGCTTGCCGTTGACCTTCAGGTCCTGCATCAGCCGGACGCGCTCGGCGATGAGGCGGTCGGACAGCTCGGCGACCTCCTTCCGCAACTGCGTGAGCTGGGCCTTTTGATCCTGGGCCGAGAGCGAAGCTACGGCCAGGGCGGCCAAGGCGGCGAATGGAAGGGCGCGATGCATCGGAGTGGTTTGGACGGAGAAAGGGGGCGGCAGTCTAGCGACTCGGGCGCGCGAAACGAGGCGAGGGGGCGAAACCTCCCGGACAGGCCGAGTCGTGGTGCGCCGTTGCTCCCGCCGACGAGTCGCGATCTTTCGCTCCGAGGCCGTGCCCCCTGCGCCACAGGCCCCGTAGCATCCGGCGCTCGCCGATGAGCTACGAGCCCCGGACGATCGCCTTCACGGCCGAACTGCTGCACCCGCCGCAACAGCTTCGCGCCGACCTCGCCCAGAGTGTCCACAACACGCTCTACCAGAAGCCCGCGGTCGGGTACCAGAACTTCCAGGTCGCGCCGGACGGCATCCACCTCAGCAACCTCCCGCAGATGCCGGGCCAGATCTCGACTGCGAGTCTGGCTTGGGATCGGCTCGTGCTGCGCGAGGAACTGCGCGGCATCACGGTCGAGGACTTCGCGACGCGGATGGTGAACGTCGCCACGACGACCTTCCAGACCCTCGGCATCCCCGCATCCCTGGCGCAGCAGTTCCTGGTCCGCTCGCTGATCACGCCCCGCCACTACCGCGACGGCCGCGAATTCCTGAGCCGCCGGCTGATAGCCCCCGGCGCCGACGCCTGGCAACAGTTCGGCCGGCCGGTGCAGTCGCTCGGCGCACGGCTCGTGCTGCCGCAGTCACCGGGGGAACGCAGCACGTTCCAGGTCCGCATCGAGACGTGGCCGCAGGACCCGCGCTCGGTCTGGGTCGAAACGACGGGCAGTTTCGCCGGCCCCGTGGGCGTCGGTGACGCCCCCCAGTTCGCCGAGCTACTCTACGAGACGTACCGCTACCTCACGGGCCCGGTCGGCGCCTTCCTCGCCGCCCTCGACACACCGTGATCCCGATGCACCGCACCAAGGCAACCACGGCCCTGTTGTTCGCTCTCCTGGGACTCCCTTCGTGCCACGAAGAGCCGCCTCCGGAGACCCGCCTGCTCGTCGTCGACGGCATCACGATCGGGTTCGCCGAACTCGATCCGTACCTGAAGTTCCTCGACGGCTACATCCCCGAAGGCGGGCGCAAGGCCAAGGTGCTGCGCGTCCTCGAAGAACACCTGCTGCCGCTGCGCCTCGCCCAGCGCGCGTTCCCGGCCGAGCGCGCAAAACAGCTCGAACTGGCGACGACGCTGCGCTCCGTCACGACGAACATCGAGGAGCTCGAGAACAAGACGCGGTCCATGCGGGACGTCAAACGTTCCCGCGTGACCCGCGGCCAGGCCAAGCTGCCGATCGGGATGTTCCTGTTCGATCCGCTGCTGACTGGCTCCGTGAGCCAGCCGATCGAGATGCCGTTCGGCTACGTCCTGGCCGCCTGCAATTCGATCAACGAGCACGCGACGACGGTCGGTGACTACGCCGAAGCGACGGTCGTCACGTTCTCCACGCACGACAACACCGCGTGGCTCGAGTGGCTGCGCACGGAGGAAGCGCGCGTCGCGAGCAAGGTGACGTTCGTCCACCCGGATTTCCGCGAAGCGATCCCGAACTGGCTCGTCCTCCCGAAGCTGCCGTGAACCGCATGCCGTCATCGCACAACGCGTTCGTCCTCCTGGCCCACGGCCTCCTGCTAGCCGCGCTGCCCGCGCAGAAGGGCGACGCGCCCGCAACGACCGAGAAGCCGGCGAAGGTCGAGAAGCTCTCCGAGTGGCCGACGCTCGCGGACACCGACAAGGATCGTGTGCGAGCCCTGATCGGCCAGTTCCGCAAACCCGACGCCGCGCTGCACGACCCGGCGAAGAAGGCACTGACGGACCTCGGCGCCGGCGCCGTGCCGATCCTGCTGCTCGAGACGTCGGATCGCCCCGACAACCTGAACCGCCCGATCTTCGAAGTGCTCGATCGACTGATCGGGCCGGAGCACGCGGCGCTCGTCGCACGCGAGATCAAGAAGCCGCGCGTCGAACTGCGCCGCTACCTCACGGTCCGCATGTGCCGCTTCACGGACCCGGAGCTGCTGCCGGTGCTGCAGGCCACGATGAAGGACAAGGACGAGTCGACCGCGTTCCATGCGGCACTCGGCACGCTCGCCCTGAAGGACAAGGGCGCGCTCGCTCCGGTCATGACCTACACGAAGGCGCACTGGCAGGAAGTGCAGGCGATCCTCGCCGAGGTGCTTCCCGCGGCCCGCAGCATCGACGCGGGCAACTGGGTGTTCGAGGCGATCGGCAAGGCCCCCGTGCCCGACCAGGCGAACGGTCTGCGCCTCGCCCGCTATCTCGCCACCAAGGACCAGGCCGGCTCGGTCCGTCCGTACCTCGACGCAACGGATCACACCGTGAAGAAGGAGGCCGTGAACGCCATGCGCGTGCTCCACGACGAGGCGCCGATCGAGAACATGCCGGTGTTCCAGGTCATCGAAATGGCCAAGGCCTGGGCGAAGAAGGTCTGAACGGTCCGACAGGCCCCCCGTTCTTCCGCGCTGAACCACACGATGCACGCCCCCCGCACCCTTCTCGTCGCCTCGCTCCTCGGCGCCGCCCTGTGCGCGCAGACCCCGACGGACAAACTCCCGAAGTGGCGCATCGACCCCTACACGAAGAACAAACCCGAAGCCCTGGAGAAGGCCGGATACGTGTCGTTCGGTCCGTTCCCGTTCGGCGGCATCGCGGACAAGCCCGTGCTGACGAGCGACGTCGATGCCGCGATCGACTACATCCAGATCCTCTGGATCGAGACGAAGCACTTCCGCATCGGCACCAACCTGCCCGCGTGGAACGTGCCGCCGGGCGAACTCGAGACGCGCAACAAGATCAGGGCGGAACTGGAGGAGCTGGCGCTGAAGCTCCCGGACATCAACCCGAAGACGCGCGTACTCGACCCATGGCTGCGTGCGCACCTCACCGCGCACCGGATGGAGAAGCTCTACACGGAGACGCAGGAACTGTGGGGCGTGAAGGACGAGGACTTCCCCACCGACTCGACCAAGGTCTATCCGCGGCCGGGCGCGCGGTACATGGGCTACGGCCCGTACCTCGGCATGAAGGACAAGTTCCTCATGGTCGTGTTCGAGAAGCTCGGGCCCTTCCAGGCCTACATGAAGAAGTACCTCGGCCGTGACTCGAAGCACGCGCAGCGCTGGCACTTCAAGGAGCTGAGCAACCTGCTGCTCGCGATCGCGACGGAGAACGAGGACTTCCCGCGCAAACACGACACCGCGCTGCACTGCTCGCTCGTCTTCAACATCAGCCAGAACCTGCTCGACTCGTTCCGCTACTACAACTACGACCTGCCCGTCTGGATCCGCGAGGCGTACGCGCACTGGCACGAGCGCCGCGTGTCGATCCTCTACTCGGACTTCGACCAGAACGAAGGCTCGATCGCGGACATGAAGAACGTCGCCAAGTGGGACGTCTACTGCCGCGGCATGATCGCCAATCCCTCGAAGTTCGCGACGTTCGCCGAGGTCTTCCAGTGGCGCGACTTCGGCAGCATCACGTTCAACGACCACGTCGCGATCTGGTCGCGCATGGACTGGCTGATGTCGCAGGGCCCGGAGAAGTGGCGCAAGTTCCTCTTCGCCATCAAGGGACGAGTCGACGAGAAGTGGGGCCCCGACCAGCGCGACATCGTCGGCGCCTGCCGCACGGCGCTGCAGGAGGCCTACGGCGTCTCGGTCCTCGACTTCGACGCGAAGTGGATGGAGTGGGTGAAGGCGACGTATCCGAGCCAGTGAGCCGGACCTGACCAGCGCACCTTCCGGGGAAGCGGCTTGCCCGGCGCAGCGCCGCCCCCACACTTCCGGTCGACGAAGGGCATGACCGCCAACGCCGACGATTCCCGCTCGCGGCAGACGAAGCTGCAGCAACTGGTCTCCGCCGCCACCGCGCTGCCGCCCGGGGAGCGTGAAGCGTTCCTCCGAGCGAACGCGCCGGACGAGACTCTCGCCGCGGAGGCGATGGCGCTGCTGCGTTCGACGACGAACGACGACGCGACGCTCGTCGGCGACGCATCGGGTGGACGCGAGCGCGTGCAGTCGACCGCGACCGGCGAGCTGCTGGCGAAGCTGGGCAAGGCGCCGAAACTCGACGTCGATCGCTTCGCGCTCGAGACCGAGGTCGGCAAGGGCGGCATGGGCGCCGTGCTGCGAATCCACGATCGCCTGCTGAACCGCCGGGTCGCGATGAAGGTGCTCCTCGAACGCGCGGCACCGCGCGACGACGACGAGAAGCGCCTCGCGAACCAGCTGCTCGGGCGGTTCCTCGAAGAAGCGCAGGTCACGAGCCAGCTCGACCATCCGGGCGTCGTACCGGTGCACGAACTCGGTCTCGACGCGACGGGCAAGGTCTACTTCACGATGCGCCTCGTGAAGGGCCGCACCGCGAGCGACGTGTTCGCCGACGCGTTCGCGGGACACGAGCAGTGGCCGCTCACGCGCGCGCTCGAGGTCGTGCTGAAGGTCTGCGACACGATGGCCTACGCGCACGACAAGGGCGTGCTGCACCGCGACCTCAAGCCGAGCAACGTGATGGTCGGCCGCTTCGGCGAGGTCTACGTGATGGACTGGGGCCTCGCCAAAGTGCTCGGCCAGACCGATCGCCACGACCTGCGCATCGCGAAGGACCCCGGCACCGGCGCGTCGAAGATCGAGTCGGCGCGACGGCGCGACGCGGAGACCGACACCGCGTCGTCGGTGGTGTCGATGGACGGCCAGCAGCTCGGCACGCCGAGCTACATGCCGCCGGAGCAGGCGCGCAGCGAGGAGCTCGACGTGCGCGCCGACGTCTACGCGATCGGCGCGATGATGTACGAGCTGCTGACCGGGCGCGCACCGTACGTGACGCCCGGCGTGCGCCAGCCGGCGTACCGGATCCTGAACGACGTCGTCGAGGGCCCACCCAAGCGCATCGAGGACGTGCGGAAGGGAGTGCCAGCGGAGCTGGTGGCGATCGTCGAGAAGGCGATGGCCCGCGATCGAGGGGAACGCTTCGCGAGCGTCACGGAGCTGTCGAACGACCTGCGCGCCTTCCTCGCGCAGCGCGTGGTGAAGGCGTACCGAACCGGCGCGCTGGTCGAGATGAATCTGTGGGTGCGCCGCAACAAGGCGCTCGCGGCGAGCCTCGCGGCGACGGCGCTCATCTTGGTACTCGGCCTCGTCGGCACCTCGACCTACGCCAGCGACGCGAACGCAGCGCGAGAGGAGGCGGAAGAGCAGAAGATCTTCGTCGAGGGCAAGGTTGCGCAGTTCAACCAGCTCTCCCTCGTGGTCGACTTGGAGCGGCTGCTCGAGACGGAGCCGGAGCTGACGCCCGGGGCGCCTGAGCAAGTTGCGCTGATCGAAGACTGGCTCGAGAGGGCGACCTTCCTGCTGCAGAAGAAGGCGGATGCGTCGGCCGTGGTCCGGTCACTCCAACGCAGCGCAGGAAGCTGGTCCGTCACCTACCGCGATGGTGTGGTGGTTGGTGCGACGACGGGCGACGCTGCGTCACTCGCCGCGGAACGCTTCCTCGAGAGGTCCCTGCGAGACCTCCTCGAGCGCCTTCCAGATCTCGAGAAGCTTGTGCCGGACATGGCACGCCGTGGCCGTTGGGCGAAGAGCGTTGGTCCGCTGACTCTCGCGCACCCGAACGCGAAGCACACTTGGGCCGAGGCGCGCGCGGCGATCGCGAGGGCCGACGGGGTCGTCGCGAACGAACTCTACAAGGGCCAGGACATTCCGCTGCGCGACGAAGACGTGTGGGGCCTCGTGCCGATCGGCATGAACCCGCAGTCGAAGCTGTGGGAGTTCTACGACCTGCGCAGTGCGTGGGACGGCGTGCAGGACCCAGCGACGCTGCCGATTCCGACGCACGAGCCGGACGGGCGGATCAAGGTCACCGGAGACACGGGCATCGTGTTCGTGCTGCTGCCGGGCGGCACATTGCCCCAGGGCACGCCCGCCGACGACGAAGGCGCGAAGAAGCGGCTCACGGTGCGACTCGATCCGTTCTTCCTCGGCAAGTACGAAGTGACACAGGGCCAGTGGGTTCGCTGGACCGACGAGAATCCGAGCGACAGCAAGACCCGGAACGATCTTGCCTTGCCGGTCGAGCGCGTGAGCTGGCTCGATGCAGAGCCCGTGCTCCGCGCACACGGACTCACACTGCCGAGCGAGCTGCAGTGGGAATACGGGGTTCGCGCGGGCACAACGACGAACTGGTGGACAGGCGACGACCGAGCGGCCATCGAGGCAGCCGAAGGCGTGAACCACAACCAGGTGCTGCCCGTGGGCTCTTGGAGGGCAAACGGCCGAGGGCTGTTCGACATGGGCGGCAGCCTCTGGGAGTGGTGCCTCGACGAGCACTCAGACTACGGGCCCGAGCGGGTAGGCGATGGCCGTCGACCAGACCCCGCTGGCGGCTCCGTCTCCCGATGTGTCCGAGGTGGCTGCTGGGACGGCGATCCTGTCATGGCGGAGTCGGGAACCCGTGGCCAATTCTCGCCCGCGCTCCGCCACTCGCGCCTTGGGCTGCGTGCCGCCAGAACATCACGACTCTGAGAGTCGGGGCCTTCCCGGCGCTACGCGCCTCAGCTCGGCTCCCACAGCGTGAACTTGTAGACCGGCAGAAGCGCGAGCAACGACGCGCTCACCCACTTCTCGGCCTCCATCCCCATCCCGACCGCGTCTTCCTTCGGCAGTTGCCGCTGCACGTGCAGCCAGTGGTTGCCGGGCGTGTAGTGGGTGAACAGCTCCTTCACCTCGCTCGCCTTCGCGCTGGCACACCAGTGGTCCTTCTTCCAGTCGTGCAGCTTGAGGTTGAAACCCGTCGGCAGCGCCCGCAGCAGCACGCAGAACTCCTCGAGCTTGGCCGGGTCGTTCAGCAGCTTCTTCTTCAGGTTCTCGCCGTCCCACCACGCCTGCGGATGGATGCGCAGCGCCGCCTCGACGATCGCGTCGTCGATGCACACCTCGAGCACGGTCTGGATGTAGTGGGTTTCGGCGTCCTTGCCGAGCGCCTCGCCGAAGAACGCGCCGAGCTTCTTCCGCTCCTTCGTGCCGCGGCACAGGTAGGCGCGCTGTTCGCGGACGCGGTACGCGTTGAACGTGTACGGATGGTGCAGCCCCGCCTGCGCGGACAGCTCGGTGCCGAGCGCCTTCGCCTCCTTCGCGACGCCGTCGACCATCGCCTTCAGCTTCCGCCGCACACTGAGGCGCAGCGCGTTGTACTCGGGGTCGTCCTGGCGGTGCTTCTCGTAGGCCTTGAAGTCGCGTTCGAGGAAGGCTTCGGTCATCCGCGGAGCTTCGGCGTGACCGCGACGGGAAGCAAGCGCGACGCCGACGCCGCGCTTTCTCCGACCCGCGTCGCCTCCTAGCCTTCTGCGATGCGAACCCTCGTCCTCCTCGGCGCCGCGAGCCTCGCGACGAGTTGCACCCTGACCACGGCCGAGCCGCACATCCTCGTGTCGCCGTACCTCGCGGTGTACCAGGTCCGCGGCGACGTCGCGATGCAGTCGGCGCCGACGCCGGGCACGCTGCAGGACAACGGCCGCGAGACGCTGCGCACGTTCGGACAGGATCACTACCGCGAGGACTTCGGCATCCGCGTCGACATCGGCGACGGCTTCGGCGGCTTCCGCGCCGACTACTACCAGCTCGACCAGGACACGACGACCAACGGTGTGCTCGCAGGCGACTTCGGCCAGTTGCTCGCGGGCGACCCGGTGCAGATGACGGCGGAGATGGACGAGATCCGCATCGGCTACGTGGAACCGATCGTGAACTGGAAGACGTCGGTGCGCGAACGACCCGTGGCCTTCCAGTTCGGGATCGGCGCCGTCTTCGCCCACCGCAACGCGACGCTGCGCGGCCGCACGACCGACGGTGTGCGTCAGCAGCGCGTGGACATGGACGGCGACACGGTCTACCCGGCGGCGCGCGCGCGGGTCTCGTGGCGCGAGTTCGCGATCGACGCCGAATACGCGATCTCGCCCGAGCTGTCGCTCGGCGGCGACTTCGAAGGCACGCTGCAGGATCTCGAACTCCGCCTCTCGTACTCGATGCCGATGCGCGACGTCGCATTCTTCGCCGGGTGGCGCTACAGCGAACTGCCGGCCGAGGGAACCAACGACGGCTTCCGCTACGACGCGGACCTGATCCTCGACGGCTTCGTGATCGGCGCTTCGCTCACCTTCTGACAGCGGCCGCGGCGGCGAGTTCCTGCACGAACGCGTCGATCACCGCCCGCGCGACGTCGTCCTCCGCCGGGAAGTCGTTCCACAGCACGCTGAACACGAACGGCTCGTGCCCGTCCCGCGGCGCCCAGCCCGACAGGCAGGCGACACGCGAGAGCGAGCCCGTCTTCGCCCGCACGTTGCCGTGCGCCGGTCCGTCGACGAGGCGCGTCGCGAGAGTGCCCGAGACGCCCGCGAGCGGCAACGCGGCCTCGAACACCGCACGATCCGGCGATCGCAGCATGGCGAACAGCGTGCGCGCGACCTGCATCGGCTGCACGAGGTCGCGCCGCGACAGGCCGGAGCCGTCTTCGTACGCGAGCCCCGCAGCGTCGACGCCGAACCGCGCCAGCACGTCCTTGCCGTGCGCTTCGGCCGCCGACGACGACCCGTCGCCCGTCGCAACGCGCGCCGCCGCGCGCCAGAACTGCTCCGCGTAGAGGTTGTCGCTGTCGCCGAGCATGCGCGGCAGCAGACCCGCGAGCGGCGCCGAGTACACGACGTGCACCGCCTCGGCGCGCGGAGGCGCGACGCCCGCCGCCGGTTCGCCGCACCCGACGCCCGCGGCTCGCAGCGCGGCGACGAGCGCCGCGGCCGCCGCGATCGCCGGCTCGCGCACGGGCACGCCGCCTTCGTCGACGTTGCCGCGCCAGCACAGCGCACCGAACGGCGCAGCGAAGTCTTCTCGCAGGTGGTCCCACTGCCAGCCGCGCCCGAGATGTTCGTCGCCGAGCCAGCCGTCGTCGCCGTACACGCGGCCCTCGATCCGGCGCACGCCGGACGCGAGCACGGCCTCGACGAAGGGCTGCATCGACGCGGCGCCCGGGACCGCCGTGCCGAGCGTCGGGTCGCCGTGGCCCAGCAGGAAGAGATCGCCGTGCAGCACGCCGTCCTGCACCGGCCCCGCGCGCAGCAGTCCCGTCGCGAATCGGTGCCCCGGACCGAGCGACGCGAGCGCAACCGCCGCGGTCAGCACCTTCAGGTTCGACGCGGGCAGGAATCCTTCGTCCGCCGCGTGAGCGGCGATCACTTCCCCGGTACCGCCGTCGAGCACGACGACACCGATGCGGCCGCCGACGGTCCGCGAAGCAGCGACGACGCGCTCGACCGCGGCCACGACGTCGGCGCGAGCAGCCGCGGTCGACGCACATGACGCGCACAATGCGAGGAAGAGTGCGCTCGCGGCGATCGGAGGACGAATGCGTGCCACGCGCGCGGACCATACGATGCGACGATGGATCAGCAACCGCGGCTGCCGCTCTGGTTCCTGTTCGCGAACTGGGCGATGGTCCTCGTCGCGCTCGGGATCGGGTGGTTCCTCGGCAGTCGCCGTTTCGCCGAGATGCCGGAGCCGCAGCGCACCGCGTTCGACCTGATCTACCGCCAGATCCTCGAAGCACACGTCGATCCGCCGAGCGGCCAGGAACTGCTCGACCGCGCCCTCGGCGCGATGGCGAAGGTCGATCCCTACAGTCTGTACATCGGACCGAAGGACCTCGCGCGTCACGAAGAGCGCAGCACGGGCAGTTACGAAGGCATCGGCATCGTCGTGCTGCGCCACGGCGAGGACATGGTCGTTCACTACCCGCTGGCGAACGGCCCCGCCGAGCGAGCGGGCATCCTCCCCGGCGACCGTCTCGTCGGCGTCGACGACAAGGACATCCGCACGATCCCCGCCGAATCGCGGCAGAACGTCGTCTCCGAACTCGTGCGGGGCCCCGCCCGAACGACCGTGCGACTGCGCATCGCCCGCGACGACGGCGAACACGAGATCGCGGTCGAACGCGCGGACGTGCGGCAGTCGAGCGTGCGCTGGGCCCACGTCGAGGACGCGGCGCAGGGCCTCGGCTACCTGCACCTCGCGCACTTCCCCAAGGGCGCGTGCGACGACGTGCGGAACGCGATCGGCGCCCTGCAGGCGACGGCGCCGCTGCGCGGCCTCCTGATCGACCTGCGCGGCAACCCGGGTGGTTCGCTCGACGAATGCGTCGCGATCGCGAACCTGTTCCTGCGCTCGGGCACGATCCTCTCGCAGCGGCGCCGCGACCAGGTCGTCGAGAGCTTCGCGGCGAAAGCCGAAGCGTGCGCGTTCCCCGACCTGCCGCTCGCGGTGCTCGTCGATGCCGACTCCGCGAGCGCCAGCGAAGTGCTCGCCGGTGCGCTGCAGGACCACCACCGCGCAGCGGTCGTGGGCGTGCGCACGTACGGCAAGGGCTACATCAACACCGAGTACGGCTGGCGCGACCTGCCGTTCCGACTGAAGCTCACCACCGCGCACTTCTACACGCCGAGCGGACGCAACATCGACCGCCATCAGCGGCCCGCCGGCGACAGCGAGCGCGAGGACAAGGGCGGCATCACTCCGGACGTGCAGGCCGACGTCGACCCGCCGGCGCGCCGCCGACTCGCCGCGAACCTGCAGGCGCAGCAGGCACCCGAACGACATCGCGCGGCGTTCGCCGCCGTCGCCGCGAAGTACGGCTTCCCGGTGCCCGAGGGGCCGAGCGCCGCCGCCGACGCCCTCGTCGCCAGAGCCGTCGATGCGCTGCGCGAACGGATCGCGGCCCCCGCCGAGCCGAGGACGAAGTAGCGGCGCGCAACCGGACGCCGGATCACTACCATCCCGGCGTGCAAGGCGACCCGGACGAGAAGAGCGGCCAGGACAGCCTGTTCGAGCAGGCTCGCGGCGGCGATTCGTCGGCGCTCGCCCGCCTCGTCGCCGGCTACCTGCCGCAACTGCACGCCTTCGTGCACGTCCGCCTGGGCGGCATCCTGCGCGCGCGTGAGGCGACGATGGACGTCGTACAGTCGGCGTGCCGCGAACTGCTCGAGGATCCGAGCCGAAGCGAACCACGCGGCGAAGCCCGGTTCCGCGCGTGGCTCTTCACGACGACGCTCAACAAGCTGCGTGAGAAGCACCGATTCCACGGCCGCGAACGGCGCGACGCGAAGCGGGAAGTCGACGGTCCGGGTCCCGACGGCATGCTGCAGGCCGCCGGATTCCTGACGCCGAGCGTCGACGCGATCGGGCGTGAAACGGCCCTGGCCCTCGACGCGGCGATGCAGGCGCTGTCCGACGAGCACCGCGAAGTGATCACGATGGCGCGGATCGCGCAGTTGCCGCACGCCGTCATCGCCGAGGTCATGGGCCGCACCGAGGCGGCGGTCCGCCAGCTGCTGGTGCGGGCGCTGCGCGCCCTCGCCGACGAGTTGCGCACCCGCGGCGTCGTGCCGGACTGACGCGCATCGCCCGCGAAATCCGTCGCAGAGCCGCGTCACAGCGAGCAGGCCGCGTCATCGAACGGCCCGAGCCGAGCCACTTCGCCGGCCGACCGCAACGAGACGCCCATGAGATCGATCCACTCCTTCACGCCGGGACCGCTCCAGACCCTCCTCCTGCTGACGACGATCGCCGCAGCGACGACGGACGCGCCGACGCAGCAGTTCACGTTCACGAGCCGCAACACCCAGCACACCGCCTACTGCGGTCCGACGCCGGGCGGCGCCTCGGGGCAGAACGACTTCACCACCGCGGGTCCGACCCACGACGTCATCGCCGTCTCCCATCCCGGCGGCCCGCCCGGCTTCACACCGAGCCAGGCGACGTCGCAGATCGACGCGGTGCTCACGACGACGAGCATCTCGGTCGCGATCGCGGGTGACGCGGCGCGCAGTTCGTTCCAGGGCTTCGGTTCGGCAGCAGTCGCGGCCGCGCACGAGGACTGGATCGTCACCGTGACCGCGACGGCTCACTTCACCCTCAACGTGCTGATGACCGCGGGCAGCAGCGAACCCGCGACCATGCCGCCGATCAGCTTCTTCGTCGTGCCCTGGAGCGCCGGCGCATCGTTCACGGCCGACCCCGGCACGCCGCCGCCGTCGGCGTACTCGTTCGCCCTCTCCACGCCCGGCAGCCACTCACTCGCGGCGAGCGGCACGATGACGCCGGGCCAGTACTACGTGCAGATCCAGGCGCGCGCCGAGGGCGGTTCGTTCGCGTACCCGTGGAACGGCTCGTACGCCGGATCGATCACGCTCGGCATCGCCAGCACCGCGGCCGTGACGACGCGCAACGCCGGCACGAACCCGGCCTCGTTCACGTGCACGCTGCCCGTGCTCGGACAGACCTGGCAAGGCACCGTCGATCTCGCCACCACCGGCGACCCCGCCGCCGCACTGTTCGGCGCGCTCGCACCGGCGCAGGTGCTGCTGCCCGGAGGACAGACGATCCTGCTCGCGGGCCCTCTGCTCGTGCTCGGCCCGGTCTCGTTCGGACCGCAGGCCGCGTTCTCGCTCTCGCTGCCGCTCACGAACTCGCTCGCGGGGTTCGTGCTGCCAACACAGGCGATCCACTTCGGCGGCGCATCCGACTTCGCGCTGTCGAACGCGAACGACCTCACCCTCGGCTTCTGAGAACGAACCGGAGCCCGCCATGCACTTCTTCACGTCGTCTCCGTTCCGCGCGGCGGCCCTCGTCCTCGCCGCCGCTCCGTCGCTCTTCGCCCAGTGTCCGCTGCAGTGGCTGCCCGGGGACCCGATTCCCTTCGCCCGCGGCGAGGTGAACGCAAGCACCGTCTGGGATCCCGATGGCGCGGGCCCGCAGCCGCCGGTGCTCGTCGTCGGCGGCGAGGTCGCGGCGGGCGGCATGCTGGCCACCGCGATCGCAGCGTTCGACGGCACGTCGTGGTCGCCGCTCGGCACCCCGCCGATGGCGAACGTCACGGCACTCACGGCGTGGAACGGCCAGCTCGTCGCCGCCGGCGGCAGCGGATCGTCGCACCAGATCGCCTCGTTCGCCGGAACGACGTGGACCGTGCTCGGCACCGCCAACGGTGTCGTCAAGGCGATGACGACGTTCAGCGGCGACCTCTTCGTCGGCGGACTGTTCCGCGTGCTGAACGGCGCGCAGATGCGCAGCGTGGCCAGGTGGAACGGCGTGTCGTGGTCCGAACCGGGCGGCGGCATCGGCGGCGAAGTCCGCGCGATGGCCGTGCTCGGCTCGTTGTTCGTCGGCGGATCGTTGACGAGCGCGGGTGGCGCACCCGTCGGCAATCTCGCGCTGTGGAACGGCGTGTCGTGGTCCGCGGGCGCCACGTTCGACGGCCCGATCGATGCACTCGCAGTTCGTTCGAACATCTCGGTCGTCAACTCCTTCGTGTTCGCCGGCGGCTCGTTCACGACCGTCGGCACGGTGCCGGCCGCGCACATCGCACGCTTCACGCTGTCGACCGGCGCGTGGTCTTCGGTGCCCGGGCTGCCGGGGCTGTCGTGCCGGACGCTGCACGTGCGCAACACCGGCTCGTTCGGGTTCCAGTTGCACGCCGGAGTCGACAGCCCGGGTGTGTCGGACAAGGTGTGGCAGCTGAGCGGCTCGTCGTGGGTGTCGCTCGGCGCCATCACCGACGCGATCGAGCCGAGCCCGACGACACTGTCGTTCTGGAACGGGCAGTACGTCGTCGGTCTCGACCACTCGCCCGCGATCCAGACCCCGCTCGAACGCGCCGTGCGCCTGCACGACGGCACGACCTGGCAGGGCGCGCGCGGCCCCGGACTCGACGGGCCGGTCTACTGCGCGACCGCGGCCGGCGCCGACGTCGTGGTCGGCGGCGCATTCGTGAGCGCCGGCGGCGCGCCGCTCAATCGCATCGCGATCGGCCGACCGGGCGCATGGGCACCGCTCGGCAGCGGCTTCAACGGTCCCGTCCACGCCGTGTGCAGGCTGCCGAACGGCGACATCGTCGCGGGCGGCTCGTTCACGCTCGCCGGCGGCGCTTCGGCGAACCGCGTCGCGCGGTGGAACGGCAGCAGCTGGCAACCGCTCGGCGCGGGGACCGACGAGACCGTGTTCGCGCTGGCCGCGCTGCCGAACGGCGACGTCGTCGCGGGCGGTTCGTTCCTCACCGCGGGCGGCGTCACGACCAACTTCGTCGCGCGGTGGAACGGCAGCTCCTGGTCCGCCCTGGGCGTCGGCATGGAGAACCTGGTCACGTCGCTCGCCGTGAAGATCGACGGCACCATCGTGGCGGCGGGCGGATTCACCGTCGCGGACGGCGCGAGTGCGAACTGCATCGCCACGTGGAACGGGTTCGCCTGGTCACCGCTCGGCTCGGGTCTCGACGACGCGGCGACCGCGGTCGCGGTCCTGCCCAGCGGCGACATCGTGGTCGGCGGCCACTTCGAACACGCGGGCGGCGTGCTGTCCCCGCACGTCGCGCGGTGGAACGGCACCGCGTGGCTCGCCGAGTCGTCAACGACGTTCGCATGGGACGACCCGGTCCTCACGCTCCTGCCGCTGCCGAACGGCGACTACCTCGCCGGCGGGCAACCGTCGTTCTTCGGACTCGGCGGCCCGTTCCCCGGCGTCGACGCCGTGCTCGCACGCCACACGGGCGGGCCCGGCTCGCTGACGTGGTCGGCCCTCGACATCGACGGCGACTTCCTCGACGCGTCGGCGACCACGGCGAACGGAGAACTGTTCGTGGGCGGCCGCTTCGACGGCGCGGGCGGCGCTGCGAGCACGAACGTCGCGGTCCTCGCACCGACGTGCCCGGCCACGAGCAGTTCGTACGGCGCCGGCTGCATCGGCAGCGGCGGACAGAACGTGCTCGCGGTGCAGTCGCTGCCGTGGATCGGCGGCGTGTTCGAGGCGCGCGCGACCGGCATGCCGGCGACCGCGTTCGCGTTCGTGATCACCGGGCTGTCGCAGGCGTCCGTGCCGATCTCTTTGCTGCTGGCGGAAGGCCAGCCGGGGTGCGACCTGCTCGTCGCGCTCGACATCCTCGGCGGCGCCGTGCCGATCGGCGGTGTCGCGGTGACGCAGTTCCCGTTCGCGGACACGATGTCCCTGGCGGGTGTCGTCTTCCACCACCAGGTCGTGCCGTTCGAGATCGGCCCCGCGGGCGACGTGATCGCCGTCACGTCGACGAACGCCCTCACCCTGACGATCGGCGCGCTGTGAACACGCCCCCCGACCCGAGGGCTTTCTAGCGGACGCCGGTCCGCGCATCATCCCGACATGAGCGAGCACGGCGGTGACGCGGGCCGACTGCCCGACGATCTGGCCGACGAAGCCGGCCAGCGCCTGCTCGGGGCGACCGGGCCGCAGCGTCTCGTCGAGCTCGCAGCCCTGATCGAGGCGCACCCCCACCACGCCACTGCGCTGCGCCGCCTGCACCGCGACCTCGGCTGCGTCGACGACGTCATCGCCGGCGCCTACGGGTCGTTCGACTTCGGCAACGGCGATCTGCCCGCCGACATCGGCGGCTACCGCGTGATCCGCCGGCTCGGCGAAGGCGCGTTCGGCATCGTCTACCTGTGCGCGCAGCAGGCGCCGGTCGCGCGCCAGGTCGCGGTGAAGGTGCTGCGCCCGGATGTCGGCGGCCACGGGACGCTGCAGCGCTTCGCCGCCGAACGGCAACTGCTCGCCGCACTCAACCATCCGTCGATCACGCAGGTCTTCGACGCTGGCGAGTTGCCCGACGGACGTCCGTTCTTCGTGATGGAGTACGTCGACGGGCAACCCGTGCGCCACTACTGCGCGGTGCGCGGGCTCGCCGTGCGCGACCGCCTGCGGCTCTTCGTCGACGTCTGCCGCGGCGTCGCACACGCACACGCACGCGGCATCGTGCACCGCGACCTGAAGCCCGCGAACGTTCTCGTCGTCGACACCGAAACGGGCCCGGTCTCGAAGATCATCGACTTCGGCATCGCAAAGGCGCTCGTGGTACCGACGACGGAGGACACGGATCGCGCAGCAACCGAGCAGGGCCGCGTCGTCGGCACGCCGGGCTACATGAGCCCGGAGCAGGCCTGCGGTCGCGTCGACGAGATCGACGCCCGCACGGACGTGTTCGCTCTCGGCGTGATGCTCTACGAGATCCTCACCGACCACCTGCCGTGGCCGCGCGGCGTCTCGTCGACGACCGCCGACCCGATCCGCCCGAGTCGACGCGTCACGACGAACGACCGGACCGACGGTCGGACTCCCACGACCCGACCTCGGCTCGCCGCGCAACTGCGCGGCGACCTCGACTGGATCGCCGCGAAGGCACTCGCCCGTGCGCGCGAGGAGCGGTACCCGACCGCCAACGCGCTGGCCGCGGACCTCGAACGCCACCTGCGCGGCGAAGCGGTGTCGGTCGGCCCGCCCTCGTTCGTGTACCGGACCCGCAAGTTCGTCCGCCGCAACCGCATCGCCGTGGCCGCCGTCGCCGCGGCAACCGTGGTGACCGCCGTTTCGTGGTTCGCGTACTTCGCCCTCTCCGCTCGCACGGAGGGGCGCGAGATGCAGGCGACTCTCGCCGTGGAACGCCTTCTGGCGCGGGCGGGCGACGAGCGCCTGCGCCGCACGTCGCAGAACGACACGTTCCGCCAGGGCCTCGCGCAGGACGCACTCGCCTTCTACGACCTGTGGTTGCGCGACCGCCCTTCCGACCGCCGACTGCGCACCGGTCGTTGCCGCGCGCTGGTGTCGTTGTCCCAGGTCCACTGGCAACTCGGACAGGTGCCGGACGCGGAGCGCACGTCCGCGGAGGCGCTCGCAGAGGCGCAGGCCCTGCTCGACGAGACCCCCGACGATGTCGAAGTGGAGTCGCTGCTCGCCGACGCGCTGCGTCGCAACGGCAGGGCACTCGTCACCGCGCGGCGCGAAGAGGCCGCGATCCCGCTGCTGACGAAATCGATCGAGCACCTCGAAGCATGCCACCGGCGCGCACCGCGTTCGCACGCACTCTCGCTGTCGAGCGCCCTGCGCGAACTCGCGTCGGCGCTGCTCCTCGTCGGCAAGGGAGGGCGGTGTCTCGACGCCGAACGCCGCTCGGTGGCCGTGCTGGAAGGAGCGGTGCGCGATCCCGGCGTGACGCCGCAGCACCACACGGATCTCGCGATCGCCCGCAGCATGCTGGCGCACGACCTCACCTCGGCGAACCTGATCGACGAAGCCGGCACAGTGCTCGCGGCGGCGAGCGCCGGTCTCGCGGCCGTCGAGAACGAGCGCGATCGTGTCACCGCGATCGTGGAGAAGACGCGCTCCCTGCTGGCGCAGAAGCAGGGCGATCTCGCGAAGGCGATCGAGCACCGGACCAACGCGGTCGCGGCCGGCGAGAAGTGGCGGATCGCCGAACCGGGCCGGTTCCAGCCGGCCGGGATCGTGCGGGACGACGTTCGCGACCTCGGCTTCCTGCTCGACGCGGCGAGCCGCTGGCCGGAGGCCGACGCGGCGTTCGGACGCGCCATCGAGATCGCCGAGGCGATGACGAAGGGCTTCCCCGACGACATCGAGCACCTCGCTTCGCTCGAGCGCCTCCTGATCGAGTCGGCGCACCAGCTCTACGACCGCCTGCGACGCCCCGACCTCGAGCTCGCGGAACGCTGGGCACATCGCGCGATCGACGTGCACACCGAACTCCGGTCGCGGGGCTGGCAGCGACCCGTGCCCCGGTCGCAGGTCCTGGTTCTGCTGGCGAAGATCGTGGAATCCCGCGGCGGCGCGACCGACGCCTTGTGGGACGACGTCGCCACCGAGTTGGTGGTCGACGCCGACGTGAACGCGCGGGACCACGAACTCGACTTCTCGGGCTGGATCGGCGTCGCCGCGAGCCGGCTCCGGCGCGGTCGCGACGACGAGACGGCGTTCCCGCTCGCACAGGCCGCGAGATGGATCGGCGACCCGAAGAAGACCCCGACCCTGGCGACCGAACTCGAATGGGCAAGGGCCGGAGTGGCGAAGAAGCAGCGCAACGTGCCGGCACTCACCGAGGCGGCGAATCGCACCCTGGAGGTGCGCAATACGTGGATGGGCCGCTGGCGGGCCGCGGACTGCCGGCTGAGCGCAGCGGACATCCTCGCGGACACCGATCCGCAGGCGGCCTCCGAGCAGCGCGACGCGGCGGCAGACCTCTACCGCCGCGTGGTGGACGAACTCACGCCGCGCGTCGCGGAGGCCCCGAACGACCCGTGGTTCGGCGTGCCGTGCGGGTTCGCCGGCCTACGTCTCGCAGGAATCGAAGCGGCGCGCGGCAACAACGACGAGGCGCGGCGGCTCCTGGACGCTGCGCTGCGCGGCCTCGACGCCGTAGCCGACGTCGCCCACCGCGACCTGTGGCAGCCCGATGTCCTCGCCGCCGCGCGGACCCTGCGCGCCGATCTCGGGCCCGGCAGCCGTTGAGGCTTTCCGTCGCGCGGGGCGACACTACATTGTTCGCCCCCGTGACTGCACGATCCCTGATCCTCGGCATCGAGACATCGTGCGACGAGACCGCCGCCGCGGTCGTCGCCGACGGTCACGTCGTGCTCAGCAACGTCGTGCACTCGCAGATCGAACTGCACGCCCGCTGGCGCGGCGTCGTACCCGAGGTGGCGAGCCGTTCGCACACCGAACGCATCGTGCCGATCGTCGCGGAGGCGCTGGAGCAGGCGAAGGTGCGGCCCGAGGACCTCGCCGGCGTCGCGGTCACGCACCGGCCGGGAATGGTCGGCTGCCTGCTCGTCGGCCTCTCGGCGGCGAAGGCACTCTCCTGGCGCTACGACGTGCCGCTGATCGGCGTCGACCACGTGCAGGCGCACGTGCACACCGGCTTCCTCGCCGACCCGCAGATGCCGCTGCCCGCGCTCGCTCTCGTCGCGTCGGGCGGGCACACGGCCCTCTGGCTCGTGAAGGCGCCGACCGTCACCGAGCGCCTCGGCACGACGCGCGACGACGCCGCGGGCGAGGCGCTCGACAAGGGCGCGGCGCTGCTCGGACTGCCGTACCCCGGCGGGCCTTCGATCCAGAACACCGCCAAGGGCGGCGATCCGCGTGCGTTCGATCTGCCGCGCACGATGCTCGGCGCCGACTCGCTCGACTTCTCGTTCTCCGGGCTGAAGACAGCGCTCCTCTACACGCTGCGTCCGCAGCAGGGCCCGACCGACGCGCCGCCGCCGACGGGCGACCGCCTGCGCGATCTCGCGTGCAGCTACCAGGAGGCCGTCGTCGACGTGCTCGTCGCCAAGCTCGCGCGCGCGGCCGAGCGCTGCGCCCCGAAGTCGCTCTGCATCGGCGGCGGCGTCGCGAAGAACCTGCGGCTCCGCGAACGGCTGCAGCAGCATCCGGTCCTGTCGCGCCTGCATCTCGTGCTTCCCGACCTTTCGCTGTGCGCGGACAACGGCGCGATGATCGCGAGCCTCGGCTTCGAACTCTTGCGCCAGGGCCAGCGTTCGCCGCTCGATCTCGACGCAATCGCCACACCGCGGTCCGGCGGCAAGGCCGCGGGGCGCCCGAAGGCGGAGCGCCCGTGACGCGCGACGACGAACAGCGCCTCCGCGACCTGCTGCAGCAGGTGCGTTCGGGCCAGCGCAGCGTCGACGACGCGGTCGCTTCGCTCCGCGCCGACCCGCGCGGTGCCGACCGCGCCGCGGCCGAACTCGGCTTCGCGACGATCGACCACGACCGCGCGCGGCGCTGCGGCTTCCCCGAAGTGGTGTTCTGTCAGGGCAAGACGCCGGACGACACCGCCACGATCGCCGTCGAGATCCTGTCGCGCGCCGACCGTGTCCTGCTGACCCGCGCCGAACCCGCGCACGCCGCGGCCGTGATCGAGCGCGTGCCCGCAGCCCGCTACCACGCACGCGCGCGCTGCATCACCGCGGGCGCGCCGCCGGCGCCGTCCGGGCACGTCGCGGTCGTCGCCGCCGGCACCGCGGACCTGCCGGTCGCCGAAGAGGCGGCGGTGACGCTCGAGATCGCCGGCAACCGCGTCGAGCGTTTCACCGACATCGGCGTGGCCGGCCTGCACCGCCTGCTCGCGAAGATCGACGCGATCCGCGCCGCGAACGTGATCGTCGCGGTTGCCGGCATGGAGGGAGCGCTGCCGTCCGTCGTCGCCGGTCTCGTCGACCGCCCCGTGATCGCGGTGCCGACGAGCGTCGGCTACGGCGCGAACTTCGGCGGCCTCACGGCGCTGCTCTCGATGCTGAACTCGTGCGCCGCGGGCGTCGCGGTCGTCAACATTGACAACGGTTTCGGGGCCGGCTATCTCGCGTCGCAGATCAACCTGCGAACGCTGCGCGACGCGCCCCGTTCGCAAGAGCCACCCAGGTGACACGACCCGCCGCACGCCCGATCGCCCGCCTCGCCCTCGAAGACGGGACCGTTCTCTCGGGCCGCGGCTTCGGCGCCGCGACGGAGTCCGTCGGCGAACTCGTCTTCAACACGTCGATGATCGGCTACCAGGAGATCCTCACGGATCCCTCGTACCGCGGTCAGACGGTCCTGCTGACGCAACCGCACATCGGCAACTACGGCGTCAACAGCGAGGACGAAGAGAGCGCCAGGCTCTGGCTCTCGGGCCTCGTGATCCGCGAACTGTGCGAGCGCGCGAGCAACGCACGCTCCGGCGCGGAACTGTCCGACTATCTCGCGCAGCACGGCGTGCCGGGCATCGACGGCCTCGACACGCGCATGCTGACCCGCGCGATCCGCGACCGCGGCGAGCAGCGCGTGCTCATCACGCGCGATACCAAGAGCTCCGACGCGGACCTCGTCGAGCGCGTCCGCAAGGCGCCGAAGGTCGCCGACGTCGACCACGTGCTGAAGGTCACGGCAGCCGAGCCGTTCCGGTGGGATCGCGGCTACGAGTCGCAGTTCTCGCCGCCGCCCCCGCACGCGGCGAGCGGTCATCGCCCGCACATCGTCGCGTACGACTTCGGCGCGAAGCGGAACATCCTGCGTTCGCTCGTCGCGTGCGGTCTCGACGTCACCGTCGTGCCTGCGGCGACGCCGGCCGAGGCCGTGCTCGAGCGCAAACCGGACGGCGTGTTCCTCAGCAACGGCCCCGGCGACCCGGCCATCTGCCGCTACGCGATCGAGTCCGCGACGAAGCTGGTGAAGCGCGTGCCGGTCTTCGGCATCTGTCTCGGCCACCAGATCCTCGGCCACGTCTTCGGCGGCAAGACCTACAAGATGAAGTTCGGTCACCACGGCGGCAACCAGCCGGTGATCGACATGACCACGGGCAAGGTCGAGATCACGTCGCAGAACCACAGCTACGCGGTCGATCCGAAGTCGCTGCCCGACAGCGTCGAGGTCACGCACAAGAACCTGAACGACGGCACCGTCGAGGGACTGCGCCACCGCGAGCTGCCGGTGTTCTCGGTGCAGTACCACCCCGAGGCCGCGCCCGGGCCGCACGACGCGCTGTACCTGTTCCGCCGCTTCGTCGAACTGCTCGCGACAGCCAGGTGCTGACGACCGTCGTCGTCGCCGCCGAGCAGGCGGGGAGCCGGCTCGACGCGCTGCTGCACGCACACGCGGGACTCTCGCGACAACGGGCCCGCGACCTCTGCGCGATCGGCATGATCGCGGTGAACGGCGTGATCGCCGACGCTTCGATGCGGACGCGGGCGGACGACGCCGTCACGTTCGCCGCGGCGTTCGCGGACCTCGCCGCGCAGCTGCGGATCGCCGTCGCGTTCGCGGACGAACGCTGCGTCGTCTTGCACAAGCCGCCGGGGCTCGCGGTGCACAAGGGTCCGCTCGTCGAGCACTCCGTCGCCGACGCGCTCGCTCGCGAGCTGCCGGACGCCGGTCTCGCGCAGCGCATCGACCGCGAAGCGTCGGGCCTGCTGCTCGTCGGACGCGACGCCGAGTCGCTGGCCGCACTCGGCGCCGCGATGGAGCGCGGCGACATCGACCGTGAGTACCTCGCGATCGTGCACGGCGTCGTCGGCGACGAACGTCGCACGATCGACCTGCCGCTCGCCGTCACCGACGAACCGCGCGGCGACCGCCCGAAGACGATCGTCGACCGAGCCCACGGGCAACGCTCGGTGTCGCACGTCGAGGTCGTCGACCGGCGCAAGGACAGCACGCTCGTCCGCGTTCGCCTGGAGACCGGCCGCACGCACCAGATCCGCGCGCACCTCGCGGCCATCGGCCACCCGCTGCTCGGCGACCAGCGCTACGGCGACCGCGCCGCGAACGACAAGGCGCGCGCGACCTTCGGCGTCGACCGCACGATGCTGCACGGTGCGCGGCTCGTGTTCCCCGACCCGGCAACGGGCCAGCGCATCGAGGTCACCGCGTCGCACGAACCCGATTTCGCCAGGGTGTTCGCGTCGCTTCGACGAACGTGACTTGCGGTGCGGTCTCGCCACGACACCATGCGCCCATGGAGTCGTCGACACCGGGCCCGAAGACGCTACTGGCGGGACTCGCCGTGACCGTGCTTCTCGCGTCCTTCGTGTGGAGCCGCGAAGCGGAGCGCCGGGCTCATCGCGACGCGCGGATCCGAGCCGTGGCACTCACGTACTCCGCCCGCATCCCGCAAGGCAGACAGCCGCACGCGCCGTTGCTCGGAGACGCCATGCGCGGCGAGGCCATGGAGAACTACGGGCGCGCGGTCGCCCTTTGTGGTGCCGCCCTCCCATGCGGAGACGACTCGACCGATCCCTGGGCGCTGTCGCAGCTGGCGGAGTTGCCGCCGAACATTGCCCAACGGCTCGCGAAGTACCAGCCAGCATTGGACGCCCTGGCCACGGGAGCCGCCGCCGCGACCATCGATCTCGCGGCTGCGCGCAGACCCCTGACCGTGAGGAGCCCCGGGCCGACCGACTTCCCCTTCGTTGCCGACCTCGTCACACTCGCTGCCCTCGTCGTCCGCCACGAACTGGCGAGCGGCAACGGTTCCGCCGCAGTCCGTCGCACCGCCGATCTGATGACGCTGCAGCTGGACCTGCTGCACGGAGCCGCCTCGGCGTTCGAGTTGGCCGCGGCCGAGGGCGTGACATCCGTGTGTCGAACGTGGACCGACGATCGGCTCGCGTCGCTCGACGAACCAACCCGGACCGCACTGCGCGACCTGCTGACACGGTTCGATGTTGCCGCGCCACCCATCCAGCGCTCCTTCGAAGGCGACCTCGCCCTCGCGGCCCGATGGCTCGACCGGGATGACGAGGAGCGGGAGCGGGTCTCGTCTTCACTGCTCCCCTCGCTCGTCGCCTCCGTCGAGTGCCTCGCTGCGACGGAAGCCGCACCATGGTCCGTGCGGCGCCCGGCGCTCGATGCGCAGGCCCCGACGCCCGATTACCCGGAAGCCCCGGACTTCGCTGCCGTCGAGACGGCGCGACGAACGGCCACCGCGCACCTGCGCCTTCTGATCATTGCGCTGGGACACCACCTCGGCGAGCCGCTTCCCTCGCTGCGCGATCCGCTCGGCGATGGCGATCTCGAGGTCGAGAGGCCCGACGCCTCGACGATCGTCGTCCGCAGCGCCGGCCTCGCCGACGGCAAGCGCATCGAACGCACGGCGAAGCGCCGTTGAATCGCGCCGCGCCGCGAAGGGTAGGATCCCGCACATGCTCCCCGCCCTCGCCGCCGTGGTGCTCGGCCTGCTGCACGCGCCCCAGTCCCCGCCGCCCGCGACCACGGACAAGCTGTCGCTGCGCATCCTGTACGCGGGCAACCTCGGCACGCCGTACACCGCCGCGTGGGAGCGCTTCCTCGGCGAACACACGGCTGCCGTGAAGGTCGTTTCGGCCGGGACGGTGCGGCGCGCCGACCTCGAAGGCTTCGACGTGCTCGTCGTCGACGGCGAGATCCAGACGCGCGACGAGAAGGGCGACGAGCAGCTGAAGGGCGAGAAGGTCCCGCTCGGCCTCGACGAGCTGCAGGGATTCCCCGTCGTGCTCGTCGGCGGCCAGGGCGGTGTCTTCGCCGACGCGCTGCGGCTGAAGACGAGCTGGCACCACGGTTGACTGTGCCTCGACCACCGGGCCGTCGTGCTACGGCCCGAACACGCCATCTTCCGGCAGCCCTTCCCGGTCGCGTTCCGCGCCGAGGACACGCCGACGCCGAAGAACTTCAAGGAGTGGAAGCCGGCGGTCGGCGACACCGTGCCGACGTTCCGCGTGTTCGACGCGTTCGACGAGAAGAAGGACGAATGGGGCCTCGTCACCGACGACGCGGGCTTCGAGGAAGCGCCCGACGCGGAGCGCATCCTCGGCGGCATCAACCACAAGGGCCCCGACTACGCGGCGATCGCGCGGCACGGCTCGTTCGTGATGTTCGGCTTCCATGCGCGGCCCGAGCGACTCACGGACGAAGGGCGCCGGCTCTACCTGAACACCCTCGCCTACGCGGCCGCGCACAAGGGCGCGATCGTCGAGACGCTGCGCCTGCGGCCGAACCGCACGAGCCTGCTCGACACGCTGACGATCTTCGCGCCGAGGCTGCCCGCGAACCAACGCGCGGCCTCCGTCGCGCGCCGCTTCGTCGGCGAGGAGGTCCCGGCGGCGGTGCTCGAGAACGTCGACGCCGCCCGCGAGTGGTTCGCGGCGCGCGCGCCGTTCCTGCATCCGGCCGACGACGGGTCGTACTGGGACACGAGGCTGCAGCTGACCGTCGACGCCGAATGCCGGCAGCTCGGCGCGGCGAACGACTCCCCGGCGTTCCTCGACGCGATCGCGACACGACTCGAAGCGGACCCCGAGGATGCGCTCGCGCTCACACTGCTCGCCCGCTACGTGCGCGGGGTCGCGCCGGGCGACTTCGGCGACTGGCTCGCGCAGAATCGCGCGCAGACGTACTTCACCGACACGGGCGGCTGGACGTGGCGGGTGAAGGGCACCCGCGCGACGAGCCCGGTGCTGCGCACCTCGGCGGCGGGCACGCCCGCGGCGGCGAACGATCCGGTCAAGGTGAGCGTCGAAGCGACCGACTCGACACTGACGGTGACGCTCGAGATCCGACCGGGCTGGCACGCGTACTCACCGAAGGCGAAGGACGGCCAGCCCGTGCGCATCACGATCCTCGCGGGTTCGGCGTTCGAAATCGCAGGCGACCCGGACTGGGGCGCCGACGAGAACGGCACGCTGCTGGACTTCGTCGAGATCAGGGTGCCGATCCGGCGGAGCGGGCGCGGCGACGCGCTGCGGGTCGCCGTGAGCTACGTGGTGTGCGACGAAAAAACCTGCCGGCCGCGCGCCACCGTGACGCTGGAGCGATGATCGCCGCGGGCGCCCGTCACCGCGGACGCCGGAAGACGGCCGGACACGGCCGTCCATGCGCGCCGCCCATGTCGAGCTGCTTCTCCCATCCCGCCGTCCCGCTCGCCGTCGCGTGCTGGTTCCCGTCGCTGCGAACGCCGTCGCTCCTCGTCACCGCGTCGCTGCTGTCCGCTGCGCCGGACCTCGACGCGTTCGGTTACTTCGCCGGCGTGCCGTACGAAGCGTGGTACGGGCACCGCGGCTGCACGCACTCGCTGGCGTTCGCGGCGCTGGTCGCGCTCCTGCTCACGCCGTGGCTCGCCAAGAAGAACGACCTGCCGCGACGCCGCGTGTTCGCCTTCCTCTTCGCCGCGGCGGCGTCGCACGGACTCGTCGACATGGCGACCAACGGCGGCCTCGGTATCGCGACGCTCTGGCCGTTCTCGACGGAGCGCCTGTTCTGGCCCTTGACCCCGATCGAAGTGCCGCCGCTCGGCATCCGCGCGTTCTTCTCCGAGTGGGGCCTGCACGTGCTCGCGAGCGAATTCGTGTGGCTCTGGCTGCCCGCGATCGTGGTCGGGGCGATCGGCCTCGCGGTGCGCCGCCGATCACCGCCTCCGGTCGCCGCCGCACCATGAGGTTGCGCCCGCTCACCCCCGCCGCGACCATCCGGCCGTGACCGGCAAGCGGCAGCACGGCGGCGTGGCCTTCGGGACGATCGTGATCGTCGCCCTGGCCGTGTTCGCGTGGACTCGCGAAGGCCAGCGCCGCCGCGACCTCGCCGACCGCGCCGAAGTGCTGCGGATCGAACTCGATCGCGCCGCCGAGCGCGACGTGCAGCCGCACCCGCCGCTGCTCGGCGACGCGACGGAAGGCGAAGCGACAACGCACTACCGCCGCGCGGCGAAACTGTGGGTCGACGCACAGGCCGCGACCGGGCCCGCGGAGGAACTGCTCGCCCGCACTTCGGACGACACCGCGTGGCCGGAGATCGACGCCGTTCTCGCGGGAGGTGCTCCGGCGCTCGACGAGCTGAAGGCGGCCTGCTCGGCCGCGACGCTCGACGTCGGCGCACTGTGGCGTTCTGCGGGCACGACAGGCATCGACAACGTGATCGTCACGCACTCGCACTGGTGCGGGCCCTGCCTCGTCGTTCGCCGACACCTCCGCGCAAAGGACCACGCCGCAGCGATCGAATGGACGGCGCGCCTCCTGACGTGGTGCCGCGACGTCGAGTTCGGCATACCGGCCTACGTGCTGATCGCGAATGCCGCCGTGACGAACGTCACCGACGCATGGTCCGACGACGTGCTGCGGACGCTCGATGCCGCGTCGCTCGATCGCCTCGCGACGGTGCTGCAACGATTCGAAGACAGCGCGGCCCCTCTCGACCGCTGCGCGCACGCGGCGCTGCTCGGGTCGTTCGAGGCACTGCGCACGCACGGGGACGCGATTCCCGAACGCACGCGGACCACGGAGGCGCTGGTCGGGCTGGCAGACCGGATCCGTGCGAGCGGACCGGGCTGGACCTCCCGCGCCGCCGCGTTCGAGGTCACCGACCCGCTGCCGGGGACCGAAGTCGGGCACATCGAACGGCAGGCGCGAGAGAGCAGGGCACGCCTGCGGTTGTTGCGCATGGCGGTCGCGCACCACCGCGGCGAACGATCGGTCCTCGACGACCCCCTCGGCGACGGCCCGTTCGCGGTCGACGAACGCGACGGCGCGATCACGTTCCGCTGTGCGACCACGTCGGCGGATGGGTCACCGATCGAACGCACGGCGCGCCGCCGATGAATCTCGCGAACGTGCACGTCGTGCTGTTCCAGCCGCGCTGGGCGCGCAACCTCGGCGCCGTCGCGCGCGCGATGAAGAACTTCGGCCTGAAGCGGCTCACGGTCGTCTCGTCGCAGATCGGCTCGTGGTCCGACGCCTGGCGCATGGCGGTGCACGCGCACGACGTTCTCGACACGGCGGTGCAGGCCGACGATCTCGATGCCGTGCTCGCGCCGTCGTCGTGGGTCGTCGGCACGACGAACGACCCGCCGGCCGGAACGAAGGTGCTGACGCCGCGCGAGGTCGCCGCCGAAGCCGCGGCACGCGACGGCGACGCGACCCTGCTGTTCGGCGGCGAGATCAACGGCCTCAATCCGAAGCACCTGCTGCGCTGCCACGCGGTCTCGGTGATCCCGACCGCGCCCGAACAGTCGTCGCTCAACCTCGCACAGGCGGTCGCGGTCTTCGGCGCGGAACTGTTCGCCGCAAGCGGCGCGGCGTCGCCGCCGCCGGCCGTGCCGATGGCGAGCGCGGAACTGATGCAGCGCCTCGAGACCGCACTGCGCCATCTGCTCGAAACGAGCGCCTGGCGCGACGCGAACCGCGGCAAACACGCGATCGCCGAACTGATGCAGCCTCTGTGGCGCGCGCAGCTGACGGAGAACGAAGTGCACGCCTGGCTCACCGCGCTCAACAAGGCGGTGCAGCGCGATTCGTGAACAGGCTCGCGCCCGTCAGTCGATCCCGAGGTCGTTGACGAAGTTCGTGTCCTCGCTGAGCCGGTCGCGGGTCGTAGCGCACTGTTCGCATGTGGTCTCGCACACTTCGAACACTTCGGCGCGCGGCAAGGGGCGACCGATCGAAGCCAGGTGATTCGTGATCCAGTCCGTAGCGTTGCCGACGGTGCTCATCCCCTCGGCGGCGGCGTTCGGGATCGTGATGCCGAAGGCCTCCTCCCACGCCATCACGAGTTCCACGGAATCGAGCCCCACGCCGCTCCTCACCGCCCCAGCGCGACCAGCACCTTCGCCTTCACGTCGCTCGCGGCGCACTCGGTCTTCACCATTCCTTTGCGCACGAGGAACTCGACGCCGCCTTCCGCCGCCTTGCGGCCGACGAACACCTGCACGGGGAAGCCCAGCAGTTCGTTATCCTTGAACTTCGCGCCGGGGCTCATCGCGCGGTCGTCGAGGCACACGTCGACGCCCGCGGCCTTCAGTTCGGCGTAGAGCTTGTCCGCGAGGGCCACCTGCTCGTCGCGCTTGGGATCGAGCATCGCGACCACGCACTCGAACGGCGCGATCGCCGGCGGCCAGACGATGCCCTTGTCGTCGAAGCTCTGCTCGACCGCCGCGGCCGGCGTTCGCGACACACCGATGCCGTAGCAGCCCATCACGAACGGCACGGGCTTGCCGCCCTGGTCCATGAACGTGGCGCCCATCGCCTTCGAGTACTTGATGCCGAGCTTGAAGATGTGGCCGACCTCGATGCCGCGCGCCTGCAGCAGCGGCTTGCCGCTGATCGGGCAGCCTTCGCCCGCGCGCGCGAGGCGCAGCTCCTTGAACGACGGCATGCGGCAGTCGCGGCCGAGGTTGACGTCGAGGCAGTGGTAGCCGGTCTGGTTGCAGCCGACGAGCAGGTTGGTGCGGCCCTGCAGCGATTCGTCGGCGAGCAGCGGCACGTCCTCCGGCAGCCCGACCGGCCCTGCGAACCCGACGTCCGCGCCGGTCGCCGCCTTGATCTCGTCGTCGGTCGCGAGGCGCACCGACAGCGCGTCGAGTGAGTTCACGAGCTTGACCTCGTTGATCTCGAGATCGCCGCGCATCATCACGGCCACCACCTTCGTCTTGTTCTTCCACGTCACGTGGTAGAGCACGGTCTTCGCCATGCGGCCCGCTTCCCAGCCGGGGAAGAACGCCTGCAGTTGCGCCACGGTCTTCACGTCCGGCGTCGCGTGCTTCTGCATCGGCCGCGGCTCACCGCCCGCTGGCGCGTCGGGCAGCCGGCTCGTCGCCTTCTCCACGTTCGCCGCGTAGCCGCTCTCCTGGCAGTAGAGGATCGAGTCCTCGCCGCTGTCGGCGATCACCATGAACTCCTCGCTGCCGGCACCGCCGATCGCGCCCGAGTCGGCCTGCACCACCGTGTAGGCGAGACCGCATCGCTCGAAGATCCGGCAGTAGGCGCGACGCATCTTCGCGTACGCCTCGTCGAGACCCGTCTGGTCCGCGTCGAACGAGTACGCGTCCATCATGATGAACTCGCGGCCGCGCATGAGGCCGAAGCGCGGGCGGATCTCGTCGCGGAACTTGTCCTGGATCTGGTAGCAGTTGACCGGCAGCTGCTTGTACGAGTTCACCTGGGCGTTCACGTACGAGGTCATCACCTCTTCGTGCGTCGGGCCGAGGCACATGTCGCTGCCCTTGCGATCCTTCAGCGTGAACATGATCCCGTCGTTCACGTAGCGATCCCAGCGCCCGCTGCTCTGCCACAGTTCCTTCGGCTGCACGATCGGCAGCATCACTTCGTTCGCACCCTCGCGGTCGAGTTCGTCGCGCACGATCTGCGCGAACTTCTTCACGACGCGCCACATCAGCGGAGCGAACGTGTAGACGCCGGCGGCGATCTTCACGATGAAGCCGCCGCGCGCGAGCAGCTTGTGGCTCGGGATCTCCGCGTCGGCCGGGTCGTCGCGCAGGGTCGAGATCAGGATCTGGGACAGACGCATAGGGCCGAGGACAGTAGCGGCGTGCCGCGGCCGGCGGAACGGCGATCAGCGACCGCCCGACGCAGAACCTCAAGTCGGGCCGCGGAGCGGCCGATTCGGGCGACATCCTTCCGATGGCGACGACCTCTGCAACGAAAGCGCAGGGCCCGGCGACGATCGACGTGTCGTCGCGGACCGCGATCCACGAAACGATGCGGGCCGCCGACGCGGCGTTCACGAACGGCGACCACGCATTCGCGGAGAAGGCGTGTCGCAGCGTGCTCGCGACGGACTGCGAGAACCGCGAGGCGCTCGCGCTCCTCGTTTGCATCCTGACGCGCGCGAACCGTCACATGGAGGCGCTCGCTTTCGTCGACGGCGTGCTCGCGCACTTCCGCTCGCTGCAGGAGAGCAACACGATCGTGCACGCGCTGCTCGCGCTGCAGCATCGCGGTTTCGAGGCGCACGGAATCATCGACGTCGGCGCGTACGAAGGCGAACTCGCGATGTTCGCGCGGCAGATGTTCCCCGCGGCGAGCCTCGTGATGGTCGAACCGCAGCCGCAGAAGCAGGACTTCCTCCGCGCACTCGCCACCGAACTCGGCGGCGATTGCCACGTGCGCCAGTGCCTGCTCGGCGAACAGGTCCGCGAGGCGGTGCAGTTCCACCAGACGAAGACGCCGTTCGGGTCGACCGGCTCGTCGATCTACCCGGAGCGCAGCGAGTTTCCGCGCGAGATCGTCATGATGCCGATGCGGACGCTCGACGACCTGATGCACGAGTTCCGCGGGCGCACGTTCGACCTCATGAAGATCGACGTGCAGGGCGCCGAACTCGACGTGCTGCGCGGCGGCGAGAACACACTGCGGTCGGTCCAGGTGCTGATCGCCGAGTTGTCGCTCCACGAACTGAATCGCGGCGCGCCGCGACTCGCCGAAGTGACGGCTGCGCTGGACGAAGCGGGGTTCGCGATGTTCGACGTGCTGACCCTGCCGCGAACGCAACGGCTCATGATGCAGATCGACGCGGTGTTCGTGCGCAAGGACTCGCCGCTCTGGGCCGCCGGCTGATCGCGACCACGCGGCAGCGCTTCAGGCATCGTCCGTCGGTCCGCCGCGCGGCAGCGCCGTCTGCAGCCAGGCGCGCGCGAACCGCCAGTCGGCCTTGACGGTGCTCTCGGCGAGGTCGAGTGCTCTTGCCACTTCCTCGACCAGCATGCCGCCGAACACGCGCATCTCGACGATGCGCGCCGAACGCGGGTGCTCGGCGGCGAGGCGATCGAGCACGTCGTTCAGTTCGACGAGGTCCCCGGTCTGCGCCTCGAACGCGTCGACGCAGTCGTCGAGCGCGATGCGCGCCGCATCGGCGCCGCGCTTCTGCGCGCGCCGGTCGCGGGCGTGGTTGATCAACACCTGCCGCATCGCCGTCGCCGCCACAGCGAGGAAGTGATGGCGGTCGCGCACGTCGGATCCGCCGTCGATGGCGTTCGCGATCTTGAGCCACGCCTCGTGAACGAGTGCCGTCGCCTGCAGCGTGTGGTCCTTTCGGTCGCCGCGCATCAGATGCGCCGCGAGACCGCGCAGTTCGTCGTAGACCAGCGGCAGCATGTCGTTCGCCGCGGCGGCGTCACCGTCTCGGAGGCGCTGCAGACACAGTGTGATCTGGTGCGAGTCCTGCGGCATGGGCGCCCTGCGCGGCGCGAAGACTAGCCGAGCGGCGGGCAGTCCCGCCGGTCACTTCTGCTGCTCTCGGAGTTCGGCGGCGCGTTCGCGCAGCGCTTCCGCTGCAGACTCCTGTCCCTGCATCTGCTTCAGGGTCGCCAGGTCTTCGAGCAGCTGCAGGTGACCTTCCGTCCCTGGCCGCAGACGCGCATCCATCGCCTCGGCGCGCCGCCAGAACTCGCCCGCCTCGTCGAGCCGCTCCTGCATCGCGCACAACTTGCCGAGATTCGCGAGCAGACTCGAGAGCCCCTGGTCCGTGGACTTCGTCTCGTCGCCGCCGACCGCCATGCCGCGGCGCAGGAGCGCCTCCGCTTCGGAGAGCCGGTTCGTCTGCGCGTGGATCGTGCCGAGATTGAGGAGGGGCAGCACGAGGCGCGGGCTGTCCTTGCCGTAGCACTTCTCCGACAGCTCGAGCACACGACGGAACGCCTCCTCGGCCTCCGGTACGCGATGCTGGCGGACGCGCAGGTTGCCGATGTTCGCGAGCAGGTTCGCCAGGTACGCCTCGTTGCCGTCCGGCTTCAGCAGCCCAACCGCCTTGCCGAACGCGGCGTCGGCTGCATCGATGCGGCCGGCGAGCAGGTTCGTGGTGGCGACGGTCTGCCAGTGGTAGGCGAGGCGCAACGGATCCCCCTCCTCCTCGCGCAGCGGCCGCGCCTCCTCGAGCAGGCGGAGCGCCTCGTCGTGGTCGCCTCGCTGTGCTCCCACCTTCGCGAGGCCCTCGAGGCACTTCGCGACCGTGACGCTCGACGTGGCGCCGAGCCGGCGATGCATGGCGAGCGATTCGGCGAACAATGGGCCCGCCTCGGCGAACCGCTGCGCCCGCAGGAGCGCCCACGCTCGCTGGTGCAGGGCCTCGACGATCCGCGGGTCGTCGCCGGCGATCATGCGCCGCAGTCCGTCGTACGCCCGCTGGGACATGCCCTCCGCCGTCGCGAAGTCGCCGAGCGTGACGAACACCTCGGCCATGATCAACGCGACGCGCGACGCCGCCACCGGCTCGTCGGCGAGCGCCCTCTCGACCTCTCCCCGGCCCGCGAGCAGGACTTCCTTCGCCGACAGATCGCGTCCGGCGGCGAACTCCGGATTGGCGCCGACGAACACCCACCGCAGGATCTCGGCCGTCTTGTTGGCGACGCGCGCCTCTTCGATCGCGGCCTTCTCGGCGCGGTTGGCACGCACGGCCCACGCGACCGCGAGGCCCGAACCCGCGATGAGCGCCACGACCGCGAGAACGGCACCCGCGACCAGACCGCTGTGGCGCCGCGCGAAGCGTCGCACGAGGTACGTCGCCGTCGCTGGTCGCGCACGGATCGGCTCGCTCTGCAGGAACCGCTGCAGGTCGTCGGCGAACGCCTGCGCCGAGTCGTAGCGGCGCTCCGGCTCCTTCTGCAGCGCCTTGCCGACGATCGTCTGCAGGTCGCCGCGCAACCGGCGGTCGCGGGCACCGAGCGGAACGGGATCCTCCTCGGCGATCCGCCGCAGGGCCTGCGCAACGGCGCCGCCGCGCACTTCGATCGGCAGGGCGCCGGCGAGCAGTTCGTACGCGATCACGCCCAGGGCGTAGACGTCGGCGCGCACGTCGACGCGTTCGCTCTGCCCGTTCGCCTGCTCCGGGCTCATGTACGCGAGCGTGCCGAGCATCTGCCCGGTGTGCGTGTGCATCGTGCGACCACGATCGTCGTCGACGAGGCGCGCGATGCCGAAGTCGAGGACCTTCGCGCGGCCGTCGGGGGACACGAGCACGTTGCTCGGCTTCAGGTCGCGGTGGATGAGGCCCTTCTGGTGCGCGTGATGCACGGCCTCGGCGATCTGCACGACCATGCGGACACGCGCCTCGATCGACGGCTGCCGCTTCCCCCACGCGTGCAGCGATTCGCCTTCGACGAGTTCCATCGCCAGGTACGGGCGGTCGTTCGCCGTCGTGTAGCTGCCGGCCTCGAAGATCTGCGCGATGCCGGGGTGCTGCAGGCGGCCGAGCGCTTCGGCCTCCACCGCGAACCGCGCGCGCGCCTCGGCGCCGCCGAACCCCGGCGCCAGCACCTTCAGCGCCACGTCGCGCGCCGGCTTGTCCTGCACCGCGCGGTAGACGACGCCCATGCCGCCGCGTCCGAGCACTCCGGTGATCCGGAAGGCCCCGATGCGTTCGGGCACCGGCTCGTCGGCGCGGCCGAGCTGGCTGCGCACCGCGGCGAGGCGATCCTCGTCGAGGAACGACGCACTCTCGTCGGCCCGCAGCAGGTCCTCGACCTCCGCGCGCAGCGCCGCGTCGTCCCCGCACTCGCGTCGGACGAGCGCGGCGCGCTCGGCGCCGGTCAGTTCGCACGCGAGCGCGAAGATGCGGTGGACGGACTCGGTGCGCGAGGACATGGCGAATTGGCGAGGAGCAGAGTAACGGGTACGGCTACCGGTGCCCGCAACGCGGGGAGCGTGCGGAACATGGCAGGTCCCTGGTGAGGTACTGCCTCATCCACACGGTTTCGCGCTGCGACAGCCGATCGCCCCCGAAAAGATCGCGTGCTCGGCCGAGTCGGAAGGCGTGCCCGGGCCTCCGAGGGACGGCACAGCTCAGAAGACCTCGATCACGAAATCGGCATGGACCTGTGTGATGGGTCCGGTGATCGACTGCAGCGCGGCGTCCAGTTCGAGCAGCTGCGCCAGGTCGAGCCGCAGTGCATGTTCGTTCGGCTGCCAGATCGTTCCATACGGATACGCCACACCCGGCGTCGACGTCATCTCGACGTGGGCACCGAGGAAGTCGACGATCGTGTGGCTCTGCGCAAACGTGACGAGTCGCGCGATCGAAGGCTTGTACGCGGCGAGGCTCGAGACGAAGAGGTGGCCGGGATAGAGCGTGTCGCCGGAGAACAACGCCCCGGTCTCCGCGTCGTGGAAACCGATGTGCGTTGCGTGGTGACCGGGCGTCGGAATCACGTCGACGCTGCGTCCGCCGAGGTCGAGCGCGACGATCTGCGTTGGCCACGTCGTGATGCCGAAGAACGACTGCACCGCGGCGAGGCTCGTGCCGACGACCGTCGTGTTCGGCTGGCCAACGAACTGCGAGTCGCCTTGCGTGTGGTCGCCGTGCGAGTGCGTGTGCGCGACGACGAGCTGCAGGTTCGGCAGCCCGTTCGCCAGCTCGTACGCGTCGAGCAGCGCCTGCACCGTCGCGCGCACCGGGAACGCGGTCGCCGACGCCGTCGCACCGGAGTCGATCAGCAGCGCCTTCTGCGTGCCGGCGAGCAGATAGAGGAACGGGCCCTCGAAGTTCACGCACTTGCTCTGCCGCAGGATCCACGTGCGCGCCGCGTACTGGTGCACTTGGATCGGCGGATCGCTGCTCGTGCTGCAGTTCGATGCGCCGTGGATCCACGACGGCGGGAACGTGCCGCCCGTCGGGGGCGCGATGCCGAGGCGCAGTTCGACCGCGTTCGTCACGTCGAAACCGAGCACCGGACCCGTGTCGCGGAACAGCACGCCCTGCACGACGACGAGCGACCCGAGGAAGGCGGGAATGTTCGCGAGCGTCACTGCGACGGACGCGTCGCCGCTCGCATCGGTCACGAACGCGGCGGTGACATCGAGCGACGAGAGGAAGATGTCGCAGCCGGCCAGCGGCACTGCGACGCCGGGACCAGGGCTCTGCAGCAGCGCGCCGAGCAGCGGCGGAGCGGCTCCATCGATCGTGAACGCCATCGTCGTGCCGAGCACGGGCAACGTCGCCGCGAGCGACGCACCGCAGGGCGATCCCAACACCGTGACGGAGGCCACCTGCGCCGCGAGGGGCACTGCGGCGAGGGAAACCGCCGCTGCGGCGATCAGAGCGGAGAGGCTGCGCATCGTGAAGGGAACGGAGGCGCGCAGTCTACCGAACTCCGCACGTCGTGACGTTCGCATGGAACACACCGGCGGATCGAGCCATGCCGCGAGCGCTGCGGGCCGCCGGCCGCGGCGCACCGGCGGCGCCTGCGGGCGCCGGCGTCAGAAGCCGTTCACCAGACCCCGGACGCCGTTGCTCGTGGTCAGGCCGAACGCGTTGGTCGACGGGTTCGGCGCCACGATCGTCGTCGCGTATACCGGCAAGCCGAGCGGCGTGTTCGCGGGGATGCCGATGCCCCAATCGTGGAACGGCGTGCCCGGTGCAACCGTGAACGCACCGAGGATGTCGAGCGACGCGCGCAGGCCGCAGCCCGGCATGCCGACGATCGAGAGATCGTTCACGCCGGGATCGGACAGGCCGATCACCGTGATGCCGAACGCCGTCGAGGCCGGCAGGTCGTTCGTCCGCAGTTGCCACGTGCTACCGGTGACCGGCGTCGACGTCGCCTGCAGCGACAGCGGCAGACCACCTTCGGGGTCCGCCGTGACGAGCATGGCGGTCGCGAGGTCGACCGAGCCCGGATCGATCGATCCGCCCGGCGCCGTGACACCGACCAGGTGGCTCGAGCCGTAGGGGCTGAACGGGGCGCCGTCGATGGCGACGAACACGATGGCGATGGCGCCGGTCGACAGATCGAACTGGAACTGCAGCGTGCTGCGGTTCGGCAGGCCCAACGGGTAGTTCTCGACGTCCGAGTAGGTCACGCACAGCAGGTTGCCGAGTTCGTGCCAGGAGACGGCGCCGCTGCCGGGCTCGATCGAGTTGTAGTCGTGCCACGCGTAGACGCCGCCGTTCGTGCTCTGCAGGAAGCCGTTCGCGGTGGGCATCCACGGGTTCGTTCCCGGCGTGTCGACGACCGAACCGAACGCAACGATGCCGTTGCCACTCACCGACAGCACCGGCTGCGCGCCGTACGGCGTCGGCAGCGGCGTGCTCGGCGTGACCACCGCGACGCTGTCGTCACCGACGGGCAGCGGGAAGGCGCCTGCTGGCGAAACGAACGACGCAGCCGCAGTGCCGTTCTCCCACGTGCCGACGTAGCCGGTCGCGGTCGGAGCGAGGCGCAGCACGTTGCCGCTCAGCGCCGTCTGCGCGACGACGGCATCGGGGTAGTAGCCGTAGAACGAGTTCGCGTTCGCACCACAGCCGGTGCCGATCACGGTGTTCGTCGCGGCCTTGCAGTAGTGCACGGCACCCTGCCAGACGAAACCTGCAGTCGGCAGTCCGGCAACGCCGCCGAACAGGGCATCGAACGCGACACCGGTGCGGACGTCGATCGTGCCGTCGCTGGCCTGTGTGGCGCCGAGTTGATTCACGCCCAAACGGAAAATGGCCATGCCGGCTGTCGTGGCGATGCAGAAGCCTTGCGTCGCCCCGGGTGGAATGACCAAGCCGACGGGGATGCCGAGAGGGGAATAGCTGAAGCCAGTGTGGTTCCAGGCGGGATTCGAGCCGACGAGGGTCCAGGCAGCTGGGTTGGACTGCGACCCGTTCCAGGTACCCCCTTTTGTGTAGAGGGAGATGGCGGAAATCCCCGTGAACTGCGCCACCTGATCGAACCCGGTGATCTGGATCGGGTTGGTCGAGACGTTGACCACGTCGAACATGGTGCCGAGACCGAAATGCGTCGGCCCAGCATTCGTGCCCACGGACTGGCACTGGGCAGAAAGGGCGGCGGCGAACGCGGTGGCAGCGAGGGCGGGGACCAGCAGACGGTGGAGCGATGGCAACACGGGGAGTCCTTGTTGGTGAGGTTCTGCCCCCTCCACACCGTTCCTCGCCGCGGCGGCCGATCGATTCCCGAAAATCCGCGGCCCGCGCACGCTGACGTCTCAGCGAATCTCGCCGTCGCCGCCGTTCGAAGCGGCGGACACGGCACCGAGCTCGAGCACCTGGTTCCACACGTGCACACCGGCGAGCGTCGGATCGTTCGGCAGCGCGAAACTCCAGATGCCGCTGCCGCCGGCGGCGGGAACCACCTGCAGAATGTCGGGCGGGGCGTAGAGCGTGCAGCCGAAGCCGAAGCCCAGGCCGATCGGAACGAGCGACACGTTCAGCGGACTCAGCCCGAGTACCATCAGCGGGATGCCGCTGCCGAGGTTGTTCACCGCGAGCGAGAACGTGCTCCCGATCTGCGGCGGCGTGACCAGCGTCAGCGCCGGCACGCCGCCGGTGCCCGCACAGCCGGTACCGATCGGCGTCCAGTTGGCGTTGCCGCACGCCCGCGCGAAGCTCGACGCCGGCGCGCCGCCTGCCATCGTGAAGTTGCCGCCGGCGACGAAGCCGCCGCCCGGCAGCGCGACGAGCGCCCTGACGTACGTGTCGACGCCGATGCCCGGCGTCGACCACGCAGTGCCGTTCCACCGCGCGACGTAGCCCGCGGGCAGTGCGCCGGTCAGCGTGAACTGTCCGCCCGCGACGAGGTCGCCGCCCGGCAGCACCGCGAACGCGCGCACGTCCGAGTTCACGCCGAGTCCGAACCCGGACCACGATCCGCCGGCAGGGCTCCAGCGCGCGACGCGCGAAGCCGGCGCACCACCGGCGTTCTGGAAGCCGCCGCCGACCGCGAGGTCCCCGTTCGGCAGGGTCGCCAGCGCGAACACCGAACCGTCGACGCCCACGCCGAGCGGCGACCACGATGCGCCGTTCCAACGCGCGACGTGGTTCGCGGGCACTCCGCCGATCAGCGTGAAGTAGCCGCCGGCCACGAGGTCGCCGCCCGGCAGCAGCGTGGTGGCGAGCACGTGGTCGTTCGCGCCGGTCGACATCGCCGACCACGAGGCGCCGTTCCAGACCGCGATGCGGTTCACCAGCGTGAAGCCCGCGAACTGGAAGATGCCGCCGGCGACGAGCGCGCCCCCGGGCATCACGGTGAGCGCGTAGACGTCGCCGTTCAGGGCATCGGCCACGCCGCCGAAGGCGGACCACGAGGTTCCGTTCCACCGCGCGATGTAGTTCGCCGTGGCGCCGCCGGCCGTCGAGAAGCCGCCGCCCGCGACCAGTTCGCCGCTCGGCAGCGTCGCGAAGCAGAGCACGTAGTTGTTCATGCCGGTGCCCATCGCGGACCACGCGCCGGTCGCGGGATCCCACATCGCGACGCGGTTCGCGGCGATGCCGCCCGCCGTCGTGAACCGCCCGCCGACGACGATCCGCGGCTGCAGCGGTCCCGGCCCGTCCGGATCCCACGACGTCGCGCAGTAAATCGTGTCGTTGGCGCCGGGCACTCCGGCGCCGGCTTGCCACCCGGTGTCGCACTGGGCGAACACGACGCGGCTCGACGTCACGAACAGGAGGGCGAGGAGCAACAGGACGGCTGCGAACGGACGTCGGTGCGGCGAAACCATGAACCCCGGAGCACCGAACCGGGCCCGCAGCGAACACGATGCTGGCACGAATTCTGTTCCAAGGCCGGCGTGAGCAGGCCGCCCCGCGTCAACGCGGCTGCAGGACGACGTCGAGGTCCGTCACGGCGCGGCCGCGGATGTCCACGCCGAGAGCCAGATCCGCGTAGCCCTCGGCGGTGATCCGCACCTCGTGCCGGCCGGACGGCAGGATCGTCTGCCACAGCAGCGGCACTCCGGCCGGCACATCGTCGGAAACGGCGACCCATCCGTCGTCGATGGTCTTCAGCAGCGAACGCAGCTCGCCCGGCCCACCCGCCGCGGCGGCAGGGCACTCGAGGGTCCAGCCGCGAACGGGGCCAGGCCGTACGGGGGGCAGAAGGAACCGCACCCGCAGCCGTCCCCCGATGGGGGCGGGCCGCCAGTGAGGCCCAGGTGCCTCTCCGGGTCGGCGGCGACGGGTCGCACTTCGCCTGGAAGACTCGCGATTCCGGCGGCCAACCTCGCCCGAAGGCGCGGCGCTCCGCACTCCTACGCATCGACCGCGCTACAGTGCGCCCGCCATGATGACGCCCCGCCCGAGCCGGAATCGGACCGCGGCGTGGGCCACGCTGCTTCTCGCACTCGCTCCGTGCGCGTTCGCGCAGGGTCCGGCGACGACCCGACCGCCGAACGTCGTGGTGATCTTCGTCGACGACCTCGGCTACGCCGACATCGGCCCGTTCGGCGGCGCGATCCCGACGCCGAACCTCGACCGCATGGCGCGCGAAGGCATGTGCTTCACGGACTTCTCCGTGTCGTCGCCGGTCTGCTCCGCTTCGCGTGCAGCGATCCTGACCGGATGCCACCACCGGCGAGTCGGCATCGGCGGAGCACTCGGGCCGGACTCCAGGATCGGCATCGCGGACGGCGAAGTCACGCTCGCCGAACTGTGCAGGCAGACGGGCTACGCGACGGCGTGCTACGGCAAGTGGCACCTCGGCCATCACCCGAGCTTCCTGCCGACGCGCCACGGCTTCGACGAGTACTTCGGCCTGCCCTACAGCAACGACATGTGGCCGCTGCATCCGGCCTACGCACACCTGCCGCCGGAAGCGGAGGCGCGGAAGAAGTGCTATCCGCCGCTGCCGCTGATCGAAGGCGACACGATCGTCGACGCCGAAGTGACCGGCGAGGAGCAGGCACAACTGACGCGCCGCTACACCGAGCGCGCCGTGGACTTCATCGCACGCAATGCGCAGAAGCCGTTCTTCCTGTACCTGCCGCACACGATGGTGCACGTGCCGCTGTTCGCATCCGAAGCGTTCCGCGGCAAGAGCGGACACGGCACCTACGGCGACGTCGTGATGGAGGTCGACTGGTCGGTCGGCAAGGTGCTCGACGCACTTCGCGAGCACGCACTCGACGAACGCACGCTCGTGCTCTTCACGTCCGACAACGGGCCGTGGCTGAGCTACGGCGACCACGCCGGTTCTGCCGGGGTGCTGCGCGAGGGCAAGGGCACGACGTTCGAAGGCGGCGTGCGCGTGCCGACCGTCGCGCGCTGGCCGGGTCACGTGCCTGCGGGCGCCACGTGCCGCGAACTCGCCGCGACGATCGACGTGCTGCCCACCGTCGCCGCGCTGATCGGCGCACGCCTGCCGCCGCACCCGATCGACGGCCACGACATCACGCCGCTGCTCTTCGGGAAGGACGGCGCGGTGTCGCCGCACACCGCCTACTGCTGCTGGTACGGCGGCGAACTGCAGACGATCCGGGACCGTCGCTGGAAGCTGCACTTCCCGCACACGTACACGACGCTCGCCGGCAAGGCGGGAGGCAAGGACGGAACACCGGCTCCGTACTCCGACGCCCGCATCGACCTCGCCCTGTTCGACCTGCAGGCCGACCCCGGCGAGACGCACGATGTCGCGGCTGCGCACCCCGAAGTCGTGGCACGCCTCCAGGAAGCGGCCGACGCGGCGCGACGGGACCTGGGTGACAAACGCACCGGCACCGCCGGAGCGGGCGTGCGCGAGCCTGGACGATCAACGGACGACGATCGCCGGCGGTGAACCCGCGGCGGCTCGGCACCCCCGACACCGGGGCGGCGACGGCAACTTGCGCGCAGAACGCACCCGACGGATGGGACCCCTGCAATTCTCGTCGTTCATGTTAGTTTCACTAACATCTACATGGCGACCCGGCGACAACCGAACGACCGACGCGCGGCGCGCGGACAGGAGCGCACCCGCGAGACCAGGCGCCGCATCCAGGAGGCACTCGCGGACCAGCTCGAACACGGCGGCAGCGCCGACGCGATCACGTTCAAGCGTGTCGCGAAGCGCGCGCGGGTCACCGAGATGACCGTCTACCGGCACTTCCCGACCCGGGAGGCGCTGCTCACAGGCCTCTGGGAGCACCTCAACGAGCGCATGGGCGACGGCCTGACGATCCCGACATCGCTCGCCCAGCTGCTGGCTCAGCACACACCGCTCTACCGCGGCTTCGATCGCATCCCGTCCCTCGTCACGGCGAGCCTCGTCACCGAACAGGGCCGCGACATGCGCAATGCGTTGAACGCCGCGCGCCAGGACGCCTTCCTGGCGATCGCCGAGGAAGCCGCGCCCCGACGCGGCGCCAAGGCACGGCGCTCCCTCGCAGCCGTGCTGCAGTTGCTGCACGGCGCCCCCGCGTGGCTGTCGTTGCGCGAACAGTGGGGCCTCGACGGCCCGACCGCGGCAGCCGCCACGCGGTGGGCGATCGATGCCCTCCTCGACGCCGCACGCCGCGAATCCACCACGACCTGATCCCGAAGGACCCGAAGCCATGATCGCCCACGTCTCCGTTCCCGCCCGCGACCCGAGGGCCACCGCACTGTTGCTGGGTGCCCTGATCGACGGCGAGGTCTTCCCCTTCCCGCCCGTTCCCGGCGCCTTCCTCGCCGTCGCGCGCGACGACTCCGGCACCGCCATCGAGGTCTACCCGCCGCGACTCGCGCACCATCCGGGCCGCGGCACGGCGGATCCGAAGTTCGTGCCGACGGTCCCGCGACCGATGCCGTGGGAGGACCAGATCCACGACGCGGGAGACCAGGTGCGACCGAGCGCGTTCCACGTCGCCATCACGACGAAACTGTCCGCCGAGCAGGTCGAAGGTCTCGCCGACGGCGCGGGCGTTCGCCACGTGCGCTGCGACCGCGGCGGCGTGTTCCGGCTGATCGAAGTGTGGCTCGACGGCACCCATCTCGTCGAGGTGCTCACGACCGAGGAAGCGGAGCGATACCGCCGCGTCATGACCCCGACTGCCATCGCGAGAATGTTCGGCCCGGGACTCGCGCCGCGCGTGGCCTGACAGCTCGGAACGCGACGCAGACTCAGTACAACAACCGCGTGCGAACCGTGCCGGCGATCGCGTCGAGTTCGCGCTGCAGCGTGCGCGTGTCCGCGCCGTCCGGGTCGACGTCGATCACGACGTAGCCGACGTCCGAGTCGGTCTGGAGGTGCTGCGCGGCGACGTTGACGCGGTGGCGGGAGAACACGTCGTTCACCTGCGACAGCATGCCGGGCCGGTTCTGATGGATGTGCAGCAGCCGGTGCTTGCCAGCGTGCTCGGGCAAGGAGACCTCGGGGAAGTTCGCGGCGGTCAGCGTCGAGCCGTTGTTGCTGTAGCGCAGCATCTTCTCCGCGACCTCGGCGCCGATGTTCTGCTGCGCCTCCGCCGTGCTGCCGCCGACGTGCGGCGTGAGGATCACGTTGTCGAAGCGCAGCAGCGGCGACTCGAACCGTTCGTCGTTCGACTCGGGCTCCTTCGGGAACACGTCGATCGCGGCGCCAAGCAGGTGACCGGACGCCAGCGCCTTCGCCAGCGCGTCGATGTCGACGACGGTGCCGCGCGACGCGTTGATCAGCGAGGCGCCCTTCTTCATCGCCGCGAGCTGCTTGTCGCCGACCATCCACTTCGTCTGCGGCGTCTCCGGCACGTGCAGCGTGACGACATCGGAGACCTCTAGCAGGGCCTCGAGGCTCCGCACCGGCTGCGCGTTGCCGAGGGCGAGCTTGGTCACGATGTCGAAGAACACGACCTGCATGCCGAGCGCCTCGGCGAGCAGTCCGACCTGCGTGCCGATGTGCCCGTAGCCGACGATGCCGAGCGTCTTGCCGCGCGCCTCGCGCGAGCCCGCGGCCGACTTGATCCACTCACCGCGGTGCGCCGCCGCGTTCTTGTGCGGGATGCCGCGCAGCAGCATCACGATCTCGGCGAGCACGAGCTCGGCGACGCTGCGGGTGTTGGAGAACGGCGCGTTGAACACCGGAATGCCGCGCCGACGCGCCGTCGCGAGATCGACCTGGTTCGTGCCGATGCAGAAGCAGCCGATCGCCATCAGCTTCGGGGCCGCCGCGAGGATCTCGGCGGTCAGCTGCGTGCGGGACCGAATGCCGAGGATGTGCACACCGGCGAGCGCCGCGGGCAACTTGTCCGGGGCGAGCGCTTTCGCCTCGACCGCGACGTTCGTGTAGCCGTCGTCGCGGAACCGCTGCACCGCGCTGTCGTGGATGCCCTCCAGCAGGAGGACGGAGATGCTGCCCTTGTCGAGCGAGGTGCGCTGGCCGTTGGTGGCTGCCATCTCGCGGCACTATGCCGAGACCGGCGGGTGCTGGCCAAGGTGAAGGTGACCGGGATCGGCGTCGCCACGCCTGCTATCCTCGGCGGCTCGGAGGAGACCGCATGAGGAAGACCCGCGCTGGGCAGGTGAAGGTGCGCGCGATCAGTGGCACCCACGTCGTGTTTCTCGCGTTCGACATGAAGAAGGCCGATGCCGCGGGCCTGCTCGGCTTCGCGATCCATCGCGACGACGTCACAGAGGGAGAGAGCGAGTGGCTGCGCGGCAACAAGTCGTTCCCGTCGACCCGTCCTGCCGACGCAAGCGCAGAACTCAGCAGTCGCGACCACCCGTTCCAGGCCTTTCAGTGGGCTGACTACGCGGCGAAACCGGGCCACTCGTACCGGTACCGCGTCGTGCCGATGTTCGGACGCCCCGACGCCCTGGTCGAAGGCCCGTCGACGACCGTGACGATCGAGACCGAACCCCTCGATGGCGCGGTGCACAGCGTCTTCTGGAACCGCGGGGCGATCGCCTCACAAGCATTCACGAAGCGATTCGCGGGCCAGACTCTCGACGAAGCCGGCGCACCCGCCTACGCGTGGCTGACACGCGACCTCCTGCCGGGCCTGCTCGCGTTCGTGCAACGCGCGGCAGACCAACGTTTCGGGATCCGCGCAGCCATCTACGAGATGCGCTGGCGCCCCGTACTCGACGCGTTCCGCGCGGCGCACGCCCGCGGCGCCGACGTGAAGATCGTCTACCACGCCTCCGACGACGACACGGGAGCGGACAACGAAGCGGAGATCGCGGCCGCGCACATCAAGGGGCTCTGCATTCCGCGCCGCAACGCGAAGCTGATGCACAACAAGTTCCTGGTGCTCACGAAGAACGGGCAGCCGGTGGCCGTCTGGACGGGCTCGACGAACCTGAGCCGCAACGCACTGCACGGCCAGCTGAACGTCGGTCACGTCGTCGACGACGGGGCAGTGGCGAGTGCCTACCTCGACTACTGGGCGCAACTGGCCAACGACCCGGTCGCGTCGGACATGAAGGACTGGAGCGAGACCGCCAACCCGCTCCCGCCACCGTCGCTCGACGCGATCACGCCCGTGTTCTCGCCGAGACGCGGGCGCGCCGTGTTCGACTGGTGGATCGACATCGCCGGCACTCCGAACAAGCCGCTGTTCATGACGTTCCCGTTCGGGATCGTCGCCGACTTCCGGCCCGTGTTCGACCACGACGACGGAGTGCTGCGCTTCGCGCTGCTGGACAAATACGTGAACGGCGGGAACGCCGCATCGCGCGCCGCTGCGATCGCGGAGATCGAACGCATCCGGCGACACCCGAACGTCGGCATGGCGCTCGGACACCGCATCCTCGTCGATTCGGTCGACGGGTGGTTGAAGGAGAAGGCCGGCATCGGCACGAACGTGAACTGGGTCCACACCAAGTTCCTGCTGCTCGATCCACTCGGCAACACCCCGATCACGATCACCGGCTCCGCGAACTGGAGCCTGGCGAGCGTCGACACCAACGACGAGAACATGATCGTCGTTCGCGGGGATCGCCGCGTCGCCGACATCTACTTCGGCGAGTTCATGCGACTGTTCGCCCACCACCGGTTCCGGGAGTCCGTGCAGCGCTGGGTCACCGCGCACGGACCGAACTCGTTCGATGCCTGGAAACCGCAGGACCTGGCGGAGACGACCGCCGCATGGCTGCCGCCGCACTTCGCGTCGGGATCGGAGCACGCCATCAAGAGGCGCTACTTCGCCGACTCGTGACCCGCAGCGACGTCGGCACCGCGCCATGCTGCGTCGCGAGCCGGCCGGGCAAACGGCGGCGCCCGACGCCCTCGCGGCGTAGGATCCGCCGCATGCCGCGACTCGCCCCGTCGTTCGCGCTCCCGCTGGTCGCGACGCTCGCGACCGCGCAGGACCCGCCCCGCAGGTTCGTCTTCGAGCGACCGATGGTCCGGATGGCGGTGCACGACCTGCCCGGCCTCTTGGCCACGCTGCCGTCGACGAAGACGGGGAAGCTGTTCGCGGAGCCCGAGGTCACCGCGGCCTTCACGACAGCGGTCGAGAACTACACCGCGACCGTCCGGCAATGGCGCGCCGCCGTCGACGAGCTCGAGGCGGTCTCGCCCGCGGCACTCGATCCGGGTCTGCTCGCGAAGCGAGCGATCTATTCGATCGACTGGCGCGACGTGCACAGCGCGAGCGTGTGCGGGTGGATCTCCGAAGCGACGTTCGAGTCCCGCACCAGCATCTCGCTCGAGCCGCTTCCGCAGGCGGAGGAACGGCTGGCGACGCACTTCGCCGAGATCGCCGACCGGATCGGCGCGGCCTACGGCGACGCCGGCAAGCCCGAACAGGTGATCGACGGCTTCAAGGCGCGCGTCCTCGGCCAGGCGCACGGCGGTTCGTGGTACCTGCACTTGCCGGGGCAGTTCGTCGGCAGCGAGGGATCGCCGGAGGGAGCCGGACGCTGCAGACCGCTCGCTCCGCCGCCGGCCGGGGTCGAGCTGGAGATCGACCTCGCCCAGTACATGGCCCCCTCGGTGGCGTTCGGCAGCGCGCCCGGCAGTGCGAACCCGCTCCTCGCGTTCTTCGGCATCGACGACGAGACCATTCTCACGTGGACCGCTTCGCTTCGCCCCGATGCGGTGCGCGACGAGATCGCGTTGTCGACGAAGGAGCCCACCGGGCTGATCGGAGCGCTCGTGCACGCGTCGGCTCCGCTCGTGGACCAGCGGCTGCCCGAGCAGGCGCTGCTGCAGGTTCGCTGCGCGCTCGACGTGCGCGAGACGATCGCAGCCGTCGACCACCTGCTCGTCGCAGCGGAGCTGCCGACACTCGGCGAACTGCACGTCGCCGAGGACCTGCATCGCGCCTGGAGCGGCGGCGTGACGCTCGCGATGGCACGCCCGCCGTTCGGCGCCCTCGTACCGCGCCTCTACGCGAGCTTCGGCATCGTCGACGAAGAAGCCGCGACGCGGCTGCTCGAACGACTCTGCCAGATGCCCGGCATCCAGGCGAAAGCGGCGAAGTTCGACGAACACGCCTGCATGCATCTCCGGATCCCGGGTGCTCCCGCCGGATTCCAGCCGGCGTTCTGCCGCGGCGACGGCGTCGTGCACTTCGCCGAGAGCATGAACAGTCTGCGTGCGCTGCTGAAGGCGGACGCGATCGGCGCTCCGCGCGCGCTGGACGTCGGCGACGCCAGGGTCCCGGACGGCAAGGGCGCGCCGCTGCCGAACTTCGACCTGCGATTCGACGGCCCCGCGATCCATGCCGCACTGAGCGAAGTGTGGCTGCCGTTCGCGAACACGTTCGGCATCTCCTTCGGCCCGATGAGGCCCGTGATGACGATCAACCAGATGCCGGACGCCGAGGTCGTCGAGGAGCACCTCGGGCGCGGCCGCGGTGCGATCCGGCGACTTCCCGATCGGCTCGTGCTCGCATCGGAGGGAGTGGCCGGCGGCCCGCTGCTGCAAGCCTTCACCGCCGCACTCGGCCCAGTGATCGCGACGAGGGCGACCAGCATGTGGTCGTGGGAGATCGACGAGGTCAGGGGTCGAACCATCGCGGCGAAGCTCCGCGCCATCCACGCCGCGATCCAGGCGTTCCGCACGCGCACCGGCGCGCGCCCGGCGTCACTTGCCGAACTCGCCGCGTCGCCCGACCTGCCCGACCGCAGCCTGCTGCTGGTCGGGGACGACCCGCTCGCGGAGCCGCTCGTCGTGGACGGAAAGGAGATCGGCAAGACGTCGTTCCGCTACTACCGCGACGGCCTGAAGGCGTCGCCGGAGGGACAGGAGATGAACCTGCACCTCGTTGCGATCTCGCCGATGCAGTGGCGGCGTCACGCGATCGCGATCGACGGCACGCCGGTGGAGGGCTGGGGCGACTTCAGGAGCCAGACGATCGACGAGATCGACGGCACGAAGACGCCGACTGCCCCTGCCGAATCGCGATGACAACGCGGCTTGCCGGACGGGCGGCGGAGCCCGGACGGCCCGATCGCCGGGCGCGGCGTACTCTGTAGGGTGCCGATCCCCGTCCTCGCCGTCGCGCTCGAGTTGTTGATCGCGTGCCTCGTGGCAACTGCCACCAGTGCCGACACGATCGCGCAGGATCGACACGCCGGTTCCGCGCGCGAGGCAAATGCCACGCTCGCGACCGCGAACTTCGCCGGAGTGATGGAGAGCAACGGCGCACTGCTCGGCGTCGGCCGTCGCTGGCGCGCCACGTTCGGTGCAAACGACGTCGAGTTCCTGCCCGCCCTCGGCAAGACGGCACCGCGGCCGGCGCTGTGGCGCGCGCGCTTCGTCGACGCCCGGCGCGGCGATCAGGTGTTCGCGCACGGCACGGAGACGCCGGTCCGCAGCCACGACCGTCGCTCCGTCACGTTCCACCGGTCCGCGATCGACGAACGCTTCGTCGCGCGCACCGACGGCCTGAAGCAGAGCTTCGTGCTGCGCGAACGACCGCCGGGCCGCGGCGACCTCGTCGTCCGACTCGCGATCGACACAGCGCTGCAACCGACCGCCGGCGACCGGCTCTCGTGGCGCGACGAAGGCGGCGGCGGCGTCGAGCTGGGCCGGGTCGTCGGCATCGACGCACTGGGCAATCGCTGCGACGGCGCAGCGCGCCTGATCGACGGCGGCGTCGAGTTCTCGCTGCCCGGGGCGTTCGTCGACTCGGCGACCTGTCCGCTCGAACTCGATCCACTGATCGGCGCGGCGACGGAAGCGCTGCCGGGCGCGGACTGCGACTTCCCCGACGTCGTGTTCGACGCCAACACCAACACCTACTGCGTCGCCTGGACACAGTTCTTCGCGAACGGATCGACCGGCATCGTCGCGGGCGTCTTCTACGCGAGTTCGCTGTCGCTCGCGTACGCCTTCGCGATCAACCAGACCGGCGACGAGGACAGCGCGCGCGTCGGGGTGATCGGCGGCACGGGCCTCTACATGATCGTGTGGGTGAACCGCGCGAACAACCAGTCGTCGATCAGCGGCCTCGCGTTCGAACCGACCCAGGCCGTGGCGACCGACGTGTTCACGATCGACGGCCCTGCTGGCCTCGAAGCGCCGATCCTCAGCAGCGAAGCGACGGTGTTCGACGACGACCTGCTCGTCGCATGGCTCGACGACACGTACGGCCTGCTCGGTTGTTCCGTCACGATCGACAACCAGCTCCAGCCGAGCGCCACGCCCATCGTGCAGATCGCCGGCGGCAACGTCAGCGAGGCCGCGATCAGCAAACAGGGCGGCAACCCGGGTGTACATCTCGTGACGTGGACCGATCGGCCACCCGGTTCGCCCGGGTGGATCCGCGCGCAGGTCGTCGACAACGACATGAACCTGGTCGGCCCGGGCGTGTGGATCCAGAACACGCCGCAGAACGCGGGCTGGTCCGCTGTCGACGGCGACGGCTTCAAGTTCCTGATCGCGTGGGAAGAGCAGGAGATCGCGAATCCCTCCGCTACGGACATCCGCGGTCGCCTCGTCACCGTGGGCGCGGGCGGCATCACCAGCCAGAGCCCGGTGATCGACCTCGTGCTCTACGCGAACGACAGCGACTACGCCGCCGACGTCGCACTGCTCGGCGACAAGTTCGGACTCACGTGGATGGCGTCGTCACCCGGCCCCGCATTCTTCGACGACGTCTACTTCAAGACGCTGGCACCGAACGGAACGCCGATCGGCGCCGAGCTGCGACTCGAGCTGACGCCGGGGAACGCATACACGTACGAACACACCCCGCGCATCGTCGGCAAGCGCGACGGCGACCCCGACACCGCGTCGGACGCCGGCGTCGTCGTGTTCGCCGACCAGAGCACCGTCACCGCGGACAGCAACGTCGGCCTGCAGGCAGTCGAGTCGATGGGCCCCGGCGGCGCGGTCGTGGACCTCGGCGGCGGCTGCGGCCCCGGCGGCGTCGCGTCGACGCCCGGACCGTTCGCGCTCGGCAACACGGCTTTCGCGTTCGAGCTGCACGGCGCGCAGTCGCTCGCGATCCCGTTCGTGATCGTCGGCGTCCCGGCGCCGCACGCGCAATGCGGCGTGTGCGCGATCGTGCAGCCGATCCTGCTCTTCTTCGCGCCGAACACCGCGGGCACCGCGACCACGACGTGGGCGACGCCGACGGAAGCCTCGTGGCTCGGCCTGCAGATCGAGTTCCAGTTCGTCACGTTCAACGTGAACTACGTCGGCTGCCCGGCCCTGCCCGGCATGGCGACGAGCAACGTCGTCCGCGCCACGCTCGACTACTAGCGAGGGGAAGCGACCCGGGCTCCCACGGGTCGGCGGTGCCGCAATATGCTGCGCCCATGCCCTCCCTGCGCCCGGCGTTCGTCTCCGTCGCACTGACGATCACTTCGGTTGGCGCGATCGCCCAGACCACTTTGCAGGTCCCCCTCGCATTCCCGTCGATCCAAGGCGCGATCGCCGCCGCAACGCCCGGCGATACGGTGCTGGTCGCACCGGGCACCTATCTCGAGACCATCGACTTCCTCGGCAAGGCGATCACGGTGCGATCGTCGAACGGCGCCGCCGTGACGACGATCGACGGCAACCAGGCCGGCTCGGTCGTGACGTTCGCAACGAGCGAGTCGCGCAGCAGCGTGCTCGACGGATTCACGATCACGAACGGACGCGGCGCGATCGGCGCACCGCTCGGGGGAGCCGGCGGCATCCAGTGCAGGAACGCTTCGCCGACGATCCGTCGTTGCATCATCACCGGCAATTTCGGTGGCGATGGTGTTGCCGCGAGTCAGACAGGCAACGCGGGCGGACCAGGTGGTGTGCTCGCGACGGGCACGGCTCTCCTGCTCGCCGACTGCGTGATCTCGGCGAACATCGGCGGGACCGGCGGTGCCGCGGCGGGCTCGAGCCCGTTCGGCGTGGTCGGCGGCAGCGGAGGACCCGGCGGCGCACAATTCTCGTTCGATTCTCCGGCTCTCGGATTCCCCGACATCCAACGATGCCGCTTCACCGGCAACACCGGTGGCAACGGCGGACCGGCGACCGGGACGGCCGGCAACACGGCGGTTGCCGGCAGCGGTGGCCCCGGAGGGGTCAGCTCCTACTCCACGATCTCCCTCACACTGTTCGTCAACCTGCAGATCGATGCGAACCAGGGTGGACATGGCGGTGTCGCCTCGAGCACCGGCCTCGCGAACCCGGGCCGAGGCGGCAACGGCGGGTTCGCTTTCGCGAGCCCGACCTCGTTCAGCGTCGCGTATCTCGGGCTGCTCAGCAGCGCGGCGTTCGACAACACCGGCGGCAACGGCGGAGCCGGAGCGAACTCGGCCGGCGGTCACGGCGGCGGCTCGACCGGCGCCCTTCGCTTCCATGCGGTGTCCTCGACGATCGCAGGCAACGTCGCCGGGGTGCCGCAAGTGCGGGGCTCGGTCTGCGGCGGCCTCGAGGTCGGCGGCTGGATGATCTCGTCGGCGACGCTGTCGAGTTCGATCCTGTGGGGCAACATCGCGAACGGCCTCGCTTCGGATCTGGTGGTGAGCGGCATCGTCGCATCGGCCAACGGCAACGACATCGGAGCATCGACCGGCACGGTGCTCGGCGCCGGCAACATCTCCACCGACCCCCTGTTCGTGAACCTTGCCGGCGGCGACGTCCACTTGACCGCAGCGTCGCCCTGCCGACACACCGGTATCACTGGCCTTGGTGCGACGACCTTCGACTACGAAGGCGATCCCCGCGTCGTCGGTCCTGCGACCGACATGGGGGCCGACGAGTTCGATGCGTTGATCGGCTCGCGCGAGGACTTCGCACTGTCCGTGTCCGTCAATGGCAGCTTCGCGCCGGGCGTCCAGACCTCGACCGCGAGTGCAGGCGACCTCCTCGCGATCGTGACGACAACGCCGGCCGGGACGCTCGACACCGAAGTCGCCTGGCTCGCATTCGAAGTGTGGGTGCCGCCAGTCGCGCCAGTCGGGCCGCCGGCACTGCCCGAACTGTGGGTCGCCGTGCCCCTGAACCTGCTCGCGGTGTATCCGACGGGGGTCGGTGCAACCGGCACCAACGTGTCCCTCACCGTCCCGCCGGGACTCGGCGGTCTCGCCGTACGCTTCCAGTCCTTCTGCTTCTCGCCGTTCGCCAGGAACGGTGTGTTCGCGGCGACCTCGGCGCGAGACGTCGTCTTCTGACACGTCGACGGCGGCCTGCTTCGGCATGCCGAGGCGTGACGCGGCTGCACGAGCGCTCGTTCCGCCGGAGCACGTCGCGGTCGGACTACTCGTGCCGCAGCGCCTGCACCGGGCTCATCATCGCCGCGCGGCGCGCGGGGTAGATACCGAACACCACGCCGGTCAGGCACGAGATCGCGAGCGACACCGCGACCGCGTCGAACGTGACGACGGGCTTCCACGCGGTGAAGTGTTCGATCGCGAAGGAACCGCCGATGCCGAGCAGCACGCCGAGCACGCCGCCGACCAGCGCCAGCGTCACGGTCTCGACCAGGAACTGCAGCGTGATGTCGAACTGGGACGCACCGATCGCACGGCGGATGCCGATCTCCCGCGTCCGCTCGGTCACGCTCGCCAGCATGATGTTGAGAATGCCGATGCCGCCGACGAGCAGCGCGATGCCGGCGATTACGGGCAGCACGATGTCGAAGGTTCGCTGGGTGCGCGCGCGCGACTGGAGCAGCTCGATCGGCACGGTGACGGCGTAGTCCTTGCGCTCGTGGAACTTCTCGAGGATCGCCTGGATGCCGCGCGCCGCGGAGGTGACGTTCTCCTCGCTGTCGACGGTGCACACGATCTGGTGCAGCTCCACGCGGGACATCTCCCACGTGCCCGATTCGACGTTGCCCTTCGTGAGACCGAGACGGTCGACCACCGTTTCGAACGGCGCGTAGACCTCGAGTGCGCGGTCGTCGAGGCCGAGGATCGCACGATCGGGGTTCTTGGTCGCGAAGTCCGGTAGCACGCCGACGACGCGGTAGTAGTGGGTGCCGATCTTGAGGTCGAGCTTCAAGGGATCGCCGACGTACTTCGCCTCGTTCAGCACGCGGGCGCGCACGACGCAGACACGCGAGCGATCGCGCTCGTCCTTCTCGTCCAGCACACGACCGAGCAGCGGCTTCAAATTGAGGCGCTCGAAGTAGCGCGGCGTGACGCCGTGGACCTTCGCCTCGACCTTGCGGCTGCGAAACCAGATGCGCTCCTTCACGTCGTGCACGGGCAGAGCCTCGGTGACGACCGGCAGCGTGCGGCGGATCTGCTCCAGGTCGCGGAACGTGAGCCCGTACTCGAGCACGTAGGTCTCTTCGCTCTTCTTCGAGTTCTGCTCCGCGGGCGGTTTGACCGCGTTGATGATGATGTTGTCGGTGCCGAGTTCGCGAATCTGGTCGAGGATCTCGCGGCGTGCGCCCTCGCCGGCGGACACCATCGAGACGACGGACGCGATACCGAAGATGATGCCGAGGGCCGTCAGCAGCGAACGCAGCTTGTGGCGCATCAGGTTGCGCAACGCCTCGGTGATCAGCTCGCCGAACATGCTGCCTCCCCTTCGATCGCGGCCGAGTCCGCCGCGACGCGGCCGTCGCGCAATGTGATCCGTCGCGCCGCGGCCCCGGCCACCACCGGGTCGTGCGTGATCATCACGATCGTGCGTCCGCTCTCGTGCAGTTCGCGGAACAGCTGGATGATCGACGCGGACGTCCTCGAGTCGAGGTTGCCGGTCGGCTCGTCGGCGAGCACGAGCGCCGGTTCGTTGATGAGTGCGCGGGCAACCGCGGTGCGCTGGCACTCGCCGCCGGACAGTTCGCTCGGCAGGTGCGTGCCGCGATGGCCGAGCCCGACCCGTTCGAGCAGCGCCCGCGATCGCTCGCGCCGGACCCTCCGCGGCAGGCGCGAGTAGAAGAGCGGCAGCTCCACGTTCTCCTCGACGGTGAGGTGCGGCACGAGCTGGAAGGACTGGAACACGAACCCGATGCGCGTCTTCCGGACCGCGGACATCCGCACGTCGTCGAGGGTCCCCACGTCCTCACCGACGAGCAGGTAGCTGCCGAGGCTCGGACGATCGAGGCAACCGAGGATGTTCAACAGCGTCGACTTGCCCGAGCCCGAAGAGCCGACCACCGCGACGAACTCACCTTCGTCGATGCGCAGGTCGATGCCGCGCAACACCGGCACCGGGTTCTGCACGGTGCCGTAGGTCTTCTGGATCGACCGCAGTTCGAGGACGGGCGCGGCCACGTTCACGACCCCGACTTCGTGGTCCCGGATGCGGCGGCCGGCACGGCGGCGGCGTCGGTCGACGACGAGGCCGCCTCGACGGCACCGCCGGCCGCTGCCTCCTTGCCGTCCTCGGCAGCGCTGTCCACCTTCGCCTTCCGCGCGCCGGGATTCGCGAGCGTCGGGTTGTAGAGCAGCACGTTCTCGCCTTCGGCGATCCCCGCGACGATCTCCATCCAGTTGTCGTTGCTCGAACCGAGATCGACCTTGCGTCGCTCGTACGGCTTGCCCGGGACCTGCGTGTGGCAGAAGTGCTCGCCTTCCTCGGTGAAGACTGCCTGCAGCGGAACGAACAGGGTCTTCGGCCGCTTCTCGATGTGGATCTCGACCTTCGCGCTGATACCCGGGCGCAGCTGGATGCCGGGCTCCTTGATCGTTACCTCGACGTCGAACTTCTTCACTTCGCTCGACCCACCCCAGTCCTCGCCCTGCGAAGCGACGGTGGCGATCTTCGTCACCTCACCGTCGAGACGGACGCCGGGGTAGGAATCGGTGGTGACGAGGCCCTTCTGGCCGAGCTTCAGCTTGCTGATGTCGGCCTCGTGGATCTTCAGCTTCACTTGCATCATCCGCAGGTCGGGCACGGTCATCACCGTCTGACCGCCGTAGACGGAGCCGCCGACCTTGATGCGGTCGCGGTACCAGGGCTCGTGCGGATTGCCGTAGACGAGGATCCCGGGGCACGGCGCCTTCAGGACCATGTTGTCGAGGTCCTCCTGCCGCTCCTTCATCTGGTCGGTCTGCATGCGCAGCCGTTTCTCGAGCTGCTGCACGCGTACGCTCTTCTGGCCGAGCTGTGAGTCCCCGCGCTTCTGCGCCGTCGACACTTCACGCTCGGCGTCGGCGAGCTTCGTCTCGAAGTCGCGCAGCGACATCGGGAACGTGTACTTGTCGAACATGCGCAGCGCGACCTCGGCACTGTCCTTCTGCACCGTCGCGCGCTCGAACGCGATCTGGTGGTCTTCGAGCTCCGACTTCTTGATGTAGTTCTGCTCCAGCAGCTTCGTGCTGTCCTCGAGGTTCTTCCGCGCGCGGTTGAACTCGGTCTCCATGTCCTTCAGCGTGACCTCGAGTTTGCGCCGTTCCTGCGGCGCTTCCCCGTCGCGGTACTTCTCGATCTCCTTCTTCGCGCGATCCAGCGCCACCCCTGCCTTGGTCAGGTTGGCCACGTTCTCGACTTCCTGGATCTCGATCTCGGTGCGCGCGGTCTTCAGGTCGGCTTCGGTCTGGAGGATGTCGAGTTTCACCTGCTCCACGGCCGACTGCGCCTGCGTGGCGTCGAGCTTGCACACGACCTCGCCCTCGACCACCTCCTTGCCCTCCTCGGTCAGCGAGAGGATCTTGCTCTCCCCTTTGATCTTCGCCGCGACCTTCTTCGACTCCTTCGCGACCATCGTGCCGTTCTCGGTGATCGTCACCTCGAGATCCGCGCGACGAACGGTGTAGAGGTCGCTCGATGCGGCCTGGGCGACGTGCTCCGGCCGCGACCAGGGAACGACGAACGCGAGGCCGGCGACCGCGGCGACCCCCAACAGGATCCACGTCTTCTTCATCTCCATCTCCCGTTCTCGTCGACGAAGAACAGTCCCATGCTCTTCAGCAGGTTCAAGCGCGCGACGAAGTGCTGGACCTTGAGGCGGATCAGCGCGTTCTGCGCGTCCACGAGCGCCTGGCGCGCTTCGAGCAGGTCGCGGTTCTCCAGCTTGCCCGCCTCGTAGCGGATCTGCGTGACCGTGACGGCCGCGCGCTCCTGCTCGATCTGTTCGACCTGCAGCTGGATGCGCTCCTCGAGACTCTTCAGCGAGCGCATCGCGTCGCGGATGTCGAGATCGAGCTGGTCCTCGCGAAGCTGCAGGCCGCGGCGCGCCTGCTCGAGCGCGATGAGGCTGCTCCGGTAGGCGTTGCGCTGGGCCTTGCGCTGCAGCGGGACCTCCATCGTGAGGCCGACCGACGAACTCCACTCGTCGGGCGCCGCGTGGCCGAGGTCGTTCGCCGCGCCGACGACGCCGTAGCTCGCGACGAGGGAGAGGTCCGGCAGGAGATCGTTCTCCGCGATGCGCAGCGAGCGCTCGGTGTCCTCGACACGCTGGCGGTCCGTGATGAGGTCGAGCCGGTTGTGCCGCGCCGCGGCGACCGCTGAACCCACCTCGAACCGGACGGGCTCGTACGGGGGCTCGCTCTCGGTCAGGTCGATCGGGGTGGTCGTGGGCACGCCGAGCAGGATCTTGAACTCGTCGAGCGCGCGGTCGTAGGCCGCTTTCGCATTGATGAGCTGGTCCTTCGCTTCGATCTCGCGACGGCGCGCGCGGAACACTTCCTGTTCCGCGTTGCGACCGACCTGCAGCAGCGCCTCCGCCTTGCCGCGATCGAACACTGCCGACTCGTAGTTGCGGTCCTCGTTCGCCAGCGTCTTCTTCTGGCTCGTCAGCTCGAAGAACCGTTGCGCAACCCCGATCGAGAAGGACTCGCGGAAGTCCTCGAAGTCGCGGATCGCGTAGACGAGCTCGCGTTCCGCTCGCGTGAGAGCCTCGTGCGACACCGCGTACCCGGCGCCGCGCAGGAGCGGCTGCGTCAGCGTGACCGACGCGGTCGTCCCGTAGAGCGGATCGCCGCTGCCGGGCCCGGCCGACCAGGTCGCGTCGACGCCGGACGCGACCGAGAGCGAGCCGCCGGTCGGCAGGATCTGCGAACCGGACAAGGTCGCGCCGACGCCGTGCTGCTGGAACCCTCCCTCGCTCTTCGGCCAAAGGTACGAGATCGCGGACGCGAACTGCGGCCCGAACTGGAAGCGCGTCAACGCGATCGACAGACCTTCGCGGTAGAGCCCTTCGCGCCGGGACAGGAAGTCGCGGTTCTGGCTCACCGCGGTCTGCAGCGCGCGGTCGAGATCGAAGATCTCGGTGGCCGCGACCGGCGCAGCGGGCGGCTCGGCGGCGGCGGTCCCGGCCGGCGGAGGCTCGGCCGTAGCAGGCCCGGTGGCGGGCGCAAGCGGCTCGGTCACCGGCCGGATGACCCACGACTCACGATTGCCGAGCGTCGTCGTGCGGGCGTGCCCGAGCACCGCGTCCACTTCCTCGTCCGCGTCCGCGACGTAGCTCGCGGTGGAACACGCGGTCAGCGCACAAACCGCGGCGATGAGGACACGACTGGAGCGGCGTTCGATCATGGGGCGAGCGGGGGGACTCGGCCGGACGGGGCCCGAAGACGCCTTCGCTGCCCGATCCTTCCCCAATCTACGGGCGACTTCGCCCGGCGGACAGACCCCGCTTCGAACGGCTCGGACGACCCGCGCGTCTGCGTCAGCCCTGCTGGATCGACGCGAGGGCGGCCTTCGCCGCGGCGGCGATGTCCGGGTCGCCGTGCTTGCCGAGGGTCGTGAGCGTGGAGACCGCATCCTTGGCCTTGAGCGCGCCGAGCAGCTTGCAGGCGCGAATGCGTTCCTGCCGGGCTCCCCGAGCCACGAGATCGCGCGTCGCGGCATCGGCATCGCGATTGGCCTCCATCGCGGGCGATTTCTCGCGCTTCGCCATCGTCATCAGGACCTTGGCACCGGCCGCATCGCCGCACTCGGCGAGACCGACGGCCGCCGACTCGCGAATGTGGTGGTCGGAGTCCCCGAGGAAGGTTGCGAGCACCGGGAGTGCGGTCTTGGACTCGAGGTGGGCCGCCACCCAGCTCGCACAGAATCGCACGATGCGGTCCTTGTGGGTCATCGCGGTCTCGATGTCCGCCCGTGCGTCGATGGCCTGCACGGCCGCCAGTGCAGCGCCCGAATCCAGCGCGTTGGCGACGGACTTCCAGAGGGTCGGATCCGCCTTGGCCGCGGCGATCGCGGCCTTCACGCCCTCCTGGGTGGCGGACAGGGCCAGGGCCTGCGCCGCGATCGCGCGGGGCGCAGCCGCCTTGCCCGCCAGCGCCTTCTGGAGACCGTCGAGCACCTCCTGGGTGCAATTCTCCGTCAGGGTCACGAGCTCTGGCAACACCAGCGCGTCTCCCTTGGCCAGGCGCGCCAGCAGGGCCGTCGCCTGGGGCGTCGTCGGGCCCTTCGTCAACGTCGCGGCATGGCGCTTCTCCTGCCCCTTTGCATCGATCTCGACGTCGATCTGCCGCACGTCGAACGAGCGCATCGAGCCGTCGGCGCACTTGACCTTCGCGCGCGACCCTTCGACCGAAACCACGGACCCGGCGAACGAGGTCCCGTCGGTGCACAGGACCTCCTGGGCCGTCGCCGTGGCAAGGCTGCACAGGAAGGAAACGACCACCGCCGCGACCTGCATCCGGATCATCCGCGTCACCTCGCGAGAACGACGCGCCAGTAGCGGCGGCCGACCGCCGAGTAACCCGGCCGGGTCAGAAGGACCCGGCCACGAGCTGCAGCGCGTTCGTCGCGGTGACCGAACTCCACACGCCCTGCGGGTCGACCTCGATCGACACGAACTGGTGGTAGAACGGGAGCCCGATCAGCGGCGAACCGCTCGGCAGGAACAGATGGAGAACCCGCAGCAGCCGACCGTCGTGCCGCGCGTCGTGACCACGATCACCCTCGCGATCGTCGCGGGCCTGCTCGCGTGGCCGATCCTCGCCCCGAAGTGGCTGCCGTTCGTCGACCACCCGCAGCATCTCGGCACGATCGCCGCGCTCTGCGGCCGCGACACGCCGGCGTTCGCGCCGTGGTTCGACGCGTCGCTCGCACCCGAGCAGTACATGCTCTTCTACTGGATCGCCGTCGCCGCCTCGTGGTTCGGCGACGTCGAGACCGGCGGGCGCGTCGCGGTGATCGCGGCGATCGCGCTGCAGCCGATCGCCGTGGCGCTCTGGCTGCGCGAGAACGGCCGCCCGCCGCTGCTCGCGGCACTCGCGGGCGGCGCCGCGCTGCACGCGTGGGTGATGTGGGGCTTCCACAGCTTCCACACGGGCGTCACGGCGTCGCTGTTCGCGCTGGCCGCACTGAGTCGGTTGTGGCGGCGACCCGACCTCGTGACGGCCGCTGTCCTCGCGATCGCGAGCCTCGTGGCGTTCTACGGCCACGCGCTGACGTTCGCGTGGTTCGGACTGGCAGCGGTGCTTCACGCGATCGAGCTCGGGCGCCGGATGCCCGGGGCGGTCGCGCGCCGCGCGCTCGCGCTGAGCGCACTAGCGGCGCTCCCTTCGCTCGCCGCGACCGCCGCGTGGATCGGCGAGCCGACGTTCCTCGACCGGCGGTCTATCGACAGGGGCGGCGCGAACGAGTTCTCGTTCCTGCCCGGGCTCGACACGTTGCGGCACTGGATGTCGCACTCGTTCGACGCGTGGGCCGACGGCTCGGGGCGTTGGACGGCGATCGCATTTCTCGCGGTCGCGACGGGACTCGTGCTGCTGCGCGTCGTCGGTCCGGCGCCGCAGCGGATCGGTGAGAGCGCGGCGCTGCCGCCGCTGTCGGCCCGCGCCCCGCTCGCCGCCCCATTGCCGTCGTTCGCGCCCGAACTGACCCTCGCCGCGACGTTCCTCGCCTACCTGTTCGCGCCGCTCACCTACGGCATCGTCGCACCGATCAACTGGCGCTACCTGCCCGTCGCACTGCTGCTCGTGCCCGCGCTCGGGCCGCGAACATCCCTGCGTCGCGCAACGCAGATCGTCGTCGCCGCGTCGTGCATCGGCGTCACGGCGCTCGCCGCCGCGAACTGGCGCGCCGGGTTCGCCTTCACGGACGCGGAGATGGGAGAACTCGACGAAGCGCTCGCGCACACCGAACCGGGGCACAAGCTGGTCGGACTGTGCTACGCGCCGATCAGCGGCACGACCGGCCTCCCGACCTTCATGCACGCGCACCAGTACTACCAGGCACGGATCGGCGGGCTCGCGTACTTCACGTTCGCCGAGTTCCCGATGGCGCCCGTCCGCCTCCGTCCAGGCGCGTTGTCGCACCGCCCTCCGCCCGGCTTCGAGTGGAATCCGGGCCTCTACGATCACTCCAAGTTCGGCGACGACTTCGACTACTGGCTCGTGCGCGGCAAGCCGCCGGACGGCCTGTTCGCCGCGGCGCCGCCTTCCGGAGCCGCGGCTCCCGATGTTCTCTTCGCCGGCCCGACCTGGACGCTGTTCGGGCGACGCGCGCCGCGGTGACACGCGCGCAGCGGCGCGCCGTTTCGATGGCGCACTTTGGACTCGCGCGACGCCGACCGTTCCGCTGTAGTCCCGGCCCGAAATGCCGCGCCGCCAAGACCTGAAATCGATCCTGATCCTGGGTTCGGGGCCCATCGTGATCGGCCAGGCGTGCGAGTTCGACTACAGCGGCGTGCAGGCGTGCAAGGCGCTGCGCGCGGACGGCTACCGGATCGTGCTGATCAACAGCAACCCGGCGACGATCATGACCGATCCCGAGATGGCGGATCGGACCTACGTCGAGCCGATCACCGCCGACGTCGTCGCGAAGATCATCGAACAGGAGCGGCCGGACGCGATCCTGCCGACGCTCGGCGGCCAGACCGCCCTCAACTGCGCGATGCAACTGCACGACATGGGCGTGCTGGAGAAGTTCGGCGTCGAGATGATCGGCGCGAAACCCGCGTCGATCCAGAAGGCCGAAGGGCGCCTCGAGTTCCGCGACGCGATGACCAACATCGGTCTGTCGTGCGCGCGGTCCCGGCTCGCGTATTCGATGCAGGAGGCCAGGCAGGCGCTCGACGAGATCGGCCTGCCGTGCGTCATCCGCCCCGGCTTCACGATGGGCGGCAGCGGCGGCGGCATCGCCTACAACCTGCAGGAGTTCGAGGACATCTGCGGCCGCGGCCTGTCGCTGTCTCTGAACAGCGAGATCCTCGTCGAGGAGTCGATCGCCGGCTGGAAGGAGTACGAACTCGAAGTCGTGCGCGACAAGCACGACAACGTGATCATCGTCTGCTCCATCGAGAACTTCGATCCGATGGGCGTGCACACGGGCGACTCGATCACCGTGGCGCCGGCGCAGACGCTCAGCGACCGCGAGTACCAGCTGATGCGCGACGCGGCGATCGCGTGCATCCGCGAGATCGGCGTCGACACCGGCGGCAGCAACGTGCAGTTCGCGATCAATCCGCGCGACGGCCGGATGATCGTGATCGAGATGAACCCGCGCGTGAGCCGCAGCAGCGCGCTGGCGAGCAAGGCGACCGGGTTCCCCATCGCGAAGATCGCGGCCAGGCTCGCGGTCGGCTACACGCTCGACGAA